>NZ_JBZXYR010000010.1:0-167866 GCF_058895805.1 Paenibacillus sp. NMA1017 | reverse complement strand
ATACAGCCTGAGGCATGTACCAAAATTTCAGCGTTGGATTTTGTAAACAAAATCCGTACTCACTCGTTGTTCAGTTTTCAAAGATCAAACATTCGTTTTTCGTTGATTCATTTTTTCACTTCATCAACTCTTATATCATATCATGTCCGAACCAACTTTGCAAGCAATTTTTTGAAATCTTTTTTTGTAACACTCGCTCGCAATATTGTATTTCTTGGCCGGAATTAGAATATACCATATGCATATCCTTTTTGCAAGCATTTATTAGATAAGATTTCACAATGCTATATTTATTATTTGTTTTCCTTCTATATAATAGTCCCTTTGTAACTACCCGCCCTAACTACAAAAAAAGAACCTCCTCCCTTAAGCATTACAGGAAAGAGGTTCTGTATTCTATATCTACTGATTACTCAGAGCCCATAAAGGCAAAGCGGATCACTACAATAATAGCAAGCACCCACATGAGCCAGTGAATTTTAACTTTATTGCTGGTAAACAGATTACTGAACACAGCCAACACAACGTAAGACAGAATACCAGCAGAGATACCATTCGCGATTCCACCTGTAAAAGGCATCAGCACGATGGTCAAAAATGCAGGAAAAGCCAACAGGAAGTTATCCCAGTCGATGTTCCGAACCTGACTCATCATTAGGACCCCAACGATAATCAGAGCTGGAGCAGTAGCAGCAGAAGGCACAACCAGAGCCAACGGTGCAATAAACAGGGCCAACAAGAACAGAACACCTGTCGTTACAGCAGTCAGTCCGGTACGTCCGCCTTCTTCTACCCCTGCGGAGCTTTCTACGAATGCTGTAATCGTACTTGTACCCAATACTGCACCGGTACTTACCCCAACAGCATCCACCAGCATCGCTTTACCGATAATTTTCTCGCCTTTTTTCTTATCCTTCATTATGCCCGCGCGTGTAGCCGTACCTACCAAGGTGCCGAACGTATCAAACAACTCTACAAATGTGAAAATGAAAATGATATCAAACAGACCAATATGCAAAGCTGCTTTCAAGTCTAACTGGCCTACAGCCAAATTACTGAAATCAGGAATCCAGTTGCCTGTTGTCAAGCTACTCAGATTCGTTACTCCCATCGGAATACCAATTAATGTAGTAGCTACGATCCCAATCAGCAATGCACCTTTGACCCGAACGACCATCAGTGCTGCTATAATAAGCAATCCGATTAGGGCCAGCAATGCATCCTTTTGATGTACCAGACTTCCCAAAATCAAATTAAAAGCATGACCCGGAACTGGTTGACCAACATCTGTCCCTGGAACGATACTCACCATAACCAGATTACAAAGCTTGAAGCCGACAATCGTAATAAACAAGCCGATACCCACTGTAATGGCTGTCTTTAAATTTTCCGGAACCGCAACAAGCAGCATCTGTCTTACTCGTGTCACGGTTAAAATCAGAAAGACGATACCGGATATAAATACAGCGCCAAGTGCCGCTTGCCAAGTAATCATGCCATTGGAACTCAGGACTACAGTCATAAAATAAGCATTCAATCCCATACCCGGCGCCATCCCGATCGGCACATTAACGAATAATCCCATTAGTATGGTAACCAAACCTGCACCTACCGCCGTCGCAAAAAAGACAGCTTCACTGGGCATACCTGCTCCAGTCGGACCTAAAAAGGTATTGTTGACCACCAGAATATAAGCCATGGTCATAAAAGTAGTAATCCCCGCAATAATCTCTGTGCGGACGTTCGTGCCATGTTCCTTTAATTTAAAGAAACGCTCCATGAGTCGTAATTCCTCCTACGCAAAGCATACTCGTATTGTTGTCGTTCGTTTGAAGTAATATTCGCATTCATATGCGCTATATTATTACATTCGTTATTTTAGGCTCTCACCTACTGCTTGTCAACAGAAAAAGCGAATGTTACAAATTGAACACATATGTATTGTTCGGAAAACAGAAAACCCGCAAGCTATTATACAGCTGACGGGTTATCATTTAGAGGAATCAGATATTTTTATACTTATCAAAGGCATTTGCTGTGTCAGGTATATTTTCCAGATAAACGATCTTACCTTCCGCATCCAGCCTGGCCTTGTCCACTCCAGTAAGTGTATAAACCTCGCCTGTTGCTTTTTTACCACACACTGCCCACTTGGTTTGATAGGTATCAGGTTCTTTGGGTACGGGTTTCCAACCTTCATACATATGCTTGATTTCGAGCGATCCCTCAAAGAACATATTCAAAAAGCTTTTCCAACTGTTCATACCTTGTTTACGATCACCATTTAATACAAACTCAATCTTCTCAGAAAAAAGGCTAATTAATCGTTCTCTACTCTTCTCGTCATCTTTTGCTAAATCATAGTAGTGAAAATAATCTTCTAAAACCTTCATCGTGTGCAATTCCTTTCATGCTGTATATGTGTATGCGTCCTTATGAGAAGGTTATTGCAATTTTACCGACAGCGTGGTGGGTTTCGCTTAAAGCGTGTGCGTCATATAAACCTTTTTGTGAAAAAGGAAACGTAGCTCCTACTACCGATCTTACTTTCTTTTGCTCTAACAAATCGGCAATTTCCTGTAGTTGCTGTCCGTTGGGCTCCAGCCATATATTTTTGGCCGTTACGTTGTACTCCTTCACCAGCTCTTCGTCAAAATTGCTTACAATGGATAGGATCCGGCCGGTATCTCTTTTCATTACCTTAAAGCTGTTCTTCTGAACATCCCCGCCCATCGTATCGAACACTACGTCCACATCAGATAAAACTTCCTCAAAACGAGTTGTACGATAGTCAATGATTTGGTCGGCTCCCAATGAAGCGAGCAATTCATGATTACGCTCACTGGCTGTAGTAATGACATAGGCTCCGGCTTGTTTGGCAAACTGGATAGCAAACATGCCTACGCCACCTGCACCTGCGTGGATTAATACTTTTTCCCCTTTGGTCAGTTGACCATGTGTAAAGAGCGCCTGCCAAGCAGTCAACCCTGCCAAAGGTACAGATGCAGCTTCCTCCCAAGAAATTGAGGCAGGTTTACGTGCCAACAGGTGGTCATCCACCAAGGTATACTCGGCATAAGTACCGAATCGGGTGGTGTCCGGGCGTGCGAACACTTCATCTCCCACTTTCCAATCGGTGACCTCGCTGCCTATTTCCGAAATAGTGCCGGCTACATCCCAGCCTAAAATAATCGGAAACTCCCAATCCATCATTTGTTTTAAGTAACCTTCACGCAGCTTCCAGTCAATTGGATTGATGGAGGTAGCCGCCACTTTGACTACAACTTGATGAGCCTGTGGTGTAGGAGTAGGTACTTCTCTTTCTCTCAATTCATCCTTGCTTCCATACTGATCTATAACGATGGCTTTCATATTCATTTCCCCCTCGCATATTTTACATATTCTTCACATTGCTAGACATACGTTGTAGCACATCTGTCAAAGCCACAATTTCCTCATCTGTAAACTTACATAAAAGCTTTTCCTGAAAGGCTTGTCTTTGCTCTGACAAAACTTGCAGCTCTTGAACCCCTAATTCGTCGGTCAAACGTATATAGGTCACACGCTTATCCTGCTCTTTTTTACTACGTAAAATCAGACCTTCCTCTTCCAGCCTTCTCAGATGTCGAGTCACTGCTGCACCATCCAGAACGAGCAGATGTTGGAGCTCCAGCTGACTAAGTTCCTGACGATGATCAATGTGATACAAAATTTCGACCTTGGTAAAGCTGGTTTTTAACTGTGCTTCAAAAGCGTTATTCATTTCTTTACACAAAAGATGCATACGATAAAACAACTGGCTTTTTTCAGAGCAATGTTCGATGACAAACCCTCCTCCTAATACTTGACGCATCAATTGATATATCAAGTATTATACACTCCCACTAAAAATAAACAAGTCCTGAGACAAGTCTGTATATACAAATCCTACAATCACAAAAAAATGCTCACGCTAAACGAATAGCCTGAGCATTCTAGAATTTGTAGTTAGCAGGGTCATACGATAAAACGATGAAATGGTCCATACATTACAGTGTATTCATAAATCCGATAATGCGGGCCGCCATCCGCTCGTGGCCTGCCTGATTCGGGCGCAGGCCGTCAGGAACACCATTTTGCCTTGATTGATTGTCATCCAATGTCTCTCCTATCTATTAGATCGTATTGTTGATTTCGATAAATTTATGTTCAATCGCTGTCATTTCGTGATTTGGCCGGGTTATTAAATATGTATCCATGTAACCGAAGGTTGGGGGAGCGGGCAAATAGGATGTTACTTTAAATTGCCGCGCCAGCTTTTTGGACATGAGGGTGATTCCCATTCCCATCAAGGAAAATTGTACCATCGTATCAAACACACCGACCTCCACTACCTCGCCATGGGTCAATTGCATGTCCTGATACATCTTCTCTAAATACGTGAGGTACAGACAGCCATCCGACAATATGATTATAGACGCTCCTTGCAGTACCTGTTTGAGATCCGAGCCTTCATGTATGCCTTTCCCCACCAGCACCAGTTCTTCACGGCATATTTTTTGATAATGAATATACGGGTTGGTGGGATACCCTGTAACAAAAGCAATATCGAGTTCGCCGTCGAGGATCAATCGCTCCATTTCCGTAGTGGTTCCGGTTTTTAATGTAACTGAAGCCTGCGGATACAGCTCATATACCTTCGTGAGTGCCCTCGTTGTTTCGCCGGCCACGATGGACTGCATCGTACCGATGCGCAGCTTTTCCTCCTGCGGTCTCATTTTCATCTCCGTGTCTTGCCATAGCAACAACATTTGCTTGAACTGAGCATACAAGGTTTCTCCAGCGGGTGTGAGTTCCATACCACGGGGCTTTCGATAAAATAACGCTGTGCCGTAATGGGCCTCCAGCTTCTTTATTTTGGCCGTCATATTCGATTGCAGGTGATTCAACTTTTGGGCTGCCTCTGTCAGGCTTCTCAGCTCCGCCACCGAAACAAATGCCTGCATATTTTCAATATCCATCCCTTTACCTCCCATCAAATAAAATGATACCTATATCACAAACAAGCATTATTATTTATGAGTTAAGTGTATTATATTGGCCTTGTACATTATTTTCCACCCTCAATTAAAAAATCAGGAGGTATGGCAACATGGTCAAAAAGAAGATTCGTGCAGGTATCGTAGGAGGTTCAATGAATAATAAATGGGCCAGTCAAACGCATATTCCGGCTTTGCTCAAGCACTCGAACCTGGATATCACTGCCGTCGGTACCTCTCGTATGGAGAGTGCGCGACAAAGCGCAGAAGAAGTAGGCGCGGCACTGGCTTTTGATGATGCCAAAAAACTCGCAGCTTCCGAGGATGTGGACATGGTCGTGGTGAGCATAAAAGTTCCCCATCATTACGAGGCGGTGATGGCGGCAATTCAAGAGAGAAAGCATATTTTTTGTGAATGGCCCTTGGGGGCAAACACTGCGGAAGCTGCTGAAATGGCCAAGGCGGCGGAACTGGCAGGCATTCATCATACCGTCGGCTTGCAGGCACGGCAGGATCTTGAAGTGCAAACGATGAAAAAGCTCGTGGAGGGCGGAGAGATTGGTGAAATTATATCCTGTCATATGCAAGTAGCTACTCCCGGCAAAGGAGGACAAGTCAATCAGGACACTGCTTATTTGTTGAAAAGAGCCAACGGGGCTAATCTGCTCACGATTAATGGCGGGCATTCCCTGGATGCGCTGCAATACATCGTTGGCAAATTCCGCGAGCTATCGGCCATCACATCATCCCGCTATAACGAAGCCATTATTCAGGAAACGGGTGAAATCATTTCCAAGGATACAGCCGATCAGATTCTGATTCACGGACTATTGGAAAAAGGAGCACCGGTATCCGTTCACATTCAAGGTGGAGTGAATCCTAAGTTTGAGATAGAGATTCAGGGGAAAAAGGGCATTTTGCGTTTGACACAGAATCCTTCGCTTGGGCATGTTCAATTTGGGAATCTAACGCTTGAAAAACTTGTGTATGATTCAAGTAGTACGCAGAGTCATGGTCCTAATGGGGCTTTTGAACAAATAAGTATAACTGCTGAGCCTGATAGCGGCCTGGATTTCCCAAAAGAAGGGGTAACCCTGAATGTAGCCAAGGCTCATTATGTTTTTGCCGAGGATATTTTGACGGATACCCGTCTCGCTCCTGATTTCAACCATGCCTTAAAGCTGCATCAGCTACTGGATCGCATTGAGGAATCGGCTGCAACCGGGAAAAAGATTGTATGGTAAGGTAGAATTATATTAAAGAATATTCAATACCACGATAGATGTGGAATTGAATATTCTTGATCTTTTAAAATCACGCGTTCTCAACTTTTATCCTGTCATCTTCAACCAAAATAACTTCCTCGTTACTGATTGGATATAAATTTAATTGGCTGCCATATTCCTCAATAATGTTCTCTACCGCTTTTTTAAACGGGATGTTCGTATGGTGGGGAACAGGATAGAATTCAATTATCCCGAGCGCAGCAAAGGAATCCAAAGCAGGCGCCTCCTGCACATTGTCCATAAGTCGAACATATTCAATATTAGGTGATAAAATCATCGAACCTGCCGATTCGCCTATATACAATTTCCCTGCATTAACTTCTTCAGCAATGATTTTGTCAGCCCCGCTTCTTCTTAACTCTTGAAGTAAATAGAATGTGTTGCCTCCGGTAATATAAATATAGTCATTCCCTCTAATTTTACTCTCTATTTCATCCAAAAAAAAGACTCCAACCGCATAGCGATATTTCGCCGATGCGGAGGAGTCCTGATGTTGTATTGGTAAATCTTAAAGGGTTCGTGGTTACAACGTGGGAGTCCCTACGCTTATTCCCACTCAATCGTTGCTGGTGGTTTGGAAGTGATATCGTACACGATGCGATTCACGTTATCCACTTCGTTTACGATACGTACCGAAATTTTCTCCAGCACATCCCAAGGAATACGCGCCCAGTCAGCAGTCATACCGTCGATGGAGGTTACTGCACGAATACCTACAGTGTAAGAATACGTACGAGCATCGCCCATAACGCCAACACTCTTCATATTCGGCAAAGCAGTGAAGTATTGCCAGATTTCCCGGTCCAGACCGGCTTTAGCAATCTCCTCGCGCAAAATGTAATCCGACTCACGAACAATGGTTAGCTTGTCCTCTGTCACTTCGCCCAGCACACGAATGGCAAGACCCGGACCTGGGAATGGTTGACGCCATACAATCTCAGCTGGCAGTCCACATTCTTCGCCGACTTTACGCACTTCGTCCTTGAACAGGGCATTCAACGGCTCGATCAGCTTGAACTTCATGTTTTCCGGCAAACCACCCACATTATGATGGGATTTAATGGTTTGTGCCGTTGCTGTTCCGCTCTCTACAATATCCGTATACAGCGTACCTTGTGCCAAGAAAGTAAAATCGTCGAATTGAGAAGATTCTTCCTCGAACACATAGATAAACTCGTTACCTATGATTTTACGTTTCTGTTCTGGATCATCGACTCCTGCCAGCTTGGACAAGAAGCGCTCACGTGCGTCAATTTTGACAACTTTCATATCAAATTTACCAACGAACGTCTCCATTACACTTTCGGCTTCACCTTTGCGCAGCAATCCATGGTCAATGAACATACACGTCAGTTGGTCACCGATCGCTTTGTGAATGAGCATCGCTACAACGGAAGAATCCACGCCACCGCTTAAGGCACACAATACTTTCTTGTCGCCTACCTGTTGACGAATCTCGCGAATCTGATCTTCAATGAACGATTCCATGGTCCAGTTGCCTTCACAACCGCACACTTCATAAAGGAAGTTGCTGATCATCTCGTTACCTTGAACGGAATGACGTACCTCTGGATGGAATTGCACCGCATACAGATTACGCTCCAGGTTACTCATCGCAGCAATCGGCGCACTCTCTGTTCCTGCATCCAGTGTAAAGCCGGTTGGCAGATCTGTAACGTGATCCCCATGGCTCATCCATACGGTTTGACGAGAATCCAGTCCTTTAGCCAAGCGGGCATCCTGATTGAATTGCACGTCTGCTTTGCCATACTCACGCTTGCCCGCACGTTCTACCTTACCATCCAGTTGGTGAGCCATCAGCTGCATGCCATAACAAATACCAAAGATAGGGATGCCAAGATCATAAATTGCCCGATCCACCTGAGGAGCATTGTCTGTATACACGCTGGAAGGTCCGCCTGAGAAAACAATCCCTTTTGGCGCCAGCTCTCTCAGCTTCTCCGCAGGCGTATTGTATGGAAGGAGCTCGCTATAAACACCGAGATCCCGAATTCTTCTTGCGATTAACTGGTTGTATTGTCCTCCAAAATCGAGAACTACAACGATTTCATTAGGCTTATTCATTACCGTGCCTCCCTCAATTGTTCGTTTCATTATACGCAACGATAAAACAAGACGTCAAGAAATCAACCGGAGTTGAGTGGGCATGAAAAGATTGTTAAAATGAATTGATTCTAAAATACTCAATCTGTTCGTAGGAGTGTAAACGATGGATGTGCTGAAGTGGATCGCGCAATTGTTCGAAGAATACGGCTACGGCGTCCTTTTTTTCGGCTTGCTGCTTGAGTTTATTGCTTTACCATTTCCCGGGGAAACCACAATGGCTTACGCGGGATATCTCTCCTATGCCGGTACCCTGGATTTCGGTAAACTGGTGTTGCTAGCTTTTTTGGGCACAACCCTCGGTATGACCATTACCTACTTTATCGGAAAGTGGGCTGGACTCCCCTTTATTCAGAAATATGGTAAATGGGTTTTATTATCGCCGGACAAGCTTCAGAAAACACAAAAATGGTTTCAACGATATGGATACTGGCTTATTTTCCTTGGATATTTCATCCCTGGTGTCAGGCATTTTACTGGTTATTTTGCCGGGATTATTGCTCTTTCTTTCCGTAAATTTGTCTTGTATGCTTACAGCGGCGCTTTATTCTGGGTCATCCTCTTTCTAAGCATCGGCAAGCTGTTTGGTCCCCAATGGGATGCCATTTTCCATTTGGTAGAGCTGTATGCACTGCGAATTGCGGGAGTCGTTGGGTTCATAATCCTACTGTGTATTATTTACCGATGGAGAAGCTTCCTGTTTAGCTCGCTACGCAAATCCGAAAAATCGGTGAAAACCAGCAACAAGGATGACACGAAGTAGTCAAACTCCTGCTGCCTTACGGATACGAGTCCTCGCATAATAGATCGAAATCACGATAGGTATCACCACAAACCTCGCGCCTCCAGCCAAACTCAACATACGCGGCTCCATCATTTCAATCGCCACCCTTGCTCCAAACATAGACAGTCCGATGATACCTTGACTCCACGCCGTCAGCATGCCCAACAATAGACCCTGTAAATACAATGGGGTCTCTCGCATTTATTGTATCCAGACAAATGAGCCCTCCCCCCACTAGCCAACGAAATTTAAGAAGTAAATAGTAACCGCTGCCCAGGCGTGATAAATACCGCTTAATCCCATAAGTAAAATCCCCTCCAACAAAAGACATACCAGTCCTCCCTGCTTATTTTCTCCTTCATGACAGGTGGAAATGCAATATTGCGAACGATCAGACCTGCGGTAAAAAAACTTGCTGTATTATTAGGTATTTATCTAATTTATAAAAATCGCTCTATAACCGCCAAGGCATAAATTCATATATTCAGAGCATACTAAGCCAACAAACTCCAATATCGGAGGATTTTACGTATGCCAAATCAGAATAAAAGTTGTCCACTTACTCATGTGTCCTCTAACTTGAAGGATAATGTAAACCATATTGAAAGCGCCTTTGGAAACAGCGGAGATTTAATCATTAAACAGCTATTATGGATGCAAAAATGGCCAGCAGCTTTGTTTTATATCGATGGTCTGGTTAACACTCAATTGCTCCATGATTCCGTTCTGCGTTCATTAATGCGGGTAAACGAACATCATGTACCAGAGGGCGCGGAACCGTTCGACTATTTAAAGGATCAAGTATTGATTGCTGGTAACTCAGGTAGTGTGGACGAAATGGATGCCCTTTTCAACCAGATGCTATCCGGCGGTATTATCATTTTGCTGGACGGATACGCAAAGGGCATATGGATTGATGCGGTCGGTTGGGAGGATCGCAATGTCAGCGAACCCCAATCCCAAAGTGTCGTACGGGGTCCAATGGAGGCTTTTACCGAAAATTTACGTACCAATACCGCTCTAATCCGTAGGCGAATCCGCGATCCGCGCCTGTGGATGGAAACAAGACAGATCGGTCAAGTCACTCATACCAATGTGTCCGTAATGTATATCAAAGGAATTGCTGACGAAGGGGTAATTCAGGAACTGAGAGAACGTCTAGACCGAATTGATATTGACGGAATTTTGGAAGGGGGTTACATCGAGGAGGAAATTCAGGATGAAACCTTCACCCCGTTTCCCACCATATATAACAGTGAGCGCCCGGATTCGGTCGCTGCCAGCCTGTTGGAAGGGCGAATCGCTATCTTGGTGGACGGTACACCTTTTGTACTGTTGATACCTGCATTGTTCGTTCAATTTTTCCAGTCGGCGGAGGATTATTACCAACGTGCCGATATCAGCACTTTGCTGCGTTTGCTGCGTTTCTTTTCCTTTTTTATCGCTATGCTTGCGCCGGCAGTTTATATTGCGGTAACTACCTTTCATCAAGAGATGATTCCCACAAACTTATTGGTCAGTCTCGCCGCACAAAGGGAAGGCGTACCGTTTCCTGCTTTTGTCGAGGCGATGCTTATGGAGATCACCTATGAAATTTTGCGGGAAGCCGGGGTTCGTATTCCCAAGACAGTCGGACAAGCCGTATCCATTGTAGGCACACTGGTCATTGGACAAGCAGCCGTGGATGCAGGAGTGGTCTCGGCGGCTATGGTCATTATCGTGTCTATTACAGCCATCTCCAGCTATGTTATCCCGGAAAATGGTCTTTCCATTGCGGTTCGTATTATTCGATTCGCCTTAATGATGCTAGCCGCAGCCTTCGGACTTCTGGGAATATTGATGGGATTAATCGTACTTTTGCTGCACTTGACCAGTTTGCGGTCCTTTGGAGTATCTTACATGAGTCCGTTTGGCCCCTATGTGGAAAGCGATTTGAAAGATACGCTGTTTCGCTTACCCTGGCCTCATATGACGACACGGCCTCAATCCAACTCTATCCAAAATACAATTCGCCAAAAAACGAAAAAAAGACGGATCGGCAATAAATCAAAAACCAGAAGGGATCAACCATGAAGCAGACTATACATTTGTTCTTCGTCTGGGGACTGATTGCATTACTATTGGGTGGTTGCTGGGATCGCAAAGAACTAAACGAGCTGGGCATCGCTATTGGGATCGGAGTGGATATGAAAGGAGAACAGTATGAGGTGACTGCTCAGGTGGTCATTCCTTCTGCAGTAGCCTCCAAATCTTCACCTAGTTCAGGCTCTCCGGTTGTTACTTATCAGGCCACAGCGCCTACAATTCAAGAGGCGATTCAAAAAATGACGGATACAAGTCCGCGCTCCATCTATTTATCTCATATTCGTATGCTGATTTTAGGTGAGGAGTATGCGAGAAGAGGAATTTCTGATGTGATTGAAGCCTTGATGCGAGAGCCTTTTACCAGAAGTGACTTTTATATTGCGATAGCCAAAAATAACAAGGCTTCTACGATTTTAAAAATACCGACATCTTTGGAAAAGTTGCCGGCTAACAAAATGTTCGCTTCGTTGGATACCTTAACCAAGACATGGGCACCCGCGACCAAAGTAACCATGGATCAATTACTTAGCGATCTGAATAATCCCGACATCCAATCTACTTTGCCGGCTTTGGAGGCTGTAGGAGATACTGAGGCGTCCATTGAAAAAGGTGAAGATGACACCAAAAGCATATCGCCTGGAACCATATTAAGGTTTTCCGGTATTGGTGTATTCCAAAAAGACCGATTGTTGGGATGGATCAATGAACGAGACAGCAAAGGCTTCAATTACATCCGGGATGAAGTGGATTCTACTACGGGACACGCCGACTGTCAGGGAGGTGGCAATATTGCCTTATTAACTTTGAGCAGCGAAACCAAAAAAAAAGTGATAATTCGCGATGGAGAGCCTGTTATTTTGATATCAGTTACCAACAACAGTACAGTACGAGAAGTCAACTGTCAGCATATGAAGTTAAGCAGTATGGCCGATATTAAAGAAATTGAAGCCGCAAGCAATGAAAAAATTGTTGAAATTTTAAAGCATTCCGTAGAAACCGTACGACGTAAGTTTAAGTCAGACATTTTCGGCTTTGGTCAGCTAGTGCATCAGTCCAAACCTAAACTTTGGAAAAAATTAAAAGAAGAAAAAGAAAATCCATTTATGGATTTACAGATTGAATACAAGGCAGAGACGAAAATCAAAAAAATTGGTTCCTTGTTTGAATCATTCCAAAAACAAATGAAGGAGTGAGCCTGGTGGAGGAGAAAGGGCGTATAAGCATCAGAAATATAGCCGTACTCGTATTTTTGAGTATTATCGGAGACTGCGTATTGGTGTACCCCTCCCTCATTACTAACATATCCATGCAGGATGCCTGGATTAGCTCATTCCTAAGTATCCCTCCAGGATTGGCTGTACTACTGCTACTCCTGCGGGTACATCAGCTATTTCCTGATCTCACCTTTATTCAACTCTGCCAGCGAATTTTGGGACCATGGCTAGGCTCCCTCATCTCGATATGGTATTTGTTCCATTTATTGATGAATTCAGCGATTTATTTAAGAGAAGTCGGAGATTTTATGAACAGCCAAACCTATGTGATGACACCTCTTCCCGTTATCAATTTACTCTTAATCCTTGTGCTTATGTGGGGGATGTATATGGGATTGGAGCCTATTGCGCGTACGGCTCAAATCTTATTTCCATTATGCTTGGCTTTCACTTTGTTTTTAATCCTGTGCTTGCTTCCCCAATGTGAAAGTCAGCAGCTTAAGCCTATTATGGAGCAAGGTATTCCTAAAATTATGGAAGGCAGCCTATTTGCGCTCTCCTACCCATTCGGAGAATTAGCTTTTTTACTCATGATTTTTCCCTATGTGAGTAAAAAACCAGGTCTAAAAAAATCGATTTTACTATCCGGACTTGCTGCCAGCGTTCTGTTAAGCGTACTACTGCTGGTTTCTCTCATGGTTCTGGGTCCTTTTGTAACCGAACATAGTGTGTATACCTCTTATACACTATCTAAAAAAATCAACATAGGTAATTTCTTACAGAGGGTTGAATCCATGATGAGTACCGCCTGGATTATCACTACCTTTGTTAAAACCATTTTACACTTCTATGCCTTTACCTTAGGAATGACTCAGCTACTGCGATTAGACAATGTACGGACCTTTCTTGGCCCTAGCTTCATGATCCTATTTGGTCTGATTATCGTTTCGGCACCCAACATTACTTATTATCTGGACACGATCATCCACGCCTGGATTTATTGGGATTTGACGGATTCCGTTATCCTTCCTTTGCTGCTGCTTATCGTATACAAGTTTAGATCGAAAGGCCGTCCCAACCTGGGAACTGGGTGACCCTCACCCTTAACGGAAGGAGCCATAACATGCTAATTACCACTGTCATTATCTGTATCGCTTTAGCCATTGCTGCCAAAGATTTGCCAGGCTTGTACCGAAAGCACCGCTTTAAGGATATATTCGTGTACATCATCATGCTCGGATTAGGCACATGGCTTAGTATTCTTGCTGCCAAATTAGAGGTTACACCAAGCCCGCTGGTTCTGATTGAAATCATCTATAACCCTGTTAACGCTTTTGTGTCACATGTATTGGGTTTTTAGAAAGGAGGCAGCCACATGTTAAAAAAAGCACGTATTAGCGTTCGGCAAGTGACTGTCCTGATGTTCCTGAGTTTAATCGGGGATATGCTCTTAATCTATCCGACTATTATTACGCATATTGCCCACCAGGATGCCTGGATTAGCTCTATACTGTCCATCCCGCTGGGCTTAATTATTATTTACGTGCTCCTTCGCGTTCATGAGCTCTACCCGAGCCTTACACTTATAGAAGCCATCAACAAAATTTTAGGACCTGTATTCGGATCTATCGTTTCTTGCTGGTATTTGTTTTATTTTTTCATGGGTACCGCCCTTAATGCGAGAGAGGTAGGAGATTATCTGACTACACAGATATTTGCGGATACCCCTTTGCGCGTTCTACTGGCGATGGAAGTTTCATTATTGGTGCTTGCTGCGTTAGTGGGAATTGAAGCCTTTAGTCGGGTTAGTGAGATTTTGCTACCTGTATATGTATTCATATTTTGTGGTCTGATCCTAGCACTGTTACCACAAATTCAGCTTTCTAATGTACGTCCTGTTTTGGAAAACGGGCTGGCTCCTGTTGCTAAAGGGATGGTGCCAGGCGCGGGAATGCCTTTTGCCGGAATGTCTATCATGCTCATGGTATTTCCTTTTGTCAACAAAAAAGCCCATTTTAAAAAGGACATCCTGCTCGCATCGCTTATAGGCGGAGTGCTGATTAGCCTCTTTCTGTTGCTCTCCCTCCTTGTCATTGGACCCTTCGTGACCAATTACAGTCCATACATTTCTTCTGGACTTACAACAAAAATTAATGAGCTGAATTATATTACACGCGTTGAATCGCTGGTCTCTTTAATCTGGGCATTAGCCGCTTATTTCAAGGGAGTCGTTTTCTTTTATGCTTTTACTTTCGGAATAACCCAGCTATTTCGAATTTCTAATGTTCGTCCTTTCGTCATACCCGCAGGGGCGCTTGTGTTTGGAATGACCATTTTGATAACCCCAAATGTGTTTTATTATATAAGAACTCTTGTTTACCCCATGGCAGCCTGGAATTATACGAACGGCTTGATCATTCCGCTTATTTTGTGGGTTGTTTACCTCTGCAAGCAAAAGTGGAAGCATCTGCAAAACATATCTAAAAATTAAAAAAATCCTTTTGAAACCGATACGCCTGAAAGCACGATCCAGTTTCAAAAGGTTTTCTTTTGTTCTTCACTTACCCCATATCCTGAATGTATGCCAGCGCAGCATCAATATGCCCTTTCACTCTTAAACCACGCCATTCATGAACTAAAATGCCATTCTCATCAATAAGGAAAGTAGACCGAACAATGCCCATGTACTGCTTGCCATACATCTGTTTTTGCTGCCATACACCATACGTCTCAGCGACCTGATGCTCTTCATCAGATAACAACTGAAAAGGGAGTCCGTACTTTGTAATGAACTTGTCATGCTGCTTAAGTGGATCTGGGCTTATCCCCAGAATCACCGTGTTCAAACCTTCAAACTCCGTATGTTTATCCCGAAAATCACAAGCCTGGGTTGAGCAGCTAGAGGTCAAATCCTTGGGATAGAAATACAACAATACCCTACTGTCTCGATAATCAGACAGCTTAACATGCTTTCCCTCACTGCCAGGCAATTCAAAATCCGGTGCCTCTTGTCCAATAACGGTAAATGCCGCGGACATTTCATCATCTCCTATCTTGTGGGGATTCTTATGTGATCCGCCCTATGAGCCTGCCCCTCTGTAGCGGCGGATTCCCCAGTTCCACGCCAGTAAGCCCAAGGTCAGAAAGACAATCCCCATCACAGGAGTTAAGAGCGCCATATGGCGCATATCCTCTCGGTGAAGGAACAGGGAGGCTGGATATACGCCAACAAAAGCAAACGGTAGTATCCAAGTCAGCACAACCTGAATGGCTCGGTTATAGATGGTCACCGGATAACGTCCGTAGCCCTGAATATTGTACATGAGCGGAATAATTCCTGTCGGCGCATCCGAAAAGAATGAAAGAGAAGTCAATATGGTGTAAATGCCCGTATAGATTGCCACGGCACTTAGGCTCAAAACGATCAGCGCTGGTACGAACCACCACTCCATAGCCAAGTCCATCTGTGCCCCGCTGATCCCCATAATAATCAGACCGATCACTGAGCCCACCAGCGCGGGCGGGTCCACATTTTCAAGGAAAATCTGGAACAGATTATATGCAGGACGAGTCATTACCCGGTCGAGTTCCCCTTTGACAATATAGCGCTCGCTAAAGTTCCAAAGGTTGACAAAACAGGTGAATAGTCCGTAAGGAACCATGAAAAATCCATAAACGAACACGACTTCATTTTCACTCCAACCGCCCAAACTGTCTGTATGCATAAAAATAACCAGGATAAAAATAAGATTCGTGGCCTGAAACAACAGGTCTGAAATCACTTCCACCCAAAAGTCAGCCCGATAGGTGAGTCGTGACTTCATGTAATTTTTTAAATATTCGCTAATGAGACCCAAATAGTACATCATCGGCTTACCCTCCCTGCACGAACAGACGTCTGCGCGCCAGTCGCCAAATGATGATCATCGGCACGAGCAGAACGACCAGCCAAATGATTTGGATACCCAGTACATTCCAGATGCCAACGCCTTTTACACGCCCCGTAAATACAGAGCCTGGCAAATAGGTAATCGCCTGAAACGGCATCCATTGGGCGATCGTCGCCAGCCAGCCTGGAAACAAACTGATTGGCAAAATCAACCCGGAAAACAGATCTACCACTACACGCTTCATACGCATCATGCCCTCATTATTTTCGATAAAAAAGGCCGTTAACCCCGTAATAATATTGATCTGGGTGTTGATCAGAAAGCTGAAAAACAGCATGACCAGAAAACCAACCCAGGCTACCGGGTCACTGGGAAGTGTCACCGGAAACAGCAGCATCGCAATCGCCATGCCCGGAATCATAAACAACAGAAAACGGAACATCCCCTCGCCGAGTCCCTGCATAAATTTAACAAGTACATAGTTATAAGGTCGGATCATCTGAATTGCGATGCTTCCATCACGAATATCCGTCGAGATTTCACGATCCAGATTGTTAAAATAAAAAGCCCTCGCCATCCACGATACTGCTACATACGTCGTCATCTGAGCAGCAGTAAAACCTCCAATGCTACCCGCATCGCCATATATCGCTTTGTAGGTGAAATAATACACGCCAATATTCATGCAATAAATAAGAATTCCTGAATAATAGTTCACACGATACGCAAGCATCGTGAGAAATCGGATGCGAATAAAATCGGTGTATACGCTAAGCATGAACTTTGGCCTCCACCATCGGATTGCCCTGGCGTTCAGCCGAGCCAGACTGATAGATACTGCGGACGATATCATCCGTGTTGGTTTCAATGATTTTAATATCCGTAATGTCCGTGCGACCGACTACGCAAGCGAGCACATCGGATACATTAATATGAAGAGGAATCCATACCTTGGCAGCCAAATCGTTATCCACCGTCCAAGCCAGTGGCATATCAGCAGTCCATGTCTGTAATTGCTCCAATTGGGTCGATGTGCCGAACTGGAACCGTACTTCTCGACCTGTACCCCAACGCGCCTTCAGATCCTCCAGACCACCATCATAAATGATATTCCCATCATCCAGCATAATGACGCGCGAGCACAGCGCTTCAATATCCTGCAAATCATGGGTTGTCAGTAAAATAGTCGTACCGTAATCCCGGTTCATGTCCTTTAGAAACTCGCGGATTTCGGACTTTACCATAATATCGAGCCCGATGGTCGGCTCGTCCAGAAAAACAATGGATGGATTGTGCAACAAGGCAGCTACCAGCTCACAGCGCATCCGTTGCCCGAGACTAAGCTTGCGTACCGGGCGGCTTAGCAGATCCTGCAATTGCAGTCTCTCTACCAGCTCATCCAGCCTGCGTTTGAAGTCCGTAGCCGGAACCTGATATACTTTGCGCAGCAGTTGAAAAGACTCGATCACACCGATGTCCCACCAAAGCTGGCTGCGCTGACCGAAAACAACGCCAATGTTGCCTACAAATTTCTCGCGTTCCTCATAGGGGACATAACCGCCCACTTTGAGATGTCCCGATGTCGGCACGAGAATGCCTGTCAGCATCTTAATCGTGGTGGACTTTCCGGCGCCGTTCTCACCGATATAACCGCATATTTCTCCTTGCGGAATACGGAAGGATATGTCTTTGACCGCGGCCACCTCGTTGTATTCTCGGGCGAATAAATCAAGGAAGGCACCTTTTAGGCCCTCGCGATTTTTTTGAACCTTAAATGTTTTGCGCAGATCCTGCACATCAATTGCCAGCATGTTATACCTCTCAATCAGGATTTTGTAAAATCCATAGTTAAATTGATTGTGCTCCAAAAAGAAATTATAATGTAATGAACTGAAAAGCGAAAGGGAGAGCATCCATGACAAGCAGAACCAAAAGGACGATATGGTCGGTTCTGGCCGTGGTTATCGTCGCGATTGTCGGCTTTGCCGTGTACTATTTTACATCTATTTATAATCAGCTGGATAATCTGCATAAAGAGGGTGCTAACTCCCCCTTCAAAAATGTAAAGCAGGTCGATCAGGTTCGTACGCCAGACCCACCCAAGTGGGAAGGTACCGATATGGTCAACATTTTGCTGATGGGTGTCGATGGGCGCGGTATCCAGAAAGGGGAAGTTCCCCGATCAGACAGCATGATGGTTGTATCACTGGACCCCGTTAAGAAAAAAATCCACCTGTTCTCTATTTTGCGTGATACGTACGTGGATATTCCCGGCTACGGAAAAAATCGAATTAACACTGCCATTACTCACGGACCCAACACGGCCATGAAGACGGCTGGCGATCTGTTAGGCATCCCGGTGCAATATTATGTGTACACGGATTTCCAGGGCTTTATCAAACTGGTGGATGCCGTAGGCGGGATTGATTTTGAAGTGGAAAAGGATATGCATTATACAAGTAATGCGGATAAACATCAATACGATATTGATTTGAAAAAAGGCATGCAGCATCTAGATGGCAACACGGCGCTTCAATATGTGCGGTTCCGCCACGATGCAATGTCCGACTTCTCCCGATCAGGACGGCAACGCGCATTTTTGGAGGCAATAGCCCAGAAAATGCAGACCACGACTTCCATCGCCAACCTGCCGAATATTTTAGAGCAGGTTAACCCGTTCATTGACACGAATCTCAGTGTTAACGATATGTGGAAGCTGGGAAATGTGGGGTACCAAAGCAACTTTGCAGGCAGCGAGCAGGTTCCACCGATGAAGATGCTCGGAGAAGAGAATGTGGGCGGCGCAGCAGTTCTTACTGTCCGCGATCCGGAAGAACTGAAAACGTATGTGCAGGATATATTTAATAATCCACCCGCACAAACACAGGAACAAAATAAGGATCAGAACGAAACGAAACAGCCAGACAGTGCATCGTCTACCAAGAAGGATAAAGCTTCTTTTACGGGGGGCAGTAAAACCAGTAATGAGGATGCTTCCACACAATCAACAACAAAGACAGGTCAAAAAGAGCTATAATGATGTATGCAGGGGCAGCCGTGAACGCTGCCCTTTGGCGTGTGTATACCCTATTTAAATGAACGGAAAGGAAGTTTTGATGATGAAACGGGAAAACTCCGAAGCACTATATAAAGAAGCCCTGGAGCATATTGTTGGGGGCGTTAACAGCCCTTCACGTTCCTTTAAAGCTGTGGGCGGCGGTGCTCCAGTATTCATGAAACGCGCTAAAGGTGCTCATTTCTGGGACGAGGATGATAATCGGTATATCGATTATTTGGCGGCCTACGGCCCTATTATTACCGGACATGCTCACCCCCATATTACCAAGGCGATCAGCGAAGCGGCCGCGAACGGCGTATTATACGGAACCTCAACGGTATTGGAAATCAAACTGGCCAAGATGCTGAAGGAAGCAATTCCTTCTATGGACAAGGTCCGGTTTGTGAATTCCGGCACAGAAGCAGTCATGACGACGATTCGTGTGGCACGGGCCTATACTGGGCGGAACAAGATTATCAAATTCGCCGGCTGCTACCATGGTCACTCGGATCTGGTACTTGTAGCCGCAGGCTCCGGTCCTTCCACGCTGGGCATACCTGATAGCGCAGGCATTACGACCAACATTGCGAGCGAGGTTATTACCGTGCCATTCAATGATCTCGACGCGTTGCGCCAAGCCTTGGAGCGTTGGAGCGACGATGTGGCGGCAGTCATGGTCGAGCCGATTGTCGGTAATTTTGGCATGGTTATGCCGCAGCCCGGTTATTTGGAAGGATTGTGCTCCATGGCGCGTGCGAACGGCTCGCTTGTCATTTATGACGAGGTCATTACCGCATTCCGATTCCACTTCGGTTCCACCCAAACGTATGCAGGTTTGGACAACCATGATGCAATTCAGCCAGATTTGACCGCGCTGGGCAAAATCATGGGTGGTGGTCTGCCAATTGGTGCCTACGGCGGCAGCAAGCAGATCATGGAGCAGGTTGCACCACTCGGCCCAGCTTATCAGGCGGGTACGATGGCCGGCAACCCGGCGTCCATCTCGTCAGGCATTGCCTGCCTTGAAGTCCTTCAAGGGGAAGGCGTGTACGAAGAGATGGAGCGTCTGGCCGTGAGACTGACGGACGGTATTCAGTCCTCTGCCGAACGCTACGGCGTGCCATTGACGATCAATCGTATTCGTGGAGCGTTCTCGACGCATTTCTGTGATCATCCGATCACGAATTACGCGCAGGCGCAAGATACGGATAGCGAAGCGTTTGCATCCTTCTTCCGTCACATGCTGGATCGCGGTATTCATCTGGCACCATCTAAGTACGAAGCCTGGTTCCTCACAACAGCGCATACGGACGAAGATGTGGATGCTACGCTGGAAGCGGCGGACGATTCGTTCCGGGCGATGTCACAAGGGAAGTACACCCAGCAGTAAGTGATAGAATATGAATAGGATAAGAGCTGGAAGTAGTCTTAGGGAGGGGTATCCGACCTCTGGGACTTCGTTCCAGCTTTTTTTCATTTCACAACTGTACCCGTACAGTTGTAGATTTTATGGATTGTATCAGGTTATGCCATCCGGGTATATTGAGAGAACAACAGGTTAAGGTCATGATTACGGAGGTTTATTATGCACAGTCGTTCCAGAAATGGAGCCGCCTATCTGGCAGCTCTGAGCTATGCAGCTATACTTGGATTTTCATTTTTATTTGTAAAATTGACGGTCACAGAGGCGAGCCCGCTGGATGTGATCGCCCACCGCTTTGCGCTGTCTTTTATCGCTTTGACCGTTCCAGTGCTGCTCGGTTGGATTAAGCTCAACATCAAGTTGCGTGACATTTTGCGTATTTTACCACTAGCACTGCTCTCCCCTCTGGTGTATTTTCCACTGCAAGCCTTCGGGCTGATGAGCACTTCCTCATCGGAAGGTGGAATTATTCAAGCAACCGTTCCCATCTTTACGCTGCTGTTAGCTTCCTATTTTATTAAAGAGCGTACAACGGTGGTCCAAAAGATTTCCTTACTGCTCTCTGTCTTTGGCGTCGTTTTTATATTTGTGATGAAAAGCGGGGCACCGCTAGCATCCAGTAGCTATGGTGGTATTCTTCTGCTCGTGCTCTCTGCAATATGCCTATCCGGCTATAATGTGCTGGCACGACCCTTAACACAAAAGTACAGCCCAATGGAATTGACCTACGTTACCTCTATTTTGGGATGTATCGTTTTTAACGTGGTGGCATTGGGATACCATGCCATAGATGGCTCTATGAGCGCCTATACCGCTCCACTGGTGAAGCCTGGTTATTGGATGGCACTGGTTTATCTAGGCATTCTGTCTACCCTCGTCACTTCACTGTTATCGAGCTTTGCCTTGAAGTGGATCGAAGCCTCCAAAATGAGTGTGATCGGCAATTTATCCACCCTCATTTCTATGATTGCCGGTGCTTACATTTTGAAGGAACAGCTCGCCTACTATCACATTATTGGGGCTGTGATGATCATTATCGGCGTGCTGGGCACCAATTTTGGAGGGCGAAAAAACTTCACGCCGCTCAAAACAACTTCGGCAAAATCACAAAAAACGGGCTGAAAATAGACACTAATCTACCTGCAAAAAAGAAATCTCCCAGCTGCGCAATTCCAGCTTGGAGATTTCTTTTTTAACTCTATGGTCCTCGTCGGACTAGACCGGATACGCCATGACACTCATTAACGCCAATTCCGGCTGTGTCGTGTCCAATCTGCTATATTGTACGATTACGGGCACATCGCTAGTGACCGTAATTGCGTAAGGAATACCCACCGGAATCCGCTCGCCGGATTTCTCCAACGAGGCTGTTCGGATATGACGGGTTCGTCTTCCTTCCACCACCTCGATCAATCCCTCCAATGGCTCGCGATCTTCAAAATAGATGTCTATACTCAGATTTGCCACACGGCTCCCACAATTCAGCACGCATATACTCTCGTGACTGAGCAGCTCTCCCCGGCTTTCCGGTGGAATATACCCATCGGGGATGACCCAGAATAGGCTGCCTCGCGGCTGATTAGCTACTTTTTCATGAGAAAGCTCCTGAGAAAGTTCAGTATCTCCCATGCTATTGGCCTCCTTTGACCTATGAATACTTTCGTTTCCCTATGCTCCTTCTTCTAGCCGTACGGATTCTCCTTGGTACGCAACAGTTGAGCCAGAAAAGCAAGCGCCAATCCCTGACCCCAGCCCTGAATGCGTTTGTATGGAACGTTTCGATAGCCGTCAATATCGTTCATCACAGCAGTTCCAGCGGATACCCCCGTTACTGTGCCGTCCTCTTTTATGCGGGGAAGAATACCGTCAATCGCCTTTTGTGTGTATTTGTTAAACAATCTTCCTTGCATAAGCAAGGCAGTCGCAATTCCTGCCGAGCCCGAGGTTTCCAGATAAGAGGTATCATCGTTCAGCACCGTATGCCACAGCCCTTCCGGGGATTGCAGCCGTACCAGTGCATTGAGCTGGTCACGCAGCGAGCCGTCGATGATCATATAAGATGGATGCTGCACCTCCACAAATTTCAGCGCTTTTGCCATCGTGAGGGCTGCCCATGAATTGCCGCGCGCCCAGTATATTCCTGACATCCGGCTTTGATTCGCATGATCCCATCCGTGATAATACAGATTCGTATCCGGGTCCTGCAAAAATTCTTCATGCCCGTGATATTGACGAACCCCATCCTCCCAATACTCCTTGTTGCCTAACAGATGACCGATGCGCAGCAAATAATAACCGGCCATAAACATCATATCCACCCATGCTTGCTGCGGAAATACATCATGAAGTGAGTTCACCGTATGCTGGAAAATGCCGTCGGCAAACCGCTCCGCTTTTTTGGCCAAAAATTCTGCCATCTCGATGGCAATATCAAGGTATTTTTGCTCACCTGTAGCCTGATGAAGCGTCAACAAACAGTGCCCGACAGAAACGCCGTTCACCGAGAGAGATGGAAGCCCATCCTCGATATTTTCGTCAACCCATTCTTTCAGCTTGATCAAATACTTTTCGTTCCCTGTCGCTTCATACGCTTCGCATACTCCGTAAAAGGCTACTCCACCCGGCCAATCCCAGCTGTAGTGCATTTGAAATGTGCGTTCTACTACCTGGTCGATCACCTGCTTAACTTGTTCTTCATCAAAAATCAATGCGGGCATTTCCACGTCTCCCCCTTTGGTAAGTTTCACGTGAGTTACCTCCTTGAAGCCCGTACAGGAAAAGGTCGTCCTTCAACGTAAATACATGCGCAGCGGTTGCAAATCCAGTTCCTTCACAGCATCCACCACCATGTCTGCAATACGAACCGCGCCATTCTCATGAAAATGTGTGTTATCCTCTAAGCCGCCGGAAAAGTTCATGTATTCACCAGGCAGCAGCCACATAAAAAGCTCTTTACTCTCTTCGGGACCCAGCTGCTCATATAACTCCTGCGTGCGGGCAGACAAATCAATCAGCGGTACATTCGCTTCTTCCGCCAGCTCACGAACCGCTGTTACATAGTCACCATGTGTGTCAGATAGCGTACCATCCTCATTAAAATAGCGGCGATGTACAGGCGTGACCAGTACCGGGGTTGCCCCATGGCTTTTTGCACCGTCGATGTAAAGGCGAAGATGCTCCTTGTAGGTTGTAAAAGGCTCTGTAGCCCGCTCCGGATCAGGCTTCTGATCATTATGGCCGAACTGGATGAACAGGAAATCTCCTGCCTTTATTTCGCCCAAAATGACACCCAGCCGTCCATCGTCCACGAAGCTTTTGGAGCTTCTTCCCGATACGGCATGATTATCCACGCAGACATCATGCTTGAACAGGGCGGGCAAAGCCTGGCCCCAGCCAGTATACGGATAGCCGGATGCGTCCTGATCCGTAACCGTGGAATCTCCGGCTAGGAATAGCCGGAGGGTCTGTGGCGCTGGCGCAATCTCCAGCGCATTGAGCCTTGGCGCGGTGCCTGATACGGTGAGGCGCAGTTTGCCACCCCGGACAGGCACCGCAAACATTGCTTCGGTGAACTGGCCCGGAAGCGTGTGCACTGGGGGAAGCATGTGCTTGCCTTCACCAGCCTTGAGTCGCGTGAGCGTTTCCGCCTGCGAATCGCCGACCAGTATAGTGACGAGATACAGCCCGTCTGGCACATCTGCAACAAATGCAGCGTTCAGTGGAATACAAAAGCTGCTTCGCAGCCGCGTGCGTGCATCCTTGGCTGCACTCTGCCTTTTTCGACCGTACACATGCTCCGTAGTTTCGAAGCCATAGCCCTGTTCAGTTGTATATAAGCAATCCGGAGACACTCCCTTGTAGCCATCCGCAGGCTCCCCCGGACCAAAATCAAACTTCCACAATTTACTCACCTCTCAGCCATCGCCCTCAAATCCCGACCATTCAATTGTATAAACCCAGATGCCTTCCATTTCTACTCGTAAGCTTCATGTCCTCACGCTATGGATTTTGGACTTTACCCCTTCAAACCACTCGTACTCATTCCTTCTACAATTTGCTTCTGGAATGCGAAGAATACAGCGATAACTGGAATCAGGCTTAGGATAGACATCGCAAACATTCCTCCCCAGTTGGAAGCCGACTCGCTGTCGAGGAACATCTTGAGTGCAATAGATACGGTATATTTCTCCGGCGAATTCAGATACAGTACCGGACCAAGCAAATCCTCCCACTTCCAGTAGAAAGAGAAGATTGCCGCTGTAGCCAACGACGATTTGAGTAAGGGTAAAATAATTCTGAAATACAGCCGGAACTTGCCGCATCCGTCAATCGTCGCCGCTTCATCCAACTCTGCTGGAATCGTCCGTATAAACTGCACCATCAGAAAGATGAAGAACGGCATCCCGAAAAAGGAGGGTACCACCAACGGTAAGATCGTATTGATCCAACCGAGCTTGGTGAAAATAATATATTGCGGTACCAGTACCACATCCCCTGGTAGCATAAGCGTCACCATCATCAAAGCAAACCACAAGTTACGCCCTTTGAATTTCAAGCGTGCGAAGCCAAATGCGATCAATGATGAGGAAAGCACGGCTCCAATCGTTGAAATCACCACGATCGTGAGCGAGTTCAGAATGTACGTGCCAAAGTTATAGCCAGTCGTCCCTTTCCAGCCTGTTACATAGTTTTGCCAGATCCATTCTGTAGGGAAAAGCGAGGATGCCGTGACGAATATCGTCCGACTTTCTTTAAACGAGCTGAACAGCATCCAAAACACGGGATACAGCATCAGGAGCGCCAGTGCAGCAACCAGTATGTGATAAATTGGCCATTTGACCGTTTTCCATGCCATCGGTATCAGCGCCCCTTTTCCGTTTCATAAAATACCCAGTATCTGGAGGTTATAAATAAAATCGCTGTCAGTATCCCAATCATAATGAGCATGACCCAAGCCATGGCTGCCGCATATCCCATGTTGCTGAACATAAATGCCTGCCGGAACAGATACAGTGAATGCAACATCGTTCCATCCATCGGGCCTCCTTCGCCCTTAGAAATAACATAAGCCGGGACGAAGGTCATAAAGGCGCTGATCGTCTGCATAATCAGATTAAATAGAATAATGGGGCTAAGCAACGGCAGCGTAATACTGAAAAATTTTCGTACTGGCTTAGCGCCATCTACACTGGACGCCTCGTACAATTCAACAGGAATGTTCTTCAAACCTGCCAGAAAAATCAGCATGGAGGAGCCAAATTGCCATACGGACAGGGTGATCAGCATCGTAAGCGAAGCATCCGGATCACCAAACCATTTCACCGGAGTCGCCCCTAGGGTCGAAAGTAGGCTGTTCACTATGCCGTTATTACTGAAAATGTTCCGCCACATAATGGATACCGCAACGCTACCTCCGATAATCGACGGCAGATAGTACATTGTCCGATAGGTGCCGACCATGCGCGATTTGGTATTCAAAATCATAGCCACAAACAGCGCGAAAATCAGTCGCAGCGGTACACCGACCAATACATACGTAAACGTGACCCTGATCGAATTCCAGTATTTCGGGTCGCCTGTGAACATTTTTTCGAAGTTACCTAGACCAATCCATTTGGGCGGGGTGAACAGATTGTAAGTGGTAAAGGACAGATACAACGAAATAAACATTGGAATTAACGTAAACGCCAGAAAGCCCACAATAAACGGGCTGATAAACGCATATCCGGTCATATTGGCTTTCAAGCTCTGATGATTTCGCAAGCTCATCAAGCCTCCCTTCTGTTGCATTTAAAGAATTAGTAAAATTTTTATATTGTTAATAATTCGTTGTTATATGAATAATATTGTGATGTCTGCAAAGGGTGTTTATGCAGTTGGTTCGTCGAATCAACCGTGCGCAATCATGCTTTGGACTACACACGGTTAACTTAACGAACCGTTCCTTCGATCTTGTCGTTCTTATGCTAAAACGGTGTCAGATATCCTAAAGGTCTCATTACGCTTATTATTGCTTGTTATTCGCAAGGATGGTATTCGCATCAGCCCGGAATTTGGCCGCTGCGTCTTCAGCCGTCATCTGTCCGAAATTGACCTGCTCAATATAATCGGTCAGAGTCGCAATCACTTCCGGCGATCCGACTGGTGGCGGCGGGCTCATTGGAGAAGCCTTCGGCTCCATGGAAGCTACAAATTCAAACACCTGCTTCGTAGGCTCGCTTAACTCTGGCGCAACAGCTTCCTTGATTTTGGAGGAAATCGGCACACCACGTTCGCCTTTAATCAATTTATTCGCTTCTACATCATTCATCCAGAAATCAATAAACTTTGCGGCCTCATCCTTCACCTGTGAGCGGGAAGCAACCGTCCAGTACATCGTAGGCTGCATGTATACGCCTTTTTCCATATTCGGCCCAAACATTGGAGCCAGTGCCATGGGGCGGTTAACAACCTGCTGTAAGCCTACATACTGATTGGACCACTGCCAAATACCGATGCCTGTTCCTTTTACGATATCGGATTCCTCAAGAATCCCCTTGGTCTGGTTCATAATTTCAGGAGGCGGGGTCGCTCCCTTCTTAATCAGATCAGCCAATCCGCTGAAGAAGTCAACAAACAGCTTATCGTCGTCATACCCCAGTCCTGTCCCTTCCGCATTGTAGAGAGTCTTTCCTTGAGTACGCAAATAGTAGTGGAAGAAAATATCGGCAGCCATTGAGCTGTCAAAGTATACTTTATTGGAACCAGCCTTTAAAGCCATTTCTTTGTATTGATCCCATGTCCAGTTGTCAGGAATTTTGTCTATGCCCGCTTTTTTGAGCAGTGCCGGATCATACTGGAAACCCAGAACATTGACACCTGTTGGAATACCATATTGCTTTCCTGCTATTACGCCGGTACTGAGTACATTTTCGTTCACGTCAGCGACCTGAATTTTTTGATTCAAGTAAGGAGCGAGATCCTCCAGTTGACCATTTTTCGCATATTGGCTAATGTACGAAATGTCCATTTGCACGATATCCGGCAACTGATTAGCCGCAGCCTGCGGGGCGAGCTTTTTCCAATAGTCATCAAAAGAGGCATATTCCACATCAATCGTTACATTAGGATTTTTCTGCTTATACAAATCAACGACCTTTTGCGTGTATTCATGACGCGTATCCGATCCCCACCAAGCGATCCGTAATTTCACTTTCCCGTCTGCACTTGTGCCCGAATTGCCGCCGCCGTCCGCTCCGCTACATGCCGTCGTCAAAACGAGCAGCATAGCCATGATCAGAAACCATCCCTTTTTGCCCACCTATCTCTCCCCTTTTCGCTGTTCTAGAAAGGAGCCGAATTACGAGTGACAACGCATTTTCGTAATTTTGATAGCGTTTACATTGGCTCCTGTTGTTATTTTCCCAAAAGCTGAGAAGCATTGGAATACACAAATCAGGTTTCCTGGGTTTAAAAAACAGTGGGACTCCATCAGCTCATCCCCGTTCATGTGATTTAATGTACTCGGAAGGCGTCATACCCGCCCACTTTTTGAACACCTGGCTAAAATATTGCGCGTTGCCACCGAAGCCGAACCATTCCGCCAGTTCAAATACCTTCACGTCTCCGGTCTCCCGAATATGCTCAGCCGCACGTTCGATCCGATAACGATTGACGTAGTGTGAGAAGTTTTCCCCCGTCACCTTTTTGAAAATCTTACCTAAATAGTCGGAATTCATATACAGCATTTGACCTGCCACTCCGTTCAGCGACAAATCGGATTTTCTGTAGTTTTGCTCAATAATAGTGATCATTTTATCAACGGTAGAAGATTGGCGATACACATTACTTTTATAATAGATTGCGGTCATTCGTTCGGCAGCTTCCTGTACAAAAGATTTGAGACATGCCAGCGTTTTTTGCTCTGCCAGCACCACCATTCGGCTCGTAAACGCCGCACGCTCTTCTTCAGGGCATATACGAATCATAGCGGCATAGAGCTGAAGCACATACGAGCGGGTCACGGAGATTTCCAGCTTCATACGGGACAGAATACCGAACAACCGATCCACTTCCTGTGCAACCTCCACCGTATTTCCAGCCTTGATCAGCAGACCGAACTTTTCCTCGTCCAACTCCAAATCTGCCATCTCCCGGGTATCCTCAGTCGCTAAATCCTCCTTCGTAATCAGACTGCCCTCCCCAGTGTAAAAGCGGTGATTCATACAATGCAGTGTCTCCCGATACATCCCCCGTGAATGTTGCATACTATCCGACTCACTAACTGCGACCGTTACCTCCAGCTTGTAAAAGCGATGAAATGTCGCACGTACCGCTTCAATCTGTTTCATGAACGGTGACGTGTCATCCTCACTTTCCAGCACGATGAGCAATTGCCCCTGCATGGTCGTACTAAGCAAGACATCATCCATCAAATCTGCCGCTATATTTTGCAATGCAAACAAATGCTCCGGCTCATGGGATTCCTCCACCCGCAGCAGCAGCATTCGAACCTGCTTATCTTGCAATTCAAGTCCGAATAACCGCTCATAAAATGCGATATCACGGCTACCGTAAGTTTTATAGGAAATAAACTCCTTCAAAAAGTGTTCCTTCACATGAGGCAGCATACGCTGAAAATCTAGCTTCATCCGGTTTACAAACTGCTTGCGTTCTTCCTGCTCCTCCCGCTCCTGCCCCAACTCGGTCAGAGCCTCATGAATTTGCCGCTCATTGCAGGGTTTCAACAAGTAGTGCTTCACCCCGTATTGCATAGCCCGACAGGCATAGTCGAAATCTTTGTAACCAGACAACAGAATAAAACGGACGTCTGGAAAATGCTCCGTCGTTTTGGCAACCAGTCCGATGCCGTCCAGTCCTGGCATAGAGATATCGCTGATCACAAAATCAGGCGGGCTGGCCTGAATCTGATCATAAGCTTCAATCCCGTTACGTGCTGTACCGATCAATTTCGTTCCCGCTTTACCCCAATCAACCACCTGTGATATGCCCTCCAAAATCATACGCTCATCATCAACCAGTAGCACCTTGTACACGACCCTGATCCCCTTTCACATATGGAATACAGACATGAATCGACGTTCCTGTTCCTGACTCGCTATGCAGCTCTATCCCCCAAGGTGAACCAAATGTCAGGTTAATCCGTTCCTGAATATTCGTAAGTCCAATGCCCTGCCCACGAGTCGTGACCTGCCCGGTTCGCAGCATTTCCAAGAAACCCGGCGTCATTCCCGGCCCGTCATCTTCAACTCGCAAAAAAAGAGCCCCCTCACTTTCTCTCGCAATAATAGCAATCCGACAAGGTTCAATTCGCGGCTCTAGCGCATAATGGATGGCATTCTCCACCAAGGGCTGAAGCGTTAGCTTCGGAATTTGCGCGTCCATCAGTTCTTCCGGGACATCCAGATGGAAAACGAGACGCTCATCAAAACGTGTTTTTTGGATCGTTACGTAGCTCCTTACAATATCCAGCTCTTTTCGAAGCGGAATCAGCTGCTCTTCAAAACTGACCGCACTGCGCAGCAGAAAAGCAAGTGCCTCTACCATTTCTGAAATCCGATCCTGCTTATTGGCCTTGGCAAGCCAGTTCACAGACTCTAATGTATTGTACAAAAAATGTGGATTAATCTGGGCCTGTAGCGCCTTTAGCTCTGTTTCCCGCAGCAAGAGCTGCTTGGCAACATTCTCATTAATGAGCTCACGAATGCGGCGAATCATTTTCTTATATGTCCGATGCAGCAAGCCTACCTCGTCCTGTGTGGAAAGGGGGACCGTGCCAAGTGCTTCTTCTTCCAAACGGTCGAGATCACCTTTTTCTATTTTACGCATGTTCTGGATTAATTGAACAATCGGTTTGGTAATGCTGCCTGACAGCCTAGCTCCGAGTGCCAATGCAATAAGAAGCATAATGACAAAAATAGCGCTTACAATTTCTTTGATGATCGTAATGCTGCGAAACATATCATCGAAGGGGGTCATATGCAAATACGTCCAACCCGTATAAGAGGATTTGATTTGAGCAGCGAAAAAGGTTCCTCCTGAGTAGGTCGCAATCCCGTAAGGCTGCTTTCGGCCAAGCTCGGCCTGAATATCACTCTCACTTAAAAGTGGTGTTTCGGGATAAATCATCCGCTTTCCATCTGTAATCATCAGTTGTCCGTCACGGCCTGAGGTCTGCACACGATCCGCTACAATCCGGTCAATTCGCACACGAATCGCAAGCGTTCCGAGTCCATTCAGTGTAAAATTGGAATCGGTAAAGGATTTGAACTGCCGAGCTGCCAGCAAGGAGGAATGTCCTGCCGCATACCATGCATTGGAACCGTCATGTTCGTCTGCCAGCTCCGACAGGGTGGATCGAAGTTCTTGGGGAATACCTTCGCGGTTGCCCGCACTCATGACCTGTCCCTCTTTATCGATCACTATCATAGAATAGACATAGGTCTCAGAGCCGGCAAAGGCGACGAGCCTATTCGTTATTTTTTTACGCAGCACCATTTTGGCATAAGGTGACGTTTCCTTTTCCAATTGCAGTAAATAACGTTGAAGCTGCTCGTCCGTTGTTACCTTAAAAGTAACTTTTTCCACATCCTTCAGCTCATTTTCTATGCCGATTGAAGAAATATTGAGTACTTCGGATGTTTTTTTGTACATTTGATTATCATAAATATGAAATACGTACTTAAGTATGACTGCAACTACTGCAAAATTGACCAGCATGAGCACCGTTATCAGCAGTACCATTTTATGATGGATTCCAGCATTTTTGTAAGCGCTTTTAAAGTAGGTAATCAGTGAATGTCGCCTCCTTTATAACATACAAAATACCCCATGCCTTGGTCATTCGGCAAGAGGTATTTGTATTTGCTTAGCGTTGATCGGTTGGTTTCGATTTGTCCGCCTTGCTCATATATTCGTCGTATCGGTCATCAAGTTCACGTGCCATACTCCGGTATTTACGCGTCTCCTCAACAATGGGATCGATATGAGTCTGAACCCGCACCTCATATTTAGGGCTGAGCCGTTCCCGCTTTTGGGCCTCATTCTCACGAATTTCGCCTTCCGTCAGCAGTTCACTAAGCTGGCGTTCCAATTCTTCGGATTGGCTCATCGCCATTTCCTCCTTTAGGTGATGGTCTACGTAGAATTATAACCCGGTTGCGTCTGCTTCTTTCAGCACTTGAATAAGTTGAGAATGAATAGCTGTATTCGTAGCTGCAATATGCCGTACACTCAGGTCATAAGGTCTGCCCAATGTATCGGTAATGGTACCACCTGATTCCTGCACCAGTAAAGCGCCCGCTGCTACATCCCACGCATTCAAACCAATTTCGCAATAGGCCGATAGCCGTCCCGAAGCTACGTAAGCCAGATGCAATGCTGCCGAGCCCAGCGCCCGAATGCCGCGTACCTGAGGTGTAAGAACCTGCGTAATTTTCATATTTAGCGGTTGTGCATACGTACGATCCGGCGGGAAGCCGATGCACACCAGACTATCTCCCAGTGTTTCTTCTCTCGATGCTTGCATGCGATTGCCATGTACATATGCGCCTTTTCCCTTTTCCGCTACAAACATTTCATCACGAGACGGATCATAAATGACCCCGACAATCACCTCGCCACGATGGGCCAAGGCAATAGACACACTGTAATACGGCAGACTGTGTACAAAATTGGTAGTGCCATCTACCGGATCAATAATCCATAAATATTCCTCTTCACGGGCAGCCTCTAATGCGCGGGCCGAAGCTTCGGCTCCCGGCTCTACACCCTCTTCACCCAAAATAGCATGATCGGGAAAATGGGTCAGAATCAGTCTGCGAATCATCTGCTCTGCACCTTTATCTACCTCGGTCACTAGATCCGTAGGAGACTGTTTGGTATTCAAATGTTGAACAGTTCCCAGTTTGCTCTTAATCCATTCCCCGGCTTTGGATGCCGCGTTAATAGCCACGGCAGTATAGCTTTTTCCTGATACGATATAGGGAACCTTTTCGTTTTCATGTTCGTTCAACGTGTTCACTCTACTTTCTATATCATTGTTACGTGGTTTACGAATCTGCCCTACAGCAGTCTCTTAACCATCTCTGTTTCAGTACAAATTTGCTAGTTTACATTCTAGTATACACAATAAACTGCATAAAGTTTCTCTAAATGGGAGCTTTATCCGCGAAATGCTACTTTCTAAGGCATAATTTCTACGGAAGCCCCATCCAGCACTTTAACCCCATTGTCTTCCTGAAGGCGCAGTTCATTCATCAATCCGAATAACGCTTCATCCTTAAGCTTGGCTTCAAGCATGACATCAATCCGATCCGTATATCCGGCAATATTGCGCAAAAAGGTAAGCAACGGCTCCACTAGGACACCGTCCGCATGGCCCCGGGGATCTTTTTCACTTTTGGGACTGGACGCATGGATTTTGGGCGGCAATGGATGATCAACAGAAGATCCGGATTGGGCCAATTCCCCTTTCCAGGTATCCAAAATATCCGGCCATAGCTCCCACGGCTTTTCCCCCTCATTATTCACCCATTGATGATGAATATCGAGAACCATCGGCAATCCCGTCAATTTGCAAGCCTCCAGCGTTTCCATCGCATTAAACGTTTTATCATCATTTTCCAGCGTTAACCGTTCTCTTAACGAAAGATCCAAAGCACTAACCTGCTCTACAAAACGCTGGCCTGAGGTCACCTTATCTCCGTATGCACCACCAATATGAATGTTGTTCTTGGCTTCGGCACCGAGCCCCATGGCCTCCAGCATCGCTTTGTGGTACTTCAGATCATTAATGGAGCTCTCCAACACCTCAGGACGGGGAGTGCTTAACACTGTAAAATGATCGGGGTGAAACGATACCCTCATCCTATTCGCCTTGACATAGTTGCCAACCTCTGCAAAGTCAGCAGCAAGCGCCTGAAAAGGGTCCCAATCCCGCAGATCCTGATGGGTCGCGAGCGGAATCAGCTTGGATGAGAAACGATAGACCTGGATATCACTCGCGCGATTATGGCGCAGCAGTCTCAATGTATTATGGAGATTTTCGGCTGCTATCCTTTCTAGCTTGCGGATCGCAGCTTCTCGGTCTCCAATCTTGTTAAAGCTGGCCATCGTCATGGTTTTAGAGGGGGATGCATTTTGCACGGTAACCGACATGGCTACATAACCAAACCTTACGATCATAGGGTGTCTTCCTTTCAGCAGTTCGCAGTAGATGATAAGGCCGCTTTCGTTCTGTGACCTAAAACCCTTTTCTACTGATCATACCCGGAAAAGCACCTGCTGATTCGGTGTTATCGCACAAATTGCAAGAAGGAAACAGCTAGGATTGCTGCTGTGCTCCAAAAAACATTTCATCCGCCAATGCGGTCTGAATTCTCGCTTCCTCTTCATTCAGCTTACGAATGAGGATCATTTCAACCTCGGTCACTTCATCGCCCTGGAAATTAATTTCGGCGATACAGCCCACAATCTGCACGATGGCTACTGCCACGTTGTCCACGCTGTAAGCGATGACCTTCTGGCCTGTCGGAAACACGCGTAGCCCGGATTTAACCATTTTGCCACGTCCGTATTCCAGCAGTTCGTAAAGTTCTTGTTCGCTCTTGAATTTGCACACGGAGTTAAATTCAGTTTGAAAGCCCATGTGTAGCCGCCACCTTTCATGATTAAGGGTTTAGTGAAATGCTCAAGTATGTGCCCTATATATGAACAAAAAGGAGAGTGATCAGCTCCCCTTTGTTTCGTTTATGAGTTCTCGTAGTGCAGTGCCGACCTGCGCTCATAACGTTCCAGTGCAAGAGCAATCATGCGGTCCAGTAAACTTGCATAGGATACGCCAGTTTCTCTCCACAGTAATGGATACATACTGAACGGTGTAAAACCAGGCATCGTATTCACTTCATTAATAAGGATATGTCCATCCGAGCGTCTGACGAAGAAATCGGCACGGGAAATCCCGCAGCCTTCCAGAGCACGGAATGCTTGCAATGCGGCTTCACGAATACGATCTGCCACTTCCTCATCCAACGGTGCCGGAATGAGCATTTCCGATTGGCCATCCGTATATTTCGCTGCGTAATCGTAATAATCACTCGACGATACAATTTCACCCGGTACCGAGGCAATCGGCTCGTCATTGCCAAGTACGCTGACCTCAATCTCACGGGCATCGACGTATTCCTCGACAATCACCTTCAGGTCAAATTGCAAAGCCAGATCTACAGCCTTTTCCAACTCTTCTCGGTTACTGGCTTTGGAAATACCGACACTTGATCCCAGATTGGCCGGTTTGACAAAGCAAGGATAACCTAGCTCGGTTTCCATGTTACGCACCAGATCATGACTGGTTTGGGCCCACTGTGTACTATTAAAATAACAGTATTTCACTTGCGGCAATCCTGCATGCTCAAACAGCTTCTTCATGACGCCTTTATCCATACCTGCTGCCGAAGCCAGCACTCCTGCACCGACATAGGGCATATCCGCCATTTCGAACAGACCCTGAATCGTTCCGTCCTCGCCAAAGGTGCCGTGCAGCAACGGGAACAATACATCCAGCGTCTGCTCTCCGTACAGCTTGCCGAACAATGTATCTAATGCCGCCTTGGTGCCGCCCTCTGCGCGTTCCAGCTTCAATTGCTCTACAGAAGCCAGAGGAGCGCTTAATAGCGCCCCTCTACGCCAATCGCCAGCCTTCGTAATATAAAAAGGAATAATCTCGTATTTCTCATAGTTAAAAGCGTTCATTACCGCATACGCCGTTTGCAACGAAACCTCATGTTCGCCCGATTTGCCACCGTACACCAGCCCTACGGTTAATTTTTGATTTGCCATGCCTATCCTCCGCTTTCCTGCTTTCGTCATTGTGACTGATTTGCATCACTGTACCTGTTATCCATCATCTCATTTAAAAATAGTCGGCGATGTGATAAAAGCGATATACCGTGTTGTCCGTCCACGCATACGAATTTTTATAGTCCCAATAACGATGTCTGGAGCTTACCGTATGTGCATTGACTAGCGGCATGCCGCCCGCATCAAAGGCCGTTACCACCGTGCTGTGCTGGAAGGTTCCGTCACCATCCCAATCGTAAAATATGACGTCCCCCAGCATGAGCTGCTCTGGGCGACTCACCTGCTCAGCAGTCAACCCCCATGAACTGGAGCCCAAATACCGCTCCAGACTGTTGGAAACTGCCCAACTGTAGCTCCACAGCTCACGTCCGGCGACCCGTCCTTTATACCACCAGCCCGATTCTCTTTTACCAGTATAGTGGATCGGTGCTCCCCCTGCAAAGAGGCATTGCGAGATATAATTGGTGCAATCCACATCAAAACCTTCAAACTCCGGGTTAAAGCTATCCCACCACTGATCTGCATAAGCCGCTGCTTCTTCACGGCGATATCGGCTGGGACGTGCCGATGTGCCAAAGCCCAGCACTCCGCGATTCAGCAGCGGCAAACTCCCTCCCTGATTAAACGAAGCCTGCTCAAAAGGGACCTCTCCCCCCGCTGGCTTCCTTTCTGCCGGATCGCGCTCAATTCTCGCTACCTGCCAGGCTTCACCCTCGCGTGTGAACGTCAGACGCTCCCGTTCAATCCGATCCTCCCGGTGAGTCATCCCGCCCTTCTCATAAAAGAGTCGGACATGCAGTTGTACATCTACCACTGCCTCATCCGGGGTATCCTGCACCATTCGTAGCGGCTTGGCGCGTGTCTCGCTGCGTAGAGGAACAGCGTCCCGTTCGTTGTACCACTGCTCCAATCTGGCCGCACGTGCTGCTCGTTCCATCCGCTGCCCCACCTCCAGATACTCATCTGGCTGCGGTACACCATTCACCTCACTGCGATTGTATTGATTCACGTAAGCAAAAAGGGCCTGTTTCCATTCCCGCTCCCCCATCCCTATCCCTCCATATTCGTCCCGCTATCCTTTTCCGGGGATAACCGGAATGATGTATAACTTCCTTTCTTGCATCTCTGGTCTGATGCTCTCTATCTATAAGTATGAATCTCTAAAGCTTGGTATGAACGTCGAAACGCAAGGGAGCGGAACGTTTTATTTTCCAATCTGCAACACATCATTTAGGCCAAAAAAACTTTACGGAACCGTCTGAAAACGGTATACTTAATCCAAAAGCAATCATTTTGAAATCATGTTTCATCTAATGAAACAAATTACATTCATCACAACCTCTAACACGTAATGAACCACTGAAGATGTAATTGAGAACGCAACCAATTTAAACCAACTGTGCAAGACGTCGAAAAAACGACATCCCTATTTTCCCCCAAGCATCCACTTCAAGGAGGTAATACTTATGTCAGGAAAAGATCAATTCTCCATTGCCCGTAGTCTCGAAGTTAACGGTAAGCCTTATCGTTACTATAGTCTTAAGGCACTGGAGGAACAAGGAAAAAGCGGTATCGCCAAGTTGCCTTTCTCCATTAAAGTATTGCTGGAAGCCGCGGTTCGACAGTTTGACGGTCGCGCCATTACAGAAGAACATGTGCAACAGCTGACAGGCTGGGCTGAGGATCGTGACACCAACAAGGAGATTCCATTCATTCCTGCACGCATCGTGCTACAGGATTTTACCGGTGTCCCGGTGGTTGTCGATTTGGCAGCTATGCGTGATACGGTGAAAAAAGCAGGCGGGGACCCGAAGCAAATCAATCCGCTCGTTCCCGTCGATCTCGTTATCGACCACTCGGTCATGGTTGATGCTTTCGGTACCAGTGATGCACTGGATTACAATATCAATGTAGAGTTTGAACGTAACGAGGAGCGGTACCGTTTTCTGCGTTGGGCGCAAACGGCGTTCAACAACTTCCGCGCCGTTCCGCCATCCACCGGTATCGTCCATCAGGTCAATCTGGAGTATCTCGCCTCCGTTGCCGCCACCAAAACCATTGACGGTGAAACGGTCGTCTTTCCAGATTCCCTCGTAGGAACAGACTCCCATACCACGATGATTAATGGGCTGGGTGTTGTAGGCTGGGGTGTCGGCGGGATTGAGGCAGAGGCGGGTATGCTGGGGCAGCCGCTGTATTTTGTCACTCCTGATGTGATTGGCTTCAAATTGACAGGCAGCCTGTCGGAAGGCTCCACCGCCACCGATCTGGCACTTACAGTAACGCAAATGTTGCGTAAAAAAGGCGTAGTCGGCAAATTCGTAGAATTTTACGGGCCTGGCCTGGCAAACATCAGTTTGGCTGACCGTGCGACGGTTGCCAACATGGCACCGGAATACGGCGCAACGATTGGCTTCTTCCCGGTCGATGCGGAAACGCTGGCCTACCTGCGCAGCACCGGACGTTCCGATGAGCAAGTAAGCCTCGTTGAGGAATATTATAAAGCCCAAGGCATGTTCCGCACATCCGATACACCGGACCCTGTGTTCAGCGATACGATTGAGCTGGATCTGGCTTCGGTTGTACCGAGCCTCGCCGGACCCAAACGTCCACAGGACCGTGTTGAGCTTAGCCGCATGAAAGAAACGTTTGAAGGCATCATCCGTACCCCGGTGGACAAGGGCGGCTATGGACTGAGCGATGAAAAAATCGCACAGAAAATTCCGCTGACCCATCCGGACGGCTCCACCAGCGAGTTGGGTACAGGAGCAGTCGTTATTGCAGCAATTACAAGCTGCACGAATACCTCCAATCCAAGCGTTATGCTCGGTGCGGGCTTGCTGGCCAAAAAAGCAGTGCAGCGCGGGCTCAAAAAGCCGGGTTATGTTAAAACAAGCTTGACCCCAGGCTCCCTCGTCGTGACGGAATACCTGCAAAAAGCCGGATTAATCGGACCGCTCGAAGCCCTCGGCTTCCATGTGGCAGGCTATGGCTGCGCGACCTGTATCGGTAACTCCGGCCCACTTCCTGACGAAGTGAGTCAAGCCATCATAGACCATGATTTGACGGTTGGCGCAGTTATTTCCGGCAACCGGAACTTTGAAGGTCGCGTGCATGCCCAGGTCAAAGCCAACTATCTCGGCTCACCGCCATTGGTTGTCGCTTATGCGCTGGCAGGCACGGTGAACATTGATTTGGTGAACGATCCGCTCGGTTACGATCAGGACAATCAGCCAGTCTACCTGAAAGATATCTGGCCCACTTCCGAGGAAATCAAGGAAGCGATCAGCCTGTCTCTCAGCCCGGATATGTTCCGCCGTAAATATGAAAATGTATTTACTGCCAACGAAAAGTGGAATTCCATTCCGGTTCCTGAAGGTGAACTGTATGAATGGGATGAAAACTCAACTTATATTCAAAACCCGCCGTTCTTTGAAGGACTTCAGGATGGCGTACAGGATATCAAGGAAATCCGCAATGCCCGTGTGCTTGCCCTGTTGAATGATTCGGTCACGACGGACCATATCTCACCAGCAGGCAACATTGCCCCTTCCAGCCCGGCAGGACTGTACTTGAAGGAGCATGGCGTGGAACGCAAGGATTTCAACTCCTACGGCTCCCGTCGCGGTAACCACGAGGTCATGATGCGCGGTACATTCGCCAACATCCGTATCCGCAACAATGTGGCTCCAGGCACCGAGGGCGGCGTTACCAAATACTTGCCAACGGATGAGGAAATGTCCATCTATGATGCATCCATGAAATATCAGGCAGCCGATCAGAACCTGATCGTCATTGCTGGTAAGGAATACGGCACAGGCAGCTCTCGTGACTGGGCGGCCAAAGGTACGCTTCTGCTGGGCGTTAAGGCTGTCATTGCCGAAAGCTTCGAGCGGATTCACCGCAGTAACCTGGTCGGCATGGGTGTACTGCCTCTGCAATTCCAGGAAGGCTATGGCTGGTCCAGCTTGGGCCTCAATGGCCGCGAAACCTTCGACATCCTCGGCATTAACAATGACGTGAAGCCTGGTCAAGAGCTTACGGTTGTGGCTAAACGTGAGGATGGTACGAAGTTCGAATTCCCGGTGATTGCCCGTTTGGACAGCACCGTCGATATCGACTACTACCACAACGGTGGTATTCTGCAAACCGTATTGCGTCAAATGATTCAAGAGTAAAGAGCGTATAAATAACGAAATCCCCTCCAAATGCAGCGGAAACTGCGAATTGAGAGGGGATTTTTTATATGCTTAAGCTTTTAAAAGGAAACATATGCCGAGAACTGAGAACACTAGGGTTATAAGGAGTGTGAAGAGACCAGGCAGGTTTTCCATGATTGCAGAGCCTTCTTCGCTCTTGAACTGACGACTGAAATAGGGTTGGAGCATAAGCATAATCATAAAAGACATGAGGCTAATTCCACACAACAACCATACCTCAGGGGAGGATTTGTCTACAAAGCGATCAGCCACACCATTGAAATTGTAGTGGATTGCTACATTCCTAGGCATTCTCGGATACATGAAAAGGTAGATGATGAAAGGCAAAACAGAAATAAGAAAAGACAATACATTAGAAAAATTTAATTTACTTCTCATGGAAATCCCCCTAATATGCTAAATCGATCCGTATTAAGAGAGAAGTAATAAAACTAATCATCGTCGGTAAACAAGAAGCGAGCATCATATACACATTAACTTCTTGTCCTAATCCTATAGCGATCCCGATTAAGCCAAAGGCTATCCAAATATAAGCAGAGATACGATGCGTTTTCTTCCAAGCGTTTTCATTCGAAAGTAGCCAACGGAACTTACATTAAAATTACCCTTATTCTCCATCCCGCCAAACCCTCCATATAACAGGGATTTAAGTGACTCCTCTTTATTATGCATATTTTCCAATACCAAAAATGGAATAAACATCACAAAGCAAAAAAGCCGATCCCTCAGGACCGACTTCCTACCCTATTCTCCTATAACCTTACCTTCGCGCATGCGAGTTACTTCGAAATATCCAGAAAACCCTCTCCGAACACGTCTCGCACATCATGAATGGTGATAAACGCTGCTGTGTCGATAGCTTTCACTATCTTTTTAAGCGCTGACACCTCTTGTTTACTAATGACGATATACAGCACTTCTTTTGGATTTTTAGTGTAATAACCGTGGCCTGACAGGACAGTAACTCCACGATCCATTTTCGTAATAACCATCTCGGCAATTTTATCTTGGTGCTCCGAAATGATCATGACCGCTTTTTTGGGGTTAAGTCCTTCGATCATGAAGTCCATCACCTTCGTACCAACGTACAAAATAACGATAGTTAGCATCAATTTTTCTGGACCAATAATAAAATAGGAAGAGAATGCGACAATCAAATCAAAAAACAGCAGGCCATAGCTGATATTCCAATCCAGATACTTGTTAGCAATCCGGGCTAAAATGACTGTCCCCGCCGTAGTGCCACCAACCCGTACAATTAAGCCAATGCCGACCCCCACCAAAACTCCGGCAAATACAGCATTAATCGTCGGCTCATGCGAATCAATCCGCCAGTTGACCGTTAAATGTAAAAACAGCGAGTTAAAAGCGACCGCAATTATAGTGTACAGGGTCGTTCTCTTGTCCAAAAATTTATATCCGACAATCAGCAGCAAGCCATTAATCACCAGATTAACGATCGAGGGAGACCACTGAAACAGGTAGTACAGGATAATCGTAACCCCTGTAACGCCCCCCTCGCCAAACTCATTCGGGATCACAAACAGATTAACAGCTAGCGCGAAAAAAAACGCACCCAGAATAATAAATGCGATGTCTGCAATACATTTTTTCATATATGCTCTAATCCTCTCTCTACATTTCAAAGGATGAATCGCCAGATCGATTGGCTGACTCTTGTTGTCAAAATACGCTGACAACCAGTTCATGGTATCTACTACCAAACATAAAGTCAATACAACTTTGACACTTTAATTCGCCACCAGACTGCCTTAATCCTGACTTGAGGAGTCCGCAAAATCCTCCTTTTACAAGGTTATTCGACAAAAAAACACAATCCCGACTACTAAACTAAGAAAACGGGCCTCTAGCCCTTGTTTTAGACCTAGGCACATTTTCCCCTAAAACGACCATCCTCCTAATCGGCATTTTGGACACATATGACCATCTTCCTGTTTTATGTCAAAAGCGTTTTACTTTGAAAAAATGTGGTTATAATGATTGAAACATTACCAAGCAACCTACATAGCAATACGACATAAGTACATACAAATAGTCCTATACAGACGTCTTAAGCAACTCAATCTGAATTTGACAATATGGAATTGGAGGAATGACCTACATGAATACAATGAACTTAACCGTCCACACCCTGATGCCCTTTCACCACCAATACCAACGTGCCAACGCGGTGAGTATGCAGAAGAAAGAAGATAGCTCGGAGAAGAAACTCAGCTTTCAGGACATTTTGAATGAAAAAATGGGTAAAAAATAAGGCGTCGTTTATCTGGTTGCATGATCTCGCTTTACATAAGCCAAAAAGCCGTAGTTCCCTACATCGACTGTAGAGAACCACGGCTTTTTTTAATTCATGCGTTCCTAAACTCACACATTCGTTTTACTGACCGCCATCCCGATACTGCTCTGCCTTCTCACGCATCCCGGCAGCTACTGCTTCTTGAGTGTTCAGCCCCTTATCCGCTGCATAGGCGCGAATGTCCTGCGTGATACGCATACTACAAAATTTGGGGCCGCACATCGAGCAAAAGTGTGCTTCCTTGGCGCCCTCTGCCGGTAGCGTTTCATCATGGTAGGACAAGGCCCGCTCGGGATCAAGCGACAGATTGAACTGATCCCGCCAGCGAAACTCAAAGCGTGCCTTGGACAAAGCATCATCCCGCTGCTGCGCCCGTGGATGTCCCTTCGCCAGATCGGCAGCATGCGCCGCAATTTTGTAGGTAATGACACCCTCGCGGACATCATCCTTATTGGGCAGACCCAAATGCTCCTTAGGCGTAACATAGCACAGCATGGACGTCCCGAACCAACCGATCATCGCCGCCCCGATGGCTGAGGTAATATGATCATATCCGGGGGCAATATCCGTCGTGAGCGGTCCCAAGGTATAGAAAGGAGCTTCCTTACAAATCTCCATTTGTAAATCCACATTCTCTTTGATTTTATGCATAGGGACATGTCCCGGTCCTTCAATCATGACCTGAACATCATGCTTCCATGCGATTTGCGTTAACTCACCCAACGTTTCCAGCTCAGCAAACTGTGCTTCATCATTCGCATCATAGATACTACCCGGACGTAGACCATCCCCGAGAGAAAAGGCCACATCATAGGCTTTCATAATTTCGCAGATTTCTTCAAAATGTGTATACAAAAAATTCTCCTGATGGTGCGCAAGGCACCAGGCTGCCATGATCGACCCGCCACGGGATACAATTCCCGTCATTCTATTCGCCGTCATCGGTATATACCGCAGCAATACACCCGCATGAATTGTAAAATAGTCCACTCCCTGCTCCGCCTGCTCAATCAGCGTATCGCGATACAACTCCCACGTCAGCGCCTCTGCTTCACCGTTCACCTTTTCAAGTGCCTGATACAGCGGCACAGTCCCAATCGGTACAGGAGAATTCCGAATGATCCATTCACGTGTGGTATGGATATTACGGCCTGTGGACAGGTCCATAACTGTATCCGAGCCCCAACGCACAGCCCAGGTCATTTTCTCCACTTCCTCCTCGATCGAGGAGGTAACCGCAGAATTACCAATGTTCGCATTGATCTTCACGTGAAAATGACGCCCAATGACCATTGGCTCACTTTCCGGGTGATTGATATTCGAAGGCAAAATGGCTCGTCCAGCCGCCAATTCCTGCCGTACAAACTCAGGCTCGAGCCCTTCGCGGATCGCCGCAAATTCCATTTCGGGCGTAATGATCCCTTGCCGTGCATAATGCATTTGCGTCACTGTACGACCTTGCGAAGCACGAAGCGGACGGTTGGTCACGCCGGGAAATTCAACTGTCTCCCGTTTGGAGCCAGGTTTGAGTCCATTATCCTCCGGTTTGACGGCGCGTCCCTCGTAAGCCTCCACATCACCCCGTTCCAGTGCCCAAGCTCGCCGTAGTGGAGGCAGACCCTGACGGATATCGACCTGATAGGCTTCGTCAGTCATGGGACCGCTTGTATCGTACACACGCAATGGCTCATGATGCTCTATGCCCTGCGGCGTATGTGTAGGATGGAGAGCAATTTCCCGCTCTGGCACGGCAATGTCCGGCCGCGAGCCTTGAATATATACCTTACGGCTCCCTGGAAAGGGCGTTACCCCACTGGCTTGCTCCCCGTTTGTTCTCTCTACCTCAACTTCCCTTGTTCCTGCCAACCTTACTTCTGCTGATTTCAATTCTGTTCCTTTTGTTCCTTCTACTTTTGTCGGCTTCATTGTCCATTCCTCCCGTTTCGATGAAATGACACACCGATCCGGAACCATTCCCAGGGTGGCGCTGATCTATGCAAAAAAGCCGGTTCCCCAGGGAACCGGCTAATCTAACGAGGCAGCTATCCAAACCGTGCACATGTGAATAATCCTATTCCAATGCGTCACCGTAGACAGCAGCTGCGTATACATTTCAATGGCCGATTACTTCCCTACGCTGGTATGATCCAGATCAGGTGCAAAGGGTCCGGAATCTTGCACGATTCCATCTCAGCCCGGCATTACAGGCTCCCCCAGTAACTGTGATACTTCTATTCACATGAGGCGGACATAACAGACATCCCGCCATCCTTATCAGACTACTTCAAATTTATGGCTTTGGCAACCCTTCTAGGTTCCATTTAGCAAGGAGACGCTCCTCATCAAATCACTTTGCTTGCTGCAACTGTATTTATTCTTGTTACGGAAGCATAAGCCCCATTTCCTTCGCCGCTTCGATCAAAATCGGAGCAAAGTCATGTAGCGTCTCGGGTGCAAGCCGACTGACCGGACCGGATACAGATAAAGCCGCAGTGACTTGTCCCTTCCGGTTCACAATTGGCGCAGCCACAGCAGCGGCCCCGGGCTCCCGTTCTTCATAGCTGGTCGCATAGCCCTTCTCGCGAATGTCCTGCAGCTGGGCTTTATAGACCTCCGGGTCTACCGAGGGCGGCCATTCATTCCCGCTTAGTAGGGCTTCCAGCTCCTGCGGCGGCATAAAGGCTGCCAGCACCTTGCTGGAGGCCCCTACAGCCAGCGGCATACGCGCACCTACAGGCGCAACCCTGCGGATCGCCTGATTGCTCTGCACGGCTTGTATGCGAATACGCATGCTGCCGTCCCGTAAGTACAAGCTGACCGTCTCGCCCAAACGGTCACGTAGTCCTTCCATTGCAGGCTGTAACAACACCGCCGGCTCGTCACTTTGGGACAAATGCGTGGATAGCTCCCAAATGCGGAAGCCAAGTCGATATTTTTCCGTTTCGGCATTCCGAACGACAAAGCCCCGATCCTCCAACGTAGTCAGCAGCCGATGAACCGTACTTTTATGTAGACCAATTTTGGAGGCAATCTCCGTCAGGCCAAGATCCGAATCTGCGGTAAAACACAACAATATATCAAGTGCACGCTCTACAGCGCGAACGGTTAATTTACGGTCTTCCATCGTGAACCGCTCCTCTTGTATCCATATTCGTTTCACACTATGAAACATGGTTACATAAATTATATAGAATAGTCGCGGCTACTGTAAACCGATGTTTTTGTGACAACCATATTACAGAACGAGAACAAACATCGACAATTCTTTGCATCATTTTTACTTTTCCGGTTCAGGCGTTGACTTTGGATAACCCCCATCATACGATAATAGGTATCTATACGGATATACACTATCATTTTCAAGTGGAATTATACCTAAATTCTATGAAATGAAGATCAATTTTATATAAGGAGGCTCTTACATGATTTCTACATCCCAGCGCAACTCTCAGCTACAGACCGCTGTTCAGGAGCCGTCCACCCCACTCTTTAATCCCCGTCTGCTGCGGTTCAAGCACGTTGTGATTGCTCTGCTGTTGTCGGTCGTCTTTTTTCTGCTGTTTTGTTTTATTGCCTTGCATGCTTACATCGCATGGGTACTTACGAATCCTACCGTCGCGCCGCTGTACTCTAATCCGATGCAGGCCAAAAACATGCCTTATGAGGAAGTCAGCTTCCCTGCCAAGGATGGTAGCCGCATGGTACAAGGCTGGTATATCCCGGCGGATCAATCGCGGAAAACGATTATTTTCAGCCATGGTTATGGAGCTAACCGCGAAGAAAGCTGGATTCCCATGTATGATCTGGCGCATTATGCCCACAGTTTGAACTTTAATGTGGTCATGTTCGATTATGGATTCGCGTCCCAAAACAGCAAAGCAGTCGCAACCGGAGGCAAAGCGGAATCCCAGCAGCTTCTCGGAGCGATCCAGCTTGCCAAGCAACGCGGCTCGTCGGAGATTATCGTATGGGGCTTCTCCATGGGGGCAGGAACCGCTCTTCAGGCGGGCTTGCAAACCAAGGATGTGGACGCAATGATTTTGGACAGCACCTTCCTGCTAGAGCCGGATACGCTGTACCATAACATTCACAATCAAATTAATCTGCCAAGACATCCGTCTTTGGAAATTCTGGAGTTGCTGTTTCCAGTCTTGAACGGCACCAGCTTGCATCAGATTCCATATCAGGAGGTTAAAAAGGAAAACTATCCGTTCCCGATCATGTTTGTGCATGGTACACAGGATGAAAAAGCTCCTTACCCTATTGCGGAAAAGCTCGCTGCCAATCAAACCAACCCGCTTTCCAGTGTATGGATAGTCAAAAATGGGATACATGAGCTTATTTTCAGAGAGCATCCCCGTGAGTATTTACGGCGGGTATCGACGTTTCTAAGCAGTGTACAGGAGCTGGAGGACAAGAAAACCATCGCTGATGCCCACAATCAAACGACTGCGAAGTAAAGAATTATTTTTCAAAAAAACTGTATTCTATTCTTCACCTTGAAGGGGCCTGCCTATGGACACTTAACCCGTGCCGTAGCTGGGCTTCTTTTTCGTTTTCCATGGGTATTCTTTGTTCTACGTAACAGATGTGGCCGGATTAAGCGAGTTCATAGACATATTCCCGATGAGACAGCGAATATACTGGGTACGTATGCATCCAGGGCAGATCTGCCAGATCCGCCGGATAGCCATAGTAGGATACGGGAGGTAAAAAACGATGTTGAGTACTTATGGGTCTTTCCTGCCCTTACGTGTGCTGGAGGAAATTCGGCATTGGAAGCAGCAGGAAAGTTGGCATGTGGAAGTGATTAAATCCGCCACCGAGGGACTGGAGCCTACTTATGTACGGCTGCTGGATGATTGGCGGACTGTATTCGAACAGACGGAACGCACCGCCATAGAGTTGCTTGAAGAGCAACGGAGCGCGCTCGATCCGGCAGATCAGGCGTGGTATCAGGAATGGAAACAGATGTCGGCTGCTCCACAAGCACATACACACGAATTCACTGAACATTCAAAACAGTCAAGGGGATTAGACGCATCATCATCTGTAAAGATGCCATTGTCAGAGTCAGCCTCAAACTCTCAACTTGACTCACAAGAATTAAATCGTCGGTTGGACGATTTGCTGCAAACCGCAAACCGTCAGTCACAGGAGTATGTACGACAGCTCGGTCTGCTGAGTGAGCACAGTCAAGCATTGCGTCATCAGCCAAAATCCGCTGGAGTTGTATTACACGCGGCCCATGAAAGCCAATATTTCCTGATCTCGACAACCCCCTTTCAAGAACCCGGCTCCATCGCAAGGGCTGCTAGGTTGTATCATGTAGCGGCAGAGGGTGAGAATTACCCAGAGGAAGCGTTTCGAGAACGGCAGGCAGGCATAAGGGGAGAAGGCACATGGACGACTAAAGGCGTCAAATCCAGCCAGGCGCAACCTTCCGCAACGGAAAAGGCCTTAATCGGCCGGTCGGTTCCTATTGGAGGACATCGACTACCACCGCTCCCTTACCCCTATAATGCTCTTGAACCGTACATTGATGAGAAAACGATGCGCATTCACCATGACAAACATCATTTGAGCTATGTGAATGACCTGAATAAAGCGGAAAAGAAGCTGGAAGAAGCCCGAAAAACAGGTGATTTTGACCTCGTAAAACATTGGGAACGCGAACTGGCATTCAACGGCGCAGGCCATTATCTGCATACTCTTTTTTGGACGATCATGAGTCCTCAAGGCGGTGGAAACCCAAGCGGACCGCTGGCTGAACAGATTAAAAAGGATTTTGGCAGCTACGATGCATTCAAAAAGCAATTCAGTTCGGCAGCCGAAAAGGTCGAGGGTGGCGGCTGGGCTATCCTGGTGTGGAGTCCGCGCGCAGGACGTCTTGAAATTTTACAGGCCGAAAAGCACCAGAATCTGACTCAATGGGAGTCCATTCCGCTGCTGGCGATAGATGTATGGGAACACGCATATTACTTAAAGCATCAGGCCGAACGCAACAAATATATCGAAGACTGGTGGCATGTCGTTAACTGGCCTGAAGTGGAAGCACGCTACGATCAAGCCTCCAAGCTGAGATGGCAACCCTTCTAAGCTTCTAAGCTAAAGGAAAACTACACCTGCAAATCGTATCGCTCTCTGAGCGCTGCCATTTGTTCGGTCCATCCTTCTGGTTGTACCAGCCAGCCGTCGGCAGGTAATATGGCTGTCCGGCTCTCGACGACACGGCGCAAAGATGCCGTATACGCCTCAACAGACGGCACTCCAGCCAGCTCTGCCAGGCTACCCATCGTTGCTGGATTCACCCGGGGGTAATCCTGCTGCTGCACGCCTGCCGACGTATCCCCGGCAGCCTCTGTATAGAACTGCTGCACCGCCTGTGCACGCTCTGCACCGCTGCCCTCAATCATCACGAAGGCTGTGATGATATACGCCTTGGCTTGGCGTCGCTGTGCAATGCCGCAAAACTTGCGGCCCCGGACGCTGACATCGTAATCCCCGGGACAGAAGGACCCGGGGATTTCTCCGGTCTGCGCCTCGCCAGACCACGGAACCAGCGCATCGGCAATTAGCGCTGCCATGAGCCGAAAATCTTCATGCAGGCTGATGGCCCGCTGTGGATTCGGCAGGATCAAGGACATGTTCAGCACCCCCCTGTCCAGCATGACGGCTGCTCCACCCGAGGGGCGTACGCATACCGAGGTTCCCGCGTTGCGCACTCGCTCCATCGCCTGTGGGGCGTAAGGGAGCCTGCGGTCCCGGTGACCGATCACAAGCGCTGACGGATGCCGCCAAAGATGCAAAATGGGTGCAGCTCCTTTCCCTACTTGCCGACAGGCCAGCTCCTCCCAAGCCAGCGGAGACAAAACGTCCTCCTGAGTGTCCGCAAGTGGTGCTTCAAACCACTGCAATTCAGGCAAAGCTGTTGTTTTTTCTGTTGATCTATGTACATTCTTCATACGTTATCCCCTATCTATAAAAATAACTGTTATCCATAGGCTAATCGTAATTTTAAGGCAGCTACCCGTTCGTCTCTATATCTGATGTTAACAAAAAAAGGTGGCTACGCCTATGCGTAAACCACCCTTTTTTTGTTCATCACATAAACGTCTTGCGATGTTCGATCAATCCTTGAGCAGCGACAGAAACTCTGCGCGCTGCGCTGCATCATCACGAAACGTACCGCGTACCGCAGACGTTACTGTTTTGCTACCAGGCTTTTTGACACCTCTTGCACACATGCACAGATGCTCGCCTTCTACGACTACCATAACCCCGTGAGCGGAGACCGCTTCATTTAAAATATCAGCGATCTGTGATGTAATACGCTCCTGTACCTGCAATCGGCGGGTCACTGCCTCTACCAGGCGTGCAAGCTTGCTCAATCCTACAATTTTGCCGCTGGGTACATAGCCGATATGCACTTTTCCGAAGAAAGGAGCCATATGGTGCTCACACTGGCTGTAATAGACGATGTCCTTCACGATCACAAGCTCCTCGTGATTCTCGTCAAATGTCACACCCAGCGCATCCCGGGGATCAACCTCATAACCCGCAAATATTTCCTCATACATGCGCGCAACGCGTGCCGGTGTTTCCAACAACCCTTCACGCTTGGGGTCCTCACCGATCAGTTGTAAAATCTGCTCCACATGGTACTCGATTTTATCACGGTTATCCGCAGCTTTGCGGTTAATATAATCTTTTACGCCAGCCACAGTAATCCTCCTCTATGCAGCAACCTCATGCGGCATCCGTGCTCTCGTTGCTCATTATTTCCGACGGCCCTGATTTTTACGCGGACCAGGCTGATTTTTGGAGAACTGTTGGTTCTTCATCATCTGCTGGGCTTTTTGCATTTGTTTCCCATTCAGGTTGTAACCCATCTGTTTGGCCATTTTTTGCAGCGTTTCAGGGTCGTTTTGCATCTTTTCAAGCTGTTTACGAAGATAATAAGCACCGATGAAAAATCCCCCAACCAAACCAGCAATCAGGGTAATAATCGGAATGACAATATTCCACACCACGAAGTCGTCACCTCTGTATATTTATATGAAACATCTTGAATTGCACGAACCTATCATAGCAAAACATGGGACAGCTAGCAAATCACTTTTTGCAAACATATATCCTTATTGTTTCTCCAAATCCAGCAGTTTCGTCTTGACTGGCAAGCCTCCAGCATAACCGACCAAACTTCCGTTTTCACCCGATACCCGATGACATGGAAACAGGATGGGTAACGGATTTTTATTATTTGCTTCCCCAACAGCACGTACCGCCTTGGCTCGGCCGATCGATTCCGCAATATCTTTGTAGGACACACTTTGCCCGTACGGAATATTTTGCAGTGCACGCCATACCTGTTCTTGAAAAGGAGTCCCTCTCAAATCATAGGCTATACTAAATTCCCGTCGTTCTCCCGCAAAATATTCACGCAGTTGATCTGCGGCTTCGCGCAGTTTGTCAAGTTCCTGCACATAGACATATTCCCCAATCCATGTCCGGGCCCATTGCTGAAGCAGTGCTTCCCTCGCATGAAAAACGCCATAGTCTATTCGGCACAGCCCCCGATCTGTAGCGCACAGCGTCAACGTGCCCACAGGTGTCTCCATTTCATCATAATAAATCGTAGTTGGACCCTGCGAGTCCTCGGCCGTTACTTCTGATTTTGATAATTCAGACGCCTTTTGCTCTTCTGCCTGCTCTTGTTCCTCTAGTTTGGAATGCGCTTGCGCGATCATTTCGCGTACTTGCTCATGTTGTTCCTTCTCTGATGCTTGCTTGATCGCTGTCATAGCGTTTTCCCCTCCTATTCGACTCAAAGCCCACGCCGCCGTGCCTCGTAGCTCGGGACGCGGATCATCCAATAAAACCTCCGTTAACTTGGGCACCGCGCTGATATCCTTGAAATTGCCCAGTCCAATGACTGCATTGCGTTGAATGGGCTTCTTCCCCCGCCAAGCCGCCGCACTTTGTCCAAATCGGTCTTTGAATTCACGGTTGCTCAAATCCAATAGCGGCAGCAGCAACGGCTTCACAATTTCAGGATCGGGTGTAAGCTCGGGATGGTGATCCCAGTTGAGACCCCGATTTTTGGGGCATACCATTTGGCAGGTATCACATCCGTACAGCCGATTCCCTATCTTCCGCATAAACTCCTCATCCAGAAAACCCTTCGTTTGCGTCAAAAAGGAAACACACCGCTGGGCATTCAGCTGTCCAGGACCCACAAGCGCGCCCGTAGGACAGGCATCCAAACATTTGGTACACTCGCCGCAACCATCCGTTACCGGTTCATCTGGCTGGAAAGGAATATTCGTCAACAGCTCACCTAGATAAATCCATGATCCCAGCGTCGGTGAAATCATCATCGTATTTTTGCCGCTAAAGCCAATCCCTGCGCGTTCCGCAACGGCTCGGTCCGACAATTCTCCGGTATCCACCATGTTTTTCAATATGGCATCAGGCACCCGCTCACTTATAAAAGCCTCAAGCTTTTCCATCGCTTCGCGTAGTACCAGATGATAATCTTTCCCCCAGGCTGAACGCGCCAAAATACCACGGTACTTCCCCTTGTCCGACTTCGGCGGGTCCTTCATTTTGGAAGGGTACGCCACCGCAATAGCAATCAGAGATGCAGGCTGTGAGCCATACAGCTCCGGGTAGATCCGCTTATCAATATCTGGCTCCTCAAAGCCCGATTCATAGCCTTTCGCACGATGCTCTTCCAATATAGCTTTCAGAGACAGAAAGGGGTCGGCGGATGCGAACCCGATGGAGTCGATACCCAGCCCTGGAGCTGCCTCAATAATTTCCTGCTTGAGCGAAGCCCAAGTCGAAGCGGTTCCGGCAGCCGCCTGAGTCAATCCGCGTTGCATCCGATACTCACCTCTCTTCCACTTTTTATCGTTACGCATATGAGGATTTTGCAAAATTCTCATATCTCAAATTTCAACAGAAAATAGCAGCAGATGCTACCGTAAATTTTTAACAGCACTGGTCGCCAGAAAATCACAGCGATTATTCAGTTCGTTGTCACTGTGCCCTTTAACCTTCACATATTCAACCTCATGCTTACCCATCAGTTCCCACAGTTCTTCCCATAGTTCCTTGTTCTCCACTGGCTGATTTTTACTGTTGCGCCAGCCATTACGAAGCCAATTCTTAATCCAGCCCTGTTTGAAGCAATTGACGACATAGGCAGAGTCACTGTGTACTTTTACATGACAAGGCTCCTTGAGCAGCTTCAGCGCTTCAATCACGGACTTGATCTCCATACGATTGTTTGTCGTCATTTTCTCGGCACCTGACAGCTCCTTACGATGCTCCCCATACAGCAAAACAATCCCCCAGCCCCCAGGACCCGGATTTCCCGAACAAGCACCGTCGGTATATACCATCACTTCTTTCATCATCCTCTTCCTTTCCTCATCGGTAACCGCCTGCTCCGTCATGGTCCTGATCGGTTCGGACGTGTTCCGCATTAATTTCAGACTTTAGTTGCTCTATAGCCATTTCCACTCAGATATCGGCCAAAATATAAATTCTGCACGTCCCAGTAAATCTTGAGATTTAATGCTGCCAAAATAGCGGCTATCCTTGCTTGCTGCAGTATGGCGATTATCTCCCATGACAAAAAAGTGCTCCGGCTCCACTGTAAAAGGACCATAATCACCATCCTCCACGTCAGAGTTGGTGTAAGGTTCATTTAATAGTTCACCGTTCACATACAATTGATTATGTTCAACTCGGATGACATCTCCGGGAATACCTATGACTCTCTTCACTAAAAATCTTGGGCTCGACAGCTTGGAATCGGGATCTTTTAAAATCACAATGTCCCCCCTGCCCGGATCATGAAAATTATAAACCAGTTTGTTAACGAACAAATGCTGACTTTCCATTAGCGTCGGCTGCATCGAATGTCCTCTGACCGTGGACAAGTTAAATACGAACAGGTTCAGAAGCAGCAAGACGACCATGGCGATCAGCAGAGTGACTAACCAATCGCGTATGTAACCAGAGCGGCCTGCTTGTTTGGACGTTTCCGGCGAGGGAAGCGGGCCTGACGAAGGAGCCAAAGCGTCCATAATTAAACCTCCTCAACCCTGTTATATATGCTGAATCGATAAAATGTTAACGGAGCAGACGGAATGGTGCTGGACAAGCCTAAGCGTTCGCCTTTGCCCCCAAATTTCTACCACTATACTTTTTAATTCAAGAAATCTGGGGGCAACAGCGATGGGAAGCACCATCCATCTGCGTAGTGGCGCAACATGTACTTTTCAGCACAGCATATATATAAATAGAAAAGCATATCCCGTACCCGATTGCAACGGTTACTCAGATATGCTCTAAATGTAAATATTATACTTAATGTTATTCAATTCTCTTTATTTCGATTCCCGATTAATGAGGCGCCAAAATACTCAGCTTCTGAAAAGCCTGTAAAATCTGGCTTGCTCCATAGCCCATCGCTTCGTACAAAGGCATGGCCACACTGTTATGCTTGTCCCCTGCTACCCAAATGCGGCTAACCTTACGTTGCTGAAAACGCTGCTCCATGGACTCCACAAGCGCTTTGCCGATTCCCATCCGACGACGATCCGGGTGAATAGCGATACGATAGTAACAGCCATCATTCTGATCAATTGTGCCGATCAAAGCACCAACGATCTCACCCTCTTCTTCTGCAACGATGATCAAACCGGAATCCCACGAAAGCTGACGGGCAAAAGCACCCACCGTCTCTTTGTAGCATTCCTCTGACAAGGCAATTTGCATGAGTTCCGTTACTGAGTTCACATCACTTAATTGAAAGGAACGAACGTGCATAAGTAATATCTCCCTTTTCGTAAGCATAATAAAAAAATTGAGACAGCACCGTCATTTTTACATAAATCCTTAAATTTCTTATCATGGTGTTAATCACAAGGCATTATGATAAAAATGCATACGATCTGCTATATATGAAATGAAGAACAGGAAAAGGGTGTATGCCCTCAAGTTCGTCATGTCATAGACATGACAGATTATAGCAGACGACAAAAAAGCCGAAATTTCTGCTTCCTTGACCATTAAACCATACTTTTTGATGGAATACATCCCTTTTTCTCATGTAAGCGCTGTATATGAAGCGTTTACATTTTAAAGTTCACAATTTACCTCTTATTACCTATGTATTGTGTATTCCAATCGGGTTTTTGGACATGCTAGCTACCAGGCCGTATTGCCCAGTTTGCTATTTTACAAACAAAAATGTTGATAAAATAGACTGAATGCGGTTTAATATAACTATCGAGGGTATTATTACATAGGAACACTTACCCAACCATATAACCAGGAGGGATTTTACTATGGCATTTCAATTACCAGAACTTCCTTACGCAAAAGACGCATTGGAACCACACTTTGATGTACTGACAATGGAAATTCACCATGATCGTCACCATAACACATATGTAACGAACTTAAACGCAGCTCTGGAGAGCGCTCCTGAACTGCAAAGCAAAAGCCTGGAGGATCTGATCTCCAATCTGGACAGCGTTCCTGAAAGCATCCGCACTGCGGTTCGCAATAACGGTGGTGGACACCACAACCACAGCCTGTTCTGGGAAGTTATCGGTCCTAACGGCGGCGGACAACCGACAGGTGCTATTGCTGAAGCAATCAGCAACGAGCTGGGCGGCTACGACAAATTTAAAGAAGACTTCACTAAAGCAGCTACAACACGTTTTGGTAGCGGCTGGGCTTGGTTGGTTGTCGGCAAAGACGGCAAACTGGCGATCACCAGCACTCCAAACCAAGATAGCCCGCTGTTCGAAGGTCTGACTCCGGTACTTGGACTGGACGTTTGGGAGCACGCTTACTACCTGAAATATCAAAACAAACGCCCAGACTACATTGCAGCATTCTACAATGTAATCAACTGGGATGAAGTAAACAAACGTTACGCGGCTGCAAAGAAATAAGCCAGTAACAACATGTCTATCCTATAATAAAGGGCTGTCTCAAAAGTAGATTTTCTACGTATGAGACAGCCCTTTTGACATTCCATGGTAAACTGGTGGAGATGATTCTCAAATACAGCTCTGGAGGTTGATGGATGCAGACTTTTTTTCGTTACAACTGGATGATTCGGGAACAATGGTACCGCTGGTGTGAAGAGGTGTCGCAGGAGGAATTGCTAAAACAACGCGTCGGCGGAGTCGGCGGCATTCTAAAGACACTCTTTCATATCGTTGATGTAGAGTGGAGCTGGATTCAAATAATTCAAGGCAAACCTGATTTTCAGGAAGACTTCTCTCAGTATAATACGCTGGATAAAGTCCGTGAGCTGGATGCAAAGTTTCGACTCGATGTCGAGCCGTTCGTGCTCGCCTGGCATGATGGTCTGGAACGGAAAAGGTTTGAAGATCACCTCCCGGACGGCAGGATTGTAATTGATGCATGGGGCGAGGTGATGCGCCATGTCATTGCCCACCAAATCCACCATATTGGACAGTTGTCCATATGGTCTCGGGAGCTCGGCAAGCCTCCGGTTTCGGCCAATGTAATCGGCAAAGGGCTGATTGAGAGTGATGGTATACCCATGTGAACTCAGGGCCGTCCTCGGTCGTTTTTATCGACTGAGGACGGCCCTTTTACTTTTTCATCTATACTCTCTTGTCTATTCACGAATATTCTCTTTTTTAACCGTTTTCATAAAAGCTTGATTATAACTGATTAAGTTTTTTCAACCTATCAATATTCTCTTGGTTCAGACTGTTGACCTCTTGCTCTTGAAAGCACCGTAAGCCAATGTAAATAATGCTCCACATAACAGGGCAATAAGATGAGCGATAAGATAATTTATATGACCATGGTTCTCTGACGCGGCAATTGCAAAGCCTGGAAGAGCCGTGGTTCCGAATCCTATGGCTGTCAGCTTGCTTAAATATACATATGCTCCCGCAATCATTCCTCCGAGGCATCCAGCAACCAAGGGGAACTTATACTTTAAAGTGACCCCGAAGATCGCGGGTTCCGAGATTCCAAAAAGTACAGACCCGAATGCAGAGTAACCCATTTCTTTAACTTTGGTGTCTTTGCGATTCAAAAGAATATACCCCAAAACGGCGCCCCCTTGAGCCATCAAAGCTACTGATGCCAATGGGTTGATAAAATTTCTGCCTGTATCGGTTAACAGCTGCGCTTCTACCGCACCCATAACATGATGTAAGCCTGTAATAACAATGATCTGCTGAGTGCCTGCAAAAAACATAAAACCGAATATCCCAAGGTTTTGCGTCATCCAAAGCAGCGAAACGGTAACCAGACTAGCCAACTCTCGCCCAAGAGGGCCGATAATGGTAAACAATAGCAAGGAAGAAACAAAGACCGTCAGCAACGGAGCCAAAAATAGTTTAATCATGTCCGGCACCTTTTTGTTAAAAAACTGATCCAACTTGGCTACCACATATCCCATCATTAAAGCAATAATAATACCGCCCTGAAATCCAACCAACTGTACGGGAAGGCCGAAAAGACTGATCGATTCCGGGTTTTGACTCCCTTTAGCTACCTCAAAGGCATCCGCCAGGGCCGGATGAAGCATTATTGCACCCAGCACAAGCCCCAGAATAGGACGACCGCCATATCTCTTGGTTGCAGAATAAACAACAAGCAGCGGCAGGATGGTGAAAATACCCGTAGAAACGATTTGAACGAAGCGATTGATCCCTTGGAAAATTGGATACATCTCCACAATCGATTTAGGACCGAATAACCCCTTCTGACCTAACAGCCCGGTTATCCCCATTAACAATGCAGCGGCAAGAATTCCCGGCATGATCTCAATGAAGACATCTGACAGCGATTTAATGGCTTTTTGAAAAGGATTTTGCCTTTGTGCGGACTTCGTTTTGACATCACTTAATGACATATCTTCCGTTCCGGTCAGTTTGGAAAACACGGCATAGATATTATTGACCAACCCTGCTCCAAAAATGATCTGTAGTTGGTCCCCCGCTATGAAAACGCCTTTAACCAGATCAATATCTTCAATCTTTTTTAATTCCGCTTTTTCATTGTCCTCAAGTACAATTCTTAATCTTGTGGCACAATGGGCCACACCGATAATGTTGTCTTCACCACCAATATATTTTAAAATTTCTTGAGAAATTTGCTTATACTGCTTTTCTTTTGCTTCCATCTAGTAAAACCTCCTCTAGCTAAATCAGATGTCTTCTTTGACAAATCTCCAGAACATGCCTAAAAAGTCCTGCTTTACCCTGGCAAGCGTTATGCCGACATGCATTAATTCATCACCGCCGAATAGCTCACCGGTTTCTACATTTCTATAAACGTAATCTGGATTCAAACCTTTGAATTTTAACGTTTTAATCGCGGCTGCGGGTTGGGATAAAACCTTGAAATAGCTGGCCGCCATTTCTGTTTGATCTTCCGACACAAAGTTCCATGCGGCTTCATTTTCATCAAACGGATTAATTATTCTGTAAAACTTCCCAAATTGAATGAGCGATCTCATTTCTTTATATAGAGCGATCTGTTTTTTTACTATTTCTTTTTCCTCAACAGATAATGTCGTCAAATCCAGCTCATATCCAAAATTCCCGGCCATGGCGACATAACCTCTTGTCTCCAAGGGAGTTATTCTGCCCACTTGATGGTTGGGTACCGTGGAGACGTGTGCCCCCATGGTAATCGGAGGGTAGACAAGACTTGTTCCCCATTGAATTTTCAGTCGGCAAATGGCATCCGTATTGTCACTCGTCCAAGTCTGAGGCATGTAATAGAGCATACCAGCATCAAAACGGCCTCCCCCACTAGAACAGCTCTCAAATAAGACATGGGGAAACTTTGATGTAAGCTCTTCCAGAATGTTATAGAGTCCCAGGATATAACGATGCGCGGTCTCCCGTTGTCTCTCGGGTGGCAAGGCTGCCGAACCCACATCCGTCATGTGACGATTCATGTCCCATTTTACATAAGTAATCGGAACGTCCGACAAAATATCAGAAACCGACTTAATAATGTACTCACACACTTCCTTCCTCGATAAATCCAACATAAGCTGATTTCTTCCCAACGTATACGGACGATCAGGGACATGGATACACCAATCGGGATGCTTTCTGTATAAATCGCTGTCTATGGATACCATTTCAGGTTCAAACCACAAACCAAACTCCATACCCAGATTTCGAATGCGGTTTGCAAGATCCAGCAATCCATCTGGAAGTTTGCGACGATCCACCACCCAATCGCCTAATGAAGTATTATCATCATCCCGTTTTCCAAACCACCCATCATCCAATACAAACAGCTCCACTCCTACACTTTGTGCTTCCTTCGCCAACTGCTCAATTTTGTCGGCATCAAAGTTAAAGTAAGTGGCTTCCCAGTTATTAATCAGGATTGGCCGCTCCTTGTCACGAAAAGGCCCCCGACATAATCTGTTCCTGTATAAATCATGATAAATTCTCGACATGCCGCCCAAGCCATTTTCGGTGTATACCATGACCACTTCTGGCGTTTGGAACGATTCCTCCGGTTCCAGTAGCCATGTAAAATCAAAAGGATTGATCCCCATCGCGACTCTTGTATTCCGATAGGAATCTACCTGAGCCTGGGCCGTAAAGTTCCCGCTGTACACCAGATTAAAGGCGTACACTTCACCTTGTTCTTCATCTGTCCCTTCTCTTACAAGTGCCATAAAGGGTGCCTGTTGAGGGCTACTGGCTCCACGGCAGCTGTCTACCATTTGAATTCCGGGTAAAATTTTTCGCCTTGCTATATTTTTTTCATTATTATGCGCACCGTACAAGGTAATGAGTTCGTATTCATCATCACGAAAATCCACACTAGCACTTAACGCTTTAAGCAGTTTTAGCTGCTGCGGACCTTCATTATCGAAACGGACTGAACGGGTAATGACATCCCGCTTTTGATATAGGCTATAGGATAGTACAACCTTTACATCAATTAATGAGTCTTCAAGGACGATTTCCAGTGTTTCTACTTCGCCAGCATCCTCTGCATACGTAGAAGGAAGCCCTTTCAATTTTGGTTTACCTTGGTAAATCCGATGTTCTTTATAGCGAAAGTCTGTCACTGTAGAACCATTCTCCAATTGAAGCTGATACGCAGGAATCCTGAAATCACTATTTCCAAATGACGGATATTCTTGCGGGATGGTATCCAGTGAAAAGGCTCGATCCGAGCCACCGGGATTGGGTGAAAATCCTCTATCCATAAAGATGATTTTATTGCTTCCCCGATAGTTCTGAATTTTCTTCCCCCAATACAGATGGGCTAGATAACCATCTCGTATAACCTGCATGACATAACTCGTATTGCTGCCTTGTAAATGGAATAAAAGCTTCTCTTTATCGATGTATATAGCCATAGTAACCCCCTTGTAGCGCCAATAGTAATATTTTTAAAAAATATAAATTATGTTGTTTGCATATCGTTTACATTCTAATCATAATTGAATAGTTTTAATAATTATATGGAATAATGTAGACTCTATATGAAACAGTGTGATAATATGCAGAGATGAATTAAGGGGTGAAACCAAATGAGTTCGCATTTTTCCAATCATTCCTATAACAACTTGGATCTCAATCTATACACATGTGGCAAAGAGAGCTGTACCAGCAAACACTCTTATGGTCCAGCCATTCGAAGCGGATATATGGTGCATTTTATTTTAAAAGGAAAAGGGATCTTTAAAGTCAACGATAAAATCTATCATTTGGAGAAAAACGATGCTTTCTTCATTGAGCCGAAGGTTTTAATTTACTACGAAGCGGACGAGCTCGACCCATGGGAATATGCCTGGATTGGTTTTAATGGGGTGCAAGCCAAAGAATATCTAAGCCGGACCTGTATTAATAGGGACAATCCCATTTTCCGGTTAGAAGCGGAGGGCAGCCTTGCCCGCTGTATGGAGAGCATCGTCGTTTCTTCTACACTGAAATCCAACAAAGACCTGCTGCTTGCATCCAAGCTGTATGAATTTCTGTATCTGATGTTTGAACATTACCCTAATCAGGAAGTCAACCCTGAGGTAAGACAGCAGCGGTATATTAAAGAAGCGCTTCTCTTCATTCGACAAAACTATTCACACTTCATTACCGTAAGTGACATTGCCAAGTACATTTCAATTGACCGTTCGTATTTGCATCGTTTATTTAAACAGCAACTAAATAAGTCACCGCAGGAATTTTTATTGCATTTGAGGATTGAAAAATCGTGCTCCCTATTAAAAAATACTCCCCTTAAAATCGGAGATATTGCTCGATCAGTAGGGTATAAAGATGTACTCCTATTCTCCAAGATGTTCAAAACGGTCAACAAGGTGACTCCATCCGAATACCGAAAAAATCCCCAAAAATAACACGCTTTGTTCGTAACTAAGTTAGGAATTTTTCATTCAAAATAAAAAATAGCGGTAGTATGGAGCAACCTCATGTCCATACTGCCGCTATTGTCAAAAGAAAATAAAGTTCTAGACTGAAAAATAAAGTGGTAGACTGACGTTGCTTCATTAAGCTAACGGGTAGGATAGTTAAGATCTCATTCGCGCTGAACCGTATCACAAATAGTGGTAAAGCAGAGGAGTGCTCCTGAAAGGTTGATGCTTCGATGTTGAATCTCCAAATTGGGGCCAACAATGCGGCACATATGGAATTTCTAATTTTGATAGTGCGTATTATCGTAAAAAATTTTATATCATAATATGCTCTTCTTAGACATCGATGTATTTATATTTAGGAGGAGTAGAACTATGAATAAAAGAATTACAGATTTCGAAAGTCTTATTAAAACAGACTATGGTAATATTGCTGGTATTGTGGTGATGCATGGCGGAGAAAAGGTATATGAAGGCTATTTTGACGGCTACACCGCTGAAGATACCATTCATATTGCATCAGTGACAAAGAGTGTTATTTCTGCGCTGATTGGCATTGCCATAGATAAAGGCTATATTGAAAACATAGACCAGAAAGTATTGGAATTTTTCCCCGATTACACGGTCAAACGCGGTGAAAAAACGATACAGAATGTCACAATAAAAAATATGCTGACAATGACAGCACCGTATAAGTACAAGTCAGAGCCATATACAAAAGTTTATACAAGCGATGATTGGACAAAAGCTGCGCTGGACTTGTTGGGCGGTAAGAGCGGTCTTGGAGGGTTTATATATTCCACCATTGGAGTACAGATTTTGTCAGGAATTCTTACAAATGCAACAGGCCAACCTGTGCTTGATTTTGCCATAGAAAATCTGTTTGAACCACTTGGAATCAAAGCACCTCATAATGCGATTGTACATTGCAAAGAGGAGTATTTTTCTTTTCTTAAGGATAGATATGTTCGTGGTTGGGTGGTGGACCCCAAAGGCACAAACACCGCCGGTTGGGGACTTACCTTAACGCCACGGGATATGGCAAAAATCGGTCAGCTATACTTAAATGGAGGCTTTTGGAACGGCAAGCAATTTCTATCCTCAAAATGGATCAAGGACAGTACCAAAGAAAACAGTCGACGGGAAGAGTCGCCATACGGCTATTTATGGTGGATTGTTGACAACAAGGATCAGGGTTGTTATGCAGCTTTGGGTGACGGTGGAAATGCGATTTTCGTAAATACCGAGAAGAAAGTGGTAATTGCTATCGCTTCTCGTTTTATGCCACGTGCGAAGAACAGAATTGAATTGATTGAAAAGCATATTGTACCGTTATTTGAGGATAATCAGTTTGTTGTTAGACAAAAAAGTAGACATGGGGAACCATACCATAAGTAATGGCGAAAAATTGCATTCTCGGATTTGCCTGAAAAAAGTCATCAGGTGGTCGTTGTAGTTGAGAGAGGTGTCGCAACAAATAAGACAAGTTTTTGTGAAATTTGTTTTTGTGAAAATGATGTTGTTCAATATCACGACCCCGATTATGAAGGGGGAGCAAATATTGAATCGCTAAGGCAATATCAAGAAGCCTATTTACAAGGACGTGTTAATCGTAAGCCAACAATTAACGATGAGCGTAATGAGAACTGGAAACCACTTTTGAAAAAGTGACAGTTTCATTACGCTAACGGGAAACGTTAGTTCAATGGAAACAGCGACAGTCTAGGACTTTATTTTCTCGTCCTTGGTTGTCGCTGTTTCCATTTTCTAGGCTTAGTCTAATACTTTATTTTTTGCTGACAGCTATTCAATTAACATCAGTCCCCTTTTTGCTTCGCATAATACTCGGTGATCAAATCAAGGAACACCTTGGGAAACGCCAAGGTGGCCATATCGGCCTCGCTGATCCAGCGGTACCCCGCTGGCAGCACATTGCGCGTGTGCTCCGCCTGCTCAGCCAGCGCAATCAACACACCCGGCTTCGCTCCGGTGCTGTAGCTGGCCCGTTGCTCGGCAGCCAGCGGATGTCTTCCCGCCTCCCCGGCAGGGACGGCGACCTCTTCACACTGGAACACACGCAGGTTCCAGTGAATGTGGCTGAACGTGTGCTCCGCCTCACGTACAAACCGCACCGGGCGCGCAAGCACGCCCTCTGCCAGCAAATGAGCCGCCAAATGGTCCATGGCGGGCTCATCCGGCACCGGACCGTTGTAGCCCTCCGGTCCGGCAAGCTCATGCGGCAGCTCCCACATGCGGGCCAACAGGCCCTTGGCCGGGCGCTGCCGTACGAGCAGGCGGCCTGCGTTTGCTCCGCTGCCCTCGATGAGAGCGACGGAGCGCGGCTCCAGCCGCGGCGGCTTCGCCTTGGTCTTGACTGGCAGCGTCTCCTCGCGACCTGCCAACCTGCCCGAGCAATGCTCCATGACCGGGCAGGTCAGACAATGAGGCGACTTCGGGGTGCAGACCAGCGCCCCCAGTTCCATCAGCGCCTGATTAAAATCAGAGGCCCTCCCTTCGGGAATCAGCTCCCGTACCAGACTTTCCATATGCGCCCGCGTGCTGCCCTTCATAATATCCTCTTCAATGAGAAAATAACGCGACAGCACACGCATCACATTCCCGTCCACAGCAGGCTCGGGTCGATTGAAGGCGATACTCATAATCGCCCCCGTCGTATACGGGCCTACTCCTTTCAGTGCAGCAACAGCTTGTGTATCATCCGGTACCTGCCCGCCGTGAAGCTCAACTACTTGTTTTGCCGCAGTTTGCAAATTTCGGGCCCGCGAATAATACCCCAGCCCTTCCCACAGCTTAAGCACATCCTCTTCGGGCGCTTCCGCCAGCGCTTCAATCGTGGGAAAACGTGCAATAAAGCGATTAAAATACGGAATGACCGTATCCACACGCGTCTGCTGAAGCATAATTTCCGAGATCCAGATATAAAAAGGATTCCGATGGCGGCGCCACGGCAAATCCCGTTTGTTACGTGTATACCAATTTAACAGTTCAAAGCTGAAATAACGCTTTTGTTCCAATGTATTTGTAGTCATCACATCACATCTCCTTATATTCGACAATCACAAAAGCAGAGGCAATGTTAGGCTGATGTGTAATGCTCAAGTGAATGCTGTAATTCGAGTCACCTGTAGACGGCAAGCTCAGTCTATCCCACGCGGATGAAGACAAATAAACTACTGGCTTCCCCCCAGGTTCCGGTAAAATATCCATATCGCCGAACCCAATGATTTGCCCAATTCCGCAACCGAAGGCTTTCGTTATCGCTTCCTTGGCGGCAAAGCGCCCTGCTACGAACTCCGTTAGTCTACCCTTACGTTCCACAGCAAGCTCACGTTCTGCCGGGGTCAGCACCCGATTCAAAAACGCATCTGCATATTTACCTGCCAAAATATCAGCCATACGGCTTATTTCCAGCACATCATGTCCAATTCCGTAGATCATTTGGGTATTCCCCGTCCTTTTTACTTTACTGGATCTATTGTAACAGTGCGTCCACACCCTGGCGAGTCACAAAGGCGTAAAAACGGCACCAAAATATGTTAAAATAAGAAAGGCTATAGGTGAATGTTTTGAAATTCAGCTGATATGCCTCTTTAAAAAAATTCCCGTAGAAAGGAAGGATAGGATGTCAGAAACCATTATTGTTGAAGCAGGTACCGAAGCAGGAACAGACGCGGTGATCCGGGCTTCCTGGTTTCCCGCTAAAAATACAGCCAAAAGCCTGCTCATCATCGCTCATGGCTACAAAGGATTTAAGGATTGGGGCATGTTCCCCTATATAGCAGAAGCATTGAGTATGGATAACCATGTTGTGACCTTCAACTTTTCACATAATGGCATAGGTGAGGATCTGGGGAATTTTACCGAGCTGGAAAAGTTCGCACGCAACACCTATAGCCGCGAACAAGAGGATTTGGATGTATTGCTGTCCAATCTGAGAGCACGCCATGAGTTCAGAGAATTGCCGTTGTTTCTGTTAGGACATAGCCGAGGCGCGGGAAGCTGCTTTGTATATGCTCTAGATCATCCCGGCGAGATTGCTGGCGTCATTTCATGGAATGGCGTGACAGATCTTGATCTGTTTACTTTACCGCAAAAAGAAGAAATGCGCGCCAAGGGGCGCAGCTATGTGGAGAACGCCAGAACTGGCCAACAGCTTCCACTGGATGCTGTCATTCTGGAAGATCTGGAACAAAATCGCCAGCGTTTTGCCATTGTAGACAGACTTGCCAACAGTCAGCTCCCAGCTGTACTGATCCAGGGAACCGAAGATTCCAAACGTCTACGGGAAGGCTCCGCCCTGCTCACATCCGTTCGTCCCGACATCGAATGGGTACAAATTCAAGGCGGCAATCATACCTTTAATACCGTTCATCCATTCCAGGGAGGCAGTCTTCCACTGGATCAGGCGATTACCGAAACCCGCCGCTTCATTGAGTGGATCGCCAATTAATTATTGCCCCTTCAATACAAACGGCGATCCGCCGGGCGGATCGCCGCATTTATTTACTTCAGGATTTTGCAAAATTCGATTCCAGTCGCTCCAAGTGCAATATATAGACGAACTAGACCATTTCGATCTATATATTGTTTATTGAAAATCGCTTATTGGATTTTTGCAAAATCCTCACTTGAGCATTTTACAATTCCATAATAATTAATGCTTAAACTCCTGGGATGCTTGTCCGTTTATGCGCTGTACGTGTAAAGAAGCTTTCCAGCTTTTCGCGTGCCGCCGGGTCAATTTCCTTGCCTTCCAGGTAGTCGCTGTTTGCTTCGTAGGAGATCCCCAGTTCTTTTTCATCCGTCTGGCCTTCCCATAATCCTGCTGTAGGCGCTTTGTCCAAAATGGCCTGCGGAACTCCAAGGTAGCTGGCCAGCAAGCGCACCTGACGTTTGTTCAGCGTGCTAAGTGGCGTAATATCAACCGCTCCATCGCCCCATTTGGTATAAAAGCCTGTAATGGCTTCTGAAGCGTGATCTGTGCCAACGACGAGCAGATTCAGCTCATTCGCGAGTGCGTACTGAACCACCATACGTGTTCTTGCCTTTACATTCCCTCTCACTTGCGGAGTAATGGAACGCTCCAGACCGATATCCTTCAACGTATGCTCCACTTCCACGGCAACCTTGTCCACGGCTTCCTTAATGTTCGTTTCTCCGGCATATTTCAGGTCGAATGCTTTGGCAACCGCGTAGCTATGCTCGATATCTTCCTGTTGGCCGTATGGCTGGAATACACCCAGCGTTTTGTATTCTTCCCCTTGCTCCTGCGTCAACTCATCTGTAGCCCGCTTGCACAAAGCAGCTGCTACAGCACTGTCAATCCCGCCACTGATGGCGATCAATAGCCCTTTGCTTCCCGTTTTCGTTACATACGACTTGAGGAAATCCACACGCTTACGGACCTCCGCTTCTACGTTAATCGTAGGCTGTACTCCCAATTCAGCAATAATCTGTTCCTGCAAACTCATCAGATAAGCACCTCTTTTTTAGGAATTTCCTTCACAAGCCAACATGCAAAAGCCCCGGCAAGTTTCGCAGGCGAAAAATGCGGGGCATAGCTTGAGCAGTCTTACCGGCAAAAACGATCGAATGCACTGGTCAAATCAGCAGCGATCTGATCTGCCGAACGATCCTCCACCTGATGACGCTCGATGAAGTGAACCAGCTCGCCGTCTTTCAACAGCGCGATAGAAGGGGAAGACGGTGGGTAAGGTGCGAAAAATTCGCGAGCCTTTGCTGTTGCTTCCTTGTCCTGTCCGGCAAAAACCGAATACAGATGATCTGGCGTAAGATCATGCTTCAACGCTTCAGCCACCCCCGGGCGGCATTGACCTGCGGCACAACCACAAACCGAGTTCACAACCACCAGCACTGTTCCTTTAGCATTAGGCAGCTTGGCCTCCACATCTTCAGAAGTGCGCAATTCCTGAATCCCAAGATTCGTCAGTTCATCGCGCATCGGCTGAACTGAATCTCTCATATATTGATCGAAAGACATAGACATATTCTTTCACTCCTTTTCCAAAAATCATGTATACTACGTTTCTAATTTCATCCTTTGCCGTAGTAAAGGCATGGACATCTAAACTTCATTATACAATCTTTTTCACGTAATTTGCAAAAATTCGGCTATATATTTGCACGATTATTTCTGTATCGAATTCATGGCAGGAGGCTCAGAATGATCCCGGTAAGTCGGAACGGTTCTGCGCAATCGGACTTTAAACTGCGTGCCCATTCCCTCCACCGAATCTACAGCAATTGTACCATGATGACGCTCCACTATACTTTGACATAAGGCCAGCCCCAGACCTGTACCTTTCGTTTTGGTTGTGTAAAAAGGTTGGAACAGTTTTTCGAGCTGTTTTTGCGGAATTCCCGGACCTGTATCCTTTACTTCCAGTTCCACGAAATCCCCTTCCTCATGAGTAGAAATGGTCAGCACTCCCTTTTCCCCCATTGCTTCCATCGCATTACGCGATAAATTAAGCAGCAATTGCTTCATTTCCTTAGGGTTCAAATGCAGCATCGTTACATGATCCTCCAGCTTTAGCTCAATCGTCTGTCCCCTCAGATTCGCATCTGCCCACAATAAAGGTGTCAGTTCGCGAATAATATCATGCAGATGACATTGCTCCTTCTCGACAATTCGATTCTGGGCCAGTGAAAGAAAATCGTTAATAATCCCGTTCGCCCGGTCAAGTTCCTCCATCACAATGCGGTAATAATGGTTGAGGGATTCTGGGCTTTTCTCACGCATAAGCTGTAAAAAACCACGCACAACCGCCATCGGATTACGTATTTCATGAGTAATGCCCGCTGCCATCTGTCCAACTAGACTGAGCCTCTCGAAATTGCCTAGCTCACTGCGCAGCGTCTCCAGCTCTGTAATATCTTGCAAGGCGATAATAACGCCTGTCGTTTGGTTTACATGTTTATCCCGAATAGGAAGGAAACTTGAGAAAAATACTTTGGGAGTAACATTTATAAAATCAGCACCCGCCTCTCCTTCCAACGCTTTCGCAACTCGTTCGTTAACCACAGGTAAAGCGCTAAAACCATATAACGAGGTCAATGGACGGCCCACTATCTCAGGCAGCGTAATATAGGGATCGTAGTCCCGATAGAGTTCCAGCATCGTTTTGTTCATATGTATAACTCGTTCTTCGCTGTCCAGAGTAACAAGAGATAACGGCATCAAATCCATAACTTGACGCAGCTTATCCACTTCGATCAGATATTTGCTCGTAAACTCAGTCACATCACGCCGCAGCGCCAGCTTCTCAAAGGCATTGTGCATCAGACTCACGACTGTAAAACTTGCCAGCACCCCTGCACCAATATTCCAAAACGTTGTAAGTAAGTCAGGAATGTATACTGAAACATCCTGTTTGCCCCAAAGTAGCGGAAATATCGCCTTAAACAGCATATCAGCCACAACATATGCGGAGATCAGGAGCTTTTTGTCCAACAATGTTCCTCTTTGGAAAAACTTGACATGCAGCAGCATAAAAGGAAAAAGGATAAAACCCGTGCCCACATACATCGGAGACATTTCTGTCGACTGGGCTATAATCAGGACACCCATCAGTGCGGAAGCGGCGAGCACGAAGGCAGTGCGACGTCTACCGTACATGATGCCAACAGCAAGGGGAATAATACCGAGATTGGAAGGTAGACCATACGGAGACTGATATTGAAAGAGTGTACATAGCAATATGGCTGGCAAGCAACACAAATACAGTATTCCTTGATTGGGTCCAGGAAGCAGATTGCCGCCCCAAACCTTTTTCTTATCCCCATAATCCGTTAATATAGAGAAAAAACCCGCCGATATAACGGCAAGGAGAACTTGGAGCACACTTTCCTTCAACGCAATTAACAAGGACTTCTCCCCCTCATCATCTTTCCTTGACGCCGTTAGTTGAATTAAAGCACAGGCTACAATATATTACAATATATGTGTTAAAATCCCGGTGTAGAACGACAAAATCTGCTAAATATTAGATGTATATAAGAGAATCGTTTTTACGTATTTTAAATTCCTGCAATTTGAAAGATATACGCGTTTACCGTGCTCTAAGGCTATTTAAAGCGACGGTATTACGATATGATGGAAAATCGGTTACACCATTCTGAATTTTTTGAAAATTTGTCGACGAAAAGGAAGAGGTTTATGACTTACGACGTTATTGTGATCGGAGGCGGCTCAGCCGGATTAATGGCTGCTGCTGCTGCCAGCGGTGAAGGTGCCAAGGTGCTTTTACTGGAAAAGGGAAATAAACTCGGACGAAAGCTGGGGATCTCTGGTGGAGGCCGTTGCAATGTCACGAATGCCAAAGAGCTGGACGAACTCATTCGGCACATTCCCGGCAATGGCCGTTTTCTGCACAGTGCACTGGCGGCTTTCGGCAATCGGGATATCATCGCTTTTTTTGAACAGCTGGGTATAGCCTTAAAGGAAGAAGACAATGGGCGTATGTTTCCAGTGACGGACAAAGCCAAAACAGTTGTCGATGCTTTGATCAACAAGGTACGCTCTCAAGGAGTCGAGATTCGGACAAGCTGTCCTGTTCAAGAGGTTATTTACAATGAAGGTCATACGGCTGGGGTGCGGCTGCGTTCCGGTGAAATTCTACATAGCCGTAATGTCATTGTAGCCGTTGGTGGCAAATCCGTCCCACATACAGGCTCGGAAGGTGACGGCTATGCATGGGCAGAACAAGCAGGGCATACGATTACGGAGCTGTATCCAACAGAGGTTCCGTTGACCTCAGGTGAGACATTCATCCAGACGAAAGAGCTACAGGGACTATCCTTACGCGATATCAGTCTGACCGTATGGAATGCGAAGCAAAAGAAAGTTGTCGTCCATGAAGGAGATATGATTTTCACACATTTCGGTCTATCCGGCCCAACTGCTTTGCGGTGCAGTCAGTTTGTTGTCAAGGGAATGAAAAAGGATAAGGTAAACACGGTGTTATTGACTCTCGATTTGCAGCCTCACAAACATGCCGATGAAGTCTACCGTGAGACGCTGGAATTGGCATCGGTCGATGCTAAAAAAGCGATCAAAAACGTGCTTAAGCCTTATTTACCGGAACGCTTAATTCCATTGTTGCTCCAGCAAGCCGAACTGCGTGAGGACTTGACCTATGATCATATTCCCAAGCAGCAATGGCAAGAACTTGCTCATCGCATTAAGGCGTTTCCAATCCGTGTGAACGGTACGCTCTCTCTGAAGGAAGCATTTGTTACCGGGGGCGGTGTGAATTTGAAGGAAATTAATCCGAAAACAATGGAGTCCAGGCTGATGCCTGGATTGTTCTTCTGCGGTGAGATTCTCGATATTCACGGTTACACAGGTGGTTATAATATTACAGCGGCGTTTACGACAGGGCATACAGCAGGAATGCAAGCGGCTTTAAACGTGATGCTGTAGGAGTGGGAGGCACTACGCGTAGGCTTTGATCTTACGATCGCTGTCGCTTCTCCAGATTCAAATCCTCCGCTGCGCTGCAACCGCCATTACATCCGCATTCTTATAGGAAAAGTAGGAAGGAAATCGAAAAGACTTAAATCAGTCACATTTCTGATTTAAGTCTTTTTTTGAGTAATCGCGTATTGAACAAGCTCTATCTTGTTTTGACATTTGTCGCTTTTCTATACCTCAATAATGATAGGTAAAATCATGGGTCTTCTCTTGGTCTGGCTGTAAATAAATCGGCCAACATCATCTTTTAACATCTGCTTAATCAGTCCCCACTGACTCATTTCGATTTCTGTTAACTCGTTCACTGTGGACATAATCGTGTCGTGGATCTGACTCATGAGCTCTTCGGAATCCTTAACATATACAAAACCTCTTGAAATGACCTCTGGCGTTGCGAGCATTTGCTTCTCGTTTTTGCTCAACGTCATCACAATAATCAGCATTCCGTCTGAAGAAAGTTTTTTACGATCACGCAGTACAATATTGCCTACGTCACCCGTCACCAGCCCATCAACCAGACTATTGCCGGCTGGTACTTTGGGGCCTAGGGATGCCCTTCCTTCTTCGATTTGAATGGTCTCGCCATTACGGACGATGAATACATTCTCCATAGGAATGCCCACAGACTCTGCTAGCTGACGATGACGATACAGCATTCTAAATTCACCATGTATAGGAATCAAATACTGTGGTTTCATCAGGGTCATCATTAATTTTAACTCTTCCTGGCTACCATGACCGGATACGTGCATCCCCGTAGAGCTGCCTGATCCATAAATAACCTGGGCACCCAGCACATACAAGTTGTCAATGACCTGGGAAAGGTTTCGCTCATTCCCCGGTATGGCTCCCGCAGCAATGATGACCGTATCACCAGGCAAAATTTCGATTTTGGGATGCAGGGAATTGGCTAAACGTGACAATGCGGCCATCGGCTCTCCCTGGCTTCCGGTACATAAAACTGCAATTTCTTCTGCGGGAAACCGCTCTGTTTCCCCCGGCTCAATCAACAAATCCTCAGGCATATGCAAGAAGCCCAGCTCCTTGGCCACCGAAACCACATTTATCATACTGCGTCCGAGTAAAACCAGTTTGCGACCTGTTTCCACAGCCGCGTCAATGACTTGTTGGACACGGTTCACATTAGAAGCGAACGTGGAGATAAATACCTGCTGCTTAGCTCTGGCAAATGCATCTAGAATATGCCCGCCAACCAAACGTTCTGAAGGGGTAAATCCTGGCCTTTCCGCATTTGTACTTTCAGAGAGCAGCACTTTTACCCCCTTCTTTCCTATTTCAGCCATTCGATGAAGATCGGGAAAAGGTCCGCTCACGGGAGACATATCGAATTTGAAATCCCCGGTATGGACCACATTTCCTTCCGGTGTCTGAAAAAAGACACCCAGGCAATCCGGGATACTGTGGACCGTGGTGAAAAAGGATGCCTGAATCTTACCCACATCAATGGTTGAATTCGCATCTATAAGATGAAGCTCGGCATCACGCAAAAGGTTATGTTCCTTTAGCTTAATCTTAATTAATTCGATGGTGAGCTTTGTCCCGAACACGGGGATGTTGATCTGCTTCAGCAGATAGGGAATACCTCCGATGTGGTCCTCATGCCCATGAGTCACAATGAGTGCTCTGACTTTATCCTGATTTTCCAGCAGATAGGTGACATCGGGCACAATGAGGTCAATACCAGGCAAATTTTCATCAGGAAACTTAGAACCACAATCGATTACGACAATATCCTGATCGTATTGGATGAAATACATGTTTTTCCCGATTTCATTCACACCGCCTAAAGCAGCAATGAGTAATCTATTATCAGCATGCATCAATTTTATTTCCTCCTTAGGAAAATGCTATCCATATTATTCATTTTTCACGTAAACTTATGCAAAAAAAGAAATCCTTGTCTTAAAAGACGGGGGTTCTCGCTCACTTTAGGGTCTTACAAATGGGTTTGTCCGAATAAACTAAAATAGACAAATACATAACAGCCAATAAAAAATCAAGGAGGAAAACACCATTAATACATTTATCAGTTATATTTTTCTTGGTCTGTCACTTTCCGCTCCCATTGGACCGATTAATGCCGCACAGTTGGATCGAGGTATTAAGAATGGTTTTTGGCACGCCTGGTTTATTGGGCTTGGTGCAATAACCGCAGATATAATCTATATGCTGCTTGTCTATTTGGGAATGATTCACCTTCTTAATGCCCCGTTTGTTAAAGCTTTTTTATGGTTGTTTGGTTTTTTCGTACTTGTGTATACAGGTATTGAAAGCATCAAAAATGCAGGTGTGATTTCAGAATCTGAATTAAGGGGAAATGGCAATACATTAAGTAACTCATTTATGTCCGGTTTTCTAATGTCATTATTTAATCCCCTCTCCATCCTTTTTTGGCTTGGCATTTACGGATCCATACTGGCCAACGTCGCTAATACATATCCAGTACAACAACTAATGATCTATAGCGGAGCGATTGTATTAGGCGTGTTACTCTGGGATGTGACCATGGCAGCCGCTTCAAGTATTTTCCGGAGATTCCTAAAAGCCGGCTTGCTTAAAACCATCTCTTGGATGTCCGGATTATCTCTTATCGGTTTTGGCTTTTATTTTGGCGTACAAGCATTTCAATTACTTTTTTTACGCTAACGCTTAACTCTCTGACAAAGTTAACGAGATTCCTTGGCGTGCTTTCGGCGAACCCATTGTACAATGAGGTCACATATAGCAATTAACAAGACCAGCAGTAAGCTGATGTACACTCCCGGGCGGCTAAGCTTATGGAAAAAGGCTCCGACCACAGCCATAGCTATCAACAATAATCCAATCCAACGTTTAATATTGTTTGATCTGTTCGATTCCAGTAGCTTACCTGAAGACAGCAAAATAAAGCACCAATTATACAACAGCATTAAACCCGCTGCAGTAGTGATATATTCATATACTTTTCCCGGTAGCAGCAACGACATTACGATGGCTGAGATTAATCCAACGGAGATCAAACTAAGTGCATAAAGAGGATATTTGCCCTTCCACTTCCGTGAAAATAATGTGGGCGCATCTCCTTCCTGTGCAAGCGTAAGCATCATAGATGTCTCTGCATATAGAGATGCTGTCATCGTTGAGAACCCTGCAATAATAAGCACTCCATTAAATAAATGAGGCACAAAAACCAGATGATCGCTGCTGAGCGCAAGCACAAAAGGACTTTCTTTCGGATTAAAGGCACTTAATGGCACCATAGACACAGCCAGACCAATCGAAAGCACATACACTACAACCAGTATAATCAGCATTACTTTTCCTGCTTTAGGTGCATCCTCCGGTTTTTGGAGCCGATTAGACATAATTCCGAGCACTTCAATACCTCCATATGCATAAAAGGCAAAAATAAAAGATGACCATAATCCCATACCGCCGGTAGGGAAAAACTCTTTGTAACTGATGGGGAACTTTGGATTATATTTTCCTCCTCCGATCCAGCCTGCCAAAAGAGCAGTGGCCAAGACCAGAAACATAACAATAGCCGCCATCTTAATGATGGCCAGTACATTTTCAACTCGATCAAAACCCTTATTGCCAAAAAAAACAATCACAAGTCCTAAAAGCCCAAAGCCTGCCGCAAAGATCCACATCGGTACCTGAGGAAACCAAAAGCGTGAGAATATAGATAGCGCGGTTAGTTGACTCCCATTGATAAGCAATTCTGAGAACCAATACACCCATCCACTGCCGAATCCTGCCCAACTTCCAAATGCTTTTTGGGCATAGGAACGGAAAGAACCCTGTTCAGGATGATCTGCCGTCATGCGCGAAAGGGCATCAAACACCACATACGTTCCCACTGCTGCAAAAAAGTATGCAATCAGCACGGCTGGACCACCTATGGAGATCGCTAAGCCAGACCCGAGGAAATATCCTGTACCAATGGTACCTGCAACCCCTAATAAGCTAAGTTGCCACCATTTTAGTTTTTGATCTTTTTGCTTAACAGCTGAAGACTTGCCCATAAATGAAAATCACCCTATTCCTGATATTGAGACCTAGTTCTCCGATATTATGATTGCCTTCTTCACCATATTTCATGTGGACGTCAATTCATTTCGTAATTAGTGATTTCTAGGATTAGTGTGATTATTTATATAATAAAAAGCACCAGCAAACTCGTTTAAGGGTTGCTGATGCTTTTTCTATATAAAATCAGAGACTTCATTTGGGACTAAATAATTCTTTTAGCGTTAATTAATTATCAAAATTTAGACAAAGAAAGGGCCTTATCTGCATTTTGAATATCCATTTGTATTTGCTGATCCGGATCATAAGCGTTATAGTAACCATTGTTTTTCATGTAATTAAAGATTTGTTCATGAAGATTAACCGCTTTGCTCAATTGGTCACAAAGAACATTTCGAACTTCCGAGCTTGTTGACTCTGTTAACGCAAGGGCATAGCTCTTGATTCCGCTTTTAGCTGAAATTAATAAATCAGAAGCAATCACCTGATCGTTCATGGGACTCGTTCCAGTCATATTCTCAATAAAAGAATTCACGTTAATCCTCCTTTAAAATTACACAAGTAGATTTCTAAGCTGTTGAATATCTTGTGTACCACCGTTGACATCCTGCTGCAAAATGTTTTTTAAATTTGTGTCTGATACTAAGGGAATCATGGTTTGGGCTTTTGTGAGGCAAGTTGTTTTAAACGTAAGCAGCTCATGTAATTCCAATTTTTCGTGAACTCCTAATTTTTGCAAGGTCAAGACCTCCTTTCTGAAATGTTATTCCCTGCTGTCATTGCTATTTATGCAAATCCTACAGATTTCAGTTCTGGCGAAAGCTCTAACTGAGTTTTTCTTACACAAAAAAAGCTCCTTCAAAGCCACAATAACCAATGGTCTTATAGGAACTTTTTTCTAATATGAGCTGACAGTGAAGACTCAAATTCTAATCAAGACTTTTAGGACAAAAAATCAAATATGGATACTCCCGGAAAAACCATCCACTTCGTCCTCCGGTTGTTGATCAGAGCTGACGTTGTGCTCCTCCGTTATGTTGTTGTACGTTTGAGAGGAGCCATTTTTATAAGCTTCGCTCCAGTCTTCGTTGATCGTGTGTGCCGGGATAATCCAATCCTCCGGGCTATAACCTGGATTATGTACACCTATATTTCCTTGCAAACCGGGATATTCATCCGGTTTAGAGAAAAGAGTCCCTACCTCAATCATGCTTCCTTCATAGGCTTGGCAAATTTCCAATGCAGACAGCACATCCTGGTTCTCAATATGTACATTGAGACCTGTATCACCGTTCGTGCTGGCAGAGTATCCAATTTCCTTTAATGTTTCACAGGCTTGAGCAGCTTGCTGCGGATCACGAAATTGAAAACGGAAAGACCCCGTATCCATGTGTTTCATCTCCTCTGAAATAGCTTATTTTGTTAATTGGGGTTCATTAGGTTAGGTATGTTCTTTTTTAATATAACCAACCGCAACAGTATTTTTACATTCAAAACCTTTATTTTTCAAAAATTTACTTTAAAGCTTTGAAATTAAATAATTAAAAAAGCAGCTACTGTGACAAATCGCATGTTTTCGCTACGTAAATCCCTTTATGCTAGTAACAAGGGTATGGTTGCCCGGTCATCCGAGCCGAGCGGTCAAAGGATGCCCAAATCCATACATAAAGGCGGAATGAAGATGATAGATTACCGAACATTGGTGACACAGCAATCCATGCATTTGTATAGCGTGTTTGCCAAGTCATTCAAAAGTGTAAACGAACATGCGGTTGCTGGCATCAAAACGGTGGGCTTTAACCCAACGGCCTTCGCCGTGATGGAAGTTTTATATCACAAGGGCGCGCAGCCAATCCAACAAATTGGAGCAAAGCTGCTTCTGCAAAGCGGAAATGTCACTTATGTTATTGACAAGCTGGAAAGCCGCGGTTATTTGCACCGTCACCCGTGCGACCAAGATCGTCGGATTATATATGCAGAATTGACGGACGAGGGACAACGTGTCATGGACGAAATTTATCCTGATTATACACGTCAGATTGAACGTGCCTTTAGCGGAATCAGTGAAACCGAAAGAGATCAACTCATCGGCTTGCTAAAAAAATTGGGTCGCAGCGCTGATAACCTGTCACCTTATCACAAATAGAACGAATAGTAATTTTAGCAACTGATCGTTTGTGAATAAACGAACAATCTTTTAGCTGTGCTAAAAGAAAATTAGATTTATAGCAGAAAAGTCCACCCTTATATTCATGGGTGGACTTTTTATATACCTGAATAGAGCGAAATATGCCCAAGCTTACGAACAGTATAAGTACCTGCTATCGGCTAAAATGGTTGACCACTACATTGTTAAACACAGCCGGACCGCCATCGGAAAAAAGAGTAATTTTCTGATCCTCTAATTGTGGGAATATTAAGGAGGAATAAGCTACTTCTCCATCATCTACAAATACTTCAATGCTGGTTTTATCGACGAGAATGTTCAGGTGGACCCTTTTCTTATTGGCATCAAAAGGCGCCTTGCTCTCTACATATTTTCCACTCTGATCCGGCTGCCCGGTGTTGGCTCTATTTACGTAGGAGTATTGCCCATCCACCGAAACACCGACATCCACATGGCGCTTGCCATCTGCTGACTCTCGAAGCCTCAGTCCCGTATTTTTGATCGTTGACCAAGATACATCCGCCTCTAACTGATAGGTATCGCCTGCTACCGGAAGCGAGTGAACACCGTCTACTTTGATCTGTCCAAATGATTTCGTAGAAGTTTGGAATCGTTCCAAAGTTTTTACTGGCTGTGAAACCAAGCGATATCCAGCATCCGCTGTATGCTTCAACCGAATTTGACGAACAATCGAATCCATTCCATTAAATCCTTCCTTTAGGGTAGGCGTGTTATTGGCATAATCCCAATTATTCATCCAGGCCAGAGCATAACGGTGACTGTATTTATCTTTGTCTTTTCCTTCCTCGAACGTAACTGCACCATACCAGTCAAACCCATAATCCAGCCACTCAGGTTCACTGTGATCAGGGAGAAATGCTTCTCCATTAAAATCTCCCGTCCAGTAGGCATACGTGTTGGGTCCGCCTGTTGATTTGCTATTGGCACTCACGCCTAGAATCCACTGATAGGTTCCATCATCCGCACGCATCCGGTAAAGGTCAGGACATTCCACAAGCCCGATATTTTCCGTTTGAAAGCCACTCGTAAACTGCCAATCCTTTAAATTTTTAGACTTATAAAAGCCAATCTTCGTTCCCTCTGCCATGACCATCATCCATTGATTATGTTGAGTATCTCGGATGATTTTGGGATCTCTAAAGTCCTTCGTACCGGGGTTAGACATCACAGGCTTGTTGCGGTAAGAAGTAAACGTCTTTCCTTTATCCTTACTGTACCACAAAAATTGTTCCTGCTTTCCGCCATCTGCGGAGGGCTGTGTCACAATGGCAACTAGAGTGCCTTTTCCAAAACCCGCGGTATTCTTATCATCGATCACGACCGAACCGGACCAAGGATCTCCATTCGGGTTCGTATATTTGGGAATCGCCACCCCTTCATCTTTCCAATGTACCAGGTCGGTTGATGTGGCATGTCGCCATTCTGTACCGTTCTTTTTGGGATAGTCACGATTATATAAATAGTAATAATGATATTTTCCATCGAAATAAATGGGCCGTTGAGGATCATTCTTCCACTTATCTGGAACGGTAAAATGATAGGATGCCCGGTAGGTTGGCCTCTTCTGTGTTTCTAGACTTTCACTTTTAGCTGGGTGATAAAGGCTCCAGCCGATGGCTATTACTATACTCAGGCCCACGATGACCATGATGGATCGTATCCAAATGCTCTTAGAAGCTATGCTTTTCATCCTGACGATCCTCCCCACTCTCTTTGTCTAGATAGTCTGACGAGTATGCGGGAATGGTCGGTTCCCATCCTCTCATTGCACGATATGTATTGTCCGGTATGGGACGGCTCGGTGAATCAAGGTAACCCTTAATTCACCAAGTTACTCAGAGACGTATGTATCTCAGTCACAGTCCCCGATATCGTCCCACCGGAATACTTACTTATTTCTTTCCATATTCATATGGTGGTTCTTCCTTATCGTCCGTTGGATCAATTGTGATTTGCCCTTGTTCCAGAATTCTGTTCTTCACAACAGAAGTTTTGGTGCCTTTAATGTTCAGCAGGAAGCTTGGCGCAAAAGTAGATTTGTGATCCGGGAACAGTCCACGGTTGGTCATATAGCTGGTTACCACCACGTTATTTCCTTTGCCTTGCGGAATAGCAAAATGAGCATACGTCCAAGTAATATCATCACGATCCAGATTTTGGTGAAGAACGAGACCGGTTCCATTCAAGGGTTTATAAGGCCCTGTCAAAGAAGTCGACACGTAACCCAGCATGTAAATCTCGTCACTTCCAATGGCATCAACGGTAACTTTAGAACCTCTGGTGCTAGTAAACATATACCACAAACCGTTCATTTTGAAAACATTAGCACGCTCAATCTCATCCGTTACCAGATTGGATGCAATTAGCGGGTCCATAACTTTTTTCAACGTATAGTCATTATTTAATTCCACGATTCCCAGAGCACCGTTCGCCACTTCGGCCCCATTTTTTTTAGGACTTTGCAGCAGGTTTTGTAGCTCTTTGGTGAAAAATTCGTTATTTCCGCCATAATACGCAGAATTTTTAAGGGAATCCTCTCCCTGATAACCCGTCTCTGTACCGGTATTTGCTTCAAATATGATATATTTCTTCCCTTGATCTTCAATGTAGTGAGGGTCCCTGAATGTGTGATTATCTAGGCTTACTCCCACGCTTTGCTGAACATTCTGATAAATTTTTCCGTCGCCACCATCGTAAATGGATTTAAGATCCTCTACACCGTCCACTTTTAGAGTTTCGTCACCCGGTTGAGAAAGATTGACTTGGGCTGTAGCCAAGGTTTGCTTACCGTACAATTTGTTTTCCGGCTCATAAGGCTGTCTGCTGGTATAGAATAAACGCACTTCTCCATCCGACGTTAAAGTAGCAGAACCGGACCATTCCTCCGCCTGATTTTTCAGAATCGCATCATTGGCTAGGATTTTATCGTTATCCTTAAATACTCTTCCGGCATTTTTCCAGCCTTCCAGCGAGGTGTTGCCTGCTTTTTGATAGAACAGATAAATAAACGTATCCTCTGCTCTTTTAGGATCGCCTGCCAATCCAAACACAATATTGTACCCCTTGTAATTAGCTATCGTGCCATCAGCATTTTGTAACGGCCAAGTATCCCATACATCCAGATCAATCAGCTTGCCTGACCCGTCGCGGCCTTTGGCCGAAGGAATATTTTTGATGGTAGATGCATCAAAGGATGGAACTTCGAATTTTTCTTTGCCCTGCTGTTTGAAAATATTCAGCATATCATGACGCGTGATTTGAGTAAATCTGCTGTCTTCCTCAAGATCAGCACTGTCTTTTTCCTTCGCAAAAGCTTGAAAGCCGCCCCCTAATAGCAAGGTAGTTGCTACTGTTACGGTAGCTGCTTTTCTGAACAAGTTGTTAAACTTCAAGTACTCCATCTCCTTTATTCTAATTATGCTTTCTAGATTAGAAACCCAACTTTTTGGTTGGTAGGGCCATTTTATATTGTATGTCAAACGATTGATATAGACTAAAAAGCCCTTTTATTTGAGGCTAAGACAGGTTACTCTCTGAATTTAATCCTCATATTTTCCTAGCAATTTTCTGAAAAAATCATGTTTCTTTCTTCAGTATTACATTTGGATAATTTTTTTTCTTGCTTTTTTTGCATATCCAATTTTGATTGGTAGGTTGCTTCATTATCCTTCAAAATCATTCGAAAAAATCATCATAAAAAAAACTTTGCAAACGAATTCAAAAAAACGGTACTTTAGAACCCCTTCATTTCTAGATTAAAATGATAGAGCCATGCGCAATAAGACTATTTTACCATTAATTTACTTATGTAATAATTCACATACATTATTATTTACATAATAAAAAAACACCTCCAGAAATTCATGAGAGGTGTTGTCCAGTTGAACTTGTGTAGCTGTTGGAAGATACGGGTTAAAAAATAGCGGTAGCTTTGGACATCTATTTTCTGCCCGAAGCTACCAGCTATGATCACTAATCATTCTGTTGGCAAGCGCCACATGTAACAAGGAAATGCTCAGCGATTCCTATATTCCTACGCAGTTCCTCTTTGTACCGCCTTTGCTGATTTACTCTCTCCTTCTTCCGTACCCGGCGGACGGTTCCGCAGTCCAAGGACGACAAACCAGCTAATAACTGCAATAACGACCATGATAACGAACAGAGAATGCAGACTGTTTTCCAGTACAGAACGAAGTAATCCGGCAACCTTGTCACTTAGACTCTGTGAAGCATGAGGTGCAAGCAGACCGTTAATATCCTCCTGCGTTACCCCTTGCTGTGTAAGCTGTCCGTCTGCTGTCTGGGCAGCAATGCGATAATTCAGCCATGAACCGAAGGCTGCAACCCCGATCGTTTGTCCCAACGTGCGCAGGAATGTATTCAAAGCTGTAGACGCGCCACGCAACTGGAACCCGACCGAGGACTGGGCAATAATCGTAAACACAGTTATCGAGAAGCCGAATCCCAGTCCATACAACAATGTAGACAGGAACAGCAGCCAGATCGGAGCCGTTTGGCCCATCAAGGTCATGACGAAGGCTCCCAATACAATCAAGGTCAGCCCAATCAAAGAGGTTCGACGCGAGCCCAGCGTCAGCAAAATGCGTCCTCCGATCATAGAGCCAAATAGCCAGCCTATGGACATTGGAGCCAATGCGAGACCAGACGAAGCGGCATCCCCACCGTATACACCTTGAATCCATAGTGGAAGATAGCTAGTCAATCCGATCAGCAGGGTGCTGACTAACAGTGCTGCGGCACAGGAAAAAGCGATATCCCGTATCCGAAATAGCTTTAGTGGCACCATCGGTTCCTGAGCGCGTTTTTCAATAACCAAAAACAGAATCAGGAACACAATGGCTACGGCAGCCAAGGCCAGCAATTCAGGAGAAGCCCAACCGATATACTGCCCGCCCAGTGCCAATACGAGCAAGAGGGCCGTCATCCCGATGGTAAAGGTAACCGCCCCCAGTACGTCGATACGCGCGGTACGCTTGCTTACCTGCTCCCGCAAGTAACGGGCGATGAAGAACATAGCCAGCAATCCAAAGGGAACGTTAAAGCCGAAAATCCACTCCCAGCCAAAATAGGTGACCACATAACCGCCCAAGAGAGGCCCGATCAGGGAAGAAATCCCCCATACGGAGCTGATCATGCCTTGGACTTTGCCACGTTCCTCCATTTTGTAGATATCACCGATGATGGTAAAAGTAACGGGAATGACACCACCCGCTCCAATCCCTTGGATGGCCCGATAGATAATAAGCTGCTCCATACTGCCAGCCAGCATACAAAGCAAAGAACCAAGTACAAACAACGAACAGCCGATTAAAAAAATGGGTTTACGGCCAAACAAATCGCTCAGCTTGCCGAAAATAGGTGTGGTCACAGCCATCGTCAGTAAATATGCCGTAAAAATCCAACTGAGCAAATTCACGCTGCCCAGTTCACTAACAATCGTCGGTCCCGCTGGACCGATAACCGTTCCTTCAATTGCGGCCAAAAAAGTGGCCAATAGAACACCTGTCAGCACGAGCCCGCGCTTCATGGGTTTATCGTCTCCCAAGCAAATCACAAATCCTTTCCTTAAAAAACTGTGTTGTATCTGTGCGGCGAGTCTTTCCTGAATGGATTATAACCCTCACTGCATAATCGTAAACAGGCGGCCTATATAGGCCGCCTGTTTTGTACGATGTATATATATTATTGTCTACATATCGCTAATTTTTGTCAACTGTAATCGTATGATAAGTCTCACTATCTTCCATTTTATAGAGATGACCCTCTTCCATGCACAGAACATCGCTGGCAAAGCTTTCAGCCACCTGCATATCGTGGGTGATGACCAGGAAAGCCGCGCCTTCGGCAGATTGCTCTGTGCACATACGGAGCAGAATATTCGCCCCTTCGTAATCCGTTCCTGCGGTAGGCTCATCCAGAATGTATAGCTTTTTGGGCAAGATAAACTGTGCTGCAACGCTCAAGAGCCTTTTTTCGCCTCCACTTAGCAGGTACGGGGAGGCATCCAGTTTGTGCTCCAGTCTGGCGGCGGCCAGCAAGCGCTGCGCCCGTTCCACATATGCGGCGGGAACCGGCTCCCCGGTCCGTAAACCAAGCTTGGCGCGCACGCTGTACAAGCACTCCTCCCACACCGTTGCAGCTGCAAACTGGTGCTCTGGCTGCTGGAACACATAGCCGATTCCGGCAGCCAGCTGGTGAATGGGCAGCTTCGCCATATCCTGCCCCTCCCACCACATGCACCCCTTCGGTGCAGGGAGTAGGCCCATGAGCAGCTTGCCGAGCGTGGTTTTACCTGAGCCGTTCTCGCCCAGCAGCACGACTCGTTCACCGGGCGCAAGAGCTAGGCTCACGCCCTTTAGCGCTGCCCGTTGACTGCCGGGATAGGTGAAGGTCAATCCCTTCACCTCCAACAACGGCGTCCCAGCGCGGTCAGCCGCCGAGCCGGGCTTCGCGCCCGGCTCACGCGGCACGTCTCCCCTCTCTGCGGAGGAGGGGAGCAGACCCAAGGCGGCCAGCTGCGCACCATGTTCGCGCAGCAGCGTTTCGGGCGGACCCTGCAACTGCACGGTCCCGCCCTTCAAGACGATGATGCGCTGCGCTGCCCGCGCACCATCGTCTATGCGGCCGGACGCGGTAACCACCGTCCTGCCTGCCGCATGGAGCCGCCGACATAACAGGACGAAGTCGCAGACAGCCGGCGGGTCCAACTGCGCAGCTGCGTCGTCGAACACGACCAGCGGCGCTTCCAACGCCAGTACCGCAGCTATCGCAGTGCGTTGGCGCTGGCCTCCCGAGAGGCGGCGCACGAAGGAGCCGCGCTCGTGAGCTAGGCCGACGGCCTCCAGCGCAGCGGCAATGCGCTGCGCTATTTCTGCCGGAGGCACGCGCAGGTTCTCCGGCCCAAACGCAATCTCGTCTTCGACGATTCCCTGCACCAGTTGGGCATCCGGGTCCTGAAGCACGACGCCGACAGTGGTGGCGACAGTAGCCAGATCAGCGGTATCGGGGTCCATCCCGTACACAGTCAGCTCTCCCGTCCGTTCGCCCTCACCGGAACGGGAGAGCCCCCCATGAAGTAGCTGACATAGCGTAGACTTTCCACTTCCGCTGGCTCCGACAATGGCTACATGCTCGCCCACCGCAATGTCCAGCGTCAGACCATCTAAAGATGGCTCCACCTGGTCATCATACCGATAGCCAAAATTCTTCAAGGATACGGCTATTTCACTGTTCAAATTATAATCGCTATGTTCATTCATAACTGAAATATCCTCGATCCCCATTGTTGAAGATATAACCCCATGCATAGCCACTCACGGCTATGCACGTGAAGCGCGTCCTAGTTCAAACCGTTTTAACAGTCCCGTACGATTTAAGGCATCGCCCAGCACTTTCGTCAGCAAACCGCACAGGACAATGCCGCTCAGGATACGAACGACCAGTGCAATCGTCAGCACCTTCCACCCCCAATGCATATAGCCAAACATATTGGCTGCCACAATAAACCACAGCGGAACCATAGCCCCACCGACTAGCATCAGCGAAACAACGTTCCAGCGTCGATACCGCAACAAGGCAAATACCAATTCAGCCGCAATCATATAGCAGACAGCCGCCGCGATAATAGAAGCAATTCCATAGGCAGAGCCCATAAAAGACTGCACTACCGCACCAAATGCATAAGCAATAACCGCCGTACCCGGCTTACGAATAATATAATAGGCCAACAAACCGTATATCATGTACAGCCCGACAATAGCGGAAGTTGCGATAGGCCCTCCCAGACTGTTTAATGTTTTGTTAATGAGCGACAAATACACGGTCATGACGCCGTTCAACGTGGCCAGCATCGCCATGAGTACGATATCCAGCGTTGTAAACTTTGCAAACATACGAGATTCCTTCATATGTATTCTTGACTCCTCTCCCTATCTAATCTATAAGATTGCAGCTCTGATCCTTATACAAGCTGCTACTGTATAAATGTATTCATCTGCAGTCTTATTGTCAACCTAATTATATTTCATAGGTTGACAATAAGAGTAAAAATAAGAGGCTTCACTTTATAAGCTCCACCCTAAAACAGCCGTAGCAACTACAGCAGTCACAGCACATAAGTTGCCTAAACGCCCATTCTTCAGTGTACGAAGATAAGTCCGTTCCGCATAAGCACCGAAACCTTTGCCCTCCATAGCCAGCGCCGTCTGCTGAACCCGTCTTACAGCATTCACCAACACGGCAGCCGCATACCCGCTCCACCATGATAACCGATGGCTCCACCCTCGTGGTGGTTCCTGTCCACGAACACGCCGTGCTGCCATAATGGTTCGCCCTTCTTCTTCCAATAAGGGGAGAAACGTCAGTGCCACTGAAATACCGAATGCAAACCGATAAGGAACACGCAAGCGCAGATTCAATGCCTGCACAAAATCTCGGGGATCGGTCGTCGAGAGATAGATATAAGATGCCAAAAACAACACAAAAATCCGCAACGTTAACGCCCCTGCGATGTCCAGTCCCTCCGCTGTAATCACAATGGGTCCCCATGAAGCCACGGTATGTCCTTCTCGAATCGCTAGGATAGACAGTATAAAATACGGGATGCCTAACCCAATCAGGAATGACATAGCCCGAAGCTGGCGTGCTAAGGTCAAACGTGCGCCCAAGCCAGCCACAGCAATCAGTGCGGCCAAGAGAACTGCTTCCCGCAGCGTCGAATCCCAAACCATCGACAGGAGGCTAAAGCATCCCACCCATATTAGCTTACTTAACGGCCCTAGCCTGTGCAGCGGCGATGAACCGCCGTTATACTGAAACAGCATTTCGTTGTGCCTCCAGTCTGAGCCATTCTTCGTGCAGCAAAGAATACATCATCATATCCTTAAAGCCTGTAGATGTATGCTGTACCTGCCGCAACAGTCCTTCCTGTGTCCAGCCCATCGAGGACAGCAGAGCTTGCGAGCCTGTATTGCGCGGGTCCACTAGCGCTTCGATCCGATTCAACCGAATCGTGTTATACCCGAATGACAGCACCAAGCGAAGCGCCTCAGTCATGTAACCCTGTCGCCAATAAGGCTTGGCTATCTCATAACCAATCTCGGCTTTATAAGCTCCCTCCGTCTGCCAATAATTAAAACCACAGCTCCCAATCAGCTTCCCGTTCTCCTTCAGTTCTATTCCCCAGCGCAGCGCATCCTCCGTCTTCGCCAGCTCATTCAACAGCTCAATCATATCCTCTGCATCCTCACGCCCTGACATACCAGAAAGGTTCATATAACGGTGAACCTCCGGGTCAGACCAGCAGGCGAACATCGTAGCCGCATCCCCGCTTTCCATCCTTCGCAGCCGAAGACGCGGACTTTCCAGCAGTGGTATATGCCCCTTACATGCATATGCACACATGTTCAATCATCCTTCCAGCATTAAAATGACAATAAATATACGCTACATTTAAGCATACACCTTCAACAAACACAACCTTATTTAAAGCTGAGAAGCTTATATATAGAAGATGCCCTTCTGTTCCTAGGATTAGGAATTAGAAGGGCATCTTCTATTTTATAAGAGATTAAACCGTTTGAGAGCGTGTCTTCCGAATCAAAATATTGAGCATCTAAGCCTTTAAGAAGAGACACGGGTAGTGGTGCGTGTCGTTTTCTTCACAACATCCTTGTACAGTACGCCCAGCATCGACTGAATTTCCTGTAATTCATCGATCCCTGCACCGGTAATGCTGTACATATCATCATGCGGTGTCAGAAAGTTTTCCTGCGTCAGGTTTTCAAGCTCCTGCTTGACCTCACGTTCTCCTACACGGTAACCGCGCTCTTCCAACACAGGTTGAATATCTCTTATCGTGAGATCGTTCTGATGTGCATAAGAAAGCATCTGTATACGGATAAACAAGTTCTGAACATCTGCATGCATAATTGTAACTCCTCCCTGGCCTAGGCCAACCATGTTACACTGTTTTTACCCATAGAGGATAAGCTGGAAACAGATGAGGGCAACCCTTGCTGGATTAGTGATTTTCCACTTGACTGAATATATACAATCGTTATATCTTAAATTAATTAACCAATGGTAAAAGCGAATTGCATAATTACCTATTTTTGACGATATATACAACAGTTAATGTAAAAATTTAATGTTAGGAGCGTGAACTCTACATGTTTCAAACTATACCTTACGAGGGCACACGTCATGAACAATTCGAATCGGTTCTCGGACAACTCCGGGCACTTATTCATGATGAATCCAATACCATTGCCAATCTGGCGAATGCTTCAGCATTACTTGGTCATTTCCTTCCAGATATTAACTGGAGTGGTTTCTATCTTTATGATGGCACTGAGCTTGTACTTGGTCCTTTCCAGGGCTTACCTGCATGTATACGGATTCCATTGGGACGTGGCGTATGCGGTACCGCAGCAGCAGAACAACGAACGCTTGTTATAGATGATGTACATGCGTTTCCAGGACATATTGCCTGTGACGCTGCTTCCAATAGTGAAATCGTTATTCCCCTTGTCAAGAATGGGGAGCTGATTGGAGTGCTGGACATTGACAGCCCACTAAAAGGTCGCTTTGATCACGAAGATCGTGTATTCCTAGAGGAATTTACGGCTATTCTGGTAGCCAGCCTATAACCAAAAATAGCGCATATATATCGTCTTCCTTCGCCACAATATAGGAGGGTCTGAAACCCAAAACTATCCGGCGAAGGAGATTGATGATCAATGTTCAACAACATGGCTCCACAACAACAACTTCATCAATGTGAACAAATTATTCAGCAATTGGCACAACAAACACAGCAAGGAACCGCCATGTATCAGCAGTTGCTGCAACAAGAGCAACAAAATGCATCCAGCCTTGAAAACCTGGTGCAACGTGAACGTAATGCAGCTCAAATGATCCAAACCGCAATCCAGGACCACCAAAAAGCTATGCAACAATACCAACAAGTGATTCAACTGTGTAGTCAGCTGGAAAACACCATCCGCTCGAGCAGCCAAATGACTCAGCCCGGATTTGGCGATAATTATGCTTCCCGTAGTATGCAACCATCCACCTTTAGTGCAGGAAGCCACATGAATCACAGCTTTCCGCAACATATGGGGACGACCGGACAGCATTTTGCAGGCAGTGGTAACATGCAGCAGTTCGGAAACAGCAGTCAGCAAGGCATGAGAACAGTACCAAGCAGCATGTAAGCTGTTTTACACAAAAAAGGGTGAACAGCAGGCCGTCAAATCGGCTTGTTGTTCACCTCTTTTTCATATCACTTAAGCCCTTTCATCAGCTGGTGCTAGTTTAATTCCCGTTCGGCCAGCACCTTCATTCCGTCTCGCAAATACTCAGCCAGCCCGGGGCGGTAGCCTTCATACATTTTATTGAAATCCTCATGCTCGACATACAAGTCTCCCAGCCCGCTATAAATTTCTGCGGTAGGAGTATAGAATCGGCTTACCCATTGAAGATGACGACGGATTAGCGCCTGTACTTCTTCACTGTTATGCTTCAATCCTTTATTCATGGCTTCAGCCAGCCGCCGATGAATCTGGTCAGCCTCTGCCTGCGAATCCAAATAATCCTCTTTGCTCCAGTTCTTCGTCGCCGTCTTGCTCTCCTGAATTGTTTCCTGAGCCTCTTGACCATAACGGTCTGTCAAATCACGTTCATACATTTCCTGCTTTTCCGAGTTAAACCCTTGGTACATTTGCTCTGGTTTCATTGCTTGTTCCCCTTTCAAATGAGCCACCGTTTCGTCGATGGTTTGTAGGAGAGTATGCAAGCGGAAGACTTTGGACTCGACCTTGGCTCGATGCTCTTGCAAAACCTCGGCCTTTTGTTCCTTGGTTTGCTCCAGCACATTTCCAATTTCAGATAAAGGCAAATCCAGTTCCCTATATACCATGATTTGCTGAAGCCTCAACAGTTGTTCCTGTTCGTAATAGCGATATCCATTATTCCCAATATGATGCGGTTTCAGCAATCCTATTTCATCATAATAATGCAAGGTTCGTACGCTGATTCCCGACAGATTAGATACTTCCTTCACCGTATAAGCCATTCCGCTTCACCTCCCTTGCTTGACAGTCTACAGTCTCACGTGGCGTGAGAGTCAACGCCCCCACTTTCCCACCTTGGTACTACACTTTTACCCTATAAGCGCATTGTGAACCGCTCATTTGCCAACCATTTTTCATACTTGCGACCTACAATCGGCATCTTTAGATAACTATGTAAAAAAGCCCTCCAGCGTATTTTCAAATATGCCGGGGGCTCCATATATTCGATTTGACTTAACCACTATTTACAGATCAAACGATACCTAGGAGAGGCTTTTCCCCATAACCACATGATCGTAAAAAGCTATCTTTTGAATAATTTTCTCCAAATTGTGCTGTGTTTGTGCCACATGTTCTTCCACTTTCTTTTTGTGGGCTACAAGGAAATCTCTTCTCTCTTGGATTGTGGCTTCTCCTTTTACATTTAGCTCAAGGTACGCCTTAATTTCTTCAATAGTCATCCCTGTATCTTTCATAGCCATAAGGAACCTAATCCAATCGATTTGTTTTTCGGTATATACCCTTCTTCCACCTTCATCTCGACCGACATCAGGTAATATGCCTTCTTTTTCATAATAACGAAGGGTGGATGCGGGCAATCCGCTCTTGATTTGAACTTCTTTAATGGAGTACATGGTTATTCCCCTCCTCGTTCTTTTATTTTCTCTTCAAGTCAGCTTTAACGATAAGTATAAGTTTTCATAGTAAAGAGTGCAAAATTAAGATTCCTATTGCCTTTGCACCGCCTTATACTGCGTCCAATCGTACACACCAAACGCTACCTCATACAGCATGGGAATCGATTGCCACCACAGCTTGCTTATTCTTCTTCCAAAACTGAAATATTTTCATATGTAATTCACAGCTCCTTATCCCGTATTACTAAAAATTTCATTGCCGATTAGAATATTCTTTATGAATATATATCGCAAATTTTTTATAATTTCCTCAACTCGTTTCTCCCAATAACTAAACATATTTTGGTAATTACTTGTATACTTTTCAACAGTTTACTAAATATATGCGATTGCTTCTCTAAGCCTATTCTTTTTTATCATAACTATTTAGTATTATAAGGATATAAAAAAGGAGGTTATCATTTGAAAAGTACAGGTATGACACGTCCCCTAGATGCGTTAGGCCGTATCGTTATTCCCAAAGAAATGCGAATTTCCATGGATTATAATGTGGGTGATCCTGTTGAGATTTTTGCAGATGAGGAAACCGGTATTCTCGCCTTTCGAAAATATACTGGGGTGACGTGTAAAATGTGTGGTTCAACAGAACAATTAACTTATTTTAGAGACAGCTTTATTTGCGGGGAATGTATTGAAAGCTTAAAGAAGGGGATAAATTTCAGCCCTATCCTAAGACCAGCCAAATCAGCTTTATCCAACTCACAACGATCTATTAAAGAGCCCAAACGTCTGCGGCGATCGACACAACAGATGATCGAAAGTCTAAAAGAATTAATGCAAAAACACCCCAATGCAGCACAGCACGAATATGCCAAAATACTTGAGGTTTCCCAAGCCCGTATATCCCAGCTCAAAAAAATGCTCTAACTACAGCTTGATACCCTACATAGATATACACCAGAGATTTCATCATGTGCAGCTACTTTTGAACCGTGATACGCAGCATCATAGCTAACCGACAAAACGCATGAACGTCCATGCGAAAATTCCAAACCAGGTATAAAGACCCACTGAATGACTTACAAGCGAAAAACGCCTATAAGCAGAAGGCTGTGCTACATTTAATAATGGTTCCTGAATTAAAAAATGACCTTCTTTAATTAGAGAAGGTCATTTCATTATATCTTCTCCTCATAAAAAAATAGTATTCGTTTTATAGAAAGAGAAAGGATGTGTGAATCTGATATGAACAAACCTGCTCAAATTATTTCTATTCTTATACTTTCCGTAAGTGTAAGTGTGTTAGCTGGTTGTGGAAAGCAGGAAACAACAGATACATCTATCAATGCTGTACCAACCACAGAAACGGTAGTAAAAGAAGGAACAGATCAATCTGCCGGCCTGCAAAGTTTAGATGAGATCAAATGGAGTGATGTTAAAGACCCTCTAATTGAGCATGCCATGATAACAAAACTCAAAGTAGCCGTAGCTGCCTTCGTGTCAAAAGATTTGGATCAATTCCATGCTGCGCTCGGTCCAGACGTTGGAACAGGTCACGATTACCTCTTTGATCATCCGGTGAAGTTTACTGGTATTGCCGAAGCTGTAAAAGAAAATAACCGGATATTGATACCTGTTGTAGGGGAACGGCTGACTAATGAAGAAGGATATCCACCCGATATACGATATACCTTCTATTTAGAAAAAGATAAAGATGGTGCATGGCAAATTGTTTCAATTGATTAATTAAATTCTCTAGATGCATTATCTCGATTTCATCCGTGATGCTATGTCTTCTTCCCCTCTACCTATTTTCATTACGCTTTACTGGCCATATCTGCAATTTGACGAAGCCACGCCTTGCGTGTGTCCTCATCGGATTGTGGTACTGATTCGAAGAATAGATGATACATGACGTCAAGTCCGCAATATTCAAATATGCCTTTGTCGGATGTCAAGCGAAGGGCTTGATCCATGCCAATGCTGGCATACTCCTCATGGGATTTTCCTTGCGTATTGAGGATAATCGCTTTCTTCCCCTTGAGTAGTCCCATCTGCACTCCATTTACATATTTATAAGCAAATCCGTAAGAGAATACTCGGTCTATATACCCTTTCATAATGGCTGGCATCCCTGTCCACCAAATCGGATAAATAAAGGTGATCACTTCTGCCCATTGCAAATACTCCTGCTCCCGTACAACATCTTCTCCAATGCCTCCAATGACCTCACTGCTGCTAACCACAGGATGAAAGTGGATTGCATACAGATCACGAACAACCACATCATGTCCTTTTTGCTTTAGCCCCTCGACTGCTGTGGTCAAAATTGCATGATTAAAGCTTCCCTCAGATGGATGTGCGTAAATAATAAGATGTTTCATGGTTTCCCCTCCGTTAATAAATAATATTAGTGATTGATCAATTACTTAACTTCATACTACCCTAACCAACTGAATATTCATAAACCAATAATCTCAATAAAGATACCCACGATGAACTTGAGTTAAGTCCTACTCATGGATGTCACCTCCTTTGCTTGTTAATCAATTAGTGATTGATCAATCACTAATTGATTGGCCTCAGTATAGTATATTCCTTTTTACTTTGCAAGTGGTTTGGTTCAGCTTGATTAAAAAGACTGTAAAAGATTTGATCAATTAGCGCTGTTATTATCGCGCACAAGGTGATGAAAAAAGCCCATCTCATGAGCAGACATACGCAAAACGTATGATCTATGTTCATCAAATAGGCTTTTATATAACTACTTACCGCTTAATAACGATCAGCTTTGTTTCCAGCATTTCTTCCATGGCATACTTTATACCTTCACGTCCGGTACCGCTTTGCTTCACACCACCATACGGCATATGGTCGACACGGAAGCTTGGAATGTCATTGATCACCACGCCGCCAACCTCAAGCTTGTCCGCTGCATCCAGCGCGGTCGTGATATTACGTGTGTAAATTCCCGCCTGCAGGCCATAAATCGAATTATTCACATGGTTTACGGCTTCATCTATAGAGCCGACAGAATGAATCAGCACAAGCGGAGCAAACACTTCACGACAGGACACCTTGGAAGTCGGGTCCACATTAAGCAAAACGGTCGGCTCCAAAATACCTCCCTTGGCTTGACCCCCCAGTGCGATCCTCGCACCTGCTTGAACCGCTTCTTCCAGCCACTCGCGGACACGTCGGACATCCTTGGCTGAAATAAGCGCGGATACGTCCGTGTCCGGCTCTAGCGGATCTCCAATTTTTAAACGTTGAGTTGCTTCTATAAATCGGGTTACAAAGGTATCATATAGTTCATCAACAACGTAAATACGCTGAACTGAGATACATACCTGCCCCTGATTGGCAAAGGCTCCACTCACACAACGGTCGATGATCGCGTCCACATCCGTATCACGGTCGATAATAACGGCCGCGTTGGAACCCAGTTCCAGCGTGACCCGCTTCAAGCCAGCCTTGGAGCGAATTTCTGTACCGACCGCCGGGCTACCGGTAAAAGTGATATAGCTGACGCGCGGATCAGTGACAAGTACGTCGCCAATGGTTTTACCATCGCCGCTAATCACGTTAAGAGCGCCCGCAGGCAATCCAGCCTGCTCCAGCAGCTCTGCGATCAGGTAAGCCGACAACGGCGTCTGCTCCGCAGGCTTCAATACGACCGTATTGCCTGCTGCCAGCGCGGGACCCACTTTATGAGCGACCAGGTTCATCGGGAAGTTAAATGGTGTGATAGCTCCTACTACCCCTACAGGTTCTTTGAGCGTGTAGGCCATACGACCCTCGCCGCCCGGTGCGGCATCCAGCGGAATGGTTTCACCTTGAATCCGTTTGGCTTCTTCAGCTGCGAACTTGTAGGTTTGCACCGTCCGGTCAACCTCCGCCAGCGCAGCCTTCCATGGTTTGGATGCTTCACGTGCAATGATGCGCGCTGCATCCTCACGCCGCTCTTCCAGCAGGTCAGCCAGTTTCTCCAAAATGGCTGACCGCTGGTGCGCTGGCATGGCCCGCATCTCCGAGCGTGCATCAGAGGCCGCCTGAATAGCAGCCTTGGCATCTTCTGGCGTGGCCTCTGCCACCTCAGCAATGATTTCACCGGAATACGGTGATTTCAACGTCGTGTACGATGAAGCTGCTTTCCATTCTCCACCGATAAATAAATGCTGCTGCATGCTTTTTCCTCCTTCTTTTGACATCAACGTTCCTTTTACCATCTATTTTACCGTCAGCACCGGACAAGGTGCATGCTGAATCACATGATGGCTCACGCTGCCCAGTATCATTTCAGAAACAAGTCCTTTGCCCCGCGTTCCCATAATGATCAAATCCGTCTTTTCCTGCTTTGCACTTTCGCAAATGACACTCGCCGGATCACCGTGACCCGCCAGCATACGGTATGAAATACCCTCGTCCTTCAAATAGTCGGATGCAGGTTCCAAAATATGACGACCTTCCTCTTCGATTCGCTCATCCACATCAACCCCAACCGGGGGCTCATTCATGGATAAAGCCGGGTTTACATGCAATACAGTCAGATGCGGATTCCCCTGAAGCTGCTTAGACAACGTTTTGGCTGTCTCCAACGCCTTCATAGCGTGTTCCGAACCATCAATCGCGACTAGAATATGTTTGTATTCGCTCATACTCTTTTCCTCCTCAGAAATTCGATCTTAGTGTGCATCCACCTGAATATCCTGAATATGTCGACGACGTACGACCAGCACAGCTACACCAATCAGTACCATCAATGCTCCAAAATAAAACGGGGTTTCTGCTGAGTACCACTCTGACAGCTTCCCTGCAAGCCACGGCGAAATTGCCCCGCCCAAAAACCGCATGAAGCTGTAGGCCGCAGATGCTGTCGAACGCTCCACTGGAGCAGCCTGCATAACTGCAGTGGTAATCAATGTATTGTTAATCCCCAGAAAAATACCAGCTACAATGACGGCGACAATGACAGTCGTTGGTGAACCAGCTACCGTCCCAATCGCCATAACACCTAAATCAATAGCAAACAGCGTCAGCATGATACTAATGGAAGATACCACGCTCAAGCGTGCTTGAATCTTCGGTGCTACAAACACCGAGGTAAAGGCCAGCATAATTCCCCAGCCAAAGAACACATAACCTAAACCATGCTCGTCCAGATGCATTACATATGGAGAATACGCCATCAACGTAAAAAATCCAAAGTTATATAACAACGCTACAATGCCGAGTGTGAGCAAGGCAGGATAACTGAGCGCTTTGAACGGATCGGCAATGGAACCGCGCTTTTTGGGCTTTGGAATCGAAGGCAACATAAATGTAATGAACAAAAATCCCACTACCATCAGTCCGGCTACACCGAAAAACGGACCACGCCAAGAAATGGAACCTAACTCACCACCCAGCAGCGGACCCACTGAAATTCCGAGGCCCAATGCCGCTTCATACAAAATAATTGCTTTAGCTGTTCCAGACGTGGACAGACCTACAATCGCAGACAAAGCTGTTGCGATAAACAAAGCGTTTCCCAGACCCCAGCCTGCCCGGTAGCCCACAATTCCGCCAACGGTATTGGCCGTGCCGCCCAGTCCGGCAAACACAACAATAAATAGAATCCCTGTTAGTAGTGTCCATTTGACACCCAATCGACTAGATACAACGCCTGTAATCAGCATCGCAACACCTGTTACCAGATTATAGCTGGTGAACAGCAATGATACTTGGCTTTTCGTAGCATGCAGCTGATCGGCAATGGCCGGAAGAATCGGATCGACCAATCCCAGACCCATAAATGAAATAACACAAGCAAAGGCGACCGCCCATACCGCTTTCGGTTGAGACAGTAAGCCTGAGCGTTCCTTTAACTCTTCAGGTAATGCATGTTGTGAACTCATATTATGATGTTACCTCCACATCTGAATGTAAATGTTCTTGTTATGACGGGTCGTGATCAAGTTCCTCATCCAGAAGAACCTTGCGTTCACGCACCCTAACCCGTAACTCCTCCAACTCAGTCTGGAGCATACGGATGCTGTTGATTTTTCCCTCCATTAATTCCAACTGTTCGTTCAATGTACTTTCCATATCCTCCAACATGGCCTGTCGCTCATTCGGTTGCAAATGCTCCGTTCGCTCGCGATATTCCTCCCGCTGACCCTTGAGCATTTCCGCTGCGGACATGTAACGCTGAAGCTCTTGCAAGGAGAACCCAAGTACTTCCTTGGCACTGACTATTTTTTTTAGTAAATCCACATCCTCCTGCGTATACAGGCGCATATTCCCTTCACTACGCTGCGGAGAGGGCAATAAGCCGATTTCCTCATAATAACGAATGGTTCGCTTCGTCAGACCACTTTGCTTGGCGACCTCATCAATTTTATACGTAACCATGACACCCACCTTATGAAAAAGATTATATATAAATACTACGCCTCTATAACGTTAACGTCAACGTAAACTTTTATATGAAAAAGGAACCGCCTCTATTGGAGACGGTTCCTGTTTTGACTAGCACGGTCATAGACCCGAAGCATCGGCGCTCAAGCCCATGAATATAGCTTTAGATGAAAATGGTACGTGTGATGATAACCAGCAAAATGAAGAGTACCAGAATAACACCAGTGGAAGTAAACATGTTGTAGCCGCCACCACCGCAACCTCTTTCTACTTCACCCATCTTAAGTTCCTCCTCCCTCTGTCGATTACAACAAATCGCCCGAAATCAGATTCATAAGCTACGAATTAGATAACGAATGCTTTGGAGATAATAACGAGCAGAATGAAAAGTACCAGAATCGCTCCTGTGGATGTAAAAGCTCCATAACCAGCGCCTACTCCAGACATGCTGATTCCTCCCTTCATGGTTTACAAGAGCATCTTATGCTTATGCCATCATTCATGATAGGGACAAATGCCGCGCCTGCCGCCCAAATCTAGGTTGGGGTTGTATAGTCCTGTTATTCTTCGGACCCGAGCATGCCGTGATACAGGAGATTTCGTGCCTGCTTGGCAAGCACAGACGGACTTTCACGTCCAGGTAGCAATTTCGTTAACGTCAGCCGTTCAATCAAGCCGATCACGCATTCTGCTATCAGTTCAGGGTCCAGTTCCTCACGGCACGAGCCCCATCGTTGCGCCGCCAGCAGATGCTTTTTGATATGCTCGGCCATTTCTGCCTTAATGCGCACCGAGTCTGCCGCCTGGTAAAATCCGACACGGGTGATCGCCGGATTATTAGACAACACGCGAAAAATAGCTTCCAGAAACACTTGTCCCCGCCTCAAAATTTCAGCCTCGCTTAGGTCCGGGCCTATCTTCATGCTTTGTACCGTATCATTCACCAAAGTACGGAAGCTCTCCACAAGCTCCTCGTACATCTGTTCCTTGCTTTCAAAATGAATATAAAAATCCGGTTGCGTCAATCCTGCACGTGCCGCGATCGAACTTACCTTTGTCTGATAAAAACCCGTCTGAGCGAACTCTTCAGCCCCTGCTTCCAGTAACAACCGTCGACTCTCCCGACTTCTGACTCCTGCTCTCATCACGGTCTTGCCCCCTTACGCCACAAATCTATCGTATTATAAAGTTCCTTTGCAGTAAGAACAACGGGCTTGAGGATGATATATACCTGTCCTTCAAAAGTCCTAATACAGAAGGACTGAACGTTTTGGAAAATCAAGAGCATCTCCCTACAAGGTATAATTAACCAATTAGACGGTGAGCGAGCAGGAATTATTAAGCCGAGTGATGAGGACAATATTTGCGCATCATCTCAATCGTTGTCAGATCGTCATCCAGCCCCCGTTGTTGCAAGCCGTCGATAATTTGCTGACGTTCCTGATCTTTGACATTTTGACCGAATTTAAACTTGGCAGTCCATTCCTCCGGTACAATTTTGATCAGAGCGACCCCTTTCAAACGTGAAGCATACCGAGAATCGTTTGCATCAATCGTGTCATACCCGCCTTCCGGTTGCAGCTTACCCATAAAAATGGAAAACGCAGATGCTTTTTCTTCCAAATCCACTACATGCTCCGCATGACCACGCACGGTAATACTTTTAAAAAATGAAGTCGCCGGACATGCCATATGTTCATCCGTAAAATAAGATGGAATGAGCGCATATTCTTTGGCGGCTGAAAAAGTAACCCGATTATCCTCTTTCATCTGTTCCATCTTTTCTCCAGCACGGCTGCCATGAATATAAAAAACGCCATTTCCATAAGCGAAATTCAAGGGAACCACACGCGGAAAACCATCCTCGCTGTTCATGCCTAAAAATCCGAAACTGACCTCGCTTAGAAACTGCTCTATTTCCTCTAGTTCTGCCACTGCAAATTCTTTCCTTCTCATAGGGAACTCTCCTTCCATCTATTGACCAATGATACATTTCAGATTATGTTAAAAATGGATTCATAAAAAGATCCAATATGAACGAAAATGAGTGGTCCAATCGAAGGAGAAGAATATGGATATTACGATTGCTTATCAGCGTGCGCTTCAAAAATATCATTTAAAATATTTGGCATTGTATCATGCTCTTCGTGAGGGAATCCTCAATGGTTCCCTTGCCAGTGGTACGCGTCTGCCTTCCACTCGTGATCTGGCTGTGATATATGGAATTTCGCGAGGGAGTGTTAAAGAAGCATACGATATGCTGCTGGCAGAAGGATATGTAGACTCGGCAGTAGGCAGAGGAACCTTTGTTATGCAACAGACAGCGGTGCTACCAAACCCATCACAAATCGGCCAGCAGAATCAGAATCCGCCTGTTGCAAAACAAAAAGCCCCTGCTCTGTCAGCATGGGGACAACGAATCATGCAGATCGAAAGGGAACGAAACTTAAAGTCGTCTCCTGCTTCTGCTACAGATAGAGACCGTGCGCAACAGCCTTTGATTTCTTTTCAGGCAGGAGAAGTTTTATTGGAGGGCAATTCACAGATCACATGGAAAAGCGCACTGACTGCCGCTGGAAAAGATCTGCAAAAGCCCTCGGCTGACGAGACGACTGCACCAGTGAGCGGTGATGAATGGCTGCGTGAAGCGATTTGCCATCATGTTGGCAGAACACGCGGAATTACGGCTACCCCGGATCAAGTCGTAATATGCAGTGGTTCCATGGAAGTGATCACGTTATTAAGTCAATTGCTTATTCATGAACAAGATAAAATTGTACTGGAGAATCCCTGTTATTCCGGCATCTACCGTGCAGTTACTGCCTCAGGCGGACAGATACTCGCTGCCGAAATGGATCAACACGGAATTGTCCCACAGGATTGGGATTCCAAATTGCTGATTGTTACGCCAGGACGACAGTTTCCAACGGGTGCTGTGTTGCCATTAGCACGCCGTCAACATATTTTGCAATGGGCAGTATCCAAAGGTGCGTGGATCATTGAGGACGATTATGACAGTGAATTCCGCTGGGCAGGACGACCCATTGAACCGTTAAAAGCACTGGATCGCGCAGAATGTGTCATCTATGTCGGCTCCTTTTCCAAAAGCATGTTCAGCAGCCTTCGACTCGGGTTTGCAATCCTGCCCGTTGAATTAGCCCAAGCGCTGACAGCTGCCAAACGACTATACGATCCCCTGCCGCCTGCCCGCTTGGAACAGCGCGCACTGGCACGTTTTATGATGCGTGGCGACTACGTTCGCCATGTGCGTCGGATGACTCGAATATACAGATCACGCTACGACGTGTTCCAGCGGGAAATACAGCAGTTGAATGGACTGTTTCACTGGCATCAGAACGATTGCGGACTACATGCCTACGCCATCTGGAAGCATGAGTCTGCCCAGTATCATCATTTGATGCAGACAGCACGGTTTTACGGAGTCACATGGCGTGATGCCGCCGATTACCAACTGACACCGGGACCTCCTTCAGCCTGCTTTAACTTTGCTCACTTAACGGAGCAGCAGATTATCGAAGGTGTTAAGCGTCTGCGCCAGGCTTGGGACCATATTAAGAATCAGTGAGAAGTGAGAGTTCCCTTATTTAATCACTAGCCCCAACAGTCCTACAAATGATGAAGCCTGATGGGGTGAGATGATGCAGCCATTCAAGTCTTCTATATCCACTTGTAACCCATCAAATTCACAATCGCTCAAATCAATCCCTTTGAGCTTGGACCCGGATAGCATCGCTTGATCCAGATTGCAACGGTTAAAAAAGGTTTTTTGTAGTGTTAAATGATACAGATCGGCACTTATCAAAGAACAATCCTCAAAACCAACTTGCTTAAAATTAGCAAAACGAAACATCGAATAATCCCCTAAGCAATCCGAAAAGCGAACGTTTTGGAGCCTGCTTCTGGAGAAATCTGTTCCAAGCAATTTGCAGTTTCTGAACTCTACCCGATGGATAAAGGAACCTGAAAAATGAACATTCGATAGATCGCATTTATCAAAAATGATGTCTGTCCATTCACTTTCCGGCAATGACGATTCCATGATCGTTACATTTTTAAAAGTCATCTTCTCTAATGAAACCTTAACCGCTTCCACATTATCCAAGATCATATCCTCTACAGACCCCATACGATATTCGCCTTTGGATCGTAAGGAATACATTTCTTCATTTAATACAGGCAAGTCGACAGGAATCTTTGGCAACTCCATTTTAATTTTCATAATACCTCTACCTCCACGATTGAGAGCCCTCTAGGACATCTATATGAATCTATTTTCTATCAATTCTCATACATAGGGTAGCAAAAGTATTTCTCACACATATATTAACGTAGTGAGCACGCTCACGAACCTTTGTTAGGAGGTTGATAGCATGGCAGTACAACTATCTAATCAAGTGTTCTCCATCTCTGTCGGAGATTACGGCGATCTCTCTTCCTTACGGCTGGTAGGGGACACTTTTAATACCAATTATGTCATGAACAGCTCCAACGCACCTAAACAGAATACGTCGGATCATCAGTGGCTGGGTGAACTCATGTTCACCTATCGTCTCGGCAACGGAGCGTGGACTCGGGCATGGACAAGTAATTCTGCTGATGCGCGCCAGATCACCTCTTCTGGAAACAGTGTCCAGGTAGCCTATCAGAATTCATCAAACAATCAGGGAATACGTAATTTCATTTTACATGAAACTTATTCGTTGGTTAACGATTATTTGCATTGGCAAATGAAAGTAACGAACAGTACTAATCAAACGCTGGAGATCGGAGATTGGGGACTGCCGCTTCCGTTTAACGAGTACTGGTCCGGTGGCAATAATGAACAAATTTATGAAACCAGAGTACTCTCACACTCCTTTGTAGGCCATAATAGCTCCTTTATTACCGCCGGACGACCTAGCGGCATCGGACCGTATATACTACTAGTCCCCGATGCGTCAACGGGTGCTGGTCTCGAATATCAGGACCATTGGAGAACTGAGGAGCATCCCGGCAGCACATGGGCTATGGAGCAAGGTGGCTGGTCCGAAGGACTGAATGTGTTCTATATCCATTCCAATGTCATCAAGAGCACCAACCGTGGCTATCTTGGAAGCACCAGTCTGTCGCTGGCTCCTGGTGAAAGCAAAACGTATGCCTTTAAATTTTACAAGGTAGCGGACGAGCAGGCCGTAAAGGACAGGCTGTACAGTGAGGGACATGTGGATGTGACCGTGGTTCCGGGTATGATTTTCCCGACCAATCTCAAGGCTAAATTCGATCTGCATACCAGCAAATCCATTACCTCTGTCACGGCGCAGTATCCGTCGGAAACGACCATCAGCTATCTGGAAACTGCTCCTACAAACCATAAAATATATGAACTTACACTGGAACGACTGGGACATAACAATATTACTGTAAACTATGGTAACGGCGAAAAAACCGTTCTCCAGTTCTATGCCATCGAGCCAGTCGAAGCTGCACTTCAGCGTCACTCTACCTTCATGGTCAACAGCACCCAATGGAACGTGCCGGGCGACCTGAGGGACAAGGTCTTCGATGACTGGATGATGCAGTACAAGGCCAAACGCAACAGCTTTGCTGGTTACTGGGGCTGGGGTGATGATTGGGGACTAACTCACGGCCAGTTTCTGGCGGAGAAAAACGTTCAGAAGCCCGTGGCATCTGAGATCAAGGCAGTCGATGATTATTTGGAGGTAGCCATCTGGACGAATTTGATGGAAGGCCATCATACCGATTATCTGGTTCCTGATTTCCTGATGCCGCAGCCTAACACGACACCAACGTACCGTGGCTATGCCTATCCGCACATTTATAATACGTTTTTTAGCATGTATAAACTTGCCAAGCTGTACCCCAACCTGATCAGCTATCGTAATAGCAAAAACACATATTTGCTACGTGCTTATCGTATTTTTAAAGCGTTGTATGAAGGCCCTGTTGCTTATAACTGGAACACGGGACTCATGGGTGAGCTAACTACACCTGATATGATTAAAGCGCTTCAGGAAGAAGGCATGACCACCGAGGCTAACGACCTGATTGCCAAAATGGCTACCAAGTACAACAATTTCAAAAACACCACCTATCCTTATGGCTCTGAGTATAACTATGACAATACAGGTGAAGAAGCCGTATATACACTCGCCAAAATGAACAGCAACACCACAATGATGAGCAAAATCAATGCCAAAACGCGTGCTGCACGCGGTCATATGCCTGTCTGGTACTATTACGCCGATCCGGTCACCATCACCGGAGAGAATTGGTGGAACTTCCAGTACACCACTTCACTGGCAGGCTATGCGATGGATGACTGGACACGTCAGCATTCGTCCAAGCCCGAAGTGGATCAGCGTCTATCCTATGCCGCCAAGCTGGCAAACATCGGGGCGATTAACTCGGGACAGATCAGCTCTGATCCTGCCAATATCGGGGCGGTATCGTGGACATATCAGGCGGGAAAAGGCAATTATGGCGCACTTGGTCTGGATGGCGGCCCCCTCTTTAACGGATGGCGCGGCATGTCCGGGGAAGCCGATCTGGGGCTGTTTGGAGCCATTAAAATCCTAAGCTCGGATGTGGCTGTAGATCCAATATTCGGCTTGTTCGGCTATGGCTGTGACGTTACAGAAAGCGGTAACAGCTACGCGATTACTCCAAAGGACGGTGTATTCCAACGACTGCATCTGATCACCCAAAAGCTGAGCGTGGAGCTGAATCGGGACCAATATAGCTTGGCCAACGTATCCAAGTCCAAGAACAACATCCGCCTGACACTGAAAAATATGACCCCAGGCACGACTCATACCACCGTTATGAGCTTGACCGGACTCGCGGCAGGTACGTATGACGTGCTCGTAGACGGCACAAAAACCGGATCAGTCACGGCTGCTAACAGCTCTGCGACCACGGTCAGACTGAATATCGGTACGGCAGCCAACTATGATATCCGTATCCAGTCGAGTACAGACAACCCGTCTCCCGTCGGAGACATTGTAGCCCGTTATGAATTTGACGAAACGGCCGGATCTACCGCAGCCGATTCGTCAGGTTATGGACAACAGGCCAGTGTAAGTGGAGGCGCGTGGGGAGCCGGACGGAAAGGCAATGCCCTGCACTTTAACGGTTCTGACGCCTATGCTAGCCTGCCCGGTGGTATCGTTAGCAGCATACATGACTTTACGATTGCCGCGTGGGTACGGGTGAACACGCATAACGGCTGGGCACGCCTGTTTGATTTTGGTGCAGGCACGGATCGGTATATGTTTTTGACACCTAAGGCCGAGGGAACTGGTATGCGCTTTGCTATCACCGTCTCGGGGAACGGAGAGGAACAACAGTTGAACGCGCCGGAGCTGGCAACAGGGGTTTGGAAACATGTCACCGTGACTTTGTCAGGCAATACTGGAATGTTGTATGTGGACGGTGTAGAGGCGACGCGTAACACGAACATGACGCTGAAGCCTTCCAGCCTTGGACTGACAGACCGGAACTATATTGGGAAATCCCAGTTTGATGATCCCTATCTGAACGGTGCAGTGGATGAACTGATCATTTACAACAGAGCCCTGACCGCTCAAGAAATCCGGGGCTTGGCCACGGCAAGCAGCACCATTAGAGCCCATGATGTGGGAGCCTGTTCATATGCTGAAGGAGCAGATTAGAATACATTTACGCATTCATTCATACCGTTAACGTTTTAGATTGTGAATGATTTGTATCGTGAATGATTTGCGTCGTGAATCATTTTCGTCGTAAATGATTAGTATCGTGAATAATTCTTGCTATATCAGCTCCACCCCCGGATTTCTTAAGTTAAGTCTGTAATCAGGTGAGAAATCCGGGGAGATGATGCTTCCGAAGCAATCAGTCCTTCGGAAAGCTTTTAAAGCGACCGCTTTATCGAGACGATCAGCGGCAGCTTTTCCATCTGGAGGGCGTTTAGCTCCGTCTAATGCGTGTCGTTCTTGGTCTTAAGCGAACCAGTTCCTCACTAGTGAGTTGCCTAGTATAGGAGCGAGGGGAAGATCCTGTATCTACCCTCAGTACCCTGCCTGCCCCGTTGGGGCGGGCTACCCGTGTGTTAAATACCTGCATGGCCCACTGCACCGGAAAGGCTATGGATAAGCGACCATCTGCCGTGCCTGCATAGTTGACCGCAGCTGCATAATTATCTGACTGTCTGAGCCATACAGAGCCAGAATCCCCAGGTAGTGATACGGGAGTCGTACCTCTAATAACCGTCTGATCTTCGAAGGTCAGTAAGCCCAACTCTCCGCCATAATTGATTTGCAGGTCCGTATAGACGGACTCTACCGTGCCATTGACCCGCCCGGTCGTACGCCCTACCTTCTTCAACCTATCCCCTATGCGATAAGCGGTCACATGACCCGGGATCGCTCCTACTGTAGCGTAACGCGGATTGAGCAGGTTGTTACGGGTCGGAAGCGAAAGCGCCCCATCAATCAGGTTCGTTCCGGTGGGATTCAAGCGTACGTAACGATATAGCCGTCCTATACGATCCTGAGCAACCGTCCCCCCATCGGCTCCGCCTGGCTGAATTGTAGCCTCCCGATTGTCTGTATTGGAGGGATTGAGGACATGGTTGTTGCTAAAAAGATAACGTGTAGCCGGCGCTCCAGTTGGGGCAACGATGAGTCCGGTTGTACCGGAGCCTTCAATCGTCCCGACACTGTAGCCGGCGATGACCGGGCGTATGCGCACTCTGTAGTCCGTAGCATTGGCTCTGATCTTTCCAGTCTTTACAATTCGGACTGGAACGTTCGTTTTCTTTCCTAATGCGGTGGCTGACAGGAGTCCAGTAGAGGCCGACGCTAAACGGTCCGTGTACACAATAACAGCAGCTCCCTTTTTGGGATGGGCAGGGTCCCTGTATCCTACGCCAATGCCGTGGACACCGGGCATTTTTAAGACTCGCTTGGCCATCCGCTTTTTCACTTGAAGCGCGGCCGAGAAGGTAGCCAACATAATCATCTCCTTTTACATTCAGATGAAATATTGTATGGCTAAGGCCGCTTCGCGTTCCATTTGATCTTACGAACGCTGTATTGAAAGGCATATGAAAACATACCATAAAATGGTATACTCATTTCCGAAATTGACATCTTATCATTTAATTCTGATGTTCAAGGAGGTACTTTATGTTTTCAATCATGTTGACATACAGCATACAAGCAATTGCAATTTTACTAATTATCATTGAATCGTTGAGAAAAAACAGAAAAAAAATAGGCTGGGGATCACTTTCACTGCTGTTATCTCTTCTTGGCATGGCTGTTTCTTTTGAATTTGGCGATTACATATGGGGAGACCAGTTGCTTTCCTTTTTAGGATTGCCCGCCTGGTCCAATCCTGTCGATAATACTGGGTTTCACTACACCATTTATCTATCCAGTATTTTTTTTATTCCCAGTTTAATCATTGGATATAAAAATCCTAAAGAGTTTGGAGCTACAATCGGAAAACGGATTTCTAGTATATATCTATTTTTGATCATCATTTCGCTTTTATTTTTTATAATAAGTAATTTCTCGAAGTGACTAATTCATTTACCTCCATATTCTTTCCGGCACTGACTGCAATCACCCTCATAACGTTGCCAAAATTAGAAGCTAAGGTGAGTAAAAGCACAATGTTAAAAGTGAGAATTTCCATAATAACAACAGTTCTGCTGATCGGAGTCGTGTTGTATATCATTGACCCTCAGTGGTGGATCATTGTAGCCTTTGCAATTTTGTTTGTAACCCTTCCTATCTTTTTATTGAAACGTTGGCGCGAAAAAAGCTGAATCAGAGAAAAAGCCTTCCTTGTTGATAGGAAGGCTTTCCACCTTATCCCTTAACCGCTCCCTCCGCGATTCCTTCCATGATGAATTTCTGAAAGAAGGCATAGATCAGGATAACCGGGATGGAAGTCAGCACGAGTGCGGCCAGAATAAGCGACCAATCCTTGTTGTACTCTCCGAACAGCATATTGGTCGAGAGAATCAGGGTGTAATGGTTCACATCCGTCAGCATCAACAATGGAAGCAAAAAGTCGTTCCAAATCCACAGAAAATCCAAAATCGCGATGGTAACTGTGATCGGCAGCAGCAAAGGAAATATAATGCGAAAGAACGTTTGGAACTCATTACAGCCGTCCATTTGCGCGGATTCTTCCAGCTCACGCGGGATGGATTTGACGAATCCATGATACAAAAAGATCGCCATATTCACACCCAAGCCGATATAGATCAGGGCCAGGCCGTACGTACTGCCTTGAACGGACAAATCTTTTGCCATTCGCGTAAGCGGTATCATAATAGAGTGAAACGGTACCAGCATCGATGCGACAAACAGGAAGAAAATCGCACTGCTCAGTTTCCCCTGTGTACGAGACAGCTTGTAGCCTGCCAGTGCCGAACAGATCACAATGCCACCAATGCCAATAAAAGAAATAATCGTGGAATTAAGGGCGCTGTTCAACAAATGAGTCTGATGAAAAGCCTGACTGTAATTTTCAAAGTGAAGCTTCGTCGGCAGCGCCGTAAAGGATGCAAACATCTCGCCCTGTGTTTTAAACGAATTAATTACCGCCATGTAGATGGGGAAGAAGGACACAACTGCGCCCACGCACAGAAGCAACGTAATCAGCAAGGAATTGGCTTTCTTCAGCCTCATGCCTCCACCTCCCTCTTCTTCATGACACGCAGCTGAATCAGGGTGAAAATGAGAACGATCGCGAACAAAATTACAGATTTGGCACTCGCATAACCATAACGGAAGTTGTTGGAGAAAGCCTCCTCGTAAATATTCATCGTAATCACCTGTGTACTGCGCCCCGGCCCTCCTCCAGTCAGTCCGTATACAACCTCATACACTTTGAAGGCGCCATTCAGCGTCAGAAAGAAACAGATCGTAATCGCATGAGTAATCATCGGCATCGTTACGCTTCGCAATGTCTGAAATGCGTTCGCCCCGTCAATAATAGCAGCCTCCTTCAAGCTTTGTGGCACACCTTGAAGCGCAGCCAGATAGATGATCATCATATAACCGACGCCATTCCAGAGCGACACGATAATAATAGAGAAGAAAGATACTTTCGGGTCGCCCAGCCACGATTGGCCTAAAAAGGCGATAGCCGTCTTTTCGGCGATCTGTGGCAGCACGGAGGAAAAAACGAATGTCCACATAAATGCGCTAATAATGGTACTGATCATATTGGGCATAAAAAATATCGTCCGGAAAAATCCTTTGGTACGTGTACGCGACTCAATCAACACGGCCAGTGCCAGCGCCAGTACATTTTGCAGCACAATCATGACCAATACGTATTTAAGGGTAAACCAAAGGGAATTGAGAAAATCGGGGTCTTCCTTCAACGATTCCACAAAGTTCCCCAAGCCGATAAAGCTGTAATTGGGATTCAATCCGTTCCAGTCTGTAAAGCTGTAGTACATGCCGCTGATCGTTGGAATGAGCAGGAAGATGGCATAAAAGATCAGCGCCGGGGCTGTAAACGCCAGTAGCATGACGTATTTTTTATAGATTTTAAAAGGCATGGAGTCTCTCCCTCCCGGTGTAATTCTATAGGTTACCGTTACTTGTTCACTTTGTTATACGATTTCCATGCCTTATCCAGCGCCTTAATGACATCATCCTGCGTGAGCTGGCCTGCATAATAGGATTGTAGCGATTTGCCTGCCTCGTCCTTGACCGCTTGCGGGATAGATGGGTCTTGGTACGACTTGCCTGCTTTTACGTATTCGGTAGCGTCATTAACCCAAGGATAGCTTTTAAACGTATGCACTTTGGAGATCGGGTTAAATTTCAATGCTTCATAGAACGCGCTAGAATCCTTGTCATCCAGCACATAGTTAACAAAATCGAGCGCAACCTCCTTATTCTTGCTTGTAGAGGATACAGCCAGCGAAGTCGAAGTGGACAAATTGATCAATGTCGCATTGGGATCGTCATTGATCGGCAACGGTGCTACCCCAAAATCCATCTTCGGATCAGATTTTAAAATCGTTTCCGCAAACCACGGTCCCTGAATCCACATCGCCGCTTTACCCGAGGCAAACGCAGCCGATCCATCATCCCCGCCGATTTCCAGCGCCTTGTCCGTACCGTTGCTATTCACTAGATCAATAATATCGAACATGCTCTTCATTTCGGAAAAGGAGCCTTTATCCTGATTCATCCTGTCAATAAAATCCTTATTCTGTGTGTTCATCATCGCACCCGCTGTCAGCGGCACGAACAGCTGTGGAATCCAGGATTCTTTGTAGGACAACAGGAACGGTTTCACATTATTCGCTTTCAGCTTCTCGACCACAGCCTTCATTTCGGTCAACGTTCCCGGCGGCTGCAAATCCAAATCCTTAAATATCTTTTTATTGTACAAATAGCCCCATGAGATCGTCTCCAAAGGAACCGCTACGACCTTTCCGTCTTTCGTTGTCACCGAAGGCTTCACACTATCCATCAATTTGTTAACAAAAGGCTGGCCGGACAAATCCTCCAAATAGCCCGCTTTATAAAACGGAGGAATTTCATTCACCGCGTGCAATGCAAATACGTCTGGCGCATCGTTGGATGCAAGTCTTGTCTTCAAAATTTGTGCGGCGTTGTCAGCAGGTGGCATCTCCAGTTGAACCGTAACGTCGATATTTTTATCTTTCTTCTCTTTCGCTACGAATGCATTAATGTATTTATCGTAGTGCTCCTTCAAACGGGGCTGAGCAATAAACATTTTGAGATTCACCGTTTTGCCGTCTCCACCGGAACCACTGCTGTCACTGCCTGAAGAGTTCGCTCCACACCCGGCCAATAACGTGCCAACCAGCATCGTGCTCAATACACCTTTCCACAACTTCATGAAAAATGACCTCCCCTATTATGAAAATAACTGTTACCCATCGGCAAATCAGTTGTTATTCAAAGCAGTTATGCCGCCGGTCTTCAACCTCTATTCAGCTCTGTGCGAACTTCCTAAAGGCCAAATTCCTTTGTACTGCTCGTTTTGTATACGCTTTCATTATAGAATGGGAAGGCACTTCTGCCATTGGACACCCTTAGCTTATTGGATTGGACTTTTTTAAACTTCCTTTCTCATTTCACCGGGTGCCATGCCAAAATGCTTTTTAAATACCCGATAGAAATAAGACACATCCTCATATCCTGCCATCTCCGCAACTGCTTTAATTGAAATCTGTTTATTGGCCAGCCATTCCCGCGCCTTTTCCATTCTTCGCGCTACAATGTAGTCCGTTACATTTTGACCATACTCCTGCTTAAATACTTTGCTCATATACTCTTTGCTCACAAAAAAGTTTTTCGCCAACTGCTCCAGTGTAATCGGCTCAGCAAAGTGACTGTCGATATATCGCCGTACCTCTTCTAAATTCAGCTTGTTTTTGTATTTCCGCTGCCGAATGAGCTGATCCAGTTCCTGAACATAACACGACGATACGAATTCCAGCGCATGTTCTACAGAGGATACGGCATCCTGCGACAGTGAAAATCCTGCCTTTGCTTTAGAAGTATCCAGCCCGTTATCCGCTGCGAGTTCTTTTAGCAGGGAAAGAAGCTCCTGCACCAGCCTGCCCAGCATTTGTGGACTTGGTGCTCCGTAACTCTCCAGCTCCTGCATAACCTGCCTGCAGGTTAAGTTCACCCCGTCACGGTTCAGCTCATTAAAATAAAGACGCAGCAGTTGCTTATACCGGGTCAGCTTGTGAAAAAACTCATAATCCAGCTTTGTCGCTTCTTGCTGCTGTTCAGCAGCCTTGACCTCCAGATCGCTTTTGCATTTGAGCAGCACTGCATTCAGCTCGGCAGGATTGACTGGCTTTAACAAATAATCGACGGCCTTGTAACGGATGGCATGTTTGGCATACGCAAAATCATCATATCCGCTCACGACAATGATTTTCACATCAGGACAATGGTTATTTAGTGCTTGCAGCAGCTCCACTCCGTCCGCACCCGGCATGCGCATATCCGTAATCACAATATGGGGAGCTAACTCCCCAACTAGCCTGAACGCCTCGTCTCCGTCCTCAGCCTCACCCACTACCAACATTCCGAGTTTTTCCCATGTGCCAAATGTCTTCAGAATATCGCGATTCCACGGCTCATCGTCCACAATTAATACTCTGATCATACTTTTCCCTCCTCTGCTGAGATGAATGGAATGCGGATGGTAACACGTGTACCAACACCCTGCTCACTATCTATCGTCACTCCGTAGTGCACTCCAAAATTCATCCGTATGCGTGAAGACACATTGCTCAATCCGATATGACTACCCTGCGCCCAGATCGGTTCCTCCGACGCGTTTTCCAGCTTTGACCGTACTTCTTCCAGCTTGTCCGGGGTCATGCCGTTTCCATTATCGCAAACCGTAATACACACATCTTCTTTCATAATCTCCACTCGAATTCCCATTCGCCATGCCCCTGCCTTACGGTCAAGACCGTGCTGAAACGCGTTTTCCAACAATGGCTGAAGCGATAGCTTAGGCAGACGAATATCCATCGCCTGTTCTTCTGTCTCCACCTGAAACACTAATCTTTGCGGAAATCGACGCTGCTGGATACTCATATAATGTCCCACATGGTCGAGTTCTGCACGCAGAGAGGCCAAATCCTGAGGTTCCCGTACCACGTAACGGAACATCTCACTCAGTGACCGAATGACTTCATAGGTATCCTCTGGCTTTTGGGAAAACACCATACTTCCGATCATTTGCAGCGTATTTTGCAGAAAATGTGGATGAATCTGTGCCTGGAGTGCTTTCAATTCAGCCGTCTTTTTTTGCAAATTGATACTGTATTCCGTCTGGATATGCTCACGGATTCTGCCTGCCATCCCATGCAGACTTCTTTCCAGCAACCCAATCTCATCCGGGCGTGTACTTGGCTGTCCAACCGGCCCCTTGATCATATCCAGTTCCTGTACGGAACGCGCCAAATGGACAATCGGACGTGCAGTGCGCCATGCGATGAAAACGGCAATGCAGATGGAAACCAGGATAGAAATCACGCCGACGATAATACCATACAACATGGTTGAAAAAGCGCTGTGGTTAATGGAGGAAGTGGGTACGATTTTGACCAGCTTCAGCCCAACTACATCCAGATCATTATAGAACACATAATGTTCAGCAGTTTGAATCACTCCGGGACCCGGCTTAACGTCACGAAGAGCTGTCAGCACTCCTGCAGGAGGAGGCGACTGCAGAGCCTGTGCTGGATACATAACCCTGCCATCCGCATCTGTAATAAGCACCTGATGCTGATCCCCTCGTCCCAGCAGGCCCAGCGTCTGATCGAATTGCGACCACAATACATCCAATGAAATAGCCCCCGTCTGCTTCTGGTCTTCAAAACGCCGAATACTGCGTGTCAGTGTAAAGCGTTCCGGGTCAGCAGGGCTTGGACGAATCGAGTAATCCTTATTCGCTTGCCACATCTCGGCATACTGCGTGGGAATACCGTTCACCGTCGTGATTTCATTTTGCATGCTGTTGAAGGTAAACAGGGTTTGCGACTGCTTCAAATAAAGCTGGATGCCGATCACATGACTCCCGGCCGAATAATACACATTCGCCATCGTATTCAGCATTTTTCGCTGGGCATTAAATTGGCTTGAAAGATTGTCAGGCTCGCGCTCATTCAAATAATCGCTCAGATCAGGGCTGATCTGAATGCTGTAAATCAGATGATTTAGACGATCTAGCTGGTCGCTGATATAAATTCCCGTCCATTTCATATTGGACATGTTCGTCTCTACGACTTCGGTTTCCATAGACGCTCTGCTTTTCTCCGCAGCCAGCACCGTGACAGCAATGACCGGCAGCACAGATAAAACAATCATCGTCAAGATCAGCTTGAGCTGAATGCTACGTCGATACGGGGCCGTCAGCGCCCGAAACCAGCGGACTGCTCGGGTTGGCATAGCAATGCACTCCTCTATTCAGCCATATGCGAAAACGCCCCGCAATTCGCAGGGGCGCTTCATGTACCGGATACTCCCGGAGAATACCTATATGATATTATTCGTAAGTCAGTTTCAGCTCATTATTCATCATTTACGCTTCTTCGATAATTATAACACCCCAAGGCTCTAATGAAAGCGTTTGTCCTTGAGCAACTGTACGCTCCCCGATTAACTCCTTGCCGTCTCCATGCGGATATACCACCGAGCCTGCTTGTTCGGAATAGTTAAAATAGTACCGGATTGTCCGTCCCAGTTCATTCGTGCCGGATTTAACAATGATCGGATAAGATGTTTCCTGATCCAGTCCCCATACTCCTGCCTTTTTGGCTACAGAGCTGAATAGTTCGCGGATGACCGCCGGGCTGACGATACAGCCGATGTAGGTCGCTGTTCCCTGACCATAGCGGTTTTGCGTAATCGCGGCATATTTTCCCCAATGCGGGTGATCGTAATAGGCCAATACTTCGGCAGTCGTCGGGGTAATCAGCTCCATCCACGTATCTACCTGATTCTCCTCTGGTGCCACCTCAAAAGGATTATTTTTGAGCGTCACCTTCTTCGGCTCCACGAACAAGCTGTAATGAATGCCGCAGGCTTCGCTAATCAAGCCCGGCTGTCGGGACGTTCTCACCTGCACATGCTCGTCGGTAAATCCGCTTCGGAATGTGTAAACTACATGACCACCTTTTTCCACATATCGGTTCAGCTTCTCCAGTAGTGCGTCTGGGGCAGAATAGAGAACCGGGACGATCAAGAGATCATACTCGTCAAACGATTCTGTACCTGGATGAACGATATCCGTCCCGATATTCAGTTTATACAACTCGTCATACAAACGACGTACGATGTCATTGTAATTCAACGGGCTGCTCATATTAAATTTAAACCAGTCAATCGACGTCAATGCTTCGTTGCTGACCAGAATCGCCGTTTTATTTTTCTTTTTCAGGTTAACCAAATGCGGAGACAATCTGGCAAAATCCTTCCCTATCGTCTGTGCTTCCTCATACACAGGATTCGGCTCAAAATCATGGCTGAGCAGACCCTTCCAGTAGGTTTCGAAGGAATTATGGATGGAATGCCAATGCCAGTATGCGACCATATTCGCCCCGGAAGCCAGATGGCTGAACGCTTGCAGACGCAATTGCCCCGGATAGGGAACCCAGTGGGTAAAAGCCTGCGCTTCCGTTTCCAGCACCAGATAGTTGTTATTTTTCGTCGAACGCGCCACATCGCCACCGAAGGAAATTTCAATTCCAGTCAGATCATCCTGTGATGGATGGTAAATATCCACCCCAGTCACATCAAAGGCTTGCGATGCCGCAAAGTGATCCACGTCCGGCTGAACACCAAAGGAATGACCTCTCCATTCAAAATCAAAGTTTTGCGTAACAAATTGGTCTTCCCGCTTATATTCATTCACCAGCGCGACCTGCCATGCCAGGAAATCCGTCACCAGCTTACGCTGGAATTGGGAAAAGGCTGCGCCCAAACTTCCATTAATTGTTCCGACCACCGAAGGAAAGTCCTCCCAGCTATTGATGCGATTACTCCAGTAGTCCAGACCAAATTTGCGGTTTAGCTCCTCCAGCGATTCGAACCGCTCCCGCAAATACTTCACAAATTGCAATTGCACATTGGGCCCGCTTGTGTTGTAATGCTTGGTCTCATTATCCGTCTGAAAGCCAATGACCGCCGGATGCTGACTCACCCGTCCGATCAGCTTGCGTATGATTCGCTCGGCATGGAACAGGTACACCGGGTTCGTAATGTCCATAATCTGGCGAGCTCCATATTTGCCCGGACCTTGAGGCGTTGTCGCCAATACATCGGGATGCTCTTTCACCAGCCATGTGGGTACGGCATAGGTGGGCGTCCCCACAATGACTTCGATGCCTGCCTCATGCATGGCGTCCAGCACCCGATCCACAGAGGTGAAATCAAACACTCCATTTTGCGGTTCATGCGTGCTCCAGGTGGATTCCGCAATCCGCACCACGTTAATTCCCGCATCCTTCATCATTTGAATATCTTGGTCCAAACGGTCATATGGCATATATTCATCATAATAAGCAACACCGTACAGTAGCTTTTTCATCAAGTCGTCCTCCAATTAGGTTCGTAATAGAATGGTCTTATCAGCAACACCCTGCTTCGCAGAATCTGTCTGTTGTTGATTTTGTTTCGCACTTGCTAGCCAGCCTTCTACGTCTTTTTCCTTAATCTTGTACAGCCATGCGAACAGTCCTGCCGTAATTAAGGCCCCCACACCAGGCACTACTGCATAAAGCGCGAAAATCCATGTGAGAACCTGTCCGGTCTGCGGTACATTCGGGATATAGCCTGCAAAGGCAAGCGCATAAGCGACGATTCCACTGGCTGCCGCTCCCCCCAGTTTTCCTGCAAACGTTTGGGTAGCAAAAGCGGTACCACTGGCACGTACGCCTTTTTTGAATGCGCCATACTCCACACAATCGGCCGTAAACATTGGAACCATGAGCTGTGGTGCAGAGCTGAACAAACCGAAAAGAACCGCGAATACACATACGACAACGGGGTTGCTGTAACCGATTGCAAACAAGGACAGGCCTGTAGTAAACAATCCAAGCAAGCTGACGACATTCACTTTCCACTTGCCGAATCTTTTAATAATTGGTGGTAAAATCAACGCGGTGAGCAGCTGCACACCCAAGGAAATGAACATGAGAATTGAAATATAAATAGGATTTTTCAAGTTGTATAAGGCAAAGTAACTGACGACAATCCCTTGCAGGTTGGTCATAGACAGCGTCATAAACGACATCAGGTAGAATAAAAGCTGCTTGTTTTGCAATGGATACGTCATAATTTGCTTGAGCGTAACCTTCTCCGCCTTGTTGGAATAACGTTCTTTGACATTAAAGCGAGTAAAGTTCATGAGTATCAAACCTGCTATGGCAACAATCAGTGCCAAAATCGGCCAAGATATCTGATTGGCCACAGCGACCGAAGACGAGGAAATCACCATAAAAGCCAGAAAGACCATCGTCCGCCCTCTCGACATCAGCAGGTCACGTTCGTGCGTGTTTTTCGTCATCAGTGTAGCCAAACCGAAACCGGGCGCATCACTAATCGTATAACACATTTCCCATGCCAGATACGTGACGGCGATGTAGATCACCTTAACGGTAAGCGACGCATCACTGGGAACGAGAAAAATAAGTACAGTAAGTATCGGCAAAATGATGGAAGCCAGATTCGTCCATGGTTTGAACAAACCGCCCTTTAGATTGGCTCGGTCAATGATCACACCGAAGATCGGAGCGCTAAGAGCATCCCATATACGGGCTAGTACGAATAAAGTACCGATAATAGAAACAGATATGCCAACATAATCCGTATAAAATAGCATCGCAAAAGAGGCGACCAGACAGAGAATTGCGTTGCTCCCCAAAAAGTAAACGTAATACGATACACGTTCTTTCGATGTTGTTTCCATAGCTCCTCCTGATTACAATATGGCATCGCTTTCAAAATATCTATATATAAGCGCTTTCTTTTACGTAGAAGCTTATACTATAGCATTTGTAAACGCTCTTTTATTATAGTTAAATGTTAGATACAATGAGATTGTCTAAGCGGTGTAAAATTTGCCCTAATCGAAGGTGATCTGATGATATTAAATCCTGATGTTGATCCAGCTCTATTCCATGATTGCCAATGGCTACCCATTATTGACTGGAATGTGAAATTTTTTGGCGCTCATATTCACCGGGTCAAAGCAGATTGGTGCATGCCAGAGGAATCTCATATCGGTTTTGAAATTGCACTCATTTTAGAAGGTCGTCAGGAAACGATCATGGAAAATAACGTATATTCGGTTGGGGAAGGTGATATTTTAATTATTCCGCCGGGTTTTAAACATGTGAGTCAGTGTGTTTCCCCAAACGGCATGTACTATTTTAGCTCTCATTTTAATGTCGATGATCCATTGTTCCGTCAGGAAATGATTAAGAACAATCAGCTCTTTTTCCCGGCGGGTACTGAAACGAATGCCAAGCTGCAAAAGGTCGTCCATAGCTGGATTGGCATGGTGCAGGAAAGTGGAGAATATACGACAGCAGACCGATTTCGCATGCAGATTGCCTTATTTGAGCTATTTGGGATATTCTCGCAAATGATATCTACCGGTTTGGAGCCCAGAATCGCGCCTTCATCCGTTCAATATGCCAAGGCCATCATGGAAGCCATTCAATCAAGGTTTAAGCCTTATCGGGAGGATGAATCTGGCGAGCAAGCGTTCCGTCTTGAAGATGTGGCGGCTTCTCTCGGGATCAGTCCCGGCTATGCCCAGGAAGTGTTCCGCAAGGTGTACGGCTATTCTCCACGTCACTATCTATCGGAGACCAAGTTGCATGAGGCTAAGGTGTTGATCCAGCAGCCCAATCTGCCACTCAACAAGGTAGCTTCCCTGCTCGGATACTCCAGTCTGGCTCATTTCAGCAGACAGTTCAAACGCTGGACAGGCACCAGCCCACTTAAATACCGCCAAACGTTAAAGCCGATTACTGATGAACAAAGGACTAAGATATAAGGACGAATAGCAGGACGAATAGCAGGACGAATAGCAAAGGCTCCAGCGTGTTATTCAACCCAAAAAAGAGCGTGACACCGAATATTACGGTTGTCGCGCTCTTTAGACTCTATTTTCTATAAGCTGTACCGTTGCCTTAATGATCTAAAATCTTGACCAAGCTCTCATTTTTTCGAATCACAGCCTGATATCCCCTATATGCTGGTGCACCACATACATCATCCCCATCAGGAATACGGCCAAAGCCAAGTAACCGATACCGAATTTCCAGCGCGATGATGCGGGTACTTCGTAATATTTATCATTTTCAAACGGAATGTAGTCAATCCCACACAGCAATCTGAGCTGATACGCATCCGGGGTCGGTATATGTTCTACACCGTTCAGCCATACATGCTGGACAAGACACTGCTGTGGCAGCAAAAGCGTCTGCTCCACATCCAGACTTTCCATATACACCGTCACATATTGCTGCCCCTCCAAATCCGAGTAGGTATTAAAGGATAATCTGCGTGTGTGCTCCGGTCCGGGCAGTGGATATCCCTGCTCATACAGATGCTGTACGTTCACCAGCGGCTTTTGCAAAAAGGATTGGATCTTGACCTCTCCTTTATTGCGTTTAACATATTTTTTGTACAAATCGTAGGCAAAGAACGCCCATATGAAGAAAAATAAAAAGGATTTTAAATATACTACGACTACAATTCCACCCAATAGGCCCACCAGCCATAACCAGCGTGTCACAGCCGTGGAAATCCGTCCTCCGTCGAGCGGATGAATCGGCAGCAAATTGATCAAGTTCAGGAAAAAACCGATATATGCTAGTGCATACAAAAGTGGACTGTCTGTTGCATAGGCTCCTGCGTATACCGCCATAGCCCCTACCGTTCCCAATAACGGCCCGCCCATGGCCACGTAAGCCTCTGTCTGCGCATCCAAAGGTTGGCGTTTCATGGTGATCAGCGCACCAAGAAAAGGAATAAATAACGGTGCTGACACCGGAAGCCCCTTGCGCTTGGCAGCCAATACATGTCCCAGCTCATGCACAAACAACAGCAACACGAATCCAACCGCAAATCCCCACGGGTAAATGATCGCATATGTGCTAATCGTTATCGCCATAGATATCAGCGCACCGCCAAATTTACTGAATTTTAAAAGGGCAAGTAACGACTTGCCTTTCAGCAGAAGCAATGCTGCTGCGCTACCGAGATACCATTTGGATGAGCCGGATTTGGAATCGGTCTTTTTATCTTCATTTTGCAAAAGTATCCGTCTCCTTTCTCTAACACTTCCATTGTATCCTGCAATGTGCAGCTTGTAAAAACTTCTCTAACCCACAGATAAGCGAACTGGGGTAACTATTTATATTATTCCTCGTGTTGTAGACATCCTCCATGTAGGATGTTATATTGGTGCTGGGTTAGATGCCCTATTTTGTAAAGGAGGTTTGCTCTTTCATGTGTGCTCACTACATGCGTCTCAGATAAAAGGATAGGCTTTTCAATGAAGTTCAACCCGTTTTTTTATATGGAAGGTTGAGGCTTGTTTAAGTTATCTTTTTTTAACTAAATCTGAACAATGAGGTGTGTTTCATATGACTGAAAAGCGTTCCTTGACTAGCTCAAAAGACGTTAGCGATATATTGGCCCTTGCCAAAAGCAACGGGCTTCACATACTACATGAAGGATTGGAACTCAACGAGTCCGGGCTAGATTTCCGGGCACTATTCGCCAAAGACATTCAGGGTACCCCTTGGGTTCTACGTACACCGCGACGAACAGATGTGGTCCAATCAGCCGCTTACGAGCACAAAGTTCTTCAGTTGATTCGTGATACTCTTCCTGTAGCGGTACCGGATTGGCAAGTGTATAGTCCAGAGTTCATCGCCTACCCTCAGCTGGAGGGCACTCCTGCCGCTACCATTGATATGGAAACAAAAAGTTACGTATGGTTCATCAATCCTGAGGCTCTGACGGAAAGATTCGTTGCTTCGCTCGCTAAAGCCTTAGCCGCGTTGCACCGGACGGATCACCAACAGGCAGCCGATTTTGGTGTCCGCGTAAAGCAGCACGACGAAGTTCGGCAATTGATGGCTCAGCGGATGAAGGAAATAAAGAGCGTCTTTGGTGTATCTGGTGAGCTGTGGCAACGATGGCAAACCTGGCTGGCAGACGATAGCTACTGGCCGGAATATTCCGCACTTGTACACGGCGATTTGCACCCAGGTCATATTCTAGTCTCTTCGAATACAGAGGTTACTGGAATGCTGGACTGGACCGAGGCCGAAGTAGCTGATCCGGCGATTGATTTTACGAGTTACCATACTTTGTTCGGAGAAGTAGAGCTTACTCGTTTATTGAAGTTTTACGAGGCAGCAGGCGGACGTGTATGGCCGCGTATGAGCGAACATATCGTTGAACTGACCACGGTTTACCCTGTGCTTATCGCTGAATTCGCCCTCAAATCCGGACTAGATGAATATATGGAGATGGCACGTAACGCGCTGGGTGTCCATGAGCAAGAAGAAGGGCTATCCGACATATAATATAGCTGTAGCCACCTGGCAGGCTTTGGTTCAATGACGAACCAAGGCCTGCTTTTTTCTGTTCTCCTTTTTCGTAAAGTTACGTTCCGCACACAAGTGTCCATCCTCCTGTCTGTTCTGTTATCATGTAAGAAAACGGAATAACCCAGGAAAGGATTACGAACCATGAGCTTTGAACTTACCCGGCGAGCTATCAGACAACTATGCAGTCAAGCCGCTTATGACGACGGGGATGCCTATTACCGGGCCAAAAGAGTGGCCTTTACACAAATAGATCATGATGAAGGTGTATATGAAGCTACGGTCAAAGGAAGCAGCTTTTATGCTGTTGCGGCGATGATCCGCCCCAATGGAAGTATCCGAGCAGAATGTACCTGTAGCACATTTCAGACCACCGGACGATATTGTAAACATATCGCTGCTGTTCTCCTTAACGCCCATGATATACGCCGTGGAAAAAGTCTGTCTGTACGCTCCTACGCCTCCAGACTTCATCCCGGTACTGCCCCAGATACAGCAGGAAGCATGGATTCAGACGGGATGCATACATCTACAGATGCTCCGTATGATCACACTGCTAGAACGGCACGATCCTCTGACATCACACAAGGGGATCTCCAGCTGACCGACAGCATGTTAAAACTGTTTGACCGCAAGCGACCGCTTCGCAGCACACCAACCCTGCTGGATACTCGCGCAGTCTTGGATTTTCAGTTCGTGATCCGACCTTTTGCCTACGGTTACCAAAAATATATGTTTGGTGTGGAAATGAAAGCTGGGCCCAAACGATTATATATCGTCCAAAAAATTCGTCCGTTTCTGGATAATATTGACCGTGGGGATAGCTACATGTTCACGAAAAGCTTCTCATACGATCCTGCGTTGTACCGCTTCCGACCTGAACATGACGCTATTCTCCAGCAATTATCCCAGGTATGCCACCATGAGCGTATGATTCGGGAAACCTCAGGTACGTATTCATCTTCAGGTAGTCATATGAGCGGTGAACGAATGCTCCTCATCCCGCCTGCAGCTTGGGAAAAGCTGCTCCCCTTGCTGACAGCAGCACAGGGCGTCTACTTTGAAATTCACGGAAATATGAGCGAGGGTATTCCCCAGTCCGACCTGATGCTTCCGCTGCAATTTGAATTTGATGAGGCCGGGACTGAAACCGAAGGCTACCAGCTAAGCATACAAGGATTGGATGACCTGACCATCATGGAAGACTATGGTGTCGTCATTGCCGATGGCAAGCTTGTCAAACAGAAAGCCGACCCCTTACGGCGTTTGTCCGAGCTAAAACGGATGGTAGAAGTACACCACAGGCGAAAAGTTCAGATCGCGCCAGAGCAGATGGAATCTTTTATGGACAAGGTTGTACCCGGGTTAATGAAGCTCGGACGTGTTCATATGACACGTTCCGTCTCAGATCGGGTCACACAGCAGCCATTGAAGGCCAAGCTGTATCTGGACCGAGTAAGAGACAAGCTGCTGGCAGGGCTGGAGTTCCAATATGGGGATATCATCATCAACCCGCTGGAAACAGATGCACGAACGCCAGGTAACGACCGTATTTTGATACGTGATGGGGAACAAGAGCAGCGGATTTTGGAGCTGATGGAGCATAGCTCCTTTGCCAGAACAGACAGCGGATATTTTATGGAAGATGAAGATGCAGAGTATGATTTTTTGTATCATACTGTTCCGCAACTGGAAAAGCTGCTGGATGTCTATGCCACAGGTGCAGTCAAAGCAAAAATAAACAATACTCTGCCAACCCCAAGGATACGCGCGGAGTGGGATGAACGTACGGATTGGCTTGAATTTAAATTTGATATGGAGGGCATACCAGAACCGGAAATTCGCAAACTGCTCAAATCGTTAGAGGAAAAACAGAGATATCACCGTCTGCCGAATGGTGCCTTGCTGCCGCTGGAAACAGAGGAGTACAAGGAATTGATTCGGTTCATGAATGAAACAGGTATCCGCAAAAGTGATCTGGATGCAGCGCAAATTCGTGTTCCCGTCACGCAAGGACTGTACTTAATTGATCCTCACGATCATGGGAAAAACCTGACTTTGGGTAAAACCTTTCGCCAGCTGCTGGAAAATATACGTAACCCAGACCATCTCGACTTCCCAGTTCCAGACATGCTTGCTCCAATCTTGAGAGATTATCAGGTTTACGGCTTTCAATGGCTTAAGACATTGGCGCATTACCGTTTTGGGGGCATTTTGGCAGATGATATGGGGCTGGGTAAAACGCTGCAAAGTATCGCCTTTCTCGTCTCAGTATTGCCGGAAATCCGCAGCCAGCAGCTTCCAGCTATGATCGTGTCTCCTGCATCACTGGTGTACAACTGGCGGAATGAGCTGGAGAAATTTGCGCCGCACATCCGCGTCACTATCGCAGATGGCAGCCCGGAAGAACGCAGCCGGATCATACGGGATGCCGCCAGTTACGACGTCGTCATTACGTCCTACCCGCTGCTGCGGCGCGATGCAGATGTGTACAGCAAGCCATCGTTTCATACGCTCATTCTGGACGAGGCACAGGCATTCAAGAACCATGCCACCCAGACGGCACAGGCTGTTAAGGATGTAAAAGCCCGTTACCGTTTTGCCCTGACAGGAACGCCAGTAGAAAATACGCTGGAAGAGCTGTGGTCCATCTTTGACGTTGTATTTCCTGCGTTATTTCCCGGCGGGAAAAGAGCGTTTCACAACCTGCCTAGAAATGTGATTGCCAAGCGGGTTCGTCCGTTTTTGCTGCGCCGTCTTAAGAGTGATGTCCTCAAGGAGCTGCCGGAAAAAATCGAATCCGTGCAGGTATCCCGGCTTCTGCCAGATCAGAAAAAGCTGTATACGGCCTATTTGGCCAAGCTCCAGCATGAAACGTTGAAGCATCTCAACGAGGAAGGATTTCAGAAAAATCGGATTAAAATTCTCGCAGGTCTAACCCGGCTTCGTCAGCTCTGCTGTCATCCTGGCTTGTTCATCGAAGGATATACGGGAAGCTCCGCCAAATTTGAACAGCTGTTGGAGATTATTACGGAATGTCTCAGCTCCGGGAAACGGATGCTCATTTTTTCACAGTTCACCACGATGCTTCAAATGATCGGACGCGAGCTTGCTCGAGAAGGGGTATCCTACTTTTACCTAGATGGGCAGACTCCCGCTCTGGAACGAGTTGAACTGTGCAGTCGCTTCAACGAAGGCGAACGCGAGCTGTTTCTGATTTCCCTAAAGGCAGGAGGCACTGGCCTGAACCTCACTGGCGCAGATACAGTCATACTGTATGATCTGTGGTGGAATCCCGCTGTAGAGGAGCAGGCTACCAACCGCGCACACCGAATGGGCCAGAAAAAAGTCGTGCAGGTTATTCGTCTCATCGCCCAAGGCACGGTAGAGGATAAAATGTATGAACTGCAACAAAAAAAGAAAAACATGATCGACCAGGTCATTCAGCCGGGACAAGAAACCCTTTCGGCACTGACCGAGCTGGAGATTCGCGAACTGCTCATGATCTAGCCAATTCCACATGCAAAAAAGGTCCAATCACGGTAGAAATCTTCCCGTATTGGACCTTTTTCCTTCTAATATGATTGTTTGGATCGAGCAGATTAATCCTGTTTTAATACTCTAGGTTGAATGGGAACCAGGTTAGACTCAATCTGGGTGCGCTGAGGCTCATACCATTCAGGTAGCATCAGCTTGTGCCCCAACTCATTCAATTCCTCGTCCACGGTAAATCCGGGTGGATCGGTTGCGATCTCAAATAAAATACCGCCCCGCTCGCGGAAGTATACGGCATTGAAGTATTGGCGATCTACAATACCACTGGTCCCAAAACCATGCTGATGAACCCATTCGTTCCACGCCTGATGCTCCGTATCATCCTGCGCGCGCCAGGCAATATGGTGAACCGTACCGGCGCCGCCATTCCCCCACGGGACATCTTTGACCGGAATGTCGATCAGGTTGCCCAAATCACCTGTAGCCTGATAGCGGATGTAGCCTGCATTTGCGTCTTCTCCGATGGGAGCCATTCCCAATACGTTCTCCAACACCTCTTGCGTATGCTTGGAGTCCGCACTGTACAGTACCGCCCCGCCAAAGCCCTTGATAGCTTTATCCGTAGGCACGCCGCCGGCTGTCCACGTGTTCACCGGGCCATCTTCCCGTTCCACCAGCTCCAGATGCAAGCCCTCATTGTCTCGGAACTGGATGAATGACTCGCCAAAACGGGTAGCCTTCGTGAAAGATACCTTCAAGCTGTGCAGACGGTTTTCCCAGTATTCCAAAGCACCGGACGGCACGACATACGTCGTAATCCCAACCTGTCCACCTCCAATCTTACCCTTGCGTGTACCTGGAGCTGGAAAAAAGGTAATGATCGTTCCCGGGCTGCCCTCTTCATTACCAAAGTACAAATGGTATACTTCTGGAGCATCAAAGTTGATCGTCTTTTTAATCAATCGCAAACCAAGTACGCCTGCGTAAAAATCAACGTTGCCCTGCGGATCGCCTGCAAAGGACGTGATATGGTGAATTCCAGCGGTTTTCAATGACATCTTTATCACTCCTTCATTAACATGTTGATTTATTTACACAAATGATTTACAAATTTCAAAATCCATTGTAGCTGACAAATTGTCCAACCGGCTTACGGTATCCCCGTGCCCGCTGACCCGATTCGTCCTCTTTACCCAAGGTAATCATCATCACCGGTACAAATTGCTCTGGAATATTCAGTACTTCCTGCACCTTTGCCGGATCAAAACCGATCATCGGGCATGTATCCCAGCCTTTGTCCTTGGCAATCAACATAAATTGCATAGCCGACAGGCTGGCATTACGGATCGCTTCTTCTCTCTGGAAGACAGGTCCTCGCTCGCGATAAAACTGAGTTACCGATTCCACTGTACTATCATATTCCTGCTTGCTCAGGACACCTAAATTCAGGAATCCTTCGTTGAGGTCAGCTACCTTGGTATAAGCTTCTGTATCCCCCAGCACTACAATGGTCGCCGAAGCCGTTAATATTTTATACTGCTTACTTGCCTCATCATGCAGTCTTTGTTTGGTATCCGCATCCTGCACTACGATATAACGCGCATGCTGTAAATTAAAAGCCGATGGAGCAAACTTCACCAGCTGAAATATTTCTTCCAGTTCTTTTGCATCTATAGTAACATCAGGAATAAATTTAGAAGCTGATCTTCTCTCTTGAATAATATTCACCAGTTCGCTCATGTTAGTTACGCTCCTCGATATTATTTTCAAATGAATTATCTTTAAATTAAGAATATATCCATTCGTGATTTCTGTCAAGTAAAACTATAATCATGTTAGTAAGTATTTTTGGATACAACCTAAGGGCTTCAGCAGCCCTTTACAGATCCGTTGCTCGTATTCTCATCGTAATCGCTTCGCGTTGCGCTTTGGTTAAGCTCTTGAAGACCAGCTCATACGAATGGTCGATCATGCTGTACAAATCCTCCAGTGGGAAGGTAGCATCAACCTCAATCGTATTCCAATGCTTTTTATTCAAATGATAGCCTGGCTTAATCGCCTTGTTTTGTTCACGCAGATTTACCGCAATGACTGGATCACATTTCAAGGATACGTGGCAAATGTCATCCTTTTTAGTTAGAAGTGCAAACATCTTGCCCCCTACTTTTAGTACCAGGGGATCAGCACCAAATGGATAATCCTTAACAGCTTCTTTTTGGCTCAGACCATATGCTACAATTTGTTCAAACACCAGCCTTCTCTCCTCTGCTCCAAGTTGTCGAACTATGAATCTATTTGCGCCCTATTATATCACCTCCGTGCACTCCGAATACACCGGGTCCGTGCTACAATAGGGGAACTGTGCTAAAAGGAGATTCATTATGGATACCATCACACACACATTGTTCGGATTGGCTTTATACGGCGCAAGCAAAAAAGGCGTTTCTACCGGGAGGGTCAATCCTTTCTATATGAATTTAGCGACCGTCCATGACTTCATACACGTCCTAAAGATTTAGCGATATTTTACATACTGTATCTGCAAGCTGACAGCCCTTCACTTCCGAATAGGAAGTTGGAGAGGCTTGTTTTGTTCATATAGTAGAAAATGTTATGCAACAGCCCTATATTTTGGTATACTTCCGTGAGAGGCTGTATCGATACATTCGAACGGTACTCTAGTTAGTGTAATTCAATATGTAGATGTGTGAGCCTATGGAGGTGAACTCGTTGGATTTTGCTCTGATCCGCAAGGACCGAGACAAAAGAACGGTCGCAAATTGACTCTTTTTTTGCCTTTCGGACCTTTTCAGCCATGTGCTGAAAGGTTTTTTTGTGATCTAAAATAAAGGTAGGAAAGGATTTGAATGCAACCATGGCAACCTCGAAAGCACTTAATATTTTGCAATTGAAGAAAATGAAACAAGAAGGTTCACCTATAAGTATGATTACGGCGTATGACTATCCATCTGCTCGTTTGGCTGAGGAAGCCGGGATCGATATCATCCTTGTTGGTGATTCCGTAGGTAATGTGTTATCTAATTATAACTCCACACTGCCCGTCACTATGGATGATATGGTCTATCATACACGGTCTGTCGTGCGCGGTGCGGAACATACTTTTATTGTCGCGGATATGCCATTTATGACGTACCATGGGAGTAGTGAAGAAGCCCTTACTAATGTGCGCAGGCTCATGCAAGAGGGACATGCCCATGCCGTTAAATTAGAAGGGGGCATGGAAATTTGCGACACCGTGAAGCGAATTGTTCAATCCGGCGTCCCACTACTGGGGCATATTGGACTTACACCACAGTCTGTGCATCAAATCGGCGGATACTTCATTCAAGGTAAAAACTCACAGGCCGCTGAGCGCCTTCTAAATGATGCCCGGGCCCTGGAGCAAGCGGGAGCTTTTGCCATCGTGTTAGAGCTGGTGACAGAGGAAGTAGCGAAGAGCATCACCCGAGAGATATCTATTCCGGTCATAGGCATCGGTGCGGGGAGATACTGTGATGGCCAGGTTTTGGTGTATCATGACATGTTACAATACTCAGCTCCTTACCGGGAGAAAAAGTTCGTAAAAACCTATTCGGATATAGGTGCTTTGATTCGCAACAGCATCGGGCAATATGTCGAAGACGTGAAGAATCGTTCTTTTCCGGGCGAGGAGCATGTTTTTAAGGCAGATGAGAACGTAGTAGAAGGACTATACGGGAATGCAAAAGTAAAGGCAGGGACTCTATAATGCGATTTCTGATTGTAGGTGCAGGGGCGATTGGAGGCTATTTTGGGGGACTTCTTGTTCAAAAAGGAGAAGACGTGACCTTCCTCGTACGCCCTTCAAAAAAATCTCAGTTGGCAGAAGACGGTCTAATTGTTAAAAGTGTTCATGGGGATTTTCAGACACCAGTGCGTGCTATTACAAATGGTGAAGCTGCCGATCCGTTCGACTGTATTATCATTTCGGTCAAAGCGTATCATCTTCCCCAATTGCAATTCGATCTTGAGCCTTATGTCGGTGTTCATACCATGATTCTTCCGTTACTTAATGGTTACAAACATTTTGACTTTTTGCGCAAGCAATTCGGTTCTGAAAAAGTGCTGGGCGGACTTTGTTATATTGAAACTACGCTGGATCATGATGGTTCTGTTGTTCAGACAAGTCCGTTCCACCGTATCGTCTTCGGTGAATGGAACGGAGTGCACTCAGAGCGTACACAACTGCTGCTGAATCATCTTGATCATGCAGGCTTCACAGTGGCACGAAGTCACGATATCCAGCGTGAAGTTTGGCAGAAATATATATTCGTTGCCAGCTTGAGTGCAATTACAACACTGATGGATGCCTCGGTTGGGACTATACTTGCCACGGCAGAGTCACGAGCTATATACGAAAAGCTGCTGCATGAGATTGTCACACTTGCTCGCAACGCAGGGATGCCGATTGATTCAGAGATGGAAGCTCATACACTGAAAACGATGGAATCCTTACGACCTGAGATGATGTCATCCATGCAACGCGATATGCATAAAAAGCTTCCGATTGAAGCCAGTCATCTACATGGTTCACTGCTTGCATTGGCTTCAACCAGTAATACTGTTTGCCCCATACTCGAAACGGTATATGCCCGATTAAAGGTATACGAGAGCTTATTGGACACTGTCTAACATTCAAAATTTAAAATCAATTAAAAGAGGAAGCGGCAGCTTCGAAGGTGAAAATGAAATCTTAGACTGCCGCTGCTTTTCCTTTATTAAACTTCAAATATTAAACTTCAAAAATCTAAAGAGTTCCTGTGCTTGAGCAAGCCTGCTCAAGCCCTTGAAGCAATGCTTCTAGCTCCTGCCTAGTCTCAGCATTTGTAATTTCACCTTCCTGATTTAGCTTCAAGGTGATATGCGGAATAATGACCTTTCCATTCTCCACAATCTCTGCATTGATCATTTGCAATGTGAGCAGCAGCGAGGCATGCGCCAGATGACCGCCCATAGGAGACGGGGACGCGCTAATGACCGCTGTAGGTTTATTTACAAATTCACCTGAGGATACGAGCCAATCCAAGGCATTTTTCAAAGCACCCGGCACACCATTTCCATATTCCGGTGTACAGATCAGCACTCCATCCACTTGTTTCAATTGTTCCCGTAGCTCTCTTACGGAAGCTGACCCTTCATCTACATCCAAGTCAGGGTTAAAATGCGGGAGATGCCCCAATCCATCATAGACTGTGAATATCATATTTTCAGAAGCCAGCCCCATAGTAGCCTTCATCAGCGCTGTATTGGAGGACTTTTGACGAAGGCTACCCGATATAGCCAATACCTTAATCTTCTGTTCCAACCGTATCATCTCATTTCTCTGAACTTGATCTGATCTTGCATATTCAGTGTACTATAGCTAACAAGAGAATTAAAAAGTAGGTGAAAATTCATTAGACAATGCCGTTGGACACCTCCTGAATGATGATGAGCGTCAGCGGTTCTTCCTATGAACAAACGGGCAATAAAAAAATGCCTGCGACTTCACAGGCATTCGTGATGAATCAATAGTCACTATACTAGGGTGGAATCTGTAGTGCTGAATCAAGTATCCTTCTCTTGCTTGCGTTTTATCCCAATCAGATCAAGGAAGAAAACAAACAGCGGAATACCTACAATTAAGCCCCAAATCCCAATTAAATGTTCAGAGAAAATCAATACAACAAAGGTAAAAAAGATCGGTAGATTGGTTTTGGATGACATCAGCTTCGGATTTAAGAAATAGGCCTCAATCGCATGAATCACCACGATCAGAATAACCAAGTAAATCACATAATTAATTCCCCCGACGCTAAAAGCGATCAGGCCGAGCGGTGCCAGTGAGATAAACACACCTGCCACTGGAACCAATCCCAGTACGAAAATGATGAGCGCAAGACCGAGCAGATTAGGGAAGCCCATAATCCAGAGCGCAATCGTGGTCAATATACAGTTAATAAGTGAAATCAGCAGTTGAGCCTCCAATACCTTCCCGAACGTATCCAGAAACATACGGCCAAAATGACCCACTTCCTTGAAAAACCAGCCCAGCTTGCTATCTACAAACGTAGCAGTAAAACGTGTAATATAGGATTTTTCCATCAGGAAAAACAAGCTCAAAATAATCGACACCAGCAGCTGTGTTCCCAATTGACTGACCTTCATCACTGCACTCAAGCCAGGCTCAAATAGCCGCTGAACATTCAGCGTATCCATAAATTCGATAATCGTTTCGTTCCATTGGTTGCGATCAGGATACATATACGCTTGCTGAATCATGAGATACACCTGCTTGACCTGTACAATGATTAGCGGCACCATCCGGTAAACGCCCCACACCATAATCAGGATCAGCAGCCCGTATACCAGAAGCAGCACGATCATTGAAGGCACATTGACGAACCGCTTGACCAGCTTATTCACTCCGTTATATATACTACCAATCAAGATCGTAAGCAACAGTGTTAACAACATAATATTCATCATACTTCTTAACATAAACAACAGCAAAACGATTATCGCAAGGACAGCTACCCGCCTGACGCCCGCATGATTCATCCAGTTTCTTACCATTCGTCTTTATTCCCTCTCTCCCACTTGACTGTCACCCTTGCAATCTTCCCCGGCATTAACTTTCTCTTTTTAACAATTTACTGTTAGCGATCAATAGAGAACCTACCATGACTAGGATAGCAATGGACCACCAGAATGTATTTTTAGCATCATCATGGTCCACAATAATGAGCCTGATGACGGCCGTAATCCCAATATAAATGAAATAACGTAATGGAAAATGAAAATTGGTTTTAAAGTACTTAACGATTAATGCAATGAATTCAAAATACAAAAAGAATACAAGCAGCTCTTCCGTGAATTCATAGTAATTTTTGTCGTCTTCTGTAGACAAGAACACATATGAAAAAATGGACCATGTTTCTTTTAGAAGTAAGAAGCTTAAAATCAGCCCCACCAGAAACAGCGAAACATTTAAGATCATTTGCAGAAAACCAGGTAACTTCTCAATATACTTCATTAATGCATTCAATACAGATCCCCTCACTGGTTGTACCCTATCATCTTTACTTATATTATCGGTGGTATACGTGAAAAATGCTACATTACTTTTGGGGTCACCTTAATGAAAGTTTATATTCGCCCCTGCAATATAACCAATGGAGATAAAGATAAGCGTCCATATCAGAGAACCTGCGCTTGCCACCAGCATATATTTTCGGACAGGCATCGCACTAATGCCCGACAAATAGCTTGTCGCATGTCTGACTCCTGGGATAAAATAACCAAACAAAATGGTCCACAACCCAAAGCGCGCAAACCACCCCTTAACTCTTGCAAATCGCTTCGGTGTTAATCCAACCCACTTACCGTGCTTATCCACCAAGGGCTGACCCAGCTTTTTGCCTAGCGTGTAGCTGATCATCATCCCTGTCATTGCACCGATGAAGCTGACTAATATAGACACCGAATAATTCAGTACCATAATAGAAGATAAATAGCCGACAAACACCATAATAATTTCATCTGGAACCGGTAGGCCGATAATCCCAAGAGCAAGAAGAGCAAAAATAGCGATATATCCGTATTGTGTAATCATGCTGATGACCCATTCCATAGAGGAGCCACCTCCTGACCGATTATTTTTTGAAGGACGGAAAGGGAATACGGCTAACCATCAGGAACGACAGCACTACCATTAATGCAAGCAACAACCCCGGCTTCAAATGCTCACTCCATAAAAACATAAAGGACAAAATCACACCCGCCGCCGTAATCGGCATACCTACAAAACCTTTGCTAAAAGCCATTAGGTTGAATCTTGCCAATCTTACCGCACCACATATGACAAACAAAACAGCCACAAGTGGTCCTATCCAATGGGTATCTCCCAGCTTGTATAACAAGATCAAGAAAGCAGGGGCAACCCCAAATGAGACAACATCCGCCAGCGAATCGAGCTGTTTGCCAAAATCACTGGAGCAATGCAACAGCCTTGCCAGCAAACCGTCTAATACATCCCATAAAGCAGCCACCACCACGAGAATAAAAGCGGTCATGTATTGCTCCTGAATCGTGAAATATAGGGATAAGACCCCTGCCCCCAGGTTTGCAATCGTGCATAGTGAGGGCAACCAATTCCATTTCATACTCTTAACTCCTTTGCCATAGCTTAGCCTCCGAATATAACAACAAAACGGACGCCGTCCTTGGTATTCTCCGCCTTATAGCGGAATTCGTGCAAATCCAAAATTCGTTTGACGATCGATAGCCCCAGTCCTGTCCCACCTGTCTGACGGCTTCGTGACAGCTCGGCCCGGTAAAAGCGATCCCATATCTGCTCCAGTTGATCGTCAGGAATGGTCTCACCTTTATTTTCAATGGAAAAAAAACTGATTTCCCCAGCACCTTCGATACGAATCGTGATTGAGCTCCCTTCCTCAGCATGCCGTATGGCATTGACAACAAAGTTGATAATCACCTGTTCCAGCCATCCTACATCGGCATGAATCGGCATCTCATTGGCGGGGATAATGACTACTTCCAGCTTTTTCTCCTTCAACAAATGGAATAGCTTGTCCACGACCTCCTCCACCAGCTCACTCAAGATAAAGGTCGTCTTGCGAAGCTTGAGAGTACCCGATTCCAATTTGGCGAGGTCCAGCATATCTTTGACCAATCGCTCCATTTTGTCCGCTTCCTCTACAATGACTTTTATATAATGATCCTGCTTCCCGGCGCTAACCCCATCTTGTAATCCTTCTGCGAAGCCTTTAATGATACTCAGCGGGGTTTTCAGTTCATGAGAAGCGTTGGCAAAAAAGTCTTGTTGCACAGCCTCCATCCTCTGCTTCTGTTCCATGTCCTCCACCAATTGCTGATTAGCCTCCTGAAGCTCGCGCAAAGCGGTATCCAGGTTCTGGGACAGGGTATACATACTGTAGGACAGGCTACCCAGTTCATCATTCTGCCGGATTGGTGTATGGGCTGTAAAATCGAGCTTAGCCATCCGCTTGGCGGTATTATTCAAAGCAATGAGCGGACGGGTCACCATCCGGGAATAGAACAGGGACAAAATCAGAATGAGTCCAAATCCCCCGATCCCTAGGTACAGATAAAACCAGCGCAGAGCTTCATTCGTCTCACTAATTTCCTGCAACGATGTCACTGTGAACAGGAGGTCGATCTCGCCTGTGTTCTGACGAACAGGATGGACTATGACTGCATTGCGTACCCCTGTCCAAGGTTCCGTCCAATCTTCCTCCAACACTTCGAAATTCTTAAGTTTCTCCAGATGCGCCTGTGACAAAGGAAACCATTCTTCCAGCGCACTAAACAGTAAGCCTTGTCGCTGACTCCATGTTTTCAGATCCGGCAGTACAATCTCTGTCACCGTACCGGAAAACCTTACACTGCCATCCGTGCTTGCCTCTTCCGAAGTTGATCCTATATTTTTGAAACCAAGCTTCTGTATGCCGATTGGATAAATTAAATTGGCGGAAGAAATACCGTCCGTTCCCAATCCCTCACCTTCAACCGTTACCGTATCGCCAGGCTGAATCCGGGCAGCTCTCAGTTCATCTCCGTACTCACTCATAAACAGAGACAGCGATATTTTAACGATTTTACCATCTGCTTTTCTTACATTGATATGAAACGCATCATCCAGCTTTACTTTGCCGTCCAGCGTTACAATCGCCAACTGGTTTTTATTCTGAAGCATAAAACGAGCTGCCTCACGCGAAACCCTGCCCGATCCCCAAGCCTCCTGGACATAACTTTGACCGAAGCTTTGCAAATGACTTTCCACACGCCCAATCTTCTGTTTCTGATAAAAATTTTCAAAAAACAACAATTGACTTAAAATCACCATACCGTAAAAACACAGGAAAAACACAACCGTCATAATGAACAACTTAAAGGTAACTCCCCGTTTGTTCATTCTTCCTCCTCAAACCTGTAGCCTGTACCAAAAACCGTGCGGATATGGCGTGATTCACGGCCCAGCTTACTCCTCAGCTTTTTGATATGCGTATCGACAACTCGTGTATCTCCTTCAAAATCGATACCCCACACCCGACTCAGTATCACATCCCGTGAAATAACGATGCCTTTATTATGTATAAGCAGCCGTAGCAACTCATACTCCTTGGGCGTCAGCTCGACTTCCGCCTGATCCACCTCAAGCCGATGAGCCATCGTGTTGAGAATGGCACTGCCAAACCGCAAAATATGCGACTCTGGCTGCACATGTCCTTCCACCCGTTTCATCAGCGCGTTCGCGCGAGCAATCAGCACCTTGGGGCTGAAAGGTTTGGTAACGTAATCATCCGCTCCCAGTTCAAAGCCCAATATTTTATCATCATCACCGGATTTGGCTGTCAACAAAATGATCGGCACACCTGAACGGCCGCGTACCTGGCGGCACACTTCCCAACCATCCAGCTCCGGCATCATAATATCGAGTACAATCAGGTCCGGCTGCACCGAATCAAACCAGATGAGTGCATCTTTTCCATTGCCTGCTTCATAGACTTCCCAATTATTCTGTTTAAAATAATCCGCAATCACTTCACGAATACGTATTTCATCCTCCACGAGAAGAACTCTTTTCTTCAATCGACTTCCCTCTTTCGGTCATTCTAGGACACCAGCATATCAAAGACATGTGTACTTTATGTGTTCTTGACACTTCTTTTCAGCAGAAGTTTTCATTCACAAATTCAACCTTGGATTAGGGCAAATTTATCTTGGCTCAGACCATCTCATCTCCTATGATCCTACCCTATAATAAGAAGAGATACAAAAAGCCTGAACAGGAGGGTAATACATGAGTAATCAAACCATTCAGTGGTTTTCCACTTCCAAAGCTAAAGCTTGGCAATCCCAAGCTCATCATTTGACCGATACCCAAGAGAGTGCCAACCTAACCCTTACGGGAGAAACTCATCAGCTTGTCGAAGGCTTTGGTGGCTGTTTTAATGAATTAGGTTATGTGGCCCTGAATCATTTGGAAAAGGACGAACGAGATCGGGTGCTTCACTCTCTCTTTCATCCGGAGGGCGAGCACAAATTCGCGATTTGTCGACTTCCAATTGGAGCGAGTGACTACGCGCTGGAGTGGTACAGCCACAATGAAACAGACGGTGACGTGGAGATGAAGCACTTTTCCATTGAGCGCGATCAGCAATATCTCATTCCTTTTATTCGGGAAGCGTTACAACTCAATCCAGACTTGAAGCTGTTCGCTTCACCCTGGAGTCCGCCGACATGGATGAAATCACCGAAAGCCTATAATTACGGCACGCTGCGCTGGGAAAAGGATATTTTGAAAGCGTATGCATTGTACTTTGTCAAATTTGTTCAGGCTTACCGCGAGGCAGGCATTACGATTCATCAGGTTCATGTTCAAAATGAAGTCATTGCCGATCAGAAGTTCCCTTCCTGTGTATGGACCGGAGAGCAGCTGCGTGAATTTATTCGCGACTATTTGGGTCCTGCTTTTGAGGAACATGGACTGGATACGGAAATTTGGCTGGGCACCATTAACGCACCCGATCCGTGGGAGGAATTAATGAAGAAGACTTCGACCGGATTTGATGAGTATGCCCATACCGTATTGAGTGACCCCGAGGCCTACAAATATATTAAAGGCGTAGGCTACCAGTGGGCAGGCAAAAATGCCATTCAGCGCACCGTAGCCAGCTATCCTGAGCTTCGTTACATGCAAACCGAAAATGAATGCGGGAACGGAGAAAACTCCTGGGATTATGCCAAATATGTATATAATCTGTACCAGCACTACTTCACCAATGGTGTGAATGCTTATATTTACTGGAATATGGTTTTGGAACCGAAAGGCAAGAGCACATGGGGCTGGGAGCAAAATTCGATGATTACCGTTGATCCAGCAGATCGAAAACCTATCCTGAATCCAGAGTATTATGTCATGAAGCATTTTTCTCATTTTGTATTACCGGGTGCCAGACGCATCGGACTTCGTGGTTCATGGACTGGAGATGCAGTTGCTTTTCAAAATACAGACGGGCAAAGGGTGGTAGTTATCGCCAATCCGTTCAAGGAATCGCGTGTGCTGAATCTGTCTCTGGGCGAAATAACACACCGCTTGGAGCTGGAGCCAGAATCTTTTAATACTATCGTGATTCCTTCTTAGCGCTGCAGTTCTCTGGAATTATGCATATAAGGAATGTTACAGTCCTGTTTTCCGGTCCTGCGTAATCATCATGCTTCACTGTCCGGTCTATAAGACCCCAAGCATATGTATAGTTTCCAAAATGGATGTATATCCTTTTGCGTATAGTAACTATAAATAGTATACTTGGAATAACTACGGACAGGAGGTCGATGAATATCACTACTGTAAAAGACCGGATTGATTTGAAGCTGATTAATTGTGATAAGGAATTGACTCTCGCGGTCATCGGCGGAAAGTGGAAGCTGATTATTTTGTGGCATCTCGGTATGGAAGGCACCAAGCGGTTTGGTGAATTGAAGAAGCTGATCCCCCATATTACGCAAAAAATGCTGACCAACCAATTGCGCGAGTTGGAAGAAGATAAGCTCATTCTTCGTAAAGTCTATCCTGTCGTCCCTCCGCATGTGGAATATTCACTGACAGAGCATGGCGAAAGCCTGATTCCGGTACTGAGAGCAATGTACGATTGGGGATCAAACTATCGCGAGAACGTGATTTGGAAAGAAGAAGAGGCGATTCAGGACGTCACACCCGTGTGACCAGCAAAACAAGCATTTTGCGAAATGCTAATATATATTTCTCGTATAGACGACCCTGGGGAGATCTGGGGTTGTTTTTTTGTGATATAAAGACATTCCTCAAGATAATAAAAGAAATGGATGCAAGTATCCGTTTCCATTGGCATTAAAGCTCGTTTTCCGCTACATATCCTCATTTTACACTTGTATTCGTGATTTACATTACATCCTCTGTGACGTATGATTCTTCCATCCCTATTTACAGTGAATCCGAGAAGGAGGCCGTTCTAGCATGAACATGACGCTTGCCCAGCCCACAACGTCCCAAGCGACCCAATTATGCATTGGTTCCATGGAAATGATTCAATACGATTATCGTCAATTTCCTGACTCAAAACCTTATCAACACCATTGCTGTGGCTTGCTTACTATGTCGTGTAACAGCGCTCAAGGTCTGGCAGAATATGAGCTGCCTGAAATTAAAGGCGCCTTTGACCTCGTCCGCTGGGCTTCCGTGTTTACCTCGCTCAAGGGTCTGTCCTTAACCGAGGCTGAGCAATATATTCAGCACCACGCTGATCACTGGGGGCCTGATAAAACAGAGCTGGCTCTATCTGCCTTATCCGATCTGACTACCCATGCGAACCTGCACATTTTCTCTCCATCAGCGACCATCCTCCCCTCTCGGATTAGTCGTTCGTATCTTATCGAGCATGGTCTGGTCTACTATTCATTCTAAATATCGTCCACCACTCCATTAGCAATCCACTTTTCAGTTCACGCAAAAAAGCCTGAGACTGTTTATCACAGGCCAGGCTTTTACACTTTCAGCACAGAGTTGATCACACTTGCAGTTTACCTGCACGAATATCGTCTGTCATTCCTGCGTAAGGTGCTCGGGAAATCAATTGTTCGTTGTTCACACCCGCATTTTCGATGAATGTAATATCTGCAAATTCAGGAACTACATACTTCGGATACGTTTCATACTTTTCACGCGATTCCTCCATCAGCGGAATAAAATCGTTTTGATAGCGCACTGTGATTTCCGGATGCTCATGAACCCATTTAGGGAAGAAAATAATGCCGTGCATACGTTTTTCCTCAGGCATAAAATTCAGAGACACGTCAGTGCCTGTCGGTTCGGTCCACGATACTTTATACACATTTTCCACCAGCTTCACCAGATTGACCTTCTGATCACGTACCCAGCGGCCGCCTACCATGCCACTATGAATGCGATAATCGATCGTATCTTCATTTTTAATATAAATTTCGTACTCCCAACCATTCTCATAGGTGTAGATCATGTGGCTGCCGATAAACTTGTCCATCTTGCATCCTTCTTTCCTAATTATAATTTTTTATGAATTAAATAAGAAAACAAAGTAAATAAATAATCAACTTATAACATGTAAATATAAACATGTTTTTAACTACATATAAATTGTAGCACTGTGGTATACTAGTGTCAAATACCGTTTTACGAGGAGAGCTACGTTGAAACGCACATTAAAATACGCCATTTTAGGGCTGGTTCATAAAGAGGAAATGAGCGGCTACGATATTACAAGTCAATTCAAGCAGGAAATTGGACAATTTTGGAGCGCCAAACACAGTCAGATTTATCCTGAGTTAAAAAGGCTGACCGAAGAGGAGCTTATTGAATATCGCACCTCCATTACAGGAGCCAAGCTGGAAAAGAAGCTGTACTGCATTACCTCCAAAGGAACCCAAGAACTGACCGAATGGCTGCTGAGCCTCAAAGAGTTACCAGAAACGGAAAAGGACGAGTTTATGCTTATGCTGTATTTTTCAGCGGCCATCCCCAAGGAAGAAAACAAGCGATTGTTCGAGGACCAGGTAACCAAACGTAAAGAGAAGCTGGAATACCTATACGAAAGTAAAAAATCCCTCCAACAGCTGGACAAGAACCTTCAATCCCCCGGCTCTAATCAATTCGGCCATTATCTGGTGCTGAGCCGTGCCATTAATCGGGAAGAAAGCTATATTATTTGGCTGGAAGAAACACTGTCCCTGTTTGAATAACCTGAAAAACCTTCGACGCCACGTAGATTCGTGGTATTGAAGGTTTTTCTAAAATACGTGCAAACTAGTCTGCCGTCGTAATCGAAGAGCCGTAATCTTCAATATGGATATCTGTGCTAAACCGTACAGGAATGGTGCTAAAAGTGGTATCCCAATCCTCTTTGACCTTACGCCAAACTTTAGGATGCTGAATCCTCAAGGCTTCTCCGAAACCTCCGACGTCAACCTTCAGCTTTTGCATTTTAGCTAACGTTTGTTCAGCTAATGAATTCACTTTCTCCTGAAAGAGACTCTCTTCTTGTCCAAGCACATTATTGTTGCGCAAATTTTCATTCTTTATATGCACCTCCGAAACGCGTCCCTCTGAGGTCATTTTTACCTGAAAGGAAATGTCATCCCCCTGAACGATGGCCTTGATCTTGCTTTTCACCGCTTTGATCTCATATGCTATATTTTTACCGGTTTTTGGATCACTACTTTTCAGCACGCCTCCAGCCAACTGGCCTTTGATCCACATAAGACCCTCAACCTCTGACTCATTCAGATAACCACCGTAGGTTTGTGTCTTTCCCTTGATGATTCCTGCACCCGCGAGCTTGATTTCATTCTCCGCTGTAATGACATTAGGTAATATAAAGCTTCTTTCACCCTTCATGGGTCCGATCACTTTAGCCAAAGCCACAGGCTTTATCAACCGCGCGTTCCGTTTTCGGTTTTGGAATATATCCTTTAAAATATAAGCAGGAATCTGACCAGGGATTTTCTCCTGAAGCGTATTCCCCGCCTTGTCTGTACTAATCAGCAACTGTACGCTGAGCCGAATGTCATTATCCCCCAAGAAAAAGTCCAGCAACTCATACAACGGAATCTTGCGAAGCAGACTGGAGCTGATAATAATCGTTTTCAAATGTTGCCCGATGGGAGGACGATTGGTCCGCAATGAAATTTCTCTGATCATTTCAAAAATGGAATCTCCCGTTTCCGTAATATTAAAAAATTTTTTAGATTGTGGAGAAGAAGTGTTGGAGCCACCGCTTTGTTCTGGAATGATAAATTGAAAGGTTCCTGTAATTAACTCCTTCTTTGGATAATCTCCTCCTTTTCGATTAATTTGTTCTTCTTGCATAGATTCTTCCGCTATATCCATAGCAATGCCTGTCTCCAGATTCAGATCCTCCACCGGAGAACTGCTCCAGCAGCCTGAAAGTATACTGCATATCAGGAGAGCAGCCAATCCGAGTAATGCTGACCGTGCCCTCGTCATGACCGCACCCTCCTCCAGCGAGAAATAAGCAGCAGTGGCAGTGGAAGCAGAGCGAATAAAATGAAAGCTGCATTCCCCAGAATCGTTCCAAAAGAAAATAACTCATTCAGATTTTTGGGAATTTGGGACAGGAAGTAGATGATCGGAAGCAAAATGAACAGCGTCTTGGAATAAGAGCTATTCAAAATTTGAGAAACTCCGAGCGAAGCGCAATAAAAAGCAATACTAAATGTGGAAAAAATTTGCATGATCCAAATGGTCAACAATAAGGATTCGAACCGTTCCAATAACAGGTACTCCACTTCAAAACTGCGAGCCAAATCTAAAAATGGCCAGGTTCTGCTCAAGACTCCTTCGAACGAAAAAGCGCCAATGCACAGGATCAGCGTTGCTGTATAAAAAGCGACCGCGATCCCGATCGCCAGTCCGATTGCCTTGGTTGCTTTCTCGGGTTTTTCCATCCGACAAAGAATAATCAGCAAGGACTCTGTCCCCGTTAATGTCAGGATTGTAGTCTTGAGCGTTCTAACCACTGGCATTACACCCTCCGACAAGACAGGACGCAAATTATTCAATTCGAAAATATTTAAACTCAGCAAGCATATCAACAAAAAGATAGCTGCCGTAATCGGGAATATCAATTGACATATTTTCCCTAACGAACTCACTCCTCCTATGCATAGGTACAGAGAGAGCCACATAAAAGGTGCTGAAATCGCCCACGCCGGAGTGCCTTCAAGCAGAAAGAACGACGTTACTTCCTCCACAGACCGGATTTCAAATGCGGCTATACAAACAAAATAAATAACAATCAGCATACCAATCCCTTTGCCAACGACTTTGCCTGTTATCCGCTGAACATACTGATAAAAGGTACTTTCTGGAAACCTTGAACTTAGTTTGATCATAATCCATCCGAACAGGAAAGTGCCCGCCCCTGCTAAAATGACAGATATCCACGCGTCCGGTGTTTTTGCAACTTCAGTTGCTACTCTGGGAAGGGTAAGCAACCCGGCAGCCAGCATAAAGGAAACCACAATTGCCGTTGTCTGCAACGTTGTAATTTTATCCGCTTTTTTCCCACGGGCCATCTTGCTCCCTCCTGTGTCGAGCTCATCCTTGTCGCTTAGGATCTTTATGCTTCAATAGAATGGGTCTGTTTTTCATAAATTGTATCGGTGCTCGTATGAAGTAATCTTTCCAGTCTTTCAACGAACGGGGGACCGTTAGACTAAGGAACGGAACACCGAAGCTGTGTAGCTTCACCATATGAATACTCAGCAGCAGGAAAAACATAATCACGCCATACAACCCGAAGGTGGCCGCCGTGAACATGGCTCCAAAGCGCATGACACGCATGGAGATGCCAGCGCTGTATACAGGGGAGGAAAAGGAAGAAATCGCCGTGACTGCTACCACAATAACGAGGATCGGACTTACAATCCCGGCGTCAACAGCGGCCTGTCCAATAATCAAACCGCCAACGATGCCCATCGCTGGACCGATGGGTTTGGGGAGCCGAAGTCCTGCCTCGCGTAAAATTTCGATGGAGATTTCCATAATCAGGGCCTCAATCAGCGTCGAAAATGGAACCCCCTGTCTCGCACTGATAATGGAAATGACCAGCTTGGTTGGAATCAATCCGGGATGAAACGAAATAAAGGAGATATAAAGCGCCGGGGCGAACAGCGATATGAAAGTTGCCATAAAACGAAGGAATCGAATAAGCGAACCCGGTATCCATCGTTCATAATAATCTTCGGGGGACTGGAGCATCATCCCATACGTTACAGGCATAAGAAGCGCAAAAGGTGTACCGTCCAGCAGAATCGCCACACGTCCCTCCAGTAATGCAGCCATGACCCGATCCGGTCTCTCTGTATTTTGAATTTGCAGAAAGGGGCTAAGAAAATTATCCTCAATAAGCTGCTCCACATAGCCCGATTCCAGTACCTCATCTATATCAATGGTTTGGACCCGCCGCTTCACCTCATCTACAAGCTCCGAGTCGGCAATGTCTCTGAAGTACACTACCATCAGCTGTTTTTCCACTCTTTTGCCGACTTTGAAGGACGACATGGCTAGTTCCGTACTTTCTCCATGCCTGCGCAGCATCGCTGTATTATCACTGAGCGTCTCTGTAAATCCGATTCGTGGTCCCCGCAGCACCGATTCCGATATGGGGTCTTCCACCCCTCGTGTATTCCCTTTGGGTGTACCCAACACAAAAGCGCCTGGTATGCCCTGAATCATGAGTATGACAGAACCGAACAGCACCTTTTGCAAGGAGAACTGCACCTCTAACGTATACTCTGTTTCCGATACCAGCATGACTTGACGAATAAACATATTCCGAAGTTCTTCTCCTCTCGGAAGATCTTCCCCCCCTTGCCCGGAACTCCCCCAATCCATCAGTGGCTTTAAAATGTTCTGATCCATGCCAACCTTATCTGTTAAGCCATCCACAAAAAAAAGCGTGCCTACAGCGTTCAGTTTTTCAAGAAAAATAGATCGTTCGTTCACGTCTGACATATCCATGATAGCTTGTCTGATTTTTGCTACATTGGCTTCATAATCTTCGGTAAAGGTCCCCTTTATCTTCTCAGCCTCACTTACAGACGGATTACGATCTGCCTGCTGCGAACGGTCTTCTTCTTCTAGAAGCTTTAATCGTTCCATACGTCTGCTCTCTCGACCATCCATCGCTTTAATTTGTCGTACCGTCAGAAAAATAATCAAAGGTATGATAAACAAAAAGAAAGCTTCTATCCATACGTTCCATTTGGGTATATGAGTCCCGATGACCTGCCACACGTTCTTTCCTCCTTCACTTCCATAGGATTTGTATATAGATTTACCTGGATTAGAAAAAAGATGCATCGGCAATGGAATAAATTTCTTTGCTCACAAAAGGAATAAAAAGGTGAATTTGATAGATGAACTGTAGTGTCAAAAGTGGAATTCCATGATAATATCTATTCATTCTATGACTAATGTCACAAATTCGTTGAATTCGTGGGCCATTATTCGAAACTAAAAAGGAGTTGTAGGTATGAAGAAGCATTTTTGGAAGAAAGCCGCTGTGTTGAGTTTGTTAGCGGTCATTTTGTTAGGGGGAACGGCGATCAGTCCCAAACAGGCACACGCAGGTTATGAGCCTTATATTGGGGAAATTACGATCTACCCGTACATGTTCGCTCCCCAGGGATGGCTAAAATGCGAGGGCCAGCTCTTGAGCATTAATCAGAATGCTGCATTGTTCAGTCTGCTGGGCACTAATTTTGGCGGTGATGGAATGAACACATTTGCATTGCCTGACTTGCGCGGGGCTTCCCCGATGCCAAATGTAAACTACTACATTGCAACTGTAGGAACATACCCGTCCCGCCCATAATATGAATACGCTCAATAGTGTGCTATTTAATAAAGAAGAGGTGATGGCGTGCTCGAAGGCAATAACTTCACACGCAACAAATTAAAACCCTATCGGTTGCTGATTCCATTGCTGCCATTTATCGGCGGTGCGTTCCTGCTCATAGGGACGAATGAAGTCAATGCTGCCGGCTGGGAAAATGTGGTGCTTAACAAGCCAACCACATCAAGCGGCTATAGCCAGCCATATGACCCCAGCAGAGCAGTCGACGGTTCCTATGAACCGACAAGCCGCTGGTATCAGGCGAGCAACGGTGAAAAATGGATTCAGGTAGATTTGAGAGACTGGTATATCGTAGATCGATACGTTGTTACAGGTATGGGAGTCCTTTACGGGTGGCAAGATCAACGTGATCCATACAGTTTCCGATTGCAAACAAGCAGCAACGGAAGTAATTGGGTGACTGTTGATACCGTCCAGAATAATGAGAGCTCTAATGTTGAAAAGAGCATTGCCCCTGTAACTACACGATACTTGCGATTATATATTGATCAAGGAAATGCGAGAAACAATCAATGGGCTTCCATCATGGAATTCGCAGCTTATGGGGAGCGATTGCCCGTTCCACAGGCTCCGGGTCATTTTACAGGAACCAAAAATGGAAATACAGTGGAGTTAAGCTGGGATGCTGTTCCTTATGCAACTTCATACAAAGTCATACGAGATAGCGTAACGCTCTATGCAGGCAGCTTAACTCAGTTCACAGACACTTCAGCATTGCCGCCAGGTGAAGCAGTCTACACGGTTCAAGCCGTGAATGCTAAGGGGGAGAGCACTCCCTCAGAGGTCAAAGTGACCATACTTACAGATGCTGAGAGAGTTGCACAGGCAAAAGCTGCTCTTGCATTAGGCTTCGCATCTGGTGATACAGCTGATTCGGTATCCCAAAAGCTGACGCTGCCACTCGCTGGATTGAACGATACGACGGTGAGCTGGAGTTCGGATACTCCTGACGTCATTACGAACGAGGGGGCTGTCACACGCCCGCGGTACGATCTGGGTGACCGAAAAGTAAAACTGACAGCTACGATTGCGAAGGGAAGCGCCTCGGATACTCAAACTTTCGAGGTTACCGTACCGAAGATAACTGCACAAGATACATTGGATCAAGCAGCAGACACCCTCTCGCTTGACAATTTGTCTGCGGTAACAGAAAGTATTTCTCTCCCTTTATCCGGTTATGGTGGAGCACAGATCGAATGGTCCTCGTCCAAACCTCTTGTTATTGCAGCAGATGGAACACTCACCAGACCTTCCTATAGTAGTGGAGATGCCGATGTTACCCTAATGGCTACTCTGCAACTCGCCGGCTTAACGAAAACAAAGAATTTTACTGCGCATGTACTCAGTCTGCCCATGAGCGACACCGAAGCCGTTGACGCAGCATACAGGGCGCTTGAGTTGTCAATGACTACAGTAACCGGAGACGTATATTTGCCAAAAGACGCTCTGAATGGTGTTCAGGTGTCATGGTCATCGAATCAGCCCCAGTTCTTGGATCATAATGGACATGTAACATTCCCAAGCTATGTACAGGGCGATCAGACCATCACGCTGGAAGCAGTTGTGTCACGAGGCGGGGTTGAGCTACGAAAAACATTTAGCCTGCTCGTGCCCGCACTGCCTGTAAGCGCTGATGAAGCAGTAAATTTGGCAGCCAATACACTGAATTTAGATTATCCTCAAGGGATTAAGGATTCCATCGCTCTGCCTCGTACAGGAGCATTTGACACCCAGATCGACTGGTCTTCGGATCAACCAGATATCCTCAGTAACAGCGGTCAGGTGAATCGACCTAAATATACAGACGGCGATGTGACTGTACAATTAATTGCCATTATTTCTAAAGGTGCAACTTCTTTACAAAGAACATTCACGATCACAGTGCTGAAGGCATTACCGAATACACCTTACGTACGATTGAACGGCAGTAATCCAATTGTTCTGGAAACCGGCGACAGCTTCACTGATCCAGGAGCCAGCGTACTAGACAGTGTATACGGCAATATCCTGATCCCTGAATTTTCAGGTAGCGGGAATGTCGATACAAATGTACCTGGCGTATACGTCTTGAACTATGCTTATAGCGACAATGGAGGCTGGACGGCAGAACCGACAGAGCGCCATATAAACGTACTTCCCCGCGCTGTTGTAGCTGCAGCAGGTAATGAGGATATAGCCTCTGTGATCGTTACAGGCGCTTTGCCGAGCGCACGGCTTGAGCTGTACAATGCCCAGCAGGAGCTTATAGCGGAAGGAATTGCTTCGGGAGAGGGAAGATATACATTTACACCTGTTCCTGAGGGAGCCAGCTACTATGTGCTGCAAACCGTAAATGGTATGAAGAGCGCTCCGTCAGGGCTAGTGTATCCGCAAGGATTAACCGCGCAGCGCGTTGCGGATTCCATCACAAGCATACCAGCTCCTACAACAAGTGATACACTGCTCAGGTTTCCTGTTGTACCTGATGGTTTCCGTGTGACCATCAGCAGCAGTAGCCAGCCAGACATCGTGCGTACAGACGGAACTATTGTTCAAGCAGATACTCCTTCCGTTGTAACTATCATGCTGGATGTTATGAGGGTAAGTGATGGTTCTCATGCTTTGACGCAAGCCATAGAAGTCATCGTTCCTGCCAAGGTAATTGCGAATACAGGCAAATCTAACAAAGATAAGAATGAGGATCTATCTGCTTTCGTGCCACAGATCGGATTTTCCGAACAAGGGAAAGAGTTGTCTCTCTTTGTTCCTTCGCCGGCATTTCTGGATGAGCAGATACAGCAATCACTTCGCGAAGGCAAAACTTACGCAGACATTCGTTTGGAGCAGGAAAAGCAACTGAGTCGTGTTCTCCTTCCTTATTCTTTACTGAATAAATGGGATAAGATTGGTGCATCGGTAATATCTCGATATGGAACACTGATGATATCCAGTGACATCTTAACCAGCATGGCCTCAGGCCAGCAGGACGTTACATTGTCATTCCAGCAGGTAGATGTACAACGTGCACAGCAGATCCGTGATTGGGCTGAGCAACAATCCAGCCTGACGCTGATGGGTCCGGTTACAGACATCAAAGCCAATGTGACAGGGACATCAACCATCATTCTACCGCTGGGTAACGAATCCTTAGGTGAATTACAAAATGCGGAACCCCAGTTCTCCATTCTTGTTATTCATGAGAATGGCGAGCGTGAGATTCTAAAAGGTACTGCTGTAATGGATGCAAAAGGTATTTTGTCGGGTGTGAGTCTGAATACGACCGGGTTAGGTACCTTTGCCATTGCCACAGATGCAAAGCCTCAAACCGATCATACCAGTGTGCAAAATGACCAAATCAATTCGTCAGATTCGCAAGAACTAGCTCAGGTATGGCCGGATGTACAAGGCCATTGGGCAGCGAAGTCCCTGCAATCTCTTGCAGACAAAGGCTGGATACAAGGCTATAAAGACGGCAACATACGCCCTGAGCGCGCTGTAAGCCGTGCAGAATTTGTAGCCATACTGACCAGAGCATTGGGAACTGCTGGAGATAAGAGCCCTTCTACCTCATTTACAGATATGCAGGGACACTGGGCTGGATCAGCCGTGGATTCTGCTCACCGTCAGGGATGGATTCAAGGGCTAACCGCTCAAACTTTCGGACCTGATGAGAGTCTTACCCGTGAGCAGGCGATGGTGATCCTGTCACACGCGATGCAGAATCAGACATCCATTTCCAGCACTACTGCACTGCAATCCTACAAGGATGAGCAGCAGATTTCAGCATGGGCCTCCGCAGCATTCCAAAATGCAGTATCCTCCGGCTGGATCAGCGGTTATCCAGATGGAACGCTCAAGCCAAAAGCGGCTATCAGCAGAGGTGAGATGGCTGAACTGTTGGTACGTATGCTTAAATAAGACTTTTCAAGCTTCATAGATGAGTATAGCCAATACAACGCGGCCTCCAAGCTTTTCGGGGGCCGTATTTTTTATGTGTATTTTTATGTACAAGCCTCCAACAATCATTTTTGCTTGTTTATTCACCCTTTTCGCTTCAGAAAATATATTATGAGTATCTGCGAAACGGGGCGATGAACCACCTGTCACCTCTACAGTAGGAAGAACGATCAGGAGGAGATATTTGAGCATGAAACATAAAAAACCGTTCAGGTTCAGTGGTGCCTCAAAAAAAGACGAAGACTGTAAACCAACAAGAGTAAATAGAAGTATCGAAGCTCTTCTCAGGCTGATTAATGAATTGACCGCGATCATCCCCATCGTATTCGCAAACCCCTCTGCGGCTAATGTATCTTCCTTGCAACAGGTTTTAAGACGTCTGTTGTCTCTGGCGAAAAGCTTAAGACTTAGAGGCGGGGTCAAGGCAGACTTACTGGCAGCGCTGGAGCTTGCTATTGTTGCCTTAGAAGCTACACCTTTCTCGCCGATCGGCGTAGGTACTGCACTGCAACAATTGCTGGATGCGCTATTGTCCATCGTTTTACAAGAATCCCTCGATCCTGCTCTTAAAGACAGCTTAATCAGCGCGATCAGAATCGCTGGAACGACGGTTAGCAACGTATTGGGTGAAACATACTTGTCAGGGGAGCCCGGTGCACAAGGACCTCCTGGACCTGTGGGACCCGGCGGTGCGCCTGGACCAGCAGGTGGACCAGGGCCACAAGGGCCTCCCGGACCTGTCGGCGCTCCTGGACCTGTCGGAGCGGCCGGACCTATTGGCCCTGCAGGACCTGCGGGCCCAGTTGGCGCGGCTGGACCTGTCGGCGCCGCTGGGCCTATCGGGGCCGCTGGACCGGAAGGCCCTGCCGGACCTGTCGGCGCTACGGGTGCTGCGGGCCCTGCCGGGGGCGTGACAGGCGCCACGGGCGCTACGGGCGCAGATGGATTGGTCGGGCCAGTCGGTGCCACAGGACCGACCGGGGCCGATGGTTTGCCAGGCGCTGTTGGCGCGGTTGGACCTGCCGGAGCCACGGGTGCTACCGGGGCCGATGGCTTGCCGGGCGCGGTTGGTGCTGTCGGGCCAGCCGGAGCCACGGGTGCTACCGGGGCCGATGGCTTGCCAGGCGCGGTTGGCGCGGTTGGACCTGCCGGAGCCACGGGTGCTACCGGGGCCGATGGCTTACCGGGCGCGGTTGGCGCGGTTGGACCTGCCGGAGCCACGGGTGTTACGGGCGTTACAGGGATTACAGGAGCCACCGGCTCGGGGGCAATCATCCCGTTTGCTTCTGGAGGACCTGCTATTCTAACAACCGTCCTTGGTGGTTTGGTAGGAACCGCAAGTTTGATCGGCTTTGGAAGCTCAGCTACAGGTATTGGCCTTGTAGGCGATACCATTGACCTTACAGGGACACTTGTAGGACCTCTGATTAACTTTGCTTTTTCCGTACCACGGGATGGCGTAATTACATCTATCGCTGGTTACTTCAGTACAACAGCTGCGTTAACTCTCGTGGGTTCAACTGCGACGATTACTGCCCAGTTGTTTAGTTCCCCAACACCTGATAATACCTTCACAGCAGTTCCCGGAGCTATCGTTACATTGGCTCCTCCACTGACTGGCATTATTGCTTTGGGAACGACCTCTAGTGGTATTACTACCGGTTTGGCTATCCCCGTAACCGCACAGACCCGTCTGCTTATGGTTTTCTCTGCCACAGCTGCAGGTGTTTCCCTCGTAAACACTATAGTAGGTTATGCAAGTGCAGGCGTAACCATTACCTGATCCAAGACGAAAAAAGGGCCCAACAGGATTGTTCCTGTCAAGCCCTTTTTTATTTGTATTCCATCAGACGAACTAAACCGTTTCGAGTGATACTTTAACTTCTTCTCCCTCTTCACAAACGGCGAATGTTTTAACTTGTCCGTGATCAGGCTCTTGAACGATGCCTGTCTGCAGATCAATTTTCCAGTCATATAAAGGGTCATAGATATAATGACCAGATACTATCGCCTCTGTAAGAGGACCTCTTTTGGGATGAGGGTTGATATTTTCAACAGCATAAAGCTCATTCTCCGAAGTGCGGAAAACAGCAATTTCAGTTCCTTTAATGTGGATGGTACGTCCTATTCTAATCGGAAAATCCTTACTGTGACCGACGACAAGCCATTCGGCATTCTTGATCATTTGCTTGATTGCTCCCTTCCTCAGGCATTTTAGATACAATTACACAATAGACGGAGTGACAACCTCAAATAGATTTTTCCGTGTATCCTCATCATTGATAATCTTTTTCCATGGGTCTTCGACCTGTTGTAGTGCAAATTCGATACGTTCTACTAACGCTTGTCGATTAGCTGTATCGTGAACGACAGCCTTTTGAATCTCTTCCAGACCCATCCGTTCTACCCACTCCGAAGTACGTTCCAGGTATTGTCCTGTTTCCCGATAGAGTTGCATTACGCTTCCTACAATATCAATCAACTCGGCGTCGGTTTTCACTTTACAGAGTGAATCAGCCAACCGCGCTTTAATACCGCCATTACCACCGATAAAGATCTCCCAGCCCCCATCATTGCCTACGATTCCGATATCTTTGGTGCATGATTCCGCACAGTTGCGTGGACATCCATTAACCGCTAATTTGAATTTTGCTGGGAAATCCAGTCGTTCGAATTTCCGTTCCAACACTTCTCCCATTCCCATCGAGTCTTGTGTGCCAAACCGGCAAAATTGTGATCCAACACAGGTTTTAACTGTACGAAGTGACTTCGCGTAGGCATATCCCGACGGCATATCGAGTTCTTCCCATACTTTAGGCAGATCCTCTTTACGGACACCGATCAAATCAAGCCGCTGCCCTCCTGTTACTTTAACGACCTTAACGTTGTATTTAAGAGAAACATCAGCTATCTTCTTCAAATCTTCTGGAGTCGTCACACCACCGTACATTCTAGGAACAACTGTAAACGTTCCATCCTTTTGAATGTTTGCGTGCAATCGCTCATTTACAAAACGGGAATCTCCCTCATTTTCATAGGTATCCGGGTTAATCATTCCCAAATAGTAATTCAGCGCCGGGCGGCATTTGGAGCATCCTTCATCATTATGCCAACCCAGTACATTCATAACTTCACGCGTTGTTGTCAGCCCTTTGGTTTTGATCGCTTCCACAATCTCGTCCCGGCTCAATGTTGTGCAGCCACATATTCCTTGTTTGGCTGACGTCTTGAAGCTGTCTCCAAGAACATATTGTAGAATCTGTTCCACGACCGGCTTACATCCTCCACAGGAACGCGTTGCTCCGGTACATGCTTTAATTTCATCGACTGTAGTCAGTCCATTTTCATTAATTGCATCAACAATGGCCTTTTTAGTTACACCGTTACAGCCACACACAATTTCATCATCGGCCATCGTTTCAGCGGATGATGTTTTCGCCCCGTGATTGCTGCATCCAGTACCCATGATCTGTCCGTAGATCTCATCTGTCATCAGCGTTTGCTGACGCACATATTTTTGAAGGCTAGCAGATTCGCTCACATCGCCGAACAGTACAGTCCCAACAATTTTATTATCACGAAGCAGCACTTTTTTGTATGTGCGCTTCCACTCATCCTTTGCCACAATCACCGTATGTTCAGGCTGGGTTATGAATTCGCCAGCTGAGAAAACATCCACCCCTGAAATTTTGAGCTTGGTAGAAACCACCGATCCCATATAGCCTTCAGTTTCCGCGCCTGCCAAATGTTTGGCAATGACACTTCCCTGCTCAAACAGCGGAGCTACCAAGCCGTAACAGGTTCCACGGTGTTCAACACATTCCCCGACAGCATATACATCCGGCAGGGAGGTTCTCATCAAATCATCGACTACAATACCACGGTTCGTTTCCATACCACTTTGCACAGCTACCTGAATATTAGGCTTGATCCCGACGGCCATAACGACCAAATCCGCTTCCAGCTCGCTTCCGTCTGAAAACCGCAGTCCTTGTACCCGATCTTGACCATACACTTCCGAAGTTTGCATTTGCATAGCAAACTTGATTCCCTGGCGTTCTAGTTCTGCTTTCAGCATCGCAGAGGCTTCCCGGTCCAGCTGGCGTTCCATCAAATCCTCCATTAAATGAACGACCGTAACATCCATACCCAGGTTGACCAAGCCTTTAGCTGCTTCCAGCCCCAATAGGCCTCCACCAATGACAGCTGCCTTTTTAAAGGTCTTCGCTGCCTCAAGCATTGCCGAGCAATCGGCGATATCTCGGAAACCGATGACACCCGGTAATTCTTTGCCCGGAATAGGCAGAATAAATGATTGTGAGCCAGTAGCTACCAAAGCTACATCGTAATCAATTTCCAGTCCGTCTTCGGTGCGAATCTTCTTGTTCTCACCGTCAATGCTTTTCACCATTTTTCCTGTATATAAAGCAATCCCTTGATCCGCGTACCATTGCAAATCGTTCAGTATGATATCATCAATCGTTTTACTACCTTCCAACACATAAGAGAGCATGATCCTGTTATAGTTCGGATGCGGCTCATTTCCCAGGACCGTAATTTCATACTTATCTGTTAATTTTAAAATTTGTTCGACCGTATTGATACCAGCCATCCCGTTCCCTATAACCACAAGTTTCTGTTTACTGTTTATCATATACCGGTTCCTCCATTCATTCGACGATACTCCCTATCCGACGACATCTCCTACGTTCCTATGAATATTGCTTATGCTTCTATTCTAATACAGCAGATAGAGCTATATGTGATCAGAATCACAATGTAGTTCAAATTATGAATATTTAGGGATTTCCCTATTTCGTTTCAAGGGATAAAGGTAAGAGTCAAATTTCATAAATATTAAATACATCAATTGCCCACTTCATCGGATGAATCTTTCCATTTCATGTGTAAATACAACCTTTATAAGGAATACTTTAGGAACAACTTGTATCTTAAGGGAAAATGAATCGAATCGTATGGAGGTGATCATCATGTGGTCTAAAATTATTTCTTATATTCCAAGCTGGAGTACACTCTTTCAAGCAGGCCTCGCGTTGGTTATTCCTTTAGGAATTTATTATATAAACACCTCGATTTATTCGTATGTCGGCAGTAAGGGAGCAAAATCCAAACATTCTTCTGATCGTCCGCTTTCCGACGAACATAACGAAGGCCACGCGGATCAGCAGCATGAACCAAGCTCCAAAGTTACAGGGAATTATGATTCCGACTTAAAGTCCATTCGAGAAGCTATAGGCGAAAATAGTGATGTGCATTTTCGTGAGTTTGTGGTGAAGAAATATCATGCTCGGTCTGTGTTAGTCTTCATAGAAGGTATGCAGGATGAAAAGCTTATGAGCAAGCAGGTAATGGAGGTCTTGATGTTTGACGGCCAGCAGGACCCACAGGAACAGCAGGAAAGTATAAGTAACTCTTTTATAAAAGAAAACTTGATGCCACTTACGCAAATTAGTGAAGTTGCTGATATGGAGGACCTGCAGGAGTCTATACTTTTAGGCCATACTGCCTTATTAATTGAAGGAATGAAGGGAGCACTGCTGGTGGGCTCGCCTAATGGCGCCATTCGCTCCGTCAATGAACCAACCTCTGAAGCATTACTTCGGGGTCCCCGAATTGGTTTTACGGAAGTATTAGGTGAAAATACTTCGATGCTTCGACGCCAGGGCTTAAACAAAAGTTTGGAGATGAAGAAATTCCAAGTGGGAAGCCGAATCAAAAAAGATCTGGTTGTCGCGTATATAAAGGATATTGTGAATCCGGATCTCCTCGAAGAAGTAAAGCGCAGAATTTCAAAAATAGACATGGATTTTTTGGCTGAATCCGGTTATGTGGAGCAACTCATTGAAGACAATTATTTAAGTCCGTTCCAGCAGGCTCACAACACAGAGCGCCCCGACCGTGTCATTAACGCTTTATTGGAAGGAAGAATAGCCATTTTGCTGGATGGAACTCCCTTTGCACTTATTGTTCCGGTGACCTTCAGTATGCTACTTCAATCGCCAGAGGACTATTATGAGCGCTGGATTCCAGGAACACTCTTACGCCTGCTGCGGTTTACCGGAGCTTTTATAGCGCTGATGGGGCCAGCTTTGTACATTTCATTTATATCGTTTCATCCCGGTTTGATTCCGACCAAGTTGGTCATTAGCATTATCCAAACTCGTCAAGGCGTCCCTTTCCCGTCCGTTATAGAGGTCATGATTTTGGAAATCTCTATTGAAATCCTAAGGGAGGCCGGCATTCGCTTGCCCAAACCCATTGGTCCTGCGATGGGCATTGTGGGAGGCTTAGTCATCGGTGACGCTGCTGTCAATGCGGGCATCGTTAGTCCCTTCCTGGTGATTGTAGTGGCGGTTACTGCTATTTCTTCGTTTTCGATACCAACATATAGTGCAGGTATCACCTTGCGCCTTTTGCGTTTCGCCGGCATGCTCTTTGCAGCCCTCCTGGGCATGTTCGGAACCATATTGTTCTTTCTGCTAATTTGTATCCATCTGACGAAATTAAAAAGCTTTGGCGTACCGTATGTGACTCCCTTTTCTCCCATGCGCCTAAGCGATTGGAAGGATGTGTACATTCGTGCTCCTATATCTCTGATGAAACGAAGACCCAATATGATGAAAACTCAGCAAAAAAAGCGCAGATCATGATGCCAAGACGAAGGAGGAGCTACTGTGTTTAGACGCTCTGATGATAAGATCACAACGAAGCAGGCGGCTGTATTTCTGACCAATACCGTATTGGGCGCAGGGATTTTGACACTGCCGAGAGGGGTTACTGAACAAGTACAGACTCCTGATGCATGGCTTTCTGTCCTCATCGGTGGAGGTATTGTCATATTCGTCGTCTGGGTCATGGTGAAATTAAGTCAACAGTTTCCCGGAAACACCATATATCAATACTCCAGAAGAATCGTGGGCACGATTCCGGGAGGATTTTTAAGCGTGCTATTAATTATATACTTTATAATCATCGCCGGCTTTGAAATCCGTGTGTTAGCTGAAGTGACCATTTTTTTCCTACTCGAAGGCACACCCATCTGGGCGATTGTGATTCCATTTATCTGGGTAGGGAGTTATTTGGTTTTTGGAGGCATTAATCCCATCGCGCGACTGTACCAGATTGTACTTCCGATCAGTCTCTTCTTTCTGCTTTTCTGTTTTCTCTTTAGCTTAAGGATTTTTGAAATTGATCATCTTCGTCCTGTATTGAGTGAAGGGGTTTTACCCGTCATCAAGGGGCTGAAATCAACTATCCTTGTTTTCAGTGGATGTGAAGTCGTCATGACACTGGTCGCTTTTATGCAGCACCCCGAAAAAGCATTTAAAGCCATGGTAGTGGGCATCAGTATCCCTTTATTTTTGTACTTTTTGACCGTAGTTATGGTGATCGGCGGGCTATCGGTAGATTCCACTGTGACAAGTACTTGGCCTACCATTAATTTGATGCGCAGTTTTGAAATCCCCGGATTTCTTTTTGAACGTCTAGAGTTTCCACTGCTAGTGATCTGGATGATGCAAATGTTTTGTAATTCCTGCAGTTTTTTCTTCAATGCATCCTTAGGTGTCTCACAGGTGTTTGGTTTTAAATATCGTTATGCGGTTTTCGGTTTAATCCCGCTAATCTTTATCTCCACAATGACTCCTGTTCGTATGATGGAAGTGTTTAGCCTGGGCGATGCGATCGGATACATGGGAGTCATATTATTTTTTCTGATTCCGGTATTTCTCTCCATCGTGTTCATGATCAGGAAGAAGGGAATGAAGCAAAATGTGTAGACGGTCTATCTTATCTGTATTGCTTACCTTCATTCTTCTGGTCACTCAAGTCGGCTGCTGGAGCAGTAAAGAAGTAGAGGAACTAAGCATATATACAGGAATTGCTCTGGACCGGGGGGAGCTCACTCCATTGGAACAGGATCTGGAGAAGAAAGGTAGCCGTTACTTCAAGAAAAATAAAATTACGGCCAGTGTACAAATCATCCCAAAAAAATCATCTGGAAGCCCAAGCAAGCAAGGCGGAGGAGGAGGACAAGAGCCCAACTATAACAACATAACTAGCACAGGAGATTCTTTGCTTGAAATCTTCCGACAGCTCTCTCTCCGTTTGGATCGTCCCATTATTGGCCACCATCTAAAGGTCATGGTGGTTTCCACCGAGCTGGCAAAACAACAGACGATGCAGCAATTGATGGATTTTGTGTTACGTGATAATGACATTCGCCCGAGTTGTTTGGTCTTTTTAAGTAAACAACGAGCAGCCAACACCCTAGTTACCAAATACAAGGGCGAAATCCCATCCATTCATATTCTGAATATGCTTCGTAACCACTTCAGAACCAGCAAGGTAATGAGGGGGGTCAATTTGTCTGAATTGGATGGGTTGATGCATTCCAAAAAAAGCTACATTCTGCAAAACATTACTGAATCTGGAGGAGAATTAGAGTTTTCAGGTGCCGGCATTATTAAAGGAGAAACGGGTCACTGGATGGGGAGTTTGGGACAACAAGAGGTGGAGAGTATTGGATGGATTAAGGGTGATGTTGAGGGCGGAGCTGTCAAAACGTATGATGAGCATAATGAAGCTATAACTTATGAGATTAAATCGGTAAAAAGCAAAATAACGACCAAGGTGACCAACGGAAGCGACATCTCGTTTCACGTAAAAATTGAATCCAAAGGACGTCTAATCGAAAACTGGGATGATAAAGCGGACCCGACTGAGACACGAAACATGAAAGAGGCTGAGAAAGAGTTTGAAAAACAAGTGACTACAAGAATTAAAACTCTTATGCACAAATTACAATCCGAATATAAAGTCGATGTTGCCGGTTTTGGTGAGCATTTGCATATTGAAAAACCTCAGATTTGGAAAAAAGTAAAAGATGATTGGGATTATAAGTTCAGTAAAATCCCTGTTACTTTCGATATTAAGCTAACCATTACGGATTTAGGCTCATCTGCCGAATGAAAGAGTCGAATTGGCCTTATATAAAGGCCAATTCGACTTAAGATTCGCGGTTGTCTACTTAACCTTCCAACGCTGCAACGGTCGTTCCTGAATTTCCAGAAGCGGCTACACGCTTAATTCAAATTGATTTTAAATACATCCCCTGCATTGCCACCTAAAACGATCAAGCCACCTTTGGGCAGTACAACCGAATTGTTATTGCTAGCAGTTGAAAATTGTACAACCGCTCCGTTTTCATCATAGACAGCGAACCCTCCACTTGTTGGAAAATCAACGGTCATCGTTTTATTGGCTGAGTTTTTATCTATTTTATACCATGTGGCTTGGCCATTAGATGGTATGGTATACACTGATTTTCCTCCCAAGATAGGTTTAACAGCATCTTCACTGATATAGGATTGTCCATCTATGGTTAAATACTCCGAACCATCCTTGGCATAAAAATTCAGATCAAATGCATCTCTTCCACTCATAACAGGAATCTCAACGGCATTTACTGCTTTATTCTCATCCACAATTTTAGTACCACTTGCGTATCCATCATGATCAACGGATATTTTTTTCGTTATAAATGAGGGAGCCAGATAAAATATGGAAGATATCTTTTCATCCAAAGCATAATAATTTTTCCCGTTTCTGTTTTCCCATGCCTTTTTAACTGTGGGATTTACAGGATTGGCATCTAGCTTTTGATATTCATAAGTGACCATAACCATTTGACCTAATCCCGGAAAGTTTAAATATAGGTTAGCCTTAATATACGTTTTCCCGTTTTTTTGTTTGTCAAAGCTTATGGCTACACTGCCATCACTGCTTTTGAATTGTCCATTGCCTGTATACACATATTTTTGCGCCGGGACGAATCCATCCAAGAAAGCAGGTAAATCAAACTCACCGTTTTTAATCTCTACATTGATGGTTGTACCCACAGAACCGTATAATCCCGAATAAGAAAGTAAATCAGATGGCATTTCCACTTTTACAGGAGGCTCAAATGTTTTCTCCGGTATGATGTCTTTAATGATGCCCTTATCTTTTAAAACTTCCAATAAAATGTTAGAAGCAAAAATACTATCTAAGATGGAAGACCCTCCAGATGAAAGCACAGCCATAGAAATATGATGCTCTGGTATGGTGATCAAAGTAGAGTGATACAAAACAGTATCCCCACCCTTGGATAACGCAGTTATTCCGTAATCACTAAACGGTGCCAACTGAACCGCATCCCAAGCAAGTCCATAATTAAAGCTGTTTGTCTCTTCAGGTACCCATATTCCTTTTCGATATTCATGACTTTGCATGGACTTCGCCGATTGGGCAGATAGAATATCGGGTCTGTTCCCCGTTAATACTTCTGAAAACATAGCCACCTCTTCTGCGGTGGAGTATAAGCCCCCTGTCCCGATGACATTGGCATTTTCGACCGGTAAGGCCCCCTCAATCGCAGGAAAATAAGTTTTGGACAGCTGTTGTCTATCAAATTGATCGAGTGGTGTTTTCGTAGAGTTCAAACCCAAAGGGACACTAATATGCTTTGCCAGAAATTCGGTATAACTTAGACCACTCACCCGTTCAACCAATATTTCAAGCAATTGAAATCCATCATTGGTATATACGGAATATTCGCCAGGGTTGGATTTTAAAGTTTCTGATTGTAATCTCAGCAATAGCTCATCATGATTTTCTGTATCATTGTCATTAAATAACATACTATTTTTTAAGTGGGCACCGTAAAGGCCTGACGAATGATTTAACAGCATACGCGGTGTAATTTTTTTGTACCTTTCATCGACCATTTTAAAGTCCTTAATGTATGTTGTTAGCGGCTGATCAATATCGACTTTATGGGCATCCACCAGCATCATCGTTGCAGCAGACACGTACATTTTGCTGATAGAGCCTATACCGAACATGGTATCTTTGGTGATCGGCTCGTTGGTTGCTTTATTCTTTACACCCACGCTATCCGATAATACGATGTTTCCATGGTCCATAATGGCATACTGCACACCGCTAGCACCGTATTTGGATACCAGCTCCGAGGCCAGACTGCGAGCCTTTTCCTTGATGGGTTCAGCAGTGCCTTGAGCAAAAGTATTCGTCATCGGCAGTACAAAAAGCATAGCAGAAACGAACACAGCTATTATTTTCTTCATTCCATATTTCCTCCTCTTATAGCTTCACCAGATTTTATTACTGACCTGATCATACAATGAACGAGGATTCTATATAAAAAAACACCCTTAAACGAAAAAAACAATCCCTAAACAACATGATGTCTAAGGAATGTCCTTATAAAATGGCAATAAAACCATATTATTGAATACTTTATTTTTCGTTTCAATGGTCATATTCCCACCATATTTGTTACATATTCTAGATATATTGGTTAAGCCAATGCCATGAACATCCGGGTTTGATTTTTGACTATGCAAATGAGCCACTTCATTCTCCACATGATTAAGGATGTGAATGAAAAGCGCGGACTCATTGGAATGTATTTTAATAAGAATGTACCTGTCATCGGCAATCTTGACTTTTTTAGATGCTTCTATGGCATTATCCAGCATATTCCCTAGAACTACACATAAATCATAACGTTCAATATTTACTTTCTGTGAATATAAGTTAAGTTGGGTATCTACCTTTATGCCATTGGCTTGCCCAATATTAAGACTATTCGTGACAAGGGCATCTATAACCAGATTACCGGTATTAACCCTTTGATATGCTCCTTCGATTTTATTTAAGGTAACCTTAATATGTTCACTCGCCTCAGCCAATTCATTTCTCTTGATACATTCTTCAATATACAAAAACTGTTGGTGTGTATCATGAATGATTCTTTTTATATTTTTGAAGCTGTGAACCGTTTTTTCGTAGTTGGCATCTTGGTAGTCCATCTGATCTTGTAATTGAGCATTTTCATGCATTAATTGAAATTTTTCAATGACATTATCAAAAATATATATGATAAAAACATTTAAGGAAATAAAGCCAATAATAGAACCAAAATAATACATATTCTTTTCACTATAAACAGATAAAACATTGACCTGGTATAAACTTATGATGGGAACGATTAAAAATAAAATATAGTAACGATGCTGCAAAGGGAAGGTTCTGCGTTTGGCAAATAGCCGTATAATCTGAATGACAGCAAACATGATAATGCAGCTGAGCAACATAACCTTAGAGAATATCAAGTGATCTTGTCCACTTAAATGGCTAAAGTTGCTAATTTTAACGGAGCCTACAGCATATAAAATATAAAGAGATATAAAATTAACGATGGTTATCAATACAGCATAAAGGATGGAAAAAATGATCTTTGTCTTTATTTCCATGGTATAAGACTGAGCCAAGCTAAATATGACAAATAACGCCAAAATGGAGGAAAACGTAGGAGACAGATAAATACTTAAATATAAAAAATTCAGCAACCCAAAAATAATGAAATACACGAATCTGTTCGGCTTTCGATTGGACTTATCAAAAACCGAGTTAAAGTAAAAATTCACTTGGAAGCACATAACAAGGACAACGCAAAGATTAAGAAGCAGGGAGTTATATTCCATCATATTAATGCATCTTCATGATCATAAATTTGGTATATAGATCTTTAACTTCTTTTATTTTAGAACGCCCAATAGGTAACTTCACATCATTTGACATCAAAACATCACCGCCAGCAAATTTTTTCACATGAATTAAGTTTATAATAATCGAACGATGAATTTGTAGAAAATTATGTTCTTTTAATGCTGAAGCATAGTCCGAAAGAATCCCTTTGCTATCATAGGTTTGAGTAGAGGTTACAAAATGCAGTTTGTTTTTTATGGTTAAGCTTTTGACCACTTCAATACTAATGATATCATCATATTTTAAAAGCACTTCCTCATAAGCTGACTTGATGATAACGAATTTTTTATCGAGAGATTGAAAATATTGACACAGCTTTATCATTTTTTCCTCAAAGATATGGGGAGCAATCGGTTTTATTAAATACTGAAATGTGACTACGTCAAAACTTTCCACCATATATTCAGGGTAGCTCGTTAAAAAAACAATCTGTTCATCTAGATGATTTAAATTCCTTATTTTTTGGGCGGTTTGAATTCCGTTTATGCCATTCATTTCAACATCCAATATTAAGATATGGAATGGAGACTCATGGTTTTGATAATGAGATACCAGCTGTTCTCCTGAGTCGAATAATTCAACTTTAAATTCTATATTGGTCTTTAACGACAAAGTAATCAGCATATTTTTAACAAGTTCTCTGTGCTTGTGCTCATCATCGCAGATAGCCACTCTATACATCAATAACATACACCTCATTCCCATTGCATTGATCATGGAATTGTATTCTAAACAGTATATAACCTTTTAATATTCTATAAACAGCTTTTGGATAAAACGCAAATTCAAATCCCTCAAATGCCAGTATACAAGCTGCTCAGCAGTTGCATCCAAGGTAAAAAAGAAACCCTCGTCTTCAAAAGACGGGGTTTCTTAACTGTTTTATTGATCGTTATTTAAAAAAATCAGTTTTTTTCTCTTCACCGTGGGAACGTCTAGCAAAGTCGACAAATTGGAATTTGTCCAGCCGATGTCTTGACTCGGTATACTGAAACAAGGTGGTGTCCTCCAGATAAACATAGTTGCGTACTACGACCACATGAGTGTAGTTCTGAAGGTCCATCAGCTTATGATCTTCTTCGTCTGCATTTTCTACGGAAACCACTTTTTTGGCATAACTGATTTGAAGATGGAGCTCTCCCTCCAAATATTCGTAGATGGACCCACGACTAATTTCCTCAGTAAGCACAGGTACAATGTCTGATCGAAAGTAATCTTTATCCAGTATGACGCATTCACCCTCAATCTCACGCGCACGAATAACTTTCCAGACCAAATACTTATCTTTGTTAATCTCAAGATGATTGGCTATGTCATCTGGAACTGGAATTAAATGATTTTCATGTACAATTGTTCGTGATGTACGCCCAATCCGTTCAGACATTTCCTTGAAACTGACCAATCCTCCTATAGGGAAATCCATCCGTCCAATATCCAGAACAAAAGATCCTTTAGCTTTTATTTTATGGATATACCCATTTTGTGCAAGCAAGTGAAGTGCCTTACGCACGGTTTCGCGAGAGGTGTTGTACTCTCGGGCCAGTTCATTTTCAGAAGGCATTTTCGTGCCTGGAGCCAATTCACCTGTCTGGATCTGTCCCGAATAATCCTGATAAATTTGCAAAAATATATTCTTTGTCAATTTTCATCACCACGTTCATTGTAGCATCCTTTCACTTCCTGTTCACTAAAATAGGCTGTCTGAATGAATCTGACTTAATTCGTATTGTCTGATGAAGCATTCAAATGAATTCTCATTAAGGTATACTGCAAACTTTCTGCCTCACCTGGCAGTTCCTCAACCGATTCAATCATACTCTGACCATCCGGGACAATGACTGGTGTAATGACGGGATATCCGGATTTCTGAATCTGATCACGGTCAAATTCCATCAATAGTTGTCCTTGCTCCACGGTTTGATTGGTCTCCACATGCATGGTAAATCCCTCACCCTTCAGTGACACCGTATTGATCCCCACATGTACCAGAATCTGTACACCTGTCGAATGCTCCAAAATCAAGGCATGCTTGCTTTTCATCATGATATGAATAACTTTTCCGCTGAAAGGGGCAAGAATCTTGCCATCCTTCGGTTCCACTGCAATACCTTGCCCCATCTGCCGTTCGGCAAAAGCCGGGTCAGGAACCTGCTCCAATGGCACAACATGTCCCAGTACCGGAGTCTTTACTTCAAGCACATCCAGCGCAGAATTTTGACGGCCTGAATCTTTCCGTACGGAGTCGTTAGCTAGTGTAGCAGGAGTCTGACGGCGCTTATTTAGCAGTTTTCCATACATAAAGGTTAAAGTGAACGGTACAATCAATACGATTGCCATCCCAATGAAGAATACACCCCAGTTGTTTGGGAAAATTGACAAGAAGCCTGGAATCCCCCCCACACCAATGGAAGAAGCCATCACATGATTTACGGTGAGCAGTATACCTGCAATACCGGAACCGATCATTCCGAATACAAACGGATATTTATATCGGATATTCACCCCGAATATGGCAGGCTCGGTTACACCCAGAAAAGCAGACACGGAAGAGGTAAGAGCCAATCCTTTTCCCTTTTGCTCCTTCAATACCAGCATCATTGCCAGTGCTCCGGCACCCTGAGCGATATTGGACAGCGCCAGCATTGGCCAGAGGAATGTCCCACCCTGCGTACCAATTAATTGCACGTCCACCGCCAGGAAAGTATGGTGCATTCCCGTAATCACGAGCAAGGAGTACAAGCCTCCATAAATCAGGCCTCCCACTGCAGGAGCCAAATCGAAAACGTATACAAGACCAGACGTAATAGCATTACCAATCATAAAAGTAACCGGACCGATCACTGTAAAAGCCAGAAATCCCGTTATTAATAATGTAATCGGTGCTACAAGTAACAGTTTAAATGAATCTGCTATCTTCTTATTTAGGAATTTCTCAATGTGTGCGAGCACGTAAGCGGATACTAAAACGGGTAAAACCTGTCCTTGATAACCAATCTTGTTCACTTCCCACCCAAACAAATTCCAAACCGGAACGGTTCCTTTGGTAACGGCATCCGCATAACCGTACGCACTTAGCAGATCCGGATGAACCAAAATCAGACCCAGTACGATCCCGAGTAAAGGACTGCCGCCAAACCGGACAACAGCCGACCATCCAATTAAGGCAGGTAGAAATGTAAATGCGGTGCTGGCAATGGTGTTAATGATAGCAGCAAAGTCGGTCCATTGAGGATAGACCTGAACCAGAGCCATACCTTCGAAGAAGATTCCCTTGCCTGTCAAAATATTATTTATTCCAAGTAATAAACCTGCAGTCACGATTGCGGGCAAGATGGGGATAAAAATATCTGCCAACGTCTTGATAGCACGCTGAATAGGATTTTGTTTTTTGCTTGCCGCATTTTTGACATCGTCTTTAGAAGCCCGACTGCCTCCTGTAATGGAGATCATTTCGTCATATACCTTATCCACCAGACCTGGACCGATCACGACCTGATACTGTCCTTGTGAAGAAAATTGGCCTTTGACCAGATCATTTTGTTCAAGTGCATCTTTATCGACCAGCTTATCATCATAAAGGGCAAATCGCAGACGAGTTACGCAATGCGTAGAGGCCTCTATGTTGTCTTTGCCACCAACGGCTTTTATAATGTCTTCTACCTGTGATCTTTCAATCGCCATTTAGCCCACTCCCTTAACGTTTGCTCATTTTAAAGCAGCAACCCCGGTTGTAAAAAGTAGTGTACCCGGGGTGCTACCTGATGTCTCCATACTATTCACTAAGGCTACGAACAATCCACATATAGGAAGCATATGGGGTCAAAGCGATTACTTCTTTTAGCTCCGGGGCGTGCTGAGTATTACCGATTAAAAGCTCAGCCCCAGCCAACGCTTGATTTTCTAATGATGAATAAAATGAATCCGGTATACGGAATTGCGTATTCTGTCCGCTAAAATTAGAGATGACGACCAAAGTCTCCTCTTCATTGCTACGTTGATAGGCGTAGACCTGAGGATGAGCTTCGTCCAAACGTTGATAATTCCCATCGGTAAGGACCTGCACCGTCTTACGCAGATGAATCAGCTTACGATAATGGTGGTAAATAGAATTCGGGTCCTCTAACTGAGACTGAACGTTGATCTGTGGATATCGTTCATCTACCTTAATCCAGGGAGTACCTGTAGTGAAGCCCGCATTGCGAGTGCCATCCCACTGCATCGGTGTTCTCGAATTATCACGAGACCGCTCTCGAATGATATTCAATGCTTCTTCTGCACTTTTGCCTTGTTCCTGTAAGATACGATACATATTCAGAGATTCAACATCCCGAAACTCTTCAATGTCTGCCCACTGCGGGTTGGCCATCCCAATTTCTTCACCTTGAAATATATAAGGTGTTCCTTGAAGACCATGTAGCGTGGTTGCCAGCAGCTTGGCGCTTTCCGCATGATATTCGCCATCATCCAAAAAGCGAGAGATTGCCCTTGGCTGATCATGATTATTAAAAAACAATGCACTCCAGCCGCCACCCTGTTGCATGCCCGTTTGCCAATCCGAGAATAACTTTTTCAGCATTTCAAAATCATATGGCATCAATTCCCACTTTTGTCCATTTGGATAATCCACCTTCAAATGATGAAAATTAAAGGTCATGGACAATTCTTTTCTCTCTGGATTGGAATAACGGATGCAGTGCTCTAGGGAGGTAGAGGACATCTCACCCACAGTGACGCTATTCTGTTTGGCAAATACTTTCTCATGTAACTCATGAATGTATTCATGCACATGTGGACCGTCCGTATAATATTTACGTCCGTCGCCAGGAGCCGTGCTCCCATCATCGTTCGAGAATTGTTGATCTTTGGAGATCAAATTAATGACATCGAGTCGGAAACCACTGACTCCTTTCTCAGCCCAAAATTCCAGCAGATTAACAACTTCCTGACGGACTTTGGGATTTTCCCAGTTTAGATCCGCCTGAGTCTTATCAAATAGTGTCAGGAAATATTGGCCTGTTGCCTCGTCATATTGCCAAGCGGGTCCACCAAATTTGGAAACCCAATTGTTTGGAGGTCCACCATCGGGTGCTGGATCACGCCAGATATAGTACTCCCTATACTCACTATCCTTAGAAAGCCGTGCCTCTTGGAACCAGGCATGTTCTGTGGAAGAATGGTTAACCACGATGTCAATCATTAAATACATCCCACGCGCCCGGATTCCCTCGCTCAATTCTTCAAAATCCTGCATTGTTCCATAATCGGGATTAATCCGGCAATAATCGGCTACATCATACCCGTTATCACGTTGTGGTGAGACATATACAGGCTGCAACCAAACAATATCGACACCCAGTTTTTTTAAATAATCCAGCTTTTGCGTCAGCCCTCTTATATCACCGGTTCCTTTGCCCGTCGTATCGTTAAAACTTTTGGGATAAACCTGATAGACTACTGATTTACGCCACCAGTCCTTATCTTGAGGAATTAAAGTCTTGTTCATTGCTTCCATTCATGCTCATTCCTTTCTTGCGAAATGAAGTAGCGTAAAAAATAATATAACGCTTTCAACATCTTGTATATACAAGATTAAGTCATGTATATACAAGTTGTCAACAGCTTTATCTATTAAGGTAATACCCGTTTTGCAGCTAAATGATCAGGAGACTCATCCATTCTGTCCGATTGTATGTTATGACTCGTAAAATAAGCTCAATTCACATGAAAAAAAAGGCTCCTGCCTATAGTCAGGAACCCTTTTCTATGATGGATATGGTATTCATTTACATCCATATCGATAGTGCACTATATATCAGTAATAAGGCCATTATAATATTGAAGGAGCGCTCATACTTATTCAAGAAACGCTGAAACATAGCCCCAAAAACCGCCCAGCACACTACAGCTACAAAACCAATACAGGTCAAGAGTAATGAAATCGTAATAAGCTCTATATACGATACATCATAAGGCATAACAAACGTTGAAATGATCGTAATACCATACAAAATGACTTTTAAATTGATAAATTGCAGCAGCAATCCTGATTTGAAGGTATATCCTTCATTGTGATCATTATTGTTCGCAGAAGGTTTGCTCTTCGCTATTTTTACCGCCAAATAAAGCATGTACAGACTACCGAGTACATTCATCCAGATTTTAACCCGTGGCAAAAAATGATACAAAGCAAGATTAAAATAGCAGGCTAACAGCATAATGGCGAAACAGCCCGCTGTTACTCCCAGCAAGAATGGGAATGCTTTTCTCAAACCTAACCGCCTGGCACTGTCTAAAGACATAATATTGTTGGGACCTGGCGTAAAGCTGGTAACAAGTGCATAAGAAAGGAACGGAATAAACGGCATGCAACAATCAACTCCAGTATGTTATAATTGAATGAAATGTACGTTGAAACGTACATTTGTACTTTATGATTGTACAATATGTTCTTTATAAAGCACAATAGGAGCGAAAAATGTTGGAGAATATTAATCTGATTTTAAGTAAAAATTTGAAATATCTAAGAAATGAACGAAAATTAAGTTTAGATAAATTAGCCGATCTGACGGGAATCAGTAAAACGATGCTTGGTCAGATTGAGCGGGGAGAATCTAATCCCTCGATTACAACCGTATGGAAAATTGCGAACGGCTTGAAAATCTCTTTCACTGCTCTGATTAATGAGCCACCTGCAGATGCAGTAGTCGTTCCGAAAAGCAAGGTGCAAGTGCTTGAAGAAAGTAATCACTACCGGTTGTATCCGTTTTTCCCCTATGAAGGAAACAGAAATTTTGAGGTGTACACCGTAGAGATTGAAACAGGCGGGGAACTGAGTTCAGCCCCGCACCGTGAAGGTACTGAAGAATTTATTACGGTATTTGAGGGTGAGATGGTGGTAAAAGTCAGTGAGGAAATATACACAGTTAAAGCTGGAGATTCGATCCGCTTTAAAGCAGATCGCCCACACATATACTATAATTCAGGAGAAACACTGGTAAGGATGAATATGATTATTTATTACTCTGTATAGTTCAATCTTGAAGAGCATAAGCCTACTAGTCTTTAAATCAAATGATCCTATTAAAATAAAGAGCTATTTTAATAGGATCATCGGAACAAATATTAAATGATTAGCCAGTATGCTGTTTAGGAGATTTCAATTTGCTTAATTATTCGTGCTGGATTTCCAGCTACAACCACATAATCTGGAACATCCTTGGTTACTACTGCTCCTGATGCCACTACGACATTATTACCTATCGTAACACCAGGATTGATAACGGCTCTACCACCGATCCATACATTGTTGCCAATCGTTACTGGTTTTCCGAACTCTGGTCCAGCGATTCGTTCAAACGGATCTATGGGATGAGTTGCTGTGTAAATATGAACTCCCGGAGCCAGGAAGCAATTATCTCCAATGCGCACTTCGCAAACATCCAAAATGGTACAGTCAAAGTTCGCATAGAAATTCTCTCCAACATGGATGTTATACCCGTAGTCACAACGTATGTTGGGTTCCATGCTTATACTTTTACCAGTTGACCCGAAAAGCTCCTTAAGTAACTTTTCACGGTACTCACTATCCGTCTCTGTCGTCTGATTAAAGAGACGTACATATCTTCTCGCATACTCTCTTTCACTCGTTAATTGAGGATCAGCAGCTACATACAGTTCTCCATCTATCATCTTTTGTTTTTCCGTTTTCATAGTCATGCGACAATCCCCTTTATATTTTAATCTGATTTCTTTTCTTTCACCCCAATGGGCTGGGCTGCACCCGATATCAAACCAGCAACCATAACGCCAACAAGCACTACAATCAAGGCATGCAGGAGACCCACATGATTCTACTGGCGTTCACTTATCTCCTTATCATCACTTTTTATCAACCTTTTAATAAGTTATATTATAATTAGTCATTCTATTCGTATCTATACTATTTGTCAAAAAAACTGGACGGCATGATAAGCTGAGAGCAGGCACCTTCCGTTTTTAGAGCTTCATCACTACAAGCCTTATCTCCATCCCCCAAATCGCCCAATCGGTTCCAATGTGACGTGTCATGCCGAAATCCTTTCACCTTCTGTTGTAATTCCCAAGTAACCCGGCGTTGCTACCATTCGTGGTGCTGCCTTTGCAGAAAACACGATGAAAAGGGTGCTCCTGGATTCCTCCAGAAACACCCTGCTTCTCTATCAATCAGCATTGCAGCTTCATATGGAGGTTTCTCCAGCTGCTCATAAGCAAGCTTGTCCCCTTTGCCAATCCCTTGATTTTGTGATTCGAAAAGGCCATACCAACAACACGGGCATTCATAACTTGAGGGGCGAAGCGTTACTGGATATCCTTCCTTGCCGAAAATTGGAGGAACTTCGAGCCTATGCGAAGCAACATTCATCCTTTTTGGAGCTTCGTCCCGCTGCGGTGGTGATGGATCTGGCTCCGTATTACCATACCTGGATTCAGGAATACTTCCCAGAGGCGATCCAAACGATGCTTTCTCCTCGAGCGAAAACGAATTTGAAAGCCAAACAGCGGTTGCAGTTGCTGGGCGATGGCTTGCTGGATGATACGATCCACGACCGTGGGAATGCCGAGCTTTCTCACTCCGCTTCCATCTGGTTTGGGAATTTCCTTGCGTCGTACCGGACTCGGCTTATATTGACTTGCTTGTAGGCTCTGTTCAGATTGTCTCTGTCCAGTATCCTTTCCAGCAGGCCCTTTGCACCGTCTCTTTCTTTACTTTCCCGAGTGCCAATGCTCCGCGCTCCTGCATACTCTTCGCGTAAGCTCGTCCGTCCCACCATGCCTTCTATATGATTTCTGTTCGTCAGACCGAGGGTTTGCCTCCGGCTTCCTTCAGATTCCCCCTCACGAAGGATACCCTTGCCTTTGGCTAACAGTTCCTACTGCCAAGCCTGTAGCGGACTTTCACCGCCAAGTTATCGCCCATGCCGGGCACACATGCCAAAAAAACTAAACAACGATGATTGTTTAGTTTTTTTGTAATTGACGGAAATCCGTCTTCTAAATACTAATTAATTGTAAATTGACGTTTTGCTTCGCTAATAATGCATTGCTATTTGATATGCTGATCATTTTGATGCGCATCTTCATTAAAGTAATGTTCAAACTGTTTTTGCATTTTATCGGCTACCAAGTGAGTGTGGCGTGAATGCACAATTGCTGTAATGACAAAATAAAGGGAAAGTATTGTAAGAAAAAAATAAATTATATTCATCGAAAAACTCCTCCCGGAAGGTAGATGATCGAAGATTGTATGGTTCCATTTGACTTTATGTGAGCCGTATTTTTATTCTATAAAACTATTGGTTACTTTTTCTTACCATTCAACTTGATCAAAACGCATGTCTTTATAGTAGAACTCTCTATCATGATCCGTAATCTCCCGAAGAACTCTGCATGGATTTCCAACAGCTAGTACATTCGCCGGGATATCCTTGGTTACCACACTACCAGCACCAATTACACTCCCTTTGCCAATCGTGACTCCTGGAACAATAATCGCTCC
>NZ_JBZXYR010000009.1:0-228739 GCF_058895805.1 Paenibacillus sp. NMA1017 | reverse complement strand
TACAGCCTGATGGCTTGTACCAAAATTTCAGCGTTGGATTTTGTAAACAAAATCCGTACTCACTCGTTGTTCAGTTTTCAAAGATCAAACCTGCATTATGTCTTACTTTGTTTCACCACCGCGTCTCAGCGGCGACTTAAATAATGTAACACATAACCTCATTTTCCGTCAAGCTTTTTTTTGAAAATTTATTTTTTTCGCTTGATGCAACACGTTTATCCTGCTTTAAACAGTTCGAAATTATTCATGCTGCTTAATGGGGCGAGTTATAACTTATCACATATTTTATATACTCGTCAACCTAAATAAATAATTTATATTTTTTAACTATCTATAAATACTAAATCACGCAAAAAATAAGGAAGAAAGGTCGGTTTAACAATCTTTCTTCCTGACAAATCAACCCCTGCACATCAAATAAGAGAGTAACGCAGTTCACGATTTTGTCCGCGATCCCTAAAATCCCCGACAGCTGTTTCTCTAATAAGTGAACGAAATACCAGTTTACGGAGCACGACGGTAAGATCCAATTGGAGATTCTTTAGCTCAGGATGATTAATAAGTTCATTTATAGACCAAGGTTCCCGTCTGCTGCCTAATATACGGAATAGCGGAGATGAGCATTCCTCCATTTTTGACATAACTGAAAATTCACAAGCAAGCAGTACTAGTTCAACCCGTTGTTCCAAGGTTTCCGTACTTAATGTGAGTTCGTTATACAGTTTGTCAATCGTTCGATTCAGAGGCTGTACCTGAACCCATAAGTGAATTTTTGGATAAATCCCCCGTTCAATGAGTTCAATAGATGCCCAATGATCCAATGCTTTCAGAACACTTTGATAAGCGTCAATGATCCGCCCTTCTCGCACCGCTCTTTTACCATGAACGTAATTGACCAGAAAGCGGGAGAACTCATGAAATCGCTTCTGCTCCCGCAGTGGATCGTTAAAATCAACAATTTCCTGTCTTAAAAGACGGACCCTGTTATCCCGCTCCCAGACCATACGACCTTCTAGCACATAATCTATAATGTTGGCTTGTTCACCAGCGATAATCCATTCCTTCAGACAACTGAGCGTTGAGTACAACACTTGGCATCTTAAACCATTCATAAATAAGTGTTGAATAGAACGAACTGGCTTGGTGCCTTCTCCAATAATTAGAATGAGTTCATCAAAGTCATACAACATTGAACCGTGAAAATACTCTCCCGGCTTTCTGTACGAAATAATACCTATTGAATCTTCCTGCAACAATTCATCATACATTAGATTTAATTTGGTTAGCTGCACTTCTCCCTCCATACCTGCAAGGCGGCTATGACCGCAAATTGGATATTTGGATTACATGTGATCATTTCTACATAAATAAGAAACTTCCTTCTTCAATTGTATAAATTTTTATCTTATTCACTTATTTTTTTCAGTGTTACCCAAGCGTTTTCATCTGCAAAGGTTCGATTCCACGCACCAATTCCTCCGAGCTTCAGCGATTTGGCAAGATCTACTCTTGCCTTCAGAGATACCTGATCCTCTAGCCAAATCTTTTTGACCACGCCGTCTTCTGTATACTCTACATAATTCTGGCCTTCGGAAGCTCTAAACTTGGGCTTCAACTTAAATTTGGCTATGATATCGGCTGCTGACTCCATGCCAAGTGATTTGGAAGTGACCTTAATCTTCCCTTCTTTGGGAGTCTCGGACCACACGCGAGTATATAACGGAATACCTAAAACCACTTTTTGAGACGGCACTTCATCTTCCTGAATAATTCGCTTAATTGACGCTTCCGTCCATGGTAGCGAGGCGACAGAACCAGCCTTTGGACTAGCAGCCCAATGCTCATCATACGCCATTACCATGAGGTAATCTGTGATGGTGCCCAATGATTTTCGATCCAAAAAAGCTGACCACATCTCACTTTGAGATTTAGGCGTAACATCAATGGACAGTATTAAATCATGTTCCCGAGCCATCGGTTTAAGTTCCCGCAAAAATTGGGTGACATTGGGGCCATCCTTCGTATGAACATTTTCAAAGTCAATATTAATACCGTCCAGATCATTTTCTAGGGCAAGTGAAATCATCTGATCTACAATCGACTTTCGACGTTCAAAGGTAGACAATGCTTCTGTTGTTAATTCAGGATTAAAGCTGTTGCTCAACAAGCCCCAAACCTCCATCCCCTTGCGATGTGCCCAGCTGACATAGGCAGGATCTGCCTTGCTTTCTACAGTGCCCTCATGATCAACGACACTGAACCATGTAGGGCTCACCACATTTACTCCAGGCATAGGATCAAACTTGGATGGATCGGGCTTACGATTATAGACGGCTTCCCAAGCGAGGTTTACCGATCTACCCTCCCAATGTTTTTCCGAGATGGACAAATCGTCCTTAACCGAAGGGATCACCAGCTCTTCTCCTTCAGCGACATGGTCTGACTTAATGTATCCCGCATAGCCATTGTCTAATTGAACAAAATACCAATCGCCCTCTTTGGACCAAATACGTACCTTCGTCCGCTGAGATATATCTGTCAAAATGAAAGATAGGCTAGAGGCTTCTTTACGTAAAGCAATTCTAGCATCCTGTGGGCCATCCTTCTTTTCTACACTCCCCAGCCTGACCTTCTCTCCAGCTTTCATTAGGATGACAGCACCAGTTACAGGGTCTTCGTGTATAGAAACACCGTATACTTCACGCACAGCCTCTAGAGGGATATACACCTCTCCATTGATTACCTGAGGGGCTGCGTTCAGCGCATATGTTTTACCATTCAGCTCCCCTTGTGCCTTCGAAACCTTCATATGGAGCAGGCTTTGTCTCGTCGCCATAATGACGGTTTGGCTGTCATCCTCATAGCGAACCGTAGGATCAATTTGACTTTGCACCAATTTAAGCGGCACCAGCATGTTCTTGCCGGAGCTTTGAGCTTCATACCCAGTCAACTTGCCCTGCATAAAAATAGGACGGACACTGCCCTGCCAATCGGGTTTCTCGTGAAGGGGATTACCAAACCATACGACAGTAATTGCACATATAATCGCTGCAAATAATAGCAGGCTTGCCGCTCCTTTGAATCGTGAACGTTTACGGCGGCGTCTGGAATGATTTCTGGCCAATATTGAACCTCCATTGTATGAACTTTGAGTTTCCGTATTTTGTAACCTCAACAGATTACTACTTAAAACAAAAATAAAGTGATTTAAACAAAAAAACGCGGTAAATCCCCGCTTATGGGGAATTCCTCACGTTTCCAATCCATTACAATATATACATACCGCACAAAAAACTTCTATTCCTTGTTTCGTTACGTTTGTTTGTTACTGCAAGCTTTGCATACTCCGTGTAACTCCATACGATGTCCATGCACCTCGAAGCCTGTTTCCAACGCGGCATGGCGTTCCACATCAGCCAAGTACGGATAACTGAAATCTTCAATCTTTCCGCATTTTTCGCAAATGATGTGATAGTGCTCCGAAATATTGGCATCATAACGACTGGCGTTATCTCCATAGGTCAACTCATGTACCATACCCGCTTCTATAAACATCTTTAAGTTATTATAAACCGTAGCCACACTCATACTTGGAAACTTGGACTCAAGCGCTCGATATATCTCATCTGCAGTCGGGTGCCCCATGGTTTCCATCAAATAGTTTAATATGGCATGACGCTGGGGTGTTATGCGTACACCTGTCTTCTTCAGAAGTTCCAAAGCATGCTGGACGCGTGCTGCCATATATGTCCACCGCCTTATCCCTTACTTACGATCCTATCAATTACCACGCATCTATTTACAACTTACTTCTAAACCTACTCACATTGTACGGTCTACTCAAGTTTCTTGTCAACGCGCCGTATTGTCGCCGGATATTCCTATAGAGGTATCTGTCTCAGGAGCTCCGGGTTCAGTCGGAGAGCTTTCAGATGTATCGGGCGCAGTCGTACCCCCGGAATCATTCAAGTCGGGTAACGACGGCATCAGTAACTTTTTAATGGTTAAATTACTGTTGCCCTCTACGTTGATCGCATACTTGCCTGTCCCATTTTGGCCTGAAATACTTTTACTGTCTATTTTAAATGGAAAATCGGATTGAAGATTTCCATAACTGCTTGAACCCTCTAACTGAAAATCTCCATTCGACGGAAGATCCAATACGATATCACCAACAGCACTGTATATTTTCCAATCTCCGCCTACCTGCTCGCTATGCACTTTGATAGAGCCATTAAGCGAATTTGCATTCAGCTTGGCTGTAGAATTCAGCACATTCATGTCACCATTCTGAGTATCAACGGTGATATCTCCTTCCGAACGAGCGAGCTGAATGTCACCTACCATGGTGTGTAGTGTCACAGCCCCTTCAATATCGCCTGCCTGCATGTCGCCACGGTTCGTGCGCACATCCACATCTCCAGAAATCCGATGCAATTTAACCTGACCGTTCAGCGTGCCTCCCTTGACATTGCCGATAGCGTCATTAACGGTGAGATTTCCATTACCGCTCTCGAGCCGAATGCTGTCAATAGCATCAACTCCATTCAAGGTAATATTCCCGTTGGAGGTTCTAATCTGCATATTGAACCTCCGGTCCTCCGGCACGGTAATCAACATGTTCACACGGGGCTGACGTTTGCTTGATGCTCCGTACGACTTTGCCTCCGGACGAATCTGGATAGTCTTGCCGTCGGTAGAAGTCAGTGAAGAAGCTTGAGCAATCTTGTCCGCTTCGGCAGCAGGCGCTTGATCTACCCATAGAGTCCCACGTACCTCTATATTGGACACAGGCCGTCTGATCAGTGTTATATCACCATTAACCGAATCAACTACTAAATCGGACGTCTGCATAGTTACAGGTACCAGCATACCACCCATATCATACCGATTCTCTTTAGCCTGGCTAAAATCCATAGAAGCTGACGTCAGATTGAGACTGACCCGGTTCCACAGATACATATAATGATTTTGCTGAGTCACGATAAAAACCGAAGCAGCCACTACCAAAGCGGACAGAATCCCCTTTAGGTCAGGTCGGAACCGTCGTCCGTTGTCAGACTTGCCTTCTTTACGATAATACACGGCAAAAAAAATCAGATACTCCAGTCCCCAAAGCACGAAGATTACGGGCCACCAAACGAGGAGCTGAAGCATATATTCAGTATTTTGAAACACATCTATAATAAGCAAAACGCCTACAGCCATCAACAGAAGCGAAGAGGTGTAGCGCCCGACTCTTATTTTGCGGTGCACGCCAGCTTCACCCTCTTTCTTTCAACTTTTACGCTTAAAGGTCAGAAAGGCTTCCCTTAGAAAAAGGAATAGACCGATCATCATTAATAAAATGGCCAGCGTAAGGAATCCGTAATCCTCAAAGAAATTGCTCAACCAGCGAGGTTTCATGCGAAACAAAATCATAAGCCCACCGCCTGCCACCATTAGCACAGCAAAAGCAAAGCCTCTCTCCCATGCATAAAAAGGACTACTTTGCTGGCCTTTAGCATCCATTCGTGCATAACGATCTGGCTTACGCCGATAACGAACCATGTAATCTGCAGACTGTAAGACATCATATACATTATAAAAATATAAAACGGGTATAAACAATCCAAGCAAAATAAGTAATGGAATGTTGATCCTCAGACCGTCAGAGGAAACATACAGCATCGCAAAAATATCTAGCAGGAGCAATACAATAAAACTAAGCCCCCTAATAAACAGCCCTAAAAAAAGATGTCCCAGTCCGGGTAACAATGCCGCCATGATAATAGCAATCACTTTGCGAAATTTAGCGTACCTTAGACGCTTCCCCTGTCTGGGTTGTTCCCGCTGTTCCGATGCTTGTAGCTGTCCAGCCTCTCCAGACGGTAAAGGTTGTTCCGAGTTCATGCCATCCTCCCCTTTGAATCCCATACGTGGCTCCGCTGAAAAATACTTCGATGCTTACATAGTACCCCAATCGGATTTACGAGTAACTGTTAAAAAAAGGTATCCTATCACTCAACAGAGACTGCAGCTATATCTTCCCATTGTCGTAAATCAGCTGCAATACGTACGGGATTAAAATCATGGCGGGCCAGCACCTCTAGGGAAACCTCCATACTCTGCCGATCTGGATGTAATTCGTGAAATGGGACATTTTCATGTTCCTTAATCGTTATTTTACGTATTTCCACTTTTTCTTGCTCTAAATAAGTCGAAATCTGCTCCAGCAATCCGTGAGAGGACAATCCGTACAATGTAATAAGATGACGCTTGCGTCCACGCATATACCGAAGTTCAACTTTGTTAAACACCCATAAATTTAAAAATACGAGTACTGTCGCCGCTATAGACGGGAAATAAAAACCTGCTCCGACCCCAAGGCCAATAGCAGCAACGACCCAAATGGAAGCCGCAGTCGTTAGTCCGGTAATGGATTTACCTGTGAACATAATCGTCCCTGCACCCAAAAAGCCTACGCCAGTGATTACAGCCGTAGCCAAACGAGCGGGATCTATGCGTACATTAGCTTCTTTAATAAAATCGGCAAAGCCGTAAATGGAGAGTAGCATAATCAGCGTCGAACCAAGACTGACCATAATATGAGTCCTCAAACCAGCTGCGTGATTGGAACGTTCGCGTTCAAAGCCAATGAATCCACCGAGAAGCATGGACAGTAACAGCCGTAAAATGATATGTGAATCGTCTATAATCCACGGATTATCCATTCAAGTCACTCCTCCCGGTTATGTCGTGCTTCCCACTCCGGGTGCGCGGTTTGTGGGCTTATGTGCATTTTTAATGCCAATTTAATGATATCTCAATGCTATTCCAACTTATGCAGATGGTAGGTGGTTAATTCCACGCCTGGGGCGACCTCCACCGCAGATACGGGGCGAAAGCCATGTTTTCGATATAATGTCACCGCAGGAGTATTTAAAGTTCCTGTAGAGACGATGAACAACGGCATATTTTGATATTCATTCAAAACATGCTTCATTAAGGAGTCTGCAATGCCTTTACGAAAATGATCTGGGTGAACCATCATACGTGTAAGAGTAAGTGAATCGGGCGACTCAGACTGCACAGCCAGCGCCCCAATCAATTCACCGTCCTCCAGCCACCCATAAAAAGACTCTCCACAGCTTCTCAGCGTATCCAATGTATCCATCAGTGGAGGAATCTCATCAAACCCAATCAGCTCAGCTTCCAGCCTATAGGCAACGTGTTGTAAACGCCATATCTGACTGACGATATCATCATCTTCCAATGAACATAGGGTAACCATGCTGTTTTCCCTCCTAAGGAAACTCATAAAATGCCATCTGGATTTTAAAGCTTGTTCGCGCCAATCGTTCTCAGCGTCTATGCAAAAGGGCCTGTCCCTAAAAGACAAGCCCCTGTCAAATCTATGCCATTAGCGGTTCAGTACTTCCGTCAGCAACTTATTAGCAAGGCCAGGGTTTGCCTTTCCCTTGCTCTCCTTCATCACTTGACCGACTAGGAAGCCGATGGCCTTTTGCTTGCCGGCTTTGTAATCTTCGACCGATTGCGGGTTAGCTGCTACAACTTGTTCGACAATTGTCAGGATTGCACCCTCATCACTGATCTGTACAAGCCCTTTTTCTTCAACAATTTGCTGTGGCAGTTTATCACTTTCCAGCATTTCCTTGAAGACCGTTTTAGCAATTTTGCTATTGATCGTTCCCTTCTCCAGCAGTCCGATCATTTCACCCAAGCCCCGACCGGTCAATTTAACCTGCGACAGCTCTACACCGGCACTGTTCAAATAACCGAGTAGATCCCCCATAATCCAGTTGGATACTGCTTTGGCATCCTTGGTGAATTGAAGGCTATCCTCGAACAAATCGGCCAATGGCTTGGAGGACGTAATCACCTGCGCATCATACTCAGGTAGTCCAAATTCTGAAGTGTAGCGTGCTTTACGCTGGTCAGGCAATTCAGGAATCGAAACACGGATGCGCTCTTTCCATTCCTCATCTATATGCAGAGTAACGAGATCCGGGTCTGGGAAATAACGATAGTCATGGGCCTGTTCCTTACCACGCATGGACAAGGTTTTACCTTGTGCCTCATCCCAACGACGTGTCTCCTGTACAATCGTCCCGCCTTCGTCCAGCGTCTGCTCCTGCCGGAACTGCTCATATTCCAGTCCGCGCTGTACACCACGGAAAGAGTTCATGTTTTTCAGTTCCGCTTTAGTTCCCAGCTCTTTTTGTCCATGCGGACGAAGACTGATATTCGCGTCGCAGCGAAGTGATCCTTCCTCCATCTTCACATCGGATACGTCACAATACTGCATAATGGCACGTATTTTTTCCAGATAGGCCTTGGCTTCTTCTGGCGAAGATATTTCCGGCTCCGAAACGATCTCGACCAATGGTGTGCCGACCCGGTTAAAATCGACCAAAGATGCGTAGCCACCATCAACATGTGTTAATTTCCCTGCGTCCTCTTCCAGATGCAGTCGGGTAATACCGATACGCTTTGTCTCACCATTCACTTCAATATCAATCCAGCCATTTTCGCCAATGGGTTGATCGTATTGTGAGATTTGGTAAGCCTTAGGTGAATCGGGGTAAAAATAGTTCTTGCGGTCAAACTTGCTCACATCAGCAATGGTGCAATTCAGCGCCATCGCTGCTTTCATTGCATAATCAACGGCCTGACGGTTCAATACCGGCAGCACCCCTGGATGACCGAGACAGACCGGACATGTATGAGAGTTGGGTGGTGCTCCGAAGGATGTCGAGCATCCACAGAATATTTTAGACTTCGTATGCAATTCCACGTGCACTTCAAGTCCGATGACTGTCTCATATTTGGATGTAGTTGTAGACATGAATAGGTTCCCTCCTTTTTAGCAAATTACAGCTGCGGACGCTGCTTGTGAAATTCGGTATTTTGTTCAAAAGCATGGGCTACGCGAAGCACGGAAGACTCGTCAAAGGCCTTTCCAATAATTTGTAGTCCGACTGGCATTCCATCCGCAAGACCACACGGAATGCTGATGGCTGGCACACCAGCCAAGCTCACCGGAATCGTCAAAATGTCGTTCAAATACATCGTCAATGGATCGTCCACTTGTGAGCCGATTTTGAAAGCTGTTGTCGGCGCAGTAGGTCCGATAATCACATCATATTGTTCAAATACACGATCAAAATCCTGTTTGATCAGTGTGCGCACTTTTTGAGCTTTCAAATAATAGGCATCGTAGTAACCAGAGCTGAGTGCATAGGTACCCAACATAATCCGACGCTTCACCTCGGGACCAAAACCCTGCGTGCGGGACTGATGGTATAGATCAAGCAGGTTGTCCGGATTGTCAGAACGCACACCATAGCGCACGCCGTCAAAACGGGCCAGATTGGATGACGCTTCGGATGAAGCCAGCAGGTAATATGTAGCTACCGCATATTCTGTGTGAGGGAGAGACACTTCTTCCCAAACAGCACCCAGTCCTTCCAGCGTTTTCAGTGCATCCAGCACCTTCTCCTTGACCTGAGGATCGACGCCCTCACCAAGATACTCTTTAGGCACAGCGATACGTAGTCCTTTTACATCCCCGGTTAAAGCGTTCAAATAATCAGGAATATCTACCTTTGCAGAAGTGGAGTCCTTCTGGTCATAGCCTGCAATGGCTTGTAGGACATAGGCCGAATCCTGAACATTTTTAGTAATGGGTCCAATTTGGTCTAAAGAGGAGGCAAAAGCCACCAGTCCAAAACGGGATACTAGACCATAAGTTGGTTTCAGGCCAACTACACCGCAGTAAGAAGCGGGCTGGCGAATGGAACCACCTGTATCCGAACCGAGCGTGAAATAAGCCTCACCCGCTGCAACAGCCGCAGCCGAGCCGCCACTGGAACCGCCAGGAACACGTTCTAAATCCCAAGGGTTACGTGCAGGGAAAAAGCTGGAGTTCTCGTTAGAGCCGCCCATGGCGAATTCGTCCATGTTCATTTTACCGAGTGTCACGGTTTGCGCTGCGCGTAACTTGCTAACAACTGTTGCATCATAAACGGGATCAAAATTTTTCAAAAACTGACTGCCACATGTTGTACGCAGCCCTTCTGTCACGATATTATCCTTAATGCCAACTGGCAGGCCAAACAACAACCCTCTTTCCTCTCCGGAAATCAGTTGATCATCCAGCTGACGTGCGGATGCACGGGCCTGTTCCTCGTCAACGGTAATATAGGCTCTGATCTTGTCTTCCCGCGCACCAATCGTCTCCAGAGCGTGTCCCACCAGATCACTCACGGAAATTTCCTTTTGATGCAGCTTGTTATGTATCTCGGGCAATGTGTTATTGAACAAGCTCAATTTGCATCCTCCTTTCAATATATGAGATCTATTCCAGAACAGCAGGAACCTTAAACTGTCCGTCTTCTTCTTCAGGTGCATTGCGCATCACTTGCTCATGTGTCAAACTTTCGCGAACTTCGTCGTCTCGCATGACATTGCTGACGTGCAGCACATGAGTGGTCGGTTTTACCTGCTCCGTATCCAGCTCATTCAGCTTCTCCGCATAATGGAGAATGGCGTTTAATTGTCCTGTCATCGTTTCTTCCTCAGCCGCGGTCAGATTCAACCTGGACAGCTTGGCTACGTGACGGACATCTTCCGTGGAAATGTTCATACAAAACCCTCCTCATGTATATGAGGATTTTGCAAAAAATCCAATAAGCGACTTCCAATGAGCAAGGTATAGATCAAAATGATTTAGTTCGTCTACATATTGCACTTCGGAGCGACTGGAATCGAATTTTGCAAAATCCTGATATTAAAAAATGCTGCACCGAACTTTGAAATAACGTTTTTAATTATAGGATAGAACCCTTTACAATTCAATCTTTGACGCGGTACAGAAGCAAACTGCACTTCGATGAGGTAAATGTTGTTAAAAGAATATAAAAAAAGCACCTTTCGGTGCTCTTTCGAGAAAACTATAGGAGCTGAGACTGTGCCCTTTATATATTCTTAAAAAGAGTCGGCAGTAGCCAACTCCTATATCCAAGCACGCAAATTGACTTGTCTGATAAAATCAGCCTCTGACAACAACTCTGCCGCGGTTTCTTCTTCTTCAGTCTCTACCGAATCAATACCACCGTTCATCACATGCATGAACAGTTTCTCATTATGGGTAGCAAGGGCGTAATCTATCAGCGCTTCACGCTCAATCCGCTCGGCTTCCAGCTTGAGAATACTCTCTTCCAGCTCGATGTCTCCGGATGGTACAAAAAAATTGCGGTTCACCTTCGGTACGCGAATGACATAGTCAAAAGCATTGTCCGCATTACGGTCGTAAGCAATGATATAACCATGTTCGCCCACAGGAAGATTCTGCTCAAAAGCATCCGCGACGATCATAATTCTAGCTCCTAAATGATGCATCGTTAGCCCCCCCGTTTGTCTGAACTTATCTGCTAAGTCTACTAAAAAAAAAGTAGCTTGTCTATATCATCTATGTATCTTCATAGTCGACCGTCTCCACGTCCCAGCCTGTGTTCATTCAGTCTTACATGCCAGTTTTGTGAAGGGTTTCCGTCCCGTCGTTTCACCTTTTTCCAAGTTATGATCTTCGGCTCGGAACCTATCACAGAATCTTCAATATCTATTATATTGGGAACACGGAAACTACCTCCAATCTCACGTTGTACCCCATATATATGTTTTCTTTTCATTCTTGCTCCCCCTTGTGATCTGACGGCCTCATGCCTCTTTATCCTCTTAATGGGCAAAAAAAAGAACGCAAACCGGGATTCATCCACAGCTTGCGTGCTTCGCGAGTTTAGTATGTAACTTTAATAAATTCATGTTAACAAAAATAAAAACCTTTGTCTATACATAATTTATAATTTGTTGTCGAAATGGTGCAAAACCTGTCACACCTTTGATTTTGCCCCTCCTGAAAACGTTCACCATATTCACCGGATATACGGATTATTAGCTTTCTCATAACCGATGGACGTTTTGGGACCGTGACCGGAATAGACTGTAACGTCATCTCCGAGCGGGAACAATTTGTTCTGAATAGAATCATATAAATCCCGTTCTCGGCCACCAGTTAGGTCCGTGCGTCCGACGCCCTGACGGAATAGCACATCCCCGGAAAAAAGATCTTTGCCGCACAAAAAGCTGACACTTCCGGGTGAATGGCCCGGTGTATGGTAAACCCGAAACGTATGCCCGATCAGGTTCAATTGCTGACCTTCAGCCAAATCATATTCGGCAGGTTCCGTCGAGATCGGAGGAGATGCCTCTGGCCACATCAGGGAGCCATTCAGCTTAGGAGATGTGAGCCAGTCTTGCTCCAAGGCGTGCAGATACACCGGACATCCTTTCGCATTGCGAATCTCCTCCACTCCTCCAATATGGTCGAAATGGGCATGGGTCAGCAGGATAGCTTCAATGGTCAGGGATTCAATCGCTCTCAGCAAAGGTCCCGGATTCATTCCAGGATCAATAATAACGGCGCGCTGTGGATCATCTCCTTGAAGCAAATAAGCATTCGTCTGGAGCGGGCCGAGATTAAAGCTGCGAATAGATAATGTCATAAGTTAAAATCCCGAGATCAGCTCGCGTAATTCCTGAACAATTACAGGATGGACCTCGGTTCCCTCCCCATATTTTTCAGCCATTTCTTTACGAGCAACTGCGATTTTTTCTTGATAATCATCGGCTTCACGATCTGGATTTTCACGTTTGAATCCGATCATGATTTGTTGGACATGTGCAGGGCGTGGCCCCCAGTGGCCAAGTACGTGACCTCCTGTATCCGCAAAAATCACAATCGGCACAGCACGTCCGCCCATTGTCAGAAAGTCATCCATCAGCGCCTGATGGTTTTCCAAGATTAATACTTCGGTCGGAATCCCGCTATTCTCCAGCGCGCGGAACACAACTGGCACATTGCGCACCACGTCTCCACACCAGTCGGCAGCCAAAATAAGCACGCGCAGATCATCCCGATGGTTCAGGCTTTCAAAATACTCTTGATCCTCTTCGCGATTCCACACAAACTGATCGTACCCAGAGCGGAAGGCTTCTTTGTTCTTTTCCATGCCCTCCATAAACTGTTCAGGGCTTAAGCCCTTTCCGAAGTATTGCGATACATTAGTACGGCTCATGTTATACACTTCCTTTTTTGTTTTTGGATACAATCCATTTGATAACAAAATAAATGATCAAGAGCGCAAGGGCAACTAGCAAAATAGGTTTGATGTAAGGTGCTGCCACTTCGTCAATTTGCTCCCACTTGTCTCCTAGCAGCATACCTAAATATATAAACAAAACAGACCAAGGTATAATCGCTAGCGTCGTCAAAATAATAAAGCGCCATACGTTCATTCGAGCCAACCCGGCAGGGATTGAGATGGCATGACGCACAACAGGGATAAAGCGAGCTGTGAAAATGACCCCTGTGCCGTATTTATTAAACCAGGCTTCGGCGTGGTCAACATGACTTTTTTTGATAAGTATGTATTTCCCATACTTATCTAATACCGGTCTGCCGCCATAGCGCCCAATCCAGTAAATGAACAACTGGGCCAGCACTCCGCCAATCGTTCCAAAAACGACTGCGCCAAAAAAATTAATATGACCTGAGTGCACTAAAAAACCGCCATAAGCGAGGACAATTTCACTTGGAATGACCTCCACCATCAAGCCTAGCATAATACCAAAATACCCAAGACTACGGATGATCTCAAACAAATTATTAATGATACTAGATATTTGGTCCACTTCTCTTCCCACTCCCTGCCTGTTTCTCTATTTTCATTAGTGTATCACAGCGGCAGAACAAGTCGCCACTTCACACAAATAGGGGGGCAGTGACCCCGGCTCCTCTGCCCGCATAAGTTGTGAGAGAGAGGAGGGGGTACAATATGCCTCCCGGCAAATTCCCCAAACATGACAATTCACAATCCCGTTTACCCACGGCTCGTGGTATCCGCCGCGCATGTACCAAAGAGTTGTATCGAACCTGCAAACGTCTACCTGTTCACATTGCTCCTGATCTGGTCAAGCAGGGCGAGGAGCTATACTGCCGCAAGGTCGTCGGACACCTTATCTGGATTGCGGAAAACCATAGTAATCGCAAACTACTGTGCGACTGGTGGGACGAAGATGTCAGCGAGGAGCTCGCGGCATTGTGGAAGGTGGATCGCGATGTCTTGTGCACCGCTTTTAGAAGTGCCTATGGCGGATAGATGTTTGTGTACTGCAACCATGAACTGTGAACTACAAAAAAAGTGGAGCCACCCCGCAGTGGCTCCACTTTTACGATATTCCTAGCTACGTGTCTGCTTTTTCCCCGCTCCTTCGGGAAGCAAATCCGCACAAGCGCGTTCCAAATAAGGATCTGCATGAATAAAATCCCTAAATGCTGTGTATTCACGCCACAGAACGGATTGTTCTCCCGCTTGCCCTTTGACGGCACGAATCAGAATATTTTTAGGTGTATGCTCCATGTCGATAAATTCCAACAGCTGTGTCCGATATCCCATCATATCAAGCAGTTTGGCCCGAATTCCATCCGTAGCGAGTGCAGAAAAACGCTCCTTCAAAATGCCGTGGGAAAGCAACGGCTCCAATACCGGATTTTCCAGTTGGCTAAACAGCTCATGCTGGCAACACGGAACTGACAAAATGACGGAAGCTCCCCAGCGGACGGCCTTTTCCAGCGCCGCATCTGTTGCAGTATCACAAGCGTGCAAGGTAACAACCATATCCACCTGTTCCAGTTCGTTATAGTCTGCAATATCACCGACCAGAAACTCCAACTGTCGATATTGCAGCTTTTGAGCCAGAACATTACAGGTTTCAATGACATCTGCCTTCAAGTCTAAACCAACGATCTGCAATGGTCGCTTTTGCTGTACAGCCAAATAGTGATACAGCGCAAAGGTCAAATACGATTTGCCACAGCCAAAATCCACAATCGTCAATGGGCGACCTACCGGAAGGCTAGGCAATACATCCTGCACCATTTCGAGAAACCGGTTAATTTGACGAAACTTATCATACTTACGGGCCAGTACCTTTCCATCCTCATTCATAATCCCCAGCTCAATCAGGAAAGGAATTCGTTCCCCTTCTTCGAGCACATATTGCTTTTTGCGATTATGAGACAGGTCGGCTTTACTTTTGCTCGGTGACTTTGTCAGAATGGATACTTTATATTTTTTACTGATCAGCACTTGGTAGTCTGCATCCTTGGCGCATAGAAGTCCTTGGCGGAACGTGTCCTCAAACAAGGCAGTCATACGCTCATTAGCTTCGTCAGGGGTCAGATTTTCATGAATGACTTTGTTGCTGTAATGAAAAGCAAACTGGTAATGCAGCTTGTTTTTCAGTTCTACAGGTTTAATTTGCACTTTAGTAAAAGAAGCATCCTCCCGTTTGCGAAGCTGACTCAGCGTCGCTGTTATGAGGGATCCTCCCGTGGTCAATTGGTATATAAGTTCGCGCAGTGAATCCAAAAGGTACATCTCACTTTCTTTCATGTAATTGGGTGATCTCGGTCAAACCCTCGGTGACTTCCTGGCGTGAAATTCCACCCAGCTCCAGTTCTGCATTGGTCTTATCCAGTAATTGACTATAAAACGTCTCCGCTTCCGCTAGCAGCTCTGGCTGCTCCCATGCCAATCCAAACCAGACATCGGCGGCTTCGTCCAACCTGTTTTCTTGCTCATAATGAACAGCCAGCAGCTTGCTGGTTTCAGGGGGGAGCTCATATTCGCGCACCAGCTTCACGATACACGCTATTCGTTCAGGCAGAACCTGCAGATCACGAGTCGCGCCATTCGTATCGCTGTACAAATATAAATGAAGAGATTTCATCAAGATTCGTATACCTTCGTCTGTTCTGCTGGTTTCCAGGTAAATCACGGCTTCTTCCTCCAAAATGCGAGCCACCTGCTGAAGCTTATCCGCTTCAATGCCAGGCCCCAATCGGAAAAGTTCAATAATTTGTTCCGGCGGCAATCGTCTGAGCAAATCTGAACGAAGACGAAACTGCTTGTTGAGCAGGTCATCTAGCTGTTTCAGCGCTTCGATGTGTTTATTTTCACGCCTTAGACCGAGCACCGATGCTACTGCGGATGTCAATTCTTCCATCATACTGAGCAAATAGTCTTTTCTAAGCAAGCCGTTCCCTTCCTTTCATCCCGATGCCTAGACAACCAGGAACCCTGTCTTCTGATTGTATGACATCCTTGTCTAAAAGCCAAATGCCCCACTAATGCACAAATACCACTTATAACATTCACACTCAGTTTATAACATCAATGATCAGGTGGTCAGAATGCTCACGTATGAGTGACATTCCTACGGTACTCTGTAGCTGATCATCGACTAGCGAATGACGATTTTTTCAAAAATAAATATTGCTTCTTCGTTAGTATCGTGATATTTTTGTTTCATACGAAACAAAAATAAAATCAGTATATTTAAACATCCCATAAAACAATTCATATTAATTATTTTCTTTAGAAACAAAAAAATCGAATGTTTTTGTGAGAAAGGATGATGGAGTTTGGGTAAACAATTTAGCTCGATATTACCAGAACATCAAGAGTTTATACAGCGGCAGCATATTTTCTTTGTAGGATCAGCACCGCTATCCAAGACAGGCCACGTTAACCTTTCCCCCAAGGGATATGATTCCTTTCGTATTCTATCGGGCCAAAGGGTAGCCTATCTCGACTTGGCGGGAAGCGGCAACGAGACAAGCGCCCACATTATAGAGAACGGACGGGTAACAATCATGTTTTGTGCATTTGAGGGCGCTCCCAGTGTACTAAAGCTCTATGGTACTGGTACCGTCGCACTGCCCGATACTAAGCAATGGAATGAGCTGTACCCACTCTTCAACCCGCTTCCCGGTGCAAGACAAATCATTGTTGTGGACGTTCACATGGTGCAGAATTCATGTGGTTTTGCGGTTCCATCTATGACATACACGAGCGAACGGGAAAAGCTGAAGGAAGTCGCGATTCAGATGGGAGAAGAAGCACTTAAAAAATATGCCTATGAGAAAAATTTGGAGAGTATTGACGGTTTGCCGACAGCGTTTGCCTTTAACAAAAGCAATATAAATTAGACACCTTACACACCTAAAAATAATTGACTACACAAAAACCGGAACCTTCTGATTATCACATCAGAAGGTTCCGGTTTTTTGGGCTTACCTCAGTCTACTTTTTCAAGTCCTGCTCCAAAAACGCCAAGATAGCATTAGCTAATAGCTCCGGTGCCTCAAACAGGCTCATGTGACCTGCTTCCGGTAGGGTAACCTGAGTTACTCCGGCCCGATCTGTTGTAAACGTTCGCGCGGGAGGAACCGCCTGATCCTGCTCACCCGCTACTAAAAGGGCTGGCAATGCAGAAGCCGACAACACATCCCGCCGATCAGTACGCTCGCGCATAGCCAGCGATGCTCCTACGGCTCCTTGTGGTGGTGTTTTGTAGCCAATTTCTTTGACTTTAAGTAATTGGCTGGACATCGACTCCACATGATCTGGAGCAAACAGTCCCGGTACGAGTCCATCTACAAAAGTGGTAATCCCCTCCGTTTGGATGGTAGATACAGCCTTGTTACGTTTTTCTTTCCCTTCGTCCGTATCTGCATAAGCTGTCGAATGAATCAGTCCAAAGGCTGTAAGGCGCTCTGCATGTCTCTGCACTGCCGAAAGGGCTAAATAGCCTCCTAGAGAGTGACCAAACCAAGCAGCCTGAGGGATGTCCAATTGTTCTTGAAGTTTAAGCACATCATCTGCCATTTGATCAATAGTATAGGCTCCTAGTGGAGCATCGCTGCGTCCGTGTCCACGCAGGTCTGGAACAATACAACGATAGCTTTGGGACAGCAAGGGAACAACCTCATCCCAATAGGAGGAGCTTCCGCAAAACCCGTGCAATAGAATGATCGGTTCTCCTTTTCCCTGTTCGGCATAGCAGATCGTCGTTCCTTCGCATAATACCTTTTCCATGTGGAACCCTTCCTTCTCTGTATATAATCTATTGAAGCTGAATATATTATTAAGTAGAACAATGCTGATGTATATTATTAAGCAGACCATCAATATCTGAAACGGTAACCCTCTGGAAAATCTTGCGAAGCTGTTTTCAAACCAAATTCATAAGCCGCCGCATTAGCAATATGCGCAGCCATGGTCATGACCAAGTGAAGCGACGTCATTTGGAGTGTCCAATAGGGTTTGGGACTGCGCTCATTCACAATCGCTGCAACACTATAATGACCAACTGACGGAAGAGACAGCCCCACTGATCGCGCAGGAGTTAGCGGTTCACGCGCAATAAGAAACATTCCCGTTGAGCCGTGCTGTCCAAGACAAGCATCTATGGCGATCACATAATGATCTTGTGGAATGCACTCCAAGTATGAAACCAGATGATCCGCATCACAGGGCTCCGTCATTGTGCCGATCACATGCTGAAAGCCTTGCTCCTTGAGCATGGTGCCTACCAATGGCCCGAGTGAATCACCCGACGAGCGATCCGTACCGATGCAAACAAAAGTCAACTTATCTATAGCATGTTGATGATGAATTTCTCGGAAAAACGGCGCGAGTCCATCTCGATCTGTTTTCTTTACATTATGTTCTAAGGACGAGCGACCGGGCGCGGAAGCTCGATTATACAAAGACAACTTTGTCCATCCTCCTTGATTCGGTTGTATATCGATAATCTGGCTTTCAGTACATTCTACAACAAAAACATGATACAATACAGGCAACTTCCCCTGTTATGAAAGGATGGAAAATTAACGATGGATTTGTCTGTACCGTCTCATGCCAACATTGAGTATATGATTGAGGGTATTAAAACCAAGCTCCGTATGGCGAGTGGTGCTGCTATGCAGGCTTCCGCTTTCTCGCTGGAGCAATACGAGGACATCCATGATGTCTATGATATGGTGATAAGCAAGCCTAACCTGAGCATTTCCGAGGTTGAAGCTATTGTTTCTGAACTGGGCAGATTGCGCAAGTCCTCCTGAATTAGCTTATAGGAAGACAGCTTAGCTGTATTACAACCTATCATCATGAGCAACAGCCTTCATGCCAGTGGCCCTGTCACCGTAAATAAAGCTCGTACCTCCGCTCGTCTCAACAGACGCGCAACGGGGATACGAGCTTTATTTTTCGATTACATATACATTTTCATTTCACTCAAGGATACTTCAAGGTAAATCTGCTAACACCAGTTCAGATATATCCTCATTACCTGTAGCTAGTATCTTTAATGTACAGCTTTTTTGAATTCGCGCGGCATCACCAGGCCCTAACTGAAAATCTCCATCCTGGCACATAACTTCCACATGACCGCTAATTACATAAATGTGGGTGCGGCGCTCCTCTTGCTGCGGATATTCAAGCTGCTGGCCTTTTTCCAATCTGCTCAGATACAGATTTATATCCTGCGCGATGGATAACGCTCCCTCCACTTCTGAACCAGACACAACAGGCTGAAGCCGATTTAGACGTTCACTGTGCTTAAATCTTTGCACCTGATAAGAAGGCTGAATGTCAGGGCTCTCAGGTAAAAACCACATTTGCAAAAAGCGAACCGGTCTTTCATCCCCAGTATTTCGCTCTTCATGTTCAATTCCGGTGCCTGCACTCAGAACCTGGATCGAGCCGCTTTTCAAATCCTGCTCATGTCCCAAGCTGTCGCTATGATGCAATTGGCCTTCAATTACATAGGTGACGATTTCCAAATCGTGATGCGGATGTCTTTTGAAGCCTTGCTGCGGTTCAAGCTCGTTATCATTATGGGCTAGCATACAGCCAAAATGCGCATTGCTCGGATCTTCATAATCGGCAAACGAAAAGCTAAACTCACTATGAATCCATCCTTTATTCGAGGTATGTCTTTCCGCCGATGTCACTATCTTAATCATCCTTAACACCTCCATGGATTCCAGTTCCGTAAAGCAGCCTTGCTTTGTAATTACTATTCCACTTCCGGCCCTGGCATTAACAAACGCTGTGATACGATCCCTTTACCCCGGGCTTAAATGCCTCAATCAGCCTGTCGTCTCCGTCGGGTTTTGCTCTTAAGTTCATTATTAGTTAAGTTAATAGTACGAAAAAATGAATCTATCATAGCCATAAGGAGGAGATTTATTACATATGCTATCCCATGAACCCCAACCATCCCGGTTCCTACCAAGCTATTTGCGTCGTAGTCTGTATGCATCTATTATCATGATCGCTGTGTTGCTTCTCATCGCCTACTCTGTGAAGTGGATTGGCACAGCGCCTTTTCTATATTGGGATAAACGTATACAGAATATCGTTTTTCCAGACACAGCAGCTGCTCATGACCAACTGCTAACCGTCGCTATATTCATTACATCTTTCGGTTCATTCCGCATATCGTTACTCATTGCTCTCGGTGCTGCCACCTTGTGCTGGGTCTATCTTCGTTCAAAAGCTTATTCCTTTGCGATCCTAAGCAGCTTTACGGCGATGTGGGTGCTGAATACGCTCATTAAAGGGATTTTGCAACGAGAACGCCCGTCACTTCAACATTTGGTTGAAGCTGGAGGCTACAGTTTTCCCAGCGGTCATGCGATGATTTCCATGGGATTTTACGGCATGATATTTGCCATCTGGGCTATAGAACGAAAGATTCGTGAGCGTTCGCTCTTCCTCCCGTGCGTTCTTGGTGCACTGCTCATTCTATTGATTGGACTAAGCCGTATATATTTAGGAGTTCACTTTCCTACTGACATTGTGGGTGGTTATATTGCAGGCATCATTTGGCTGGCGTTTACCGTTCCTATGATCTATTGGCAAGCGCGCATGCGGCTTTCTTCCACTCCCCGCCCGTAAATGTCCGAGACAGCTTTTTGTTTCACTCTGGGCCACGGCGTTTATATACGAAGTAAGCAAGGCACAGCAATATCGAAGCTCAGCATTCATCAAAAACGTTATGGTTTTGTGAACTTAGGATAAGGGGGGCGATCCTTGTGTGGGGAATTGTACTAAGTATTGTAATGGCTATTATTATCGGATTGATTGGCGATGCACTAGCTGGACATGAAATGCCTGGAGGCATTGCGGGCTCTATGATTGCTGGATTTGTAGGAGCTTGGCTAGGTGTCATGCTATTGGGAGACTGGGGCCCAGTCATCGGAGAATTTGCAGTCATTCCAGCCATACTTGGAACCGCATTGTTCGTATTCTTGCTCGGACTTGTGTCCAGGCTGTTAAGAAGGGCTACCTAATATTTATATATATTTTTTTATTCTATAAAAGGAGTGATATATCATGAGTAACATTGACAATCAAAATATGGCAAGCACTTCAGGTTTTGCAAAGGGTTTATTTATTGGAGGTTTGATTGGTGCTGCGGCAGCCCTGCTGTTCGCTCCAAAGCCGGGTCGCGATTTACGTAGTGATCTGTCCGAAAAAATGACTGTTGTCTCCGATAAAACGAAGGATGTCGCATCTGTAGTTAGCAGCAAAGCGACAGATTTGGCCAAAACCGTTTCCACTAAAACAGCAGATGTAGCCAAAACGGTATCCGAGAGTAAAGACAACATCGTATCCAGCGTAACCAAAGCTTCTGCCGATGTCGCTAATGAAGCGGCCAAAGCGGATAAAGAAGTTATGGATGCAACCGCTCAAGCAGCCAAGGACACTCAAAAACAATTAAATGCAAATTCCTAAGAGGAACACATTCCGATTACAACCAAAATAAGCTCCAAACACTGAACAGCCAGCATGCAAGAAGCTGGCTGTTTTTAAATGATAGAAAGGCTGGGATGACCATGAACAAACCAAACTCCTATGGAGATGATCTTGCTCGGAACAACAAGAGAACCTTTCACCCCCTCCAGGCTCAAGATCAGCCAGATGAGGTTTCATCCAAGCAGACCTCTTCTACTCATCATCATGTTAAAACACATGATCCGGAGAGAGACTTTGATGTAAATGAGCATCCTTTTGAACTTCGCCATGAGGTCAAGCGGCTTAACAAACGCCTAGATCAAATCGCAGATACATTGGAAAAAGCAGAATTCAAAGATATTATAGAAAACTACTCTAGCACGAAAAGAAGAATTATGAGCAATCTGACTGCAGGGATTGCACGTGGTCTCGGCCTTACGCTGGGTACAGTGGTCATACTCGCCTTGCTCGCTTGGTTGCTCAGTTTCCTGGTACAGTTAAATCTTCCGGTCATCGGAGATTTCATCGCCGAATTATTAGGATATATCAAAATGAGCCAAGGTACTAAGTAATTGTCCTACCTCATTTAAAAACGATCCATCGTAACCGGTAATAGACTCCTCAAAGAGCCTCCAGTTACGATGGATCGTTTTTTATTTGTAAATTGTAACAGCTGTAAGCAGCCGCTACAATTTGTTGCGCTTGTTAGTTTTCAATAAATCTCCTGTCCATCCCTTCATCATTAGCCAGCCGTACATTCCCGCCATACTTAGCAATGTGGCAATAATCACGGCGGTAAAACCCCAGCCAGTTTTAATCCAAGGCAGATTTTCAAAGTTCATACCCCATATAGCACCCACTACGGTTGCTGGAGTAAATACGGCGGTTACAATGGTGAGCGTCTTCGTAATCTCATTCCCCCTAAATGCGGAAATGGCGTCGTCAATAGAGATCAGGGTGTCGATTTCCTTTTCATAATGCAGAAAAAGTCCTTCCATCCGAGTAACACGGTAAAGTAATTGCTTAAAAAAGCGATTCTCCTCCAGTTTATCCAGATATGCCTCCCGCGAAGCCGTTACCAGCTCTGAAAAAGGAATGAACATATTGCTCCAATACAACAGCTCGAAACGTGCGTTCAATATAGAATCCATCAGGGTACGGGCATTTCTTTTCTCCATGTCCTCTTCCAGTCTTCTCAGGTTGATCTCGAACTTATCCATACCTGTATGAAAATAATGAAGCACAGCTCTCGCCAATACAAACATGCCGTCAGCTGCATCCTCACACTGTTCCAGCATTTTTTGGCGTTCCGCGGTATGCATAATTTCACGGGTATTTTGATCCAAATTTAACGTCACCAACTTCTGGTTTAGAACCAAAAAATAAAACTTATTGCAATTGCGCTGACTGTCGATCTCCTCCTGAACGGAGTAGATCAGCGACCCGTACATTAAGGGCTGATTGCCATCTGGAAAGCGCACAGATATAAAGCTGGATGGAATGTCCTCTACCTTGTCCAGCCATTCTGCGGCTTCTGGGAGCTTTTCCTTCAAGTGCTGTATGACCGAATCTTGCCATTTCTCGGCACTGATGTCCCACCATTCCCATCCTCCACGAAAGGAAGAAATCTGTTCAAATGCTGTCATGGATTCCAACCTTCTTCCCAACCTTTTTCGCTTTATAAAAAGGACACGCTTCCCATATCGGAATAACGTGTCCTTACGATGTGATGTCAAATATGTTAAGCCAAGAATTCCGCGTTTTTCTCATGAAATAGAGGAATTAGACATAATCTGCTTCAGCTTTTCCGTCGCCCGCTTCTGAATACGGGAAACGCTCATCTGAGATACGCCCAACGTCTGTGCAATCGCACGTTGAGATTGACCGTCCTGAAATGCCAGAAGAAGCACCTTTTGTTCCTGCTCCTTCAGTTGGCTTAAAGCCTGCTGCAAATCCATTCGTTTTTCCACAGTGTCATAATCGTTAGCATCCGAGCTAATGAGCTCGCCTAACGTAGCTGCACTCTCTTCCTGGGATAAAGGCGAGTCCAGTGAAACATAGTGATAGCACTCACGGCCAGCAAGCACCTCGATCGTTTCTTCCACGGTAAGATCCAAATAGGTCGCAATCTCGTCCACATTGGGTGAGCGTTCCAATTTAACGGTCAGTTCATCAATAGCATGTTGAACAAGCGCACCCTTTTCCTTAATGCGGCGAGGAACCTGGATGTACCAGGATTTGTCGCGCAAATAATTTTTCATATGTCCCAGCATACTTTTCATAGCGTACGGTTCAAATGGGATACCCAAGCTGATATCGTATTGCTGAAGCAGACGTATCAAAGCCATCTGACCGGTCTGATATAAATCCTCGTATAAATCCGGACGGTTGCGGGAGATTTTCCCGGCAGCCATCTTGACCATCGGCTCATACTTACGGATCAGCACGGTAGCAATCTCGTTATCTTTGGTTTGCTGGTACTCCCAGATTAGACCAACGGCTTCATCCATCGACTCCGGGGGAGTTACCTTTTCATTCATACTCTTTCCTCACTTCTGGTCAAGCGCTTTACCAGCACCACTTCGGTGCCTTTTCCTGTCTCATTCAAGATATGGACATCGTCCATAAGCGCCTGCATGAGATAAAAGCCTAATCCGCCTATCTGCGCATCATTCAACTCCTTGTCATGCAAGGATGCGATACGGGACGGGTCCTCCACGCGTTCAAAGCTCTCCCCTTCATCTTTGACACGAATGGACAACGAAGCTTCATCAAATTCGAATGTCACTTCCACGACTCCCCCCTCATGACCATATGCATAAAGGACAGAGTTATTACAGGCTTCCGATACAGCCACTTTCATGTCTTCAATATCCTCATAAGAGAATCCCATTTTCGCGGCAATACCGTATAAATTTAATCTTACAATATCAACAAAGTCAGCAGTTGCCGGCAAATTAAGAACTACTTTTTGAATTTGAGCGTTCATTTCTTTTTCTTTCCTTTCCTATTGGGAATTCTCCTGGGGGACAAAGAATTTGGCAATACCGGTCATATCAAACAGCTTTTGAATTTGAGGCGGTACTTCTTGAACAGCAAAGCGAGATTCCATCCCATGTCTTGCTTTTAAAATGGATAACAAGATACCAATACCCGTGCTGTCAATGTATTTAAGGTCTCTCAAGTTAATAATCAAATCTTGGCTGGACTCCCCCACCAAAGGCTCCATCACCAGACGAAAATCAGGTGCTACCGAAAGATCCAACTCTCCACTCAGATAAACGGTATTTACGCCATCGGTTGTTTCTGTAATTGCATTAAACTTCTCATTTTTATTTGTATTCATAGGCCTACTCTCCCGAAAAAAGATTTCCCTACATACTAACCCATTATACGAGCGTTTGAATCACGGTATAACTTTTTAAACACTACCAAATGCCACCATCTAGGCTTCATTGATTTGATCTTTGCCCGGCTGCATTGGAAAATGGTCTGGAGAATGCCGTAGCAACGCTTGTTTTACACTGCTGATTTTAACGGGCTTACTAATATAATCGTTCATCCCCGCTTCAATACATCGAGGCTGAATGCCCTCCATGACGTTAGCCGTCATGGCGATAATGGCAGGTTGGGATCTTCCCGCCAATTGTTCACGCACTCTACCCGTACACTCCAGACCGTCCATCACAGGCATTTGCAAGTCCATAAAGATATAGTCATAGTCCTGATTCGCCATGACCATATCAAGCGCCTGTTGCCCATCTGCTGCCACATCTGAAGCCAAACCGAGCTTATCCAGTATATTAACCATTAGCTTCTGGTTAATCGGATGATCATCTACGATCAGTACAGGTTTACGGCTTGGAGATTCCTGATGTGGAATTTCCCAATCGTAGCTGGACTCCCCCTCCAGTTCATTTTCCTGAGCAAAGCCAAGCTTCATTGTAAAATGAAACGTCACGCCCTGTTCTCCGCTCGTATCTACACGGATATCTCCGCCCATCATATTCACTAAGGTTTTACAAATGGCGAGTCCTAACCCGGTTCCACCATATTTACGCGTCATTGAAGAATCCAGTTGGGAAAAGGGCTGAAACAGCCTTCCAACCTTAGCGGGATCAATACCAATGCCTGTATCCTTCACAGAAAACTCAACGGTAAGTCCATTGTCGTTTTGCTCTTTGACAGATGCGAAGACATACACCCCGCCCTGGTCTGTAAATTTCACAGCATTGGATACCAGGTTAATCAGTACTTGACGCAATCTTCCCATATCTCCATATAACACAGGAGGCATCTGTTCATCGAGAAAATAAACCAGTTCCAAGTTCTTTCGGTTCACTTCTACCGTAAATAGGCTGAAAACTTCCTTGATACAGGAAACCAGATCAAAAGGATATTCCTCTACCTCCATTTTCCCTGATTCCAGCTTAGTGAAGTCCAGAATATCATTAATGACTGCTACCAGCGCGTCTGCACTGCGACGGATGATATCGGCATATTCCTGTTGGTCACTTTGCAGCTCCGTCTCCATCAGCAAATCAATCATGCCAATGACGCCGTTCATAGGTGTGCGGATCTCATGGCTCATCATGGCCAGAAATTCCGTTTTGGCATTGGCAGCAATCTCTGCCGCCTCCTTGGCGGTAATCAGTTCACTATTCATCTTCTCGAGCTGCTGCGTCTTCTGGTGAAGCAGCATGGACTGTGTTTTCAAACGCTTGTTTGTTAGGTACATTTGCACGAAGCCTTCAATTTTGGACTTGAGAATTTGAGGGATGAACGGCTTCACCATATAATCAATACCGCCCGCTGAATACCCCGCAAATAAATGCTCCGCTTCCTTGCTGTTAGCTGAAATGAAGATAATCGGAATATCCTTCGTTTTCTCTCTGGCCTTGATTAGCTTTGCGGTCTCAATACCATCCATACCCGGCATCTGCACATCCAGGACTACGAGTGCAAATTCATCTTTTAATAGACATCGCAGCGCTTGTTCCCCGGATGTGGCCTTTACCAAATTATATTGTTCACTCTCCAGCACCGCCTCAAGAGCGAGCAGGTTCTCAGGTCTGTCATCTACCAGCAATATATGAATCGGTTCATGAAGCCCCATGGAATCCTCCTAAGCATCTCTATTTAATCTTCCGGTATATTTTTTCTATCCGGTCCAGCGGCTCGTAGGAATCACTATAATCGGTAAAATGTATGGATTCCTTGGCCCCAAGCACCAACACACCAAAATGACTCAAGCTATCATAAAACAACCCATGTACATGGTTGCGAAGTTCATCGTTAAAATAGATCATGACATTCCGGCAGAAAATAACATTGAATTCGTTAAAGGACCGGTCTGTTGCTAAGTTGTGCTCCGCAAAAATAATGTTTTTCCGTAAAAAAGGATGAAACATCACTGAATCATACTTGGCTGTATAATATTCAGAGAACGAATGTGTACCCCCCGACTCCAAATAATTTTTGGTATACAGCTTCATTCGATCGATCCCGTATACGCCTTCCTTCGCCTGCTGTAAAGACAGGTTATTCATATCCGTCGCATAAATGCGAGCCTTATCATATAAGCCTTCCTCATGAAGCAAGATTGCCATAGAATATACTTCTTCACCAGTGGAACAACCTGCATGCCATATGCGGATATACGGATACGTCCGTAAAATAGGAATGATTTTCTGCCTGAAATTCAGAAACAGCTCCGGATCACGGAACATCTCGGTCACCGGAATGGAAAGGCTTTGTACCAGTCTATCGAAGGCGCTGCGATCATGCAGCACCTTCTCCTGAAGTCCTGATATCGTGCTTACATTCTCGGACTGCGCATGATAATAAACACGCCGCTTAATCGATGGCAGAGCGTAGTTACGAAAATCGTAGCCGTACAGCCGATGTATACCTTCCAGCAACAGCTCAATCTCAATCAATTCCCGCTCAGTATCATTCGATTTCACTTCATTAGCAGCATTATCCGCCATATCCTTAGATGTCATAATCTCTCTCCAATTCCTAAATAGGTTTTGCCTGTGCCGCTCCAATCATGTGTCGATTTATATTACCCATTTTTTTGGGTTACGAATACAACCACACCCGCATTAATGATAAAAGCTGTTCGGTTTGAATCGGTTTTTTCACATAATCGGAAGCGCCTGCCTCAATACACTTGGAACGATCATCTTTCATCGCCTTGGCTGTCAGCGCAATAATAGGCAACTTCTCGAATTGTGGCATTAGCCGGATACGCCGCATTGCTTCATATCCATCCATTTCCGGCATCATCATATCCATCAGCACCAGATCAAAATCAGGTGTCTGTTCCAGCAGTTCCAGTGCTTCTCTTCCATTTTCCGCAAAGGTAACCTCCATACGATAGCTTTCCAGCACACTGGACAGAGCAAATACATTGCGAATATCATCGTCTACCAGCAATATTTTTTTACCTTCAAACAGCTCTTCCTTGTTGTATAGCTTCTGCAAAATTTTGCGTTTGTCCTCAGGAAGATTCGCCTCTACACGATGCAAGAACAACGTTGTTTCGTCCAAAAGCCGTTCCGGCGATTTAACATCCTTAATAATAATAGACTCTGCATACTTGCGAAGTTGCGTTTCTTCTTTGCTATCCAGATCTTTGCCTGTATAAATAATGATCGGCAGATCAGCTAGCTGCTCGTTCTCTCGAATACGATCCAGCAGTTCAAAACCAGTCATGTCGCTCAGCATCAGATCCAGTACCATGCAGTCATACCGCTGGGTAGCCAGCTCATTCAGTGCTTCCTGACCTGTCGATACCGCCGTAATGGCAACATCATCATGATCGATCAGCTCAATAATGGATTTACGCTGATTATCATCATCTTCAACCACAAGGAGACGTTTGACCATTTGGTCTGTATACGATTTGATATGTGAAAATGCCTTATCCAGACTTTCCTTCGAAGAAGGCTTTTTGAGATAGGCAATCGCGCCCATCATCAAGCCTTGCTTTACATCATCTATGACCGAAATAACATGCACTGGAATATGACGTGTCGATGAATTTCCTTTTAGCTCGCCCAAAATCGACCAGCCATCCATCACAGGTAATTGAATATCTAATATAATAGCGTCCGGCAAATAAGACTGAGCCATATTGAGCCCATCGTCTCCTTGGAGAGCGATCAGCGCCTTAAAGCCCCGACTACGGGCCATATCGTACAAAATATTAGCAAAATTAATATCATCCTCAATAATCAGCAGCACTTTATCCTGTGAGGTAATCTCGTTTCGGTCGTCCCCCGGATGTATAATGTCCTCCGCTTTGTTTTTCGAAAGCATCTGATATAATGGCAACCGTTTAGCAGGCATAATCATGGGAAGATCCGTTTCTGCCGATGCTGCGACATTCTCAAAATCCGAATTCACATTTGCACCGTTAAATTCCTCTATTGAATGAGAACCCATATCCTCCGCCGTAGGCGTTTGTTCCGGCAAATACAATGTGAAGCAACTGCCCTGCCCCTGCTCGGATTCCACCGTAATAACGCCGCCCAACAATCTGGAAAGCTCGCGGCTGATCGACAGGCCTAGTCCTGTCCCCCCGTATTTCCGGCTGGTTGTACCGTCTACCTGCTGGAAGGCTTCGAAGATCAGATCCGTTTTATCAGAAGCAATCCCAATGCCCGTATCGCGCACAGATAGAGCCAAATAGGATCTCCGTGGATTTAGCAGACTAGGAAGTTGCTCTCCGTTTGCCCGAGATACACTGAAACGAATAGATCCTTCCGTGGTGAACTTGAACGCATTGGACAGCAAATTACGTAAAATTTGTTTGAGACGATAACCGTCACTGATAATGGCATCTGGCAAGTTCTCTTCGATTTCGGTATGCAGTTGAAGCTCACGTTTGGCTGCGACCGGAGCAAAATTCTGCTCCACAAACAGTTCCAGTTCCTTCAAGTGGACCGCTTCATGGTTAATATCCATTTTTCCAGCATCCACTTTGGATAAATCCAGAATTTCATCAATCATTTTCAACAAATCCGCACCTGACATATAAATGGTTTGTGCATATTCCACCTGCTTTGGCTTGAGATTGCCTTCCTTGTTCTCAGACAAGAGCTGAGAAAGAATAAGCAAGCTATTTAGCGGAGTGCGCAACTCATGAGACATATTGGCCAAAAACTCGGATTTGTATTTGCTTGTGATTCCTAGCTGCATGGCCTGTTGTTCCAACTGAGCTCGTGCATGTTCAATCTCGTCGTTCTTTTCTTCCACTTCTCGTACCTGTTCTTCTAGCGCTCTGGTTTTGGCAATCAGTTCAGTATTAAAATGCTCCAATTCTTCCTGTTGACGCTGTAACAATTCCTCTGAACGCTTGAGCTCCTCTGTTTGCTCCTCCAAATTTTCGTTGGAGCGCTTGAGTTCCTCTTGCTGAGTTTGCAGCTCCTCGGACTGGCATTGCAATTCCTCAGTAAGGGCCTGGGATTCGCGCAGCAATTGCTCTACACGCATCCGTCCCTTGATATTGTTCAGAATGATCCCCATACTCTCTACTAATTGAGCAAACAGCTTCGTTTCCAGATCACTGAAGCGATCCAGTGACGCTATTTCTACAGCACCGATGCACTCATCCTCGAACAAAATAGGGAAAATCATAATTCCCACTGGCTTACTTTCTCCTAAGGCAGAGCCTATGGACAAATATCCGTCAGGAGCCTCTGTAATCAAGATCGGCTTACGATCCAGAACACATTGTCCGAGCAACCCTTCGCCTACCTGGATAACGTCTCTAATCGAATTTTCGCCAGTCACCTTTGCATAGGAGCCGTATAACTTAAATTGGTTGTCTTCTACATCTTTTCCTTGCAAATAGATGGCCCCATAACTGCCTCCCAAGATGGGCGTAAACTCACTAATGAACATCTGAGCAACCTGCTCCAGTGAATTTACGCCACGGAACAGCTCAGTCACCCGAGCAGTATTGGCATTAAGCCAAGTTTGGTCCTTCTGCGTTTGAAGGACGGAATGCTCGAATTTCCGCTTTTCTTCCAAATCCCCGGCCATTTGTTGAAATACACGAGCAACCTCACCGATTTCATCTTTGGAGGCAACACTCATTCGACTGATGGCCCTGTACTTTCCCTTGCCAAAACCATTAATCATGAGATTCACGACATTTAGACCTTTGGCAATGCTTGGGAGCACCCACAAAATAACCAGTAAGCCCATGATCAGGCCGGCGGCCATCAGAATTGTGGTAATCTGCACAGATTCTTCATACGCCAAATTGGCTTGCTTCATGTCGCTATCAATTTCCCGATCCTGAAAAACGGCAAGGGCATTAATACTATCCATCGCCTCCTCTTGGGCAGGCAAACCCGTGCTATTGCGGAAAGCGTTAGCCTCATCAATACGATCTTGCCCCAACAAAGAAACCAGTCTTTGTTCGTAACTTAAAAATTCATTCCACGCGACGGATACCCGATCAACCTGCTGTTGCTCTTCACTGGTGCCGGAATTCGTTTGCAGACTAGCCAGCACTTTCGTTCCAGTAGCGGAAATATCGTCCAGCTCGCGTTTGGCCTCACTAACGGAGGAACCTGGATTCAAGATCAGATTGGCCATCACTTTGGCCATATCGTTCACCTGCCCGCGAATAGCTGTTGTTTTCCGGACCTTCATATATCGATCCTGATAAACCTGATTCAGCTGCTCATTCAGGCTCCCCATCCGGTCATAGCTGATTAGCGTCAGCACAAGGAGGATCGCCATAAGCGATCCAAAGCCAATCAGCAGTTTATTTCTGATTTTCATGCAAGCTCTCTCCCTCTTTCAACGAAATCCAGATCAGGCATTTATCATCATCACGATCCTGTGGTGCCTCATTACGAAAAAAAGCATCCAGCATCGCTTCTTCATTCCATTCCTCATATTTACGCAGACACTCAGTCAGATACTCCAACTGCTCCTCATATTCACCTTCCACCGCTTCCAGCAAGCCATCCGTATACAAAGCGATATGTCCAGTTCCTTCATAATGAATCGTATGCATTTCTGCATCAATCTTATCAAACAAACCAACCGGGCTACATGCACGGTCAAATTTGGTAATGCTGCCATCCTGGTTGAACAACAAACCGGGAGGATGTCCCGCATTTACATAGTCAATTCGCCGTGAACGGGTGTCAATCACCATATAAATCGCCGTAAAATAATACTGTACCAGCTGCTTGCCCAGATCCAGTTGATTAAAACGACGATTCAGCTCTTGTATGACCTTCTCAGGCTCCACATATGTGGTCACCGTGTCCTTAAGTACAGACGCAATGAACATGCAGAACAGCGAAGAAGAAATGCCATGCCCCATCATATCAAGCAAAATGATGGCATATCGCCCCTCCCCTAACGGATACCATGAATATAAATCCCCTGCCAGTTCAAAGGAAGGCTGATAGAGCGCATTCACTTGCAACACCGGGTCCTGAATGGCAGGACTAAGCACCGCCTGCTGCACCATCGCAGCCAGCTTCAGCTCATCCTGAATTCGCTGATCCCGATCCTTATGCCAGTCCTTCTCCTGTTTGAGACGCAAGGCAGACCGGATTCGTGCCATTAGCTCTACCTTGTTGATCGGCTTCGTGACATAATCGACGGCTCCCACATCCAGAGCTTCGGCTAATTTTTTGGAGTCGCCTACCGCCGTTACCATAATAATCGGGATATCTTTTAAATGCTCATATTCCTGCACAATACTGCAAGCTTCAATGCCGTCCATTTCAGGCATCATCATATCCAGCAGCACCAGATCAATATCTGATGGACGAGGTCGAAGACTAATGGTACGGTCGCCGATTCCCAGATGCTCCAACATTTCTGCGGCCGAGCTAGCAGAGATCACATCCCGATAATTTTCTTTTTTCAGTATTTCACGAATAATAATGACATTCGTCGGGTTATCGTCAACAATTAGAATTCTCATTGGCCTCTCCTTATCTGTAACTCATGTATTATACTATACCTGCTTAAACGGCAACACCCTTGTTGATTAGAAGTAGTGTTTCCGTAAGAAGGCATTCCAAAAACATAGATAAGGAATGAGGCTGGAACCCCATTCCTTATCTATGTTTTTGGAGGACCCGCGAAACACTTGTGCTGCGGTCAACATCCTCTTTTTCGAATCTAATGCCACTCTGCTTTTATGGTGAACAGCAATATCACACTTTTTTAGCAATGACCAGTACTTTACCCTGATCCAGTTCTTTTTCATAAAAGTCAGCTTCCGTATCTGTAAATCCCAAGGAAGTAATTTTAGCGCGAAGCTCATCGCCGCGGGAACGGAACAAGTTGGCTAATGAATCGAAAACGCCCTCTTCCTTAATCCCGATTTCCTTGGCATCCACCGTATCGGCAATACGATCTGTCCGATCCTGATCATGAGCGAGCACGAACACATCCTCATAACGATAGCCTGTGTTACGCAACTCATTTACTGCTTCAACGGCTTGTACACCGTTATCTACCACTTTGGCATAAGATTTATGATTGGTCTGATTCATGTTTCTCACGCTCCTTTAAGGATTGACTTCTCTGACTATTACACTTCACATATTCATTTGAAACTTCCATGTTATGTCACGCCTCAAAAAAATCGATTACCATTCCGTTTCATCAAAAAACTCAACATACTTAGGTTTATCAGACGTCTCATCCATAAACACTTTGATGGCACGTTGTCCGCGTACATAGACCTCTCCGTCTTCCGCCGTGAACTGAGAGCCACCCAGCGCCTGATCCAGCGTTTTCCGTTGCAGCGGCAACCACTCATCATTTACCTTGATTCGACCGGCAGCAGGATCTACATGCACATAAGAAACGACGTCCTCACGCATACCTACCACAACATCGGGATATTGGTATTCTGTAGAAAGCAGCAACTTATCCTTTTTGACTCGCTGTGGCTTGCCCAGCTTTTTCAATACATCGGCACGTGTATCATCCAAAGATATGCCATTTAAGGTATGAAAATCTGCTGGTACAGCATGTGGAGCGGGTATCGTCTGCACAGTCCTAACCACATGCCCCGCTGTTTGCGGGGAAACGGTTTGCTGAACCGTATCCTGTCCGGAAAAGGGAGTGAGCAAACCAGCAGCTAGTAATAACGTCTTCATCATAAATCTCACCCTTTCAATGAATTTCCTGTAGTTTACGGTTCAGCCACTATGCTACTGACGCATTTTCTGCCACACCCCAGCAGCGATGTCTACATAACCCAACCAGTTTTTACCCGGCTTGGCCGCAGGCTCCTCATAGGTCGCATTGTAGCTCTGAACCGTCCGCTCCGTTGCGGTCAAAGGTCTATTCGGTGTCGTTGCCTTGATCGCGTGATCCGTTCTGGAAGTATTACTCGCAGCGCTATGCGATTTCTGAAACCGTGTCATTAACGCTGTTGAAGCCTGCTTGGCAGCCAGCGTCACTTCGCTTAGTACCTCTCCCAAGTTTCTAACCGATTCCATCACTGGCTCCACTTGCTTCAATTTATGATCAACGTCTGCGGTGATGTCATTCGCATGTCGAACCGTTTGTTTTACTTCATAACTCAGTTCATCTATCGTTTTTTGTACATCCTGCAAGGTTTGAGTCACCTTATCCAGAGAGCCTTGTGCTGCTTTTAACGTTTTGATGAGGAAAATAACGAGAACTGCAAATGCGATAGCAATAATAAAAATGCTGACCTGTGTTAACATAGCGTAACCTCTCTTTCGTCTTTCACGATGATGTTTATGATTACTGCATAGTTACCCTTTAGATTCAGACCCGAAACAACGTCCAGGCTGGCTTCTTCTCCGCTCTAAACGTTATGATTCACGGACTCTTGCACCGTTTAAAACACCATATAACGATGGCACAGCCACGAATAATCTATAGAAGTCACTGTCATCTGCAACCATGCTCTATCGGAGCGTGAGTATGCCACATTATATACAATTAAAGGAGGATACAGAACATGCTAAAATGGTCCGCTTTATTCTTAATTTTTGCTGTGATCGCCGGGATCTTAGGTTTTTTTGGTATCGTCGTGTCCATAGCTGCTACAATCGCTAAAATATTATTTGTGATATTTCTGGTGTTGTTCGTCATTTCACTCTTTACCGGAAGAAAACGGGTTTCATAGTTATCGGATGCTAGCTGCACAAAAGCAATATTCTAAATGTTTATAAAAAAAGGATGTTCCCACCCTGGTTAACAGGGCTGTGGAACATCCTTTTTTGATGCAGCTTTTTAACAGTTAGCCGCGCTTTATTGAATCACGCTGCCCCCAAACAGGAAACGATCCTGCCAAGGCTTGCTGAAATCCGTAACTTTTACACCGCCACCCGCTACAGAAAACGTATGGAGAAGCTTGTTGTCTCCCAAATATACAGCTACGTGTGTAATCGTTTGGGAGGAATTATCCAAGGACGTGTACGCCCCGGACGATGCATTATAATTTGTAAAGAAGAGCAAATCGCCACGCTTCAGCGTAGTTATGTCCGTATTCGGCTGACTGTTTTGCTTGATCCACTCACCCTGTGAACGAGAATCTGCCGGAAGCTGGATTCCTACAGCCTGACGGAAAATTTGACGGGTAAATGCCGAGCAATCAAAAGTAGCCGTACTATTACGATCCGAACCATATTCATATGGAGTTCCGAGATAAGTCATCCCCGTGTTAATAACCTGCTCTATTGCAGCCGCTGCATCACCGGAAAACATGTTCATAGTTGACGCAGGAGATGCTGTCGCAGGTATTGCGGTAGTATCAGGAGTGGTTGTCACCGGAGCAGACACAGGCTGCTGCACAACAACACCCTCACCAATACGAATATACTGTGGAGACGAGCTGACGTAGCCCACCGTACCATCAGCATTGGTAACCTTGAACCAATAAGCATTACTTGGATCGGTAATCGTAACGACATCCCCTGCATTCAAATAGCCCAAAACCTCGGAAGAAGTGGATGCCTCCGCCCGCAAACGAACGGACGTTTGAATCGTGGCTTTCGTTTGACCGGCAGAACTATTCACTGAGGCCACTGCCTCTTTAGCTGAAACATTTTTAACTGACGCTGTGGCTTCCGATTTACGGCTGGTAGACGGGGTGACAGCAGCAGCGACGCTGGTAGCGCCAATTTTTATGTACTTGTCGGAGCTGCTAGTGTATCCGGTTACTCCATCAGAAGTCTTGATCTTATACCAATAGCTGTTTGTTTTCTCCAATACCGTTACGGCCTCTCCCTGCTTCATAAAGCTGACTACATCCCCTGTAGTCGAAGGACCGGATCTAAGCTTTACAGCCGCCTGAATAACCGCCTTCTGTCCTGTGGATGCTGTTGATGCCGCTGCGTCAACCTGACCCGGCGCCACATGAATTGCTGCCAACAGCGCGGCTGACGTCATGAGCATTCCCATCACGCGTCTTCTCAATGTTGCACCTCCTGGCTGTTTTTACGAATTTGAAGAGCATATCCAATTCCGACGAATATAGCCGGACATGCCTTCATTATAGTAAAAGCAGCAGGAAGAGAGATATAATCCAAACGTCACAAAAGGAAGCGTATACGCCTTTTAGATATAGGTCTAAAGTCACTTTTAATACTAACTATTTAATAATTAATCTATAATTTGGGTTCTACATGGACATGGACATGCATCGTATTATGAACCTCTTGTAGGCGTTCCTCAATCCGGTCGCTGATCCGATGCCCTTCAATCAAGCTGAGTTGCGGATTCACCTCAATGACCACATCCACCAGCGCATGATTGCCGTGTACACGTGCCTTAACGTCCCGAATCCCCTCTACTCCAGGTATACAGGCAATCGTACTCCGTAAGTCAGACAGTTCTTGCTCATCAAATCCATCGGTCAAACTGTGTGTGGAATCCTTAAAAATATCCCACGCTGTTTTACAAATGATGAATCCTACCGCGATCGCAGCTACAGTATCCAACCAGGGTAGCCCGAACTGTGCACCGACGATGCCAACTGCTGCCCCAACACTGACAAGTGCATCCGATAAATTATCCTTGGCCGCTGCCAGCAAAGCCTTATTGTTAATTTGCCGTGCCAGTCTGTTATTGTAAAGGTACACTCCCAGCATAATTACTGCACAAACCACAGCTACACCCGCGGAGGTAATATCCGGTATTTGCTTTCCGCCCTTGAAAATACTCCCGATCCCATCAATAAGCACTTGCAAACCGACGACGGCCATAATAAAGGACGCCAGCAGCGCCGCGATCGTTTCTGCCCGAAAATGTCCATAGGCATGGTCAGAGTCCGGTGGCTTTTGGGAAATTCTCAGTCCAACCAGTACAGCAACCGACACTACAATATCGGTGACATTATTGAAGCCATCTGCCCGCAATGCGCTAGAAGCAAATATATACCCGCTAATCAGCTTAAAGGCGGACAACAAGAGATAAGCAACAATGCTTACCCACGCCCCACGCTCACCTTTTCGGATTTCATCATAGACATTTACCACAACGTAGGACACTCCTTCAAATATATAGTTCCCAGCAGAACAATCTCACCAGGCCCAAAAATAAAAATAGCAGCATCGCTGCCTTGAACCCTCAACATTAACTTTTCAAACAAAGCAGCGTAGCTACCCTGAAAATAACAATTTGCCTTTGGGTAACTGTTATTTTCAGGATAGCAGACGAACTTTGTGTGGGTCTAGAGAAACAGTCTTTCCGCTCTGCATCGCTGTAGGAACAACGAAAAAGTATTGCCAGGCCCCATTCCTGTAGGTTACACAAAACATTTTTTCCTTCATACAAAAAACAGACGTTTTCTCTTCCACCCCACCCCAGATGTGTGTTATCATTGTTGCCCTTGTCCCTTCTTTTAAAAACGTATAAAATGAGGACACAGCCGCGTTTTTCTTCAATCCAGCATGATTGACATGAATCTGGCGGCAACAGGAGGAATTTATTCATGAGCGATGCCAATGAACCACGTAAAGTTAATCTCGCAGATGCCATTCGGGAAAAGCTGGCACAAAAAAAACAGCAGTCCGGCGCTTCACAGCAGGGCGGCTTTCAAGGCGGTTCCACCAAAACACTGAAAAGCCAAAATACGAAGAAGCCGAACAACCAACGCCGTCGTACAGGCGGATCATAAGCCACCTCATAACCTTTATAGGGTACCAAAGGTCTGGCGAGGTCTGTCTTACCTCACTGCCAGAACCAAGTAAGCTATGGGCATGGCACAAAAACGAAAAAGAGGAGTCTCCCCGCCATCTAAATGGCCTAAGGAGCTCCTCTTTCGTTTATCTAGTGGTTGAAGTTAGCCGGTTTGGATTTTAGCCGATTTCTACCGGATACATACGTTCACGCAATTTTGTGATTTCTTCATTTTCCAAGTATTCATCATAACTCATCGTACGATCGATTACGCCGTTTGGTGTAATTTCCACGATGCGGTTTGCGATCGTTTGAATAAACTGGTGGTCATGCGATGTGAACAATATAGTACCGTCAAAATCAATCAGACCATTGTTCAGCGCTGTGATGGACTCCAGATCCAAGTGGTTGGTCGGTTCCTCCAGCAACAGCACATTGGCACCGTTCAGCATCATTTTCGCCAGCATACAGCGAACCTTTTCGCCCCCGGACAGCACACTTGCTTTCTTAAGCGCTTCTTCACCAGAGAAAAGCATACGTCCCAAGAAGCCGCGCAGGAACGTTTCGTCCTGATCCTTGGAATATTGACGGAGCCATTCCACAAGATTCATGTCCACACCTTCAAAATAGGTGGAATTATCTTTAGGGAAATAAGCTTGACTAGTTGTAATCCCCCAAGAAAATTCTCCGCTGTCTGCTTCAATCTCGTTCATCAACACTTGGAAGAGCGTCGATTTAGGCAAACCGTTCGGCCCAACAAACGCGATTTTATCGCCTTTGTTCACAACCAGACTGAACTCATTCAGCACTTGCTCGCCTTCAACGGTTTTACTGAGGCGGTCTACTGTCAAGAGTTGTTTGCCTGCTTCGCGTTCAGGCTTGAAGTTCAGGAAAGGATATTTACGGTTCGATGGACGGATGTCGTCCAGCGTAATTTTATCCAGTTGTTTTTTACGTGAAGTAGCTTGTTTGGACTTGGAAGCATTCGCGGAAAAGCGCTGAATAAAGGCTTGCAGTTCCTTGATCTTCTCTTCCTTTTTCTTGTTGGCATCACGAGTCAAGGCAAGCGCAAGCTGGCTGGACTCATACCAGAAGTCGTAGTTGCCGACATACATCTGGATTTTGCCAAAATCGATATCCGCAATATGCGTACATACCTTGTTCAGGAAGTGACGATCATGGGATACGACGATGACGGTGCCTTCATAGTCCATCAAGAAATTTTCCAGCCATTGAATGGATTCGAGATCCAAATGGTTGGTAGGCTCATCAAGCAGCAAATTGTTCGGACGGCCAAACAACGCTTGAGCCAGGAGAACACGTACCTTGTCATTACCACTCAGCTCAGACATGTTCTTGTCATGCAGGTCGCGGGGAATACCAAGACCGATCAGCAAGGAAGCAGCATCCGGCTCAGCATCCCAACCGTTCAGCTCCGCAAATTCGCCTTCCAGTTCACCGGCACGCAGGCCGTCTGCTTCAGTAAATTCTGTTTTGGCATACAGCGCATCTTTTTCCTTCATGATTTCATACAGACGCGTATGACCCATAATAACGGTTTCCAGAACCGGGAATTCATCGTATTCATAATGGTTCTGCTTGAGCACTGCCATCCGTTCGCCCGGTGTCATGTGAACCTCGCCTGAATTGGCCTCGATTTCACCGGAAAGAATTTTCAAAAAGGTGGATTTGCCCGCGCCATTCGCCCCAATCAGGCCGTAGCAGTTCCCAGGAGTAAATTTGATATTTACGTCTTCAAAAAGTGGGCGTTTCCCATAACGAAGCGTTACGCCGCTTGTACTGATCATATAAGCATACCATCCTTATCATTAGTAAAGTGCTAAACACAAAATTACCGACGGCAATAGTATAACACACAAAAGATCGGATTCGAACCGTAGTATAAGCATAACCGTCCCTGAATCTCATCCAATATCTTATAAATAAAATAAAAAATGCTTCTGTCTCCACGGTTGTCACCTGACAAAACACATGGACCAGAACCATTTTCATGTTTTAAATTCGTTGAAATTCCGTGAGGACAAACGCGTTATTCAGTCGCAGCATTGATGTTCCGTATGCTTGTAAATGTCAGGAAGCCCCGACTCCTATCGGAATGAGATACATGCCGGCTTCATCATCCTGTTTGATTACGACCTCCACATCATAAACCGCCTGGATCAGTTCAGATGTAACGACCTCTGTAGGTGGGCCGTTCGCTATAATACGCCCTTCCTTCATGGCAATCATTACATCGCTATACCGAATAGCCTGATTGATATCATGCAGCACCATCACGATTGTCAGTCCATGTTCTTGGTTTAACTGCCGAATGAGCTCTAAAATTTCAAGCTGGTAGTACATATCCAAATAGGTGGTCGGCTCATCCAAAAATAAAATTGGCGTCCGCTGTGCCAAGGCCATTGCAATCCATACACGCTGCCGTTCTCCTCCTGAGAGCTGATCCAACGTGCGAGTTCTACGTTCGTTCAGGTTAGTACAGGCTATCGCCCACTCGATCGCCTCCTCATCCTCATCACGTTTCGCTGTGAACATGTTCTTGTGCGGCAACCTGCCGAAGCTGACGAGCTTTTCTACAGTCAGGTCGGAAGGTGCCTCATTCTGCTGATGAACTACCGCCAATTGACGGGCCAGCTCCTTGGGCTTGTAGCGGGCTATCTCCTTGCCGTCCAGAACCACCTGACCCAAGCGGGGAGCAGCATTGTTGGACATCACGCTGAGCAGCGTCGATTTGCCGCATCCGTTGGGACCAATTATGGTCGTAATCCGTCCCGACTCAATAACAGCATTAATAGCATGTAGACGATCTGTTTTCCGATCATACGAGAAGGTTATATCCTTAATGTCCATAGGTGCGATCCGCCTTTCTGATCAGGAATATCAGGAACGGTCCGCCAATGACGGCCATAATAATAGAAGCCGGGATTTCATTGGGAGCAAGCACCGTCCGCCCCAGTGTATCCGCGAGCAGCAGCAGCAAACCGCCGCATAAGGCGGAAAATGGAATCAACCACTTATGATCCGAGCCAACTAGGTAGCGGGCACAATGCGGAACGAGCAGGCCGATAAAGGCAATCACTCCTGCGATGGCTGTAGCGGTTGCTGCAAGCAGCACTGCAATCACAGAAATCAAAAGTCGTGCGCGCGTTACATTGAATCCCAGGTTTTTAGCCGTTTTATCTTGAAGGGACAAGAAATTGCACCAAGAGAACACAAGCATGGCCAAAATTAGTCCAATCCCGCCATAGGTCACAATAACCTCGACATCTACCCATTTTTTCATAGACAAGGTTGAAGTGGTAACCTGGTTAATGCTGGTGACCGCATAACTGCCTCGATAATTAAACGACTGACCTAAACCAGAAAAAATGGCATTCACAGCCACCCCAATCAGAATGAGCCGAATCGGATGCAAGCCAGATTTCCATGAAAATCCATAAACCATTAAACAAGCTATCGCACCGCCAATAAATGAAAAGAACGGCATCCAGAAATAAAGCATTGGAAAGACCGTCACCGCAATCAGCGAGATCAATGCCGCTCCCGAAGAAATGCCGATAACTCCGGCATCTGCCAGTGGGTTTTTCATAACAGCTTGCAGCAAGACACCCGCCACTGCAAGTGCTGCACCTGCCATCACGGCTACGATAATTCTCGGTAGTCTCAGGTCCTTGACCACATTCACCTGATCGTCAGTACCTGTCCACAATCCGGACACCAACTGACTCAAATCCACCTTGAGACTGCCTGTCATCGCCGAATACAGCATGACGCCGACGAGCAAGACAATTACAACAATAAGGCTCCAACCTTTTTTGGACATGTCATCAGCTTCCTTTAATTCGAAGGATACAGCATTTTCATCAGCTCATCCAGCGCTGAGCTTGCCGCTAAATTCCCTGTTGTGCCAAACAACGGTTCAGGCAGATCATAGACATGCCCATTTTTCACAGCGTTAAAATGCTTCCAGATATCGTTAGTTTTGAACTCTTCATCGAACATTTTCACTACTTCATCAGGCATCCCGTGTGCAGCGCGCAAAATGATATCGGGGTTGGATTGCTGCAAGGCTTCGGTATTGTGGGCAATGAACTCCACTTTCTCGCCCTGAACCACATTGGTTCCGCCTGCAATTTTAACCAGATCCCCAATATAGGAATGCTCTGTAGCCACCAGATAGCTTCCCGGTACTCCCAGCAAAATCAATACTTTAGGGGATTTCTTCCCTTTGATCTTTTGTTGAATTTCGGCTACTTTGGCATCCAAAGCTCCATTAATCTCTTTGGCCTTATCGGCTTTGCCAAACGTGTCTCCCAGCTTTTGAATTTCTTTTTGCATATTCGCGAGACTTTCAAAATTCAAAAATTCGGCATTGATTTTTAAATCTTTAAATTTAGGCTCCAGATCATATTTCAATGTCGTCACTGACAGTACGTCCGTCGGCTTCAGAGACATCACTTTTTCCATATCAGGACTCATCGGATTACCCACATCAGGCACATCCTTGTAACGATCAGGCAGTACTTTCGTGCTTGTCGGCTTGCCTGCCAAATCCAGGCCCAGCGCATCCGTGATTTCCGCAATGGCTACCGTAGTCGCCACAATACGAGGAGCTTGAGCTTTACCGTCAGACGACTTTCCGGTTGCATTAGATGTTGCCGCTGATTTCGAACCATCGCTCTGGTTCTGTCCAGCCTGTGCGCCTCCCGAACATCCGGCCAGCAACAAGATCACGATGCCGATTAACATATACAAACAAAACGATCTTCCTTGAGCCCATGCTATATATCGTTTCATGAAAATCCAGTCACCTCAATTCAAAATATAGAACAACATTAGGAACCCCAACTTTTCGGGTATCAGGATTTTGCAAATTCGATCCCAGTCGCTCCAAAGTGCAATATATAGACGAACTAGACCATTTCGATCTACATATTGTTCATTAGAAGTCGCTTATTGGATTTTTGCAAATTACTCGGGTATGTAAATGCTGACAAGTCTTGACGCCGGGGCACCAAGACTTGCTCACATACAAACTTTGCTGTTATTCGGGCTTCATGGATGTCACAGCCTGAGGCTACTTCGCTTTCAGGCTTGCTTCATCAAATTGGAACTGAACTGTATACCAGTGATCATACGGTACTCCGCCAAGGACCAAACCAGGCACAATGACGTGTGTATAAGCGCTGATCTTCTGGGACAAGTCCCCTACCTCGAATTGAACGACACGTGTATCGCCGGATGTCGAGATCACTTCTACGTCTTTCAGGCTGCCATTTTGCTCTACTTGTAGAGTCGGCATCCAAGAGCTGTTTTTCAAAGTGACTTGGATATAGCGCTTGTCTCCCTTTTCAATTAGTATGGCTGGCTTGTCGAGATAACCGTCCATAACGGAAGCTTCACTCGTTTTGTCTTTAAATACATTGTAATTAATCGTATATTGCTTCTCGGAAGCCGTTTGAACCGGTTGCTCAACTACTGGTTTTGTTTCAGCCACAGATACAGTTGTTTCTACTGCCTTGTCCGTAGAAGCTGCTGTCGGTTCAGTTGCGGTTGCAATGGTAGCTGCATGGACTCCCTCACCTTTAAGCGATGCACGGTCAAATTGAATCTGTCCGCCGAATTTCTCATTTAGAATGTATTTCTCAGGCAGATATACCTCTGTGTACACACTCAACTTCTTATCCAGATCAGGTACTTCGAACGCAATCGTGTGCGTGTTATCTTTGCTGTCCGAACCCATAATCATCGGATTGGCATAACGGCCTTCAAAATCCGTCTGGAATAGCTTCAAAGCCTGGTTGTCCGTAACGGTTACATGGGCCTGAACCTTACCATTTTTCACAATCAACTTCGCTAGACTCTGTACAAAAGGAGCCACCAGAGAATCCTTGTCCGTTCCGTTCGCCAGCACACGGAAGTTCGCACTGTACTCTCCATCCGCTAAGTTATTTTTCCCCTGTTCTACTTCGTCTGCTTTGGTTTCGTTGTGATAAGATACATTACTGGTATCGAATTTTAATTCAAAATCATATACCTTTTCTACTCGATCCTCCGCCTTGAAAACCATCGGAGCGCTACTTGCCACTTTAGGAGCTTCATAGACAACCAGTTGACCTTTTACATTATTCTTAAAGTCACTTACGCCAAAACGAACGTCCTTCGTATTGCTTGCTGCATCTTCCTGGGTCACTTCTGCATCTCGATAACCTCCACTTGCATTATCCCAAATGCGCAGCGCCTTAACTTCATTGCTGTTTTGCAGCTTCAGACCTACAAACCGTTTGTCGCCTTCCACGACCAATTGCGCTGGTTCATTGGTGATGAAACGTTGAGCCGGAGATTCAGAACCTGTAATACCATCTGGCAGCACAATGCTGAATTTCAATGCATATTTACCATTGGCAAGCTTGTCGAAATCCAATTTAACGATAGGATCAGCCGCCCCTGAAGAGGTAGGCTCAACAAAGCTGCGAATGGTAGCAGGCTCGAATTGGAACTGCACATCATATACGTGGTCGTAAGGGATGCCACCCAAATCCAATCCAGGTACGATGACATGCGTATTCACTGTCACTTTATCCGACAGATTTGGCACTTCAAATTGTACTGTTCTTGTATCTGCAGAGGTGGACTGTTCAACCACCTGAGCTTCAGAACCATTTACTTTAAACGTTTTAATCCAGCTGCTCTTGTCCATTTTAATCTGAATCACATTTTTTCCGGACTGTCTTAACAACGTGGCTGGTTTCTGCATATAGCCATCCATCACAGATATTTCATTACTTCCATTTTTTAGTACGGAGAAATCAATGCTGTATCTGCCGTTTTCAGTCACGGGAGTTGTGCCGCCGTCTGTTCCTTTTACCGCAATGCTGCTGCGGTCAAATTGCAGACGAAGCTTATGATCCATCTCATAAACCCCACCTGGATAGGTCGTGCTCACATGTACCTGTGCATTCAGAATAGCGTCCAAATCCGCCACTTTGAATTTCACAACACGCGTATCTGCTTTCTTGTCCACGCTTACGATATCTGCATCTGTTAACGTTCCGTTTTGTTCTGTTTTGAACTCCGTCACCGTTGCGCTATCTTTAATGGTAAAGGAGGCTTCATACTTGCCTTTCAATGCCGTCAGTGTCGCTGGAGATAATAAGTATTGCGCCATGGCTGATTTTTGATCCTTTGTTGCGTGCAATGCATCGAATTGGATTGAATACGTTCCATCAGCTAAAACCTTTCCTGGCGTCCCAGGATCAACCGGGGATGGAGTATTAGTAATGCTGCTCTTGTCAAATTGCAGACGAAGCTTATGATCCATTTCATAAACCCCACCTGGATAGGTCGTGCTTACATGTACTTGTGCATTCAAAATCGCGTCCAAATCCGCTACTTTAAATTTCACAACACGCGTATTGGCTGTCTTGTCTTCACTTACAATATCCGCATCTGTTAACGTTCCGTTTTGTTCTGTTTTGAACTCCGTTACTGTGGTGCTGTCTTTAATGGTAAAGGAAACTTCTTTTTGCCCCTTCGATACCGTCAAAGTCGCTGGAGACAACAGATATTGTGCCATGGCTGACGCTTGATCTTTTGTGGCATGCAGTGCGTTAAAGTTAATCGAGTACGTTCCATCCGCCAAATCTGAGGGTGCGGGTACAGAAGCCAGCTGAAGATCTACATTATAAGTATGCACGTAGCCTAGCTCAGGCCAGTTGATGCTTACCCATGCGCTTAACTTAGCTGGTATTTCTTTAACCTCGAATTCAATAACTCGTGTATTCGCAGCTTTGTCTTCACTTACTGTAGCAACATTAGTTAATACTCCATTTTGTTCTACTTTAAAGCCGTCAATTTGTTTGCTGTTTTTTAAAGTGAACTGTACATATTTCTTGCCCTTACGTTCAACCAGAGTACCCGGTTTTTCTGTATATCCATCCATCATGGACTTTTCACTTGAACCGTCTTTTAACAGCGTGAAGTCCAGATTTGACGTTACTGGAGATGGGCCATTGTCTGATCCCGAGATACTGTTTTTATCGAACTGAAGACGAAGCTTATGATCCATCTCATAAACCCCACCTGGATAGGTCGTGCTCACATGTACTTGTGCATTCAAAATCGCGTCCAAATCCGCTACTTTAAATTTCACAACACGCGTATTGGCTGTCTTGTCCTCACTTACAATATCCGCATCTGTTAACGTTCCGTTTTGTTCTGTTTTGAACTCCGTTACTGTGGTGCTGTCTTTAATGGTAAAGGAGACTTCTTTTTGCCCCTTCGATACCGTCAGAGTCGCTGGAGACAACAGATATTGTGCCATGGCTGACGCTTGATCTTTTGTGGCATGCAGCGCGTTAAAGTTAATCGAGTACGTTCCATCCGCCAAATCTGAGGGTACGGGTACAGAGGCCAGCTGAAGATCTACATTATAAGTATTCACGTAGCCCAGCTCAGGCCAATTGATGCTTACCCATGCGTTCAGCTTGGCAGGCAGATCTTTTACTTCAAACTCGATCATTCGTGTATTCGCAGTTTGATCTTCACTTACAACAGAGGTGTCGGTTAACACTCCATTTTGCTCTACCTTGAAACCATCAATCTGCTTACTGTTCTTTAATGTAAATTGGACATATCGTTTACCACCACGCTCAATTAGAGAGCCTGGTTTCTCCGTATACCCATCCATCATTGACTTTTCATTGCTTTCATCTTTCAAAAGGGTAAAATCCAAATCAGCGAGTTTCTCTCCTGTATTAGGAGGCGTTACCGGTGGTGTTACAGGTGGAACCGTTGGATTCTCGGTTGAGTTTTTAAGTCTCAAACTGGAAGGATCAAACTCAATCCATTCCTTCACTGAACGGTCTGGATCGGTATCTACATACCATGGAGAACTGCTATTAAATCCAAACTCCGTATTTACATTTTGATGAAAATCATAAACATCGAAGCTTACAGTCCCGGAAGTTTTTCCAGAATCCACCTCTATTTTTGCGGGAACCGTTTCCCCGTTTTGTTCTACTAAAAATTTCGATAGACCTTGAGTTTCCGCAAACTTAAATGAAAAATGGAATTTTCCATCCTTAATGATCAAATCTCCAGGATAGGTATAGTTTGTTTTGAAGCTCGAATCTCTGGTGCTACCGCTGACTGTCTTTCTTAAAGGTTTGTAATCAATCAGGTATTCTCCATCTGCATAAGTCGCATCAGTAGTGGTTATAGCGTTGGTAGGCTCAGCATATGTGCTAGGCCCTTCTACCGGAATCTCATAAGTAGCATAAGTAGCACTAGTCACTGTAGTGCTTGAATCGGGCAAATTCGACGTAGTTGACTCACCCTCTGGTGTTGCTCCTACGTATGGTGAAAATAAAGAAAACAACATTAGAACAGCAGCAAATGTCGTTATAAATTTGTTAAATCGGCTTTTCAAGGTGATGTATCCCCCTACTTAAAATATACTCATTTGGAGCTTTAAAACTAAGTTCCAAATGAGTATTCAATTCAGAATTATATTTTCAAAAAGAAGTCTTAGATATCGCTGTCGTCGAATTGGAATTGAACAACATAGTCGTGATCGTACGGAATACCACCAGTGTATTCTGCCGGCACACTTACATGCAGTTTAACGTTCAATTTTTGAGACGGGCTAGTTACAGGGAATTCGACTATTCTTGTATCTCCTGATGTGCTTACCACAGTCGCATTCACATACTGACCGCTTTGTTGAGTTTTGAATTCAGTAACCCAAGCACTTTTGGTAATAGCTACTCTCACTTTATATTGACCATTCGTAACAATCAGTGTGGCTGGTTTTTTCACATAACCATTTGTATCCATATAAGATGGCTGAGTGGTTCCATCTTTATAAACGGTATAAGGCAATTGATACGTTCCATTAGGCAAAGCCGCATTCACCTTATTGGCAGAAAATGGAGCTAGTACCACAAAAACAAGCGCTGCCATCAATACAGTAAGCATTACTTTTTTCAAAGACAATTTTTCCATACGATTCATAATCATGTTCATGTTCTTAATCTCCTTTTACGTTTTATTTTGGATTAGATTTCGTCGAATTGCAGTTGTACATCATACTTGCCTGTGTAGCCGATTACTGGAATGGTGATCTCAGCGTAAGCATTCACTTTTGCATTCAGATCAGCAACTTCGAATTCCACTACACGAGTGTTGTTCGCAGTATCTGTGCTTACTACAGTTGCATCTTGCAGTACGCCATTTTGCTCTACTTTGAACGTTGTAATCAGATTGCTGCTTTTCACAGTCAGACGAACGACATTTTTGCCGTTAGCTACCGTAACCTGAGCAGGCTTCGTCAGGTAGCTATCCAATCGAGAAGTCTCATTGGTTTGATCCTTCAGAACGGTGTAGTCTACGTTGTACGTGCCGTCTACTGCTGCCGCTTTAGCTGAGAATGGAGCAACAAGTGCAAAAACAAGCGCTGTCATGATCAATGCTACGAATACCTTCTTAAAAGAAAATTGCTCAAAGCGATTCATTACCATATTCATATCTACACACACTCCTCCATTTTTTATGCTTGAATTTATGTTGATTTTATGAACGATAGAGATGGCTTGAATTTACTTCTTGGAAGATTTAGTTGATTTTGCTGACTGTACGGCTGCTACTTTTTTGACACTTTTGGAATCAAAAGCGAAGCGGATCGTATAGTCATGATCGTAGTTATACGCAGGGACAGTAACATGGATTTTAGAGATTAGCGGGCTGTTCACACTCGTAATTGGAAATTGTACGGTGCGGGTATCGGTTTTGGCATCCTTATGGATGACCTTGGTATCGATGATTTTGCCTTTGTAATCTACTTTAAACCCGGTTGTCCATTCGCTATGATTCAGTTTAATTTGCATGGTCATTTGACCTTTTTTCACATACAACTTAGCTGGTTTTTCAAAATAATCATTAGCCATGGACACCGAATCATTTTCTGCCTTGAGGATATTGTATTTGAGCGTGTATGTACCATCCGCCAATTTTGGAGAAGCCGCAGCGGCTCCTACAGATGACGAAGTTGGCCAAAAGCTCAGCACACTCACCAGCAGAAACACAGCAATAATTGCAGAATACCCCTTCTTCATTTTGACAGCAGTCCCTCCCCACGAGAATATAAGTAATTGATTATCATTCTCAATTGATAATTAAAAAAAATAGCTCTTTTTGAGCTGTGTCTTCCCACCTTTCCATTCCAGAATTTCGCAAAATAAAGTAAACCCATCACCAATATATCTTACACTTTTCGAAAATGTCAATATGTATTTGCATGTACATAACCCCTTGATATATGCTATTTTTTAAGAAAAATTTGTGGTTCCTTCTTCTATAAGTAGAATAGCTACCTCTTATTTTTAGTTCAAAATTTATTTAAAAATTTGCTTTTTTCAATTGACAATCCCCAGTGATATTCATTATCATTCTCTTATACATAAATGAAAATGATTATCATTATTGTTTAACTTAAAAATTGCAGGAGGAATAACATGAAATCTTATGTGTTGTGGTCGTCCGCAGCGCTTTTATTGGCAGTTACCGGATGTAGTAATGGTGCCTCGACCGCAGATCACAAACCAACCAGTGCATCCGTATCTGCCACTTCTGGCGCGACAAGCAGTGCGGCGATTCAAGTTACTGATTTTTCAAAACGGACGTTGGCGTTTCAAAAGGTCCCTCAACATATCATTGCGCTTAGTAATGGCGATCTGGATATTATATACGCATTGGGTGGAACTGCTGTGGGCAAGCCCACCTCCAATGGACCTTCCGTCGTACCTGCTGCTGAGAACGTTCAGCAAGTAGGCTCCACTCATGAAGTCGATTTGGAGAAAATTACGATGCTCAAACCGGATGTCGTGCTAGGCAACTATCCTATGAATGAAAAAGACATTCCAGCTATTGAAGGAGTCGGTTCACAGTTATTGCTGACGGGAGCCAATTCAGTTCACGATATTCAGTCGCAAATTACGCTGTTCGGACAATTACTGCAAAAGCAGGCTCAGGCCGTGAAGCTAAACCAGCAAATTGACCAACAAGTAGCCAAGTTGCAAAAGGAAACCGCTTCTGCCTCTAAACCGAAGGTGTTGCTGGTCTACGGAGCCCCGGCCACGTACATGGCGGCACTGCCGAATTCACTAAGCGGAAACATTCTGGAAGCTGCGGGTGGCTCTAACATCGCCGCTGATTTCCCGGGCCTGCAAAACTTCCCGCAATATGCGCAGCTGAACACAGAACGCATCATACAGGCTGACCCTGACTACATCTTCATCATGACTCATGGCAATACGGAAGATGTTAAAGCTGCATTTATAAAAGAAATGCAGGAAAATGCAGCCTGGAACGGAATCCGAGCAGTCAAAAACAATCAGGTCGAGGTTTTACCTTCAGATCTGTTCGGTACGAATCCGGGGACACGGGTCACTAAAGCGCTGGATTTGATGCATCAAAAGCTGTATCCGGCGAAATAGGCGATGGAGATGAACAAACTACAGCGCGCCAGAAGACGCACCATCGCCTGGATTACCCTCCCGATTCTACTGCTGGCCGTCTCTGTGTACGGTCTGGCCTACGGTTCGGTGTCGATTCCACTTCAAGAAATCAATCATGTTTTGCTACATAATGATGAATCTACCTATCGCACGATCCTGATGGATCTCCGGCTACCTAGAGTATTAGTAGGTTTACTGGTGGGAGCTTGTCTCGCAGCTTCTGGAGCACTTCTTCAAGGTGTCATGAAAAATCCATTGGCTGACCCTGGCATTATTGGTGTATCGGCTGGAGGTGGACTTGCCGCCGTCATTACGATGGTGATGCTTCCACAGCTCAGCTACCTCCTTCCGATAACCGCCTTTTTGGGAGCCTTTCTGAGTGCAATCGTCATTTATCTGCTGGCTTGGGACCGAGGGGCTTCTCCTGTCAAAATTGTGCTGGCTGGCGTTGCGATCAACGCGCTTCTGGGCGCACTCACCAACGGCGTAATGGTCATGTACAGCGACCGCGTACAGGCCGTACTTCCTTGGCTATCCGGCGGGTTAAACGGACGAAGCTGGCATCATCTAGAGTTTATGGCGCCTTACGCCATCATTGGATTAATCGCCTCTCTGTTTGCGATTAAACCTGCTAATTTACTGCTGCTGGGCGACGATTCAGCACAGCTGCTTGGCCAGCGAGTAGAGCTTCAACGTATGCTCATTATCCTGCTGTCTGCCCTGCTCGCCGGTACGGCGGTCAGTGTAGCCGGACTGATCGGCTTTGTAGGACTGGTCGTCCCCCATGTCATACGGCTGCTAATCGGGGAAGATTATCGTTTCCTCCTCCCCCTTTCCATTGTGGGCGGCGGAACGCTGGTTGTCCTGGCAGATACGGTGGCACGATCCTGGTTTGACCCGATTGAACTGCCTGTAGGTATTTTGCTGGCCGTCATCGGGGCACCGTTCTTCTTAATCCTGCTCAAGAAACGGGGGAGTTTCGGATGACGGCCATTCAGGGGGAGCATATCTCCTTAAAACGTGGGTATTTCCAGCTGGATGATGTGAATATCACCTTGCCCGCTGGTCAGCTCACCGCGATCGTCGGACCAAACGGTTCGGGCAAGTCCACGCTTTTGCGGATTATGACCCGGCTGCTCAAGCAGGATCAGGGTCAGGTTTCCGTACTGGGCAAGCCTGTGCAGGAATACAAGCGGCGTGATTTTGCCCAGACGATTACAATGCTACCGCAAATGAAGGATATGCTGCCGTTATTGACGGTCCGCGAGCTGGTCGCTTACGGAAGATCTCCTCATGCCAAGGGCTTGAGGGTACGCCATACCGGACAGGACCAGCAAATCGTAGACCATGTCATGAAGATCACGGGCATCAAGCCCTATGCAGATCGAATGTTCCATACTCTATCAGGAGGTGAACAACAAAAAGCGCGTATTGCAATGGCTTTGGCCCAACAAACAGGTATTCTTTTGCTCGATGAACCGACTACTTTTCTGGATATCGCCCACCAATTTGAAGTTATGGATATGCTGCGGCGTATCAATCACGAGTCCGGCTTGACGATTGTTATGGTACTGCATGATTTGCAGCAAGCTGCGGCCTATTGTCATCATATGATTGCGCTTAAAAAGGGACGAATCGCCGTTGTCGGCGAACCCCGTGAGATTTTGACGCCTGCCTTTCTTCGCGACATTTATGAAATGAACGCTACCATCAAATTTGAGGATGGCTATCCGGTTATTATACCGACCATACCACATCATTCAGGAGGAATTTAATATGGTTATCGTTACAAACACATCTAAAATCACACCGGGCAATGCACATCTACTCATCGAAAGATTTAACAAAGAAGGAAAAGTTGAAAAAATGGAGGGATTTCTCGGTCTGGAAGTGCTGCTGACTGAAAACACGGAGGATTATGAGGAAGTAACGATCAGTACACGCTGGAAAGAAAAAGAGAATTTCCAAGGCTGGACGAAAAGCGAAGCTTTCCGCGAATCCCATAGCCACCGTCAAATTCCGGACTATATTATTGAAAATAAAATCACGTTCTATGAAGTTAAAATCGTTCGTCATCCCATCGCAATCGACTCCTCTTTGGCGAGTGATACGGAAGCCGTTTAATCTTTTGCATCACAGCCTAAAAACAAACAAAGCGACTCCGCAGACAACATCAATTGTCCGCAGAGTCGCTTTGTTTATCAGGATTTTGCAAAATTCGATTCCAGTCGCTCCGAAGTGCAAGATATAGACGAACTAAACCATTTCGATCTATATCTTATTCATTGGAAGTCACTTATTGGATTTTTGCAAAATCCTCTTATATAAGGATTATGTCGAATCCCTCAGACTGTAGTTGAGCAGCGGCGCCTAATTTTCAGCGTCTCTCCGTGCCCTAGTACATGAATGCGTTCCTTCGCAATACCCATGCGCTCCCGCTCCGCTTCGAGACGATCCAGCGCCTCTCTTGGCGTATCATCCGCCAGCTTGAAAGCTCCGTAGTGCATCGGAATCATCTGATCTGCACCGCAATCTACAAACCCTTGCAATGCCTCCTCCGGTGTCACGTGCTGCGAGGTCATGAACCATTCCGGTTCATATGCGCCAATCGGCATAAAGGTCAGGTCAATGGCAAAGCGCTCGCCAATCTCCTTAAACCCACGAAAATATCCAGTGTCCCCCACAAAATACAACGTCGGTGTATGCTCTGAATCTGTATTCGAATCAGGATGAGATTTCGTGACGGACGTGGCAGAGCCAATCACCTGCTGCTCATTTTGCAGAACGTATCCACCCCAATGCGAAGTGTTGGTATCAAACGGCGTGCGTCGTGTCCAATGCTGGGCTGGAACAAACGTAAACCGTACCCCTCCTACCGTAAAATGCTCCCACCATTGCAGCTCATGACAGTTACGAAAACCTTTGCGGATCATTTTCGCCTTTAACCCCGAGGGTACAAGCATCAGCGTATCTGCACGATATAATTTCCGTAAGGATTCTAAATGTAAATGATCATAGTGTGAATGAGACAGCAGAATGATGTCCAGTGGTGGTACATCCTGGATGCGAATGCCGGGCGGGGCCAACCTTTTATCAAAAGCCATACGCTCTGCCCACACCGGATCGGTGACGATATTCAGCCCAAGATACTGGATGAAAAAGGTGGAATGTCCCACCCAGGTGGCTGTCGCCATCTCCCGATTGCTATGCAGAAACTCCAGCTCCGGGGGATGGTTGGGCACAACGAACGTATAATCCTTTATTTTGCTGCGTCGCTCTTGCCGCCATTGTCTGAATTGCTTAATGGTTTTATCAGTATTTACATGATCCATATTGTTAAAACGAACTTTGGGCATGATGCAGCTCCCTCCCTGATGAACCCGTTCTCCGAAAAACGCAGCGGTTCAATTTAACTATATATTGTCATTCGAGTGTGAACATAAAATGATGCAACATCCTGATCTATGTAAAGTATAATTCAATCACGTCTGTAAAGGAAATTCTGCGATAATACAGCAAAAACAGCCCTCCCGGATCAATCAGGAAGGCCTGTTCCACCTGTTGTTGTCAGTCTTGTGGATTTTTAAAGCGTGCCGAATAAATAAACAAAAACACAATCGCCACGACAATAATGATAGGTGACTCGTACATAATCGTAAAATGCTCGAAAGCAGCCACTCTAACTCACCCTTTCTTCCCTTCATGTCCGCGCACATATTTTGCATCGAACAGAAACAATCTTAATATCAGGATCAGCGAAGGGATCAGCACCAGCAGACCCGCAACAAACGCCGTAATCAACGCATACGCCATCGTAGAATTTGTAAAGCTGTCGTAGACATTAATGTAGGGATACAGAACATACGGGAGATGCGAGCGGCCGTAGCCATACCAGGCAAATGCAAATTGCAGCATCACCAATATGAATGCCCCCCCCAGATGCCGCCGCTGCCATAGCAGATAAACTGCTCCCGCAAAGCATATGAAGGATGCAACAAACATCCAGGCTATGTTCAGCATATTGGTAAAATGATCTGGATTTTGTTTGTTAATCTGAAAAAATGCGAGCAGACTCGCAACAATCGTTGGGCCGCTCCAAAGCAGTGCATATCCCCGTACGATTTCAAAAGCGACCTTATCTCCCGCCCTCTTGGCATAAAAGGACAGAAACATCGCCGAGATATACAACACACTCACCAGCGCCAGTAAAATAACCGCCCACGTATAGGGATTACTTAATAGCTGCCCCCATTGCAGATGAACACCTGTGCTGTTCTCCACAATAATGCCGCCTTCCGATATAGCGAGGACCGTCGACAGTGCCGCTGGAATCAGCAACCCTGTCGCACCGTACAGCGCCATGTAGACGATATTATTTGTACCGGAATGCCCATACGTATTGTATGCATAATACACTCCCCGGATGGCAAGAAGTACAATCGCAATGCTGCCGGGAACGAGTAACGCCGTACCATAGTAATATGCCGCATCCGGGAAGAACCCGTTTAATCCCACCACAAAAAAGATGAGAAATACGTTTGTTACCTCCCACACCGGGGATAGATACCGTTGAATGATATTGTGGATTTTGTTCTGGTGGCCTGTTAACACACTGTAAAAGCTGAAAAAACCTGCACCAAAATCAATGGATGCCACAAGCAAATATCCGAACAGGAACGTCCACAAAATGGCGATACCTACAATTTCATAGCTCACTTGCCATCAGCCCCTTCCAGGCCGAGTTGTCTTATCTCTTCCACCGCATCCTTATTGCGGAATAGCTTGCTAAGTACCTTAATGGCCGAGAAACACAACACCAGATACAAAATAACAAACAACACCAGCATCCACCCGACACTCGTAGAAGTGGTTGCTGCTTCGGACACCTTCATATATCCGCGTAAAATCCACGGCTGTCTACCGACCTCAGCGAACATCCATCCGAGCTCAATAGCTACCATCGCCATCGGCCCCACCAGAATGAGCGCCAACAGCAGCCATCTGGGGTATGGTTTGCGACCTGGCAAACGCTTACGGATCAGATACAGCAGTGGGATGACGAGAATCAGCACCCCTGTGGTGATTTTGAGGTCAAACATATAATGAATAGACAGCGGCGGACGCTCCTCCACCGGATAGTCATTTAACCCCTTAACCTCCGTACTGGGCAAATTACCAGCCAACACACTAAGTGCATAAGGCACTTTCAGCGCATACTTGATTTCACCGTTCTTATCCATGTATCCGCCATATACGAAGGGCGCGTGCGTCATCGTATCAAAATGCCATTCGGCGGCGGCCAGCTTCTCTGGCTGATATTTGGCCAGAAATTTACCGGATGCATCTCCAATCATCACTGTACTGATGGCAAACACAATGGTACAGGTGGCAGTCAGCTTCAGCGCCTTTTTGAAATAAGGGTGATTACGCCCCCGCAGCATACTGTAAGCAGCCAGTCCCATCAGCACCCCAGCGCTCAATGTATACGAAGAAGCCAGTACATGAGAAACTTTGGTCGGGGTGGCCGGATTTAGCATGGCCTGAATGGGATGAATATCAGTCATGACTCCATTTCTGAGTGTAAAGCCTTGAGGTTGGTTCATGAACGAGTTCACAGTCGTAATAAAAACCGCTGATGCAGATGAGGCAATCGCTACCGGGATGAGCAGCATCAGGTGAAAATATTTACTTTTAAACCGATCCCAGGTATACAAATAGATGCCCAGGAATATAGCTTCGATGAAAAAAGCAAACGTCTCCAAAAACAGGGGCAGCGCAATCGCTTGTCCAGCCACCCGCATAAAGGTGGGCCAAAGCAAACTGAGCTGCAAACCAATGGCGGTGCCTGTAACGACACCCACGGCAACGGTAATAACAAAACCTCGCGCCCACCGTCGGGCCAGCAGGGTATAATGCGGATCACCGGTTCGCAGTCCTCGCCATTCTGCTAGTGCAATCATTAAGGGGACGCCAACGCCGATAGATGCAAATACGATATGAACAAACAGGGTAATTCCGGTCAGCATCCGGCTTAGCAATACAGGGTCCAGTGAAGACAAATGGGTTTCACTCCTTCATTTCACATTTTAAACTTCGTGGATCACTCTGGATTACCAACTAAGGAGTCAAGCGAGCTATGCTTTTAATTACGGCATATAGCATAATGGCCGCAATTACTATACATACAATAATGAGCGTTCTTTCCTGCTTGCGGAACATAGGAACGCCTCCTTCACTTATCTATTGGCGCATTTTGGTAACCTATTCACAGTTTGGTTCATTCTACCGAGTTTTAACCCTGCTTCTACATTGAATGTAGCAGTATTTCTTTTTAGATATTGTTTTATGCATTTCAATACGCTATATTGATATATAGTTAGATAACCTAATTATATGAAAAGAGTGAACGTATGCCGCCAAAACAAAGTAAGCGGGACACCGTCCAGCAACCTCTTCCCCGTCTGGGTCCAGAACCTTATCTGGAGTTAATGGATCAAACCGCCCTTGCAGGAACGGACCGACAACTTGCCCGCATGGGTCTCTTCTTGCTATGGACGAGCGATAACGTGCTCGACGCGATCGATCTAGATCTATCTGCTTACGGCCTCACAGAGAGTAAGCTAGATCTGTTGTTGCTGTTGACACTGCACCAATCTCAGGCTCAGATGAGCCCCTCTATGATTGCCGACCGTCTAGGAATCCGGCGTGCATCTGTTACATCCCTCCTGGACTGGACAGAGCAACGAGGATGGATTATCAGAGAACATAATTCTACAGATCGACGCAAAATTCATGTACGCATTACAGAAGCGGGTTCTCATCTTGTACAGCAGGTGCTCCCTGTTTTTTGGTCTTCCTGTGCTTCCCTAGCGAGTATTTTGGAGCCTGAGGAGCAGGTCGTTTTTTCGCGGATTATAGAAAAAATCCATCATCATATGGAAGGCAGACTGGGGGTGGGTAGATAATTTTTTTTAAGCATATAATTAGGTTATCTAATATATTTAATTGTTTGTATTAACAAGTTGCTTACTTTATGATTAAGGAGTGTTTAATTGATGAGTAAATTACGAACCCGTCATACCGTTATACAGAAAGGAAATGTGGCTCTCCCTTATGCATGGATGACTGTAATCCTATGCTGGTCAGCGGTTGCCATTATGTCCAGCCTGTATGTAACGATCCCTTTGGTCCCTCTTTTTGCTAAAGTGTTTGGAAAAACGCTTGCTGAAGCAGCCCTACCGGGCAGTATCTTTTCCTTAGGCTTTGCGGCGGGATGTCTTGTTTATGGCGGATTGTCTGACCGCTTTGGACGAAAGCAGGTTATCGTCATCGGACTGCTCGCATTAACGATTATTTCGTTATCCATCAGCTTAACCAGTCAATATTCTGTATTAGTTATACTACGCTTGCTTCAAGGCTTTGCGGCAGCCACCTTTTCCCCCGTTGCTCTCGCATACGCCGTCGATATGTTTCCGGCCGAAAAACGGGTAACAGCTATCGGCTTTATCAGCACCGGTTTTCTAGTAGCGGGTATTGCTGGACAGGTATTTAGTATTGTCATCAGCGAACAAATGGGATGGAATATGGTATTTCGGATGCTAGGCGTTTTGTATGCAATTACCTTCCTAATCGTCCTTTTTTTCCTACCTAAAACCCCTTCCCCTCAACGAGGTGTTCGCATTTGGGCAGCTTTCAGTCAATTAGGGACCGTCCTGCGCTCGTATCCTTTATGGTTAACCTACACGGTCGCTTTTGTTCTCCTGATGTCCTTTGTGAGCATGTATACGGTTTTGGGTAGCTATCTTGGCGGCCCTGAATTTGGCCTAAATAGCCGACAGATGCTTTATGTCAGATCCGCTGGTATCATCGGCATGCTCCTTTCACCATTCGCCGGAAAGCTAGCCCAGAAATACGGTGTGCACCTTATATTACGTACAGCTCTTATTCTTTCCATTCTGAGTTTGGCGCTGATGGGAATGACGCATTCTCTGATAGCTATCGTAGTATGGAGTGTATGTTTTGTCAGCGGCATTGCCCTGAGTGTTCCTTCACTTATAGCAATCGTCGGCCAGCTCGGCGGTGCAGCCAGGGCTATAGCCGTCTCACTGTATACCTTCGTCCTGTTTGCCGGTACGAGTCTAGCCCCTACGCTTTCCATTCGTTTGATGGGAAATGGCGGCAATCAGACAACTACATTTATGCTGCTGGCAGCTGTTCTGTCTCTAGGCTTTATCGCCTCCCTGCTCATTCGCCGACAGCAGAACGATCCGCTAAAGCGGAATGCATAGTACAGCACCATTCTGCCTACTCCGTTTTCATGTTAATTTTTCGATTTCGGCTTATATAGCATCCTTTTTTTAATAAAAAAACCTCCATATTCATCAGACATGTTTACATGAATTAGTGTGAGATATGTCATTGTGTTTTTCTCACAAATGCGAACTTCTCTTTGGAGACATTCGCAGAATGAGTTACAATACAGATAAGCTATATATGGAGAACTTTTGAACAGGAGGCTGTACTGAGCTATGAAAATAACATCTATCGAGCCTACTCCCAGTCCGAACACCATGATGCTACATCTGGATGAGCAACTGGAAGCGGGTATCCGCAGAACATATACACGAGACAATGAGCGTTCCGCTCCCCCATTTATCCGGCGCATGCTGGGCATTGAAGGGGTCAAAAGCGTGTTTCACACGACCGACTTTGTAGCCCTTGACCGCAAAGGGAATGCAGATTGGTCCACCATTCTGGGTCAAGTCCGTGATCGGCTAGGCGAGGAAGGTGCTGACGCCAATTGGGATTTGCCAGAGGAAACCTCTGGAGAAGCATTTGGCGAAGCACAGGTTTTTGTGCAATTTTTTCGCGGCCTTCCTATGCAAATTCGAGTCAAGGCGGGGCAGCAGGAGGAACGAATTTCCTTGTCCGATCGCTTTGTGCAAGCCGTTACCCGTGTAGCGAGTGCAACGCTGATTAAGGAACGCAAGCTGAGTGATTACGGCGTCCGCTACGGTGAGCTGCCGGACATTGCGCGCGAGGTTGAGCAGGAACTGGAGGCAGCCTTTCCGCAAGAGCGGCTGGAGCAGATTATCCAACAGGCGATTGCCCATGGCGCAAACAACAGCGAATTCGTGGAGGAACGCCGCGAGTGGAGCGATGCCGAGCTGGAGCAGGCCCTGCAGCACGAGGATTGGCGCACACGCTACGCTGCGCTGGATCGGCTGGAGCCGACGCCTGAGCATTTGCCGCTTATCCGGCAAGCGCTGCATGACGACAAAATGCAGCTGCGGCGGCTGGGCGTCGTCTATCTGGGCGATATTCGCTCACCAGAGGCGATGGATCTACTTGCCGAGGCGCTGCGCGATCCTTCAGCGGCAGTACGCCGCACTGCAGGCGACACGTTGTCGGACATCGGCGACCCGGTCGCTACCAGCGCAATGATCGGAGCCCTGTCGGATAGCAGCAAGTTAGTGCGCTGGCGGGCGGCACGTTTTTTATACGAGGTAGGGACCGAGGATGCTCGTGATGCGCTGGAGAAGGCGGTCGATGATCCCGAATTCGAGGTCAGTCTGCAGGCTAAAATGGCGCTGGAACGCATCGAATCAGGCGAACAAGCCGCGGGCACAGTTTGGCAGCAGATGGCCAAGCGGAACTCTTAATTTAAGATTCTACGAGTGATTTTCAAAAAATTGTCGATTGTCATAAGATGTACAGGTACGATATACTGTAGTTCGCTATACAATAAAATATCATGTCATACACCTCATCAACCCTGTTTTATGATGAGGTAGAGGTCGCGGATGTAATCAGTACACCGGAGGAGACGCCAAGAGCCGTCTGAGATTCCAGTAGAAAGGTACACCCGCCGAAGTATGCGGAGCTGACTCTTTGTAAATACTCCGAATGCTGGGGCTGCTAACCGAAAGGAGCAGAACTGTCACACGCTGTCCTAACACAGACACGTGTGTTGAGCTATCTTGTTATAGAAGAAGGTATGGTGCGGAATGCATAGACAAAACCGCAGGCGTATTCCCTGCGGTTTTTTGATTTATATACTCCCCCTCCTTCTGGCTCTTGCCCTGACATGAAATACAATTTCATGAAGGAGTGTTTGAACGTGCAACACAAAGCAACACCTGACGCAACCTTGCGTAAAAGTCTCAAAGCCCGCCATATGACGATGATCGCCCTCGGCGGCTCTATCGGAACAGGCCTGTTCCTCGCCAGTGGAGGCGCGGTTGCCGAAGCTGGACCCGGTGGTGCCCTGCTGGCTTATGCAGCAGTTGGCCTCATGGTCTACTTCCTTATGACCAGCCTCGGTGAGTTGGCTACATTTATGCCTGAATCCGGCTCTTTTAACACCTATGCAGGTCGCTTCGTCGATCCAGCTTTTGGTTTCGCCATGGGCTGGAACTTCTGGTACAACTGGGCGGTGACGATTGCTGCCGAATTAGCAGCAGCGACCGTGCTCATCAAATATTGGTTCCCGGAAAGCCACTCTGCCTGGTGGAGTCTGTTATTCCTAGCCGTAATCTTCGCGCTGAACGCGTTGACAGTCAAAGGCTACGGTGAGTCTGAATACTGGTTCGCCATGATTAAAATTGTGACCGTGGTCATCTTTTTGACCGTAGGTGTGCTGATGATCTTCGGCATTATGGGTGGCCCTGCGGTCGGCTTTGCCAACTTCACGGTAGGAGACGCCCCGTTCCATGGCGGATTCTTTGCTGTATTGGGCGTATTCATGGCAGCGGGCTTTTCCTTTCAGGGAACGGAGCTGATTGGGGTAGCCGCTGGTGAGAGCGAAAATCCGCGTGAAAATGTGCCGCGCGCCATCCGTCAAATCTTTTGGCGCATCCTGTTCTTTTATATTCTCGCGATTCTCGTGATTGGATTGATCATTCCGTACACCAATCCGAATCTGCTGCGGGGAGATATCAGTGACATCGGGGTCAGCCCGTTCACGCTCGTATTTGAAAAAGCAGGGCTTGCGATTGCTGCTTCTGTTATGAACGCCGTTATTTTGACTTCCGTATTGTCGGCAGGTAACTCAGGTATGTACGCGGCCACTCGGGTACTGTACGCTTTGGCACGCGAAGGTAAAGCCCCACGTTTCCTCGGACGTATCAATAGACGTGGCATTCCTATGAACGCGCTGCTGATCACGACCGCTGTCGGTATGCTAGCCTTTCTCGCCTCCCTGTATGGAGACGGTGTAGTCTATAACTGGCTGCTGAATGCTTCTGGAATGTGCGGATTTATTACGTGGGTCGGGATTGCAGTCAGCCATTATCGTTTCCGCCGTGCCTTTACTGCACAGGGTCACAGTCTGAGTGAGCTTCCATACAAAGCCCGTTGGTTCCCATTTGGCCCGTTGTTCGCCTTCGCTCTGTGTATCATTGTCATTATCGGGCAAGGGGCGGATGCCTTCACCGGACAGGAGATTGACTGGAAAACGATGATCGCTACGTACATGAGTGTGCCGCTGTTCCTTCTGCTGTGGCTCGGCTACAAATGGACCAAACGTACTAAAATCGTTCCATTAAAAGAATGTGATTTGAGCCCGGATGCTTCTTCGGATAAATAATAGAAAACAGTAAAAAAGCCCGTCGCCACATATCAGGGAAAACACGCTGGTAAACCTGGTTCAAGACCGTTTATCCGCATTTCACCTGTATATGCCCGGAGACGGGCTTTTTCTGTTTATTTGGAGGAAGGTTCCAATGAAGCTGACAAAGACATGGATAAGGCACGACGACTAAAAATGCCGTATATAACAGCAATCAGCGTCAGCACTGCAGAAAACAAGTACAAATTAACGATGCCCAGATGATCTGCAATCCAGCCCATTAACAGGAGTGAAATACAAAAGGTCAAACTTGTCAGTGTGGCCTGGGCAGACAGCACCTTAGGCAAATCATGTACGGACACACTCATTTGCATCATCGTGCGGCGGGATACGACGGACATTTCCGCAGGTAGTCCCATCAACAACACGATAAGCAGCGTCAGCGGCGGTAATGTGTTCAGTGCATACCATGCTGTCAGCAGCCCATAACCTGCCATCCCCGCCAACATGGCGGGCAGCAGTCTGCGCTGCAAATGCTTGACGCAGGCGAGGACAACGATGCCGCCGCCAATCGCTCCTGCAAAATACGCTGCATTGATGTATCCCCACCATGCCTCGCTCTTGTGCAAGACCTGCTGAGCGAAAGCAAGCGTGAACGCGCCTACCCAAACCGAACCCCCTAGAAGGTCAATCATATCCATAAAAATAAGAGCTTTCAGTCTGCGACTGGCTCCGATGAGGCTCCAGCCTTCACGGAGTATTTCCTTTTTACGTTTGGGAGGTAGTGCGGGGCTCTCTGATTCCGGGCCATAGAGTGGATCTTCCAACTGTGCAGGAGGCAAGTCATGATGCCCTTGCCCGGGCTCAGTACCAGCTTCGGAAACCGAAACATCTCCACCTCGCACCCTTGTTCCAGGTTGCAGCAAATAATGGGCTTTGCCCTCTAGTGGATCTCGAATCAAGCTGGTGAAGATCATTGCTACCATATAGAGTCCGCCAGCCACCAGCAGTGTTTTTTCCGAGCCTAGCATGGCTACGAGCACACCACTAAGCCCCCACCCTGCTAATTGCACCGTCTGATCGCTGACCGATACCAGACTGTTTGCCCGCATGAGTCCTTCCCCGGACGCAAGGCGGGGAATCAGCGCATTACGCGCAGGCGTGGTCCATCCGTCCAGAAAGGACATGGCTGCCACCAACGTAAACACAATCACCCATGTCGGCTCCGAGCCCGCTGACCACAAGTGGCCCAGCAGAACAGCGAAGAAAGCCAGTTGTCCGAACTGGGAAACGAATAAAATAAAAGGAAGCTGGAATCGGGCCAAAATGAGCGGTGCTAAAAAGCCGCTGATCATCTGTGCTCCCATTCGCAGCAACGGAACGAGCACCGAAGAGAAAATGGAGTCCGTTTCATGAAAAACCAGAGACACAAGTGCCATAATGTAAAGAATGTCGGCCGCATTAGACATAGTCTGCGTGCCAAGCAAATAGGTAAAGGAACGCTTGTGCATATAAATAAAATACTCCTTTGTTAATGTAGCTTTTTACAGCAAGATGATTAGGTCCATTTCAGGGTTACACGAAGATTACCGGTACTTCCCAGATCCGTAATCTGATAGGAAATGGATTTCAAACCGAGTTGATATAAGGATTGTAAATCCTCCTTGAGACTTCGCTCCGTTCCCTGATAGGCAAAGGTAAGTGTCGTCCCTCCCTTATTTACAATCTTACGCACCTGTTCCTTAATGTCGGCGGATGTTTTAACCAGACCCTTGCCGTCTTGCAGCGGATATTCGAGGATATTGTACAGTTTTTGATACACAGTAGCCTTGGATCCTCCGGCAGCTACCAGTGCTGATAAGGTTTCCCGATACGATGTATTCGCCTGAGGATACGGCTTAACCCATGAGTGATCCCGCCGCATTTCGGTATCCGTCAGCAGATAATATGAAGTGCTTACCTCGTTCGCGCGATCCGGGGTTGGATCATCCCATGTCGTATCCATGTGATACCATCGACCATCTAATAAAACCAGATTCCATGCATGCAGCTGGCCCCCTGCTCTTCCTTCCACAATCCGGTTCGTAATGCCTGCACGTTCCAGCATTTTATAGGCCAGCAGTGAATAACCCTGACAGACCGTGCTTCCCGTTTTCAGACCATCATAGGCTGTGTACTTTTGCTGTGTTTCATCATACTTCAGGCGAACGACGATCCAATCATGAATGGCCTTTACCTTCTCATGATCCGTCATTCCCTTCGTAATAATATCCCCCAGCACCGCTTTAACTGTGCTATCCACATATGCTGTCTGTTCCTTCGTCTCCCGGTAGCTTAAACGAATCGTAACCTGAGCGGAGGTCGTTGTGCCTGTATAGCTGAATGCGTAGCTTTTGATCGTATAATTCACATACGGATCGCTCTCCATAGCCTGTTGGATGGCCGTCTGTAATTGCTGCTTGAGACCGTTCACTCGCCCTTGATATGTAAAGGTCAGCGTTTCACTCCGCGTAGCCATTGCCTGTAAAAGCTTGTTCTGAAGCTGCTGCGATGATACGGATGAAGCCGGCTTGATCGACGCCGCATACACATTGCTGCCCCACTCCACAGCTTGCGGCAGCAACACAGCCAGCGCTGCACCCGCAACCAGACATTTTACAAGCCTAACCCCGATTTTTCTGTTCATACAGAGCGTTCCTGCCCTTCTTAGCATAGTTGTAAACAGCTATATCTTACCATAAAAACAGTTGCCCCAAACGCTCTAGTTTTGTCGGTTGCAGACGATTAAGGGGACAGTTCAAGACAGGTTGTGACACCATACTCGGCTATATAACAGATGGGAGCAAGAGGTAAACATGTCGTTCACAGAGAATTTTATCACAGCAATCTAAGTATCCTCATGATATGGTACTGGCATCGGAAGTAAATGATATTGATTCTCATTCTAGATCAGAAAGGCTGAACACCATGCCAGAATGTATCTCACTCCTTCGTACGCCACTAGGTCAGACTGTGCGTTTGCAATCCCTTGACTCTCTTCATCCCTCATTGCGCCGCCGCTTAACAGACATGGGCATCCACGAAGGTTCCATCATACGGTTAAAGAAAATTAGTTTATTGGGCGGTCCTATCGTCATTGAATGCAACGGCCAGCTGGTCGGCCTCCGCCAAAATCAGGTGAAACAACTGGAGGTTGTTCCGACATGGACATGATCGCTCTATTTGGCAATCCCAATACAGGAAAAACCTCATTATTCAACAAGCTGACTCGTACGTATGCAGAAGTAGGAAACTGGTCCGGCGTCACAGTGGAAAAGAAAACAGGAATCCTGCGTGACAAGTCTGCCGTATTGGTGGATTTGCCGGGCGCCTATTCTTTACTCCCTCTTTCGCTGGATGAAGGTGTCGCAACCCGATATTTGCTGGAAGAACCTCCTGCGGCCCTGATCAATATCGTGGATGCCTCCCAGCTCCAGCGTAATCTCTATCTGACCATACAACTACTGGAATATGGCCGTCCCCTTGTACTTGGCTTAAATATGACTGACGTAGCTGATGCCACAGGTCTTCGCGTAAACAAGGAATTGTTGGCTGATCAATTGAACGTTCCCATCATTCCTATGGTGGCGCGCACAGGTAGTGGAAGTAAGCAAATGCTCGCTTCTCTTCGAGAAGTAAGACATGCATCCAATACTTTTCAACTGGATTACGGCCCTGCCGTCGAAGCGGCTATTCATGATATTTGCAACTTACTGCCGAATGCATCTGTACCGCAACTCCGGTGGGCCGCACTGCAATGTCTGGAAAACAATCCTGTCGTCATGAAATGGATGACGAATGAGGTACAGCGTGAACAAGTAACTGCACGCATCCACCGTTGCGAGGAAGAACTTCTAGGTGAAGGCCATGCCGTCACCCCTGCTCAGCATATTCGTTCTGTACGAACAACATGGATTGCTGATCTGTGCACCAAGGCACTCGACACCTCCAAACTCAGACCGCACAGCCTGACGGATAGGCTGGATGCCCTATTAACTCACCGGTATCTTGGGATTCCGATCTTTTTGCTGCTGATGTACGCTACCTTCAAGTTCACCTTCGATTGGGCGGGTACGATCCTTTCAGATATGCTGGATGGATTTTTTTCAGGGACACTCAGCAGTTGGATTTCTGAGTTGCTCGTTCACTTGAACGCGTCCGCTTTTACGCAAAGTCTAGTCGTAGACGGCATCGTGGCTGGAGTCGGGGGTGTGCTTGTTTTTCTGCCTCAAATTGCTATTTTATTTCTGATTATTTCAGTGATTGAAGACTCCGGGTATATGGCACGGGTCACGATACTAATGGATCGCCTGATGCAAGCCGTGGGCTTGAACGGGAAAAGCTTCATTCCCTTCATCATCGGATTTGGCTGCAATGTCCCTGCGATTATGGCGGCACGCACCATTGAACAGCCCAGAGAACGTCTCATTACAACATTGCTGGTACCCTTCATGTCGTGTTCGGCCCGCCTGCCGGTATATGCGTTGTTTGCGGGTGTGTTTTTCCCAACACATGCGGCAAGCATCATCATGCTGATGTATGTGTTAGGAATCGTCGTTTCACTTATACTTGCCAAAATTTTTTCCAAAGTATCCATTTTGTCGGGTGAGCCCTCCCTCTTTATCGTGGAACTTCCTCCTTATCGAGTGCCGCAGGCTCTTACACTATTCCGCAGCACATGGGAGAAGGTCAAAGGCTTCGTCCGTAAAGCCGGAACCATTATTCTTGCAGGTTCCGTTGGCATCTGGCTCTTGTCCAATTTCGGTCCGCAGGGCTTCGGGGCAGAAATGGATGACAGCCTGCTTGCAACCGTTGGAGGTTGGTTCGCTCCATTACTGGCCCCTCTCGGCTTTGGCACCTGGCAAGCAGGTGCTTCCCTGCTCACAGGCTTTATGGCCAAGGAAGTTGTTGTATCAACGATGAATATTATTTACCACGTTCCTGATATGCAGGGACTTGAACTACAAGTCAGACAGGCCTTTACACCGCTTGCCTCTTTTAGCTTTATGGTGTTCATTCTGTTGTATGTTCCGTGTCTGGCTACGGTGGCGGTCATTCGTAAAGAAACTCTTTCGTGGCGTTGGACCGCATTTTCTGTGATCTATCCTTTGACCGTTGCATATATCATTGCCGTCTTGATCTATCAATGTGGCAGATTATTAGGTTGGGGTTAAGTCAGGCCCTATAGTAAATAAAAGGAAGTGAATTCCATGATCAATATCATCATTTTATTGGCGATCCTCGGTTATAGTGCATGGGTGCTGGTACGATTTTTGCGAAAAAGCCGTCAAGGCGCCTGTGCCGGGTGTTCGTCGAGCAAGTCATGTCCGGGTTGTGCGGCGAGCTCTATGCATGAAGATTATGCGAAAATCAAGAAAAGTATTTAATTCCAACTCATCATCACATAAAAAGCGGCTTCGGGGGTTTCTTACACCCGAAGCCGCTTCTTATTTACGCTTAAGGCTCACCGTGTTCAGCGATATACTGCCAAATGCTCATTTAGCTCTCGCGTGTGCAAGTAAACTTCACGATACAGCTCATATAGGCCTTCATACTGTGCCACACGTTCCGGGCTCGGCGAATATCTCGCTGCTTCACGCAGAAAAGCTTCAGCACACGCTTGCAGAGATTCGAACCAGCCACTACCATAAGCAGCCAACATGGCCGCCCCCAAAGCAGGTCCCTGCTCGCTTTCCAGCTTGATGATATCCGCGTTAAAAATATCTGCCTGCATTTGCAGCCATGCCTCATTACGTGCACCGCCGCCGATAGAAATGACTTCATTCACCGTTTTGCCCGTTCCTCTGAGAATATCAATGGATTCCTTGAGCGAAAACGTTATTCCTTCCAGCACCGCTCGTGTAAAATGCACAAGCTTATGCCCCGCATCCATTCCGATAAAGCTGCCTCGAATGGTTGCATCCGGATGAGGTGTACGTTCGCCAACGATATAAGGCGTGAACAGCAGCCCTTGGCTGCCCGGCTCAATAGAGTTCACATCTGCCAACAATGCATCAAAAGAATGCTCTGGTGCAAAGGTATCCTTAAACCAGGTCAAGCTGTATCCGGCCGCGAGCGTAACCCCCATAATATAATAAGCATCCTGCTCACTATGATTAAAAAAATGCGCCCGCCCCTGCACATCAATATCCTTGCGTTCCTCATAGGAAAGGACGACCCCTGAGGTGCCGATGCTGCACAGGGTGCGGCCTTCACTCAAAATGCCGGCACCAATCGCGCCACATGCGTTGTCCGCACCACCTGCAAAGACCTTCGTTTCAGGCGAAAGCCCACTCTGCTCCGCAATCTCCGGCAATAGCGTACCCGTCTGATCAAAGGATTCCACCAGCGGCGGGAACAGCGACAACGGTAGATCAAACGCGGCAGCGATCTCTTCGCTCCACTGCTTGTTCGCAATATCCAGCAGCAGCGTGCCCGCCGCATCCGAATACTCCGTCGCCAGCTCTCCTGTCAGACAGTAGCGCACATAATCCTTGGGTAGCATAAAATGTGCCGCACGTGCCAGCACGTCTGGCTCATGCTCCTGCACCCATAGCAGCTTGGGCAGCGTGAAGCCTTCCAGCGCGCGATTACGTGCGATGTTCAGCAGCTCCGACCCGAGCTGTTCTTCAATACGACGGCATTGTGCTGTTGTGCGCGTGTCATTCCACAGAATAGCCGGACGCAGCACTTGGCCTTCCTTGTCAGTCAGCACAAGCCCGTGCATCTGTCCCGAAAAGCTAATACCGTCTACGGCATCTGTGCCGCCGATTCCGGCCTTCTCCATAAGCTGTTTCAGTGATGCTAACGTGCCACTGACCCAGTCCTCAGGGTGCTGTTCGCTGTACCCTGCCTTCGGCTGATGTAGCGGATAAGACTGAGAGGTTTCATAAGCCACCTGCCCTTTGCGGTTAACCAGCACCGTTTTGACCGCGCTGGTACCCAAGTCTACGCCGATGACATAGCGCTCCTGCTCCTGATTTAGCTTCTCCTGCATTGGAATTCCTCCTTCCCTGTTATCGTGTATCCCTTATTTTTTATATAAGCTGCTATTAGTCAGCCAAAATGTATTGATTTAATGTTGCTTTCAGATATTCCTGGCGACCGGATATGTTTTTGCGTGGTGTTTCGTTCGCCAGAGCATATTCAGCCAGAGAAGCAAGCGTTGCTTTTCCGGATACGATGTCTGCTCCAATACCCTCTTTAAAGCTGCTGTAGCGCTTCTCAATAAAGTCCTCAAACACACGATCCTCGATCAGTTTGGCCGCTACCTTCAGCCCCTTCGCATACGTATCCATACCTGCGATGTGCGCAAGGAACAAGTCTTCTGGCTCAAACGATGCTCTGCGTACCTTGGCATCAAAGTTGATACCGCCACGACCCAAGCCTTCATTTTGCAGCACTTCATACATGGTCAGTGTGGCATCATACAGATCAACCGGGAATTCGTCCGTATCCCAGCCCAGCAGTAAATCTCCCTGATTTGCATCCAGTGATCCCAGCATGCCGTTAATCCGTGCTACACGTACTTCATGGTCAAAAGTATGTCCCGCCAAAGTTGCATGATTAGCTTCCAGATTAAGCTTGAAATGCTGATCCAGATCATATTTTTGCAGGAAGGCAATCGTCGTTGCCGCATCAAAATCATACTGATGCTTAGTTGGCTCCTTCGGTTTTGGCTCAATCAGGAACTGAGCGTCAAAGCCAATTTCACGCGCATAGTCTACGGCCATATGGAACATACGTCCCAAATTGTCCTGCTCCAGCTTCAAATCCGTGTTCAGCAGTGTTTCGTAGCCTTCACGGCCTCCCCAGAAAACATAGTTATCTGCGCCCAGACGTTTGCCCACTTCCAGTCCTTTTTTAATCTGAGCAGCTGCGTGTGCGTATACATCTGCATTGCAAGTCGAGGCAGCTCCATGCAAATAACGTGGATGGCTAAACATGTTCGCCGTGTTCCACAGCAGTTTTTTCCCTGTAGCTTTCATATGTTCCTCAATCAGATCCACGATGGTATCCAGATTGCTGTAAAATTCCTTCAATGACGCGCCTTCTGGTGCAATATCCACATCGTGGAAAGCAAAATAAGGTAAATTCAGCTTATCCAGCAGTTCAAAGGCAGCTTCCACCCGTGCCTTCGCCAAATCCAGCCCGGTAAACTTGGACCATGGACGTTCCGCTGTTTCTACACCAAAAGGATCAGAGCCGCCTGCAACCAGTGTATGCCAATAGGCCATGCTAAAACGCAAATGCTCCTCCATCGTTTTTCCCGCTACAATTTCCTGTGGATTATAAAATTTGAACGCAAAAGGATTGTCGGATTGCTTGCCCTCAAAGTTAATTTTAGATACCTGTTCGAAATAAGCCATTATAAGTTCCTCCTTTATAGTAAACGTTTACAAAAACGATTCTAGCACAGCCAAAAGACTTTGTCTATTGCTTAAACTAAGTTTACTTTTATGATATAATATTAGGAATTACACCAACAGGAAGTGAATTAACCATGAATGTCACTGGCGATCAGGCGCTTGTCAAAAAGCTGAATAAATCCATTGTGCTGGAGCGTATTCGCCTTCATGCTCCGCTATCCCGGGCACAGTTATCCAGTCAAACTGGATTAAACAAGGCTACCGTTTCCAATCTGGTGGCAGAGCTCATTACCGATGGATTGGTGTATGAGACAGGATTAGGAGAATCCAGCGGTGGGCGTAAGCCTTTAATGCTGCTGTTCAACAGCCGTGCAGGCTTTGTACTCGGTATCGAGGTGAGTGTACAGTACATCAAGGGCGCTCTGACCGATCTGGCAGGTACCATTGAAACTGAGCTTACCTTTTCTCTAACCCAGCATGATCCTGCCTTTATCATGGAACAGATTCGAAAGCTCGTTCAGAAACTCATGCAGGTCACTCCTCCCTCCCCTCATGGTATCGTCGGCATTGGGCTGGGGGTACCAGGTATGGTGGATGAAACCGGAACCGTTTTGTTCGCACCCAATCTGGGCTGGGAAGAGGTCCCGCTGCGGCAGCAGCTTGAGGCTGAGCTAGGTTTGCCCGTTGTAGTGGATAACGAAGCCAACGTCGGCGCGCAGGGCGAATTGTACTATGGTATGGACGGCGATCACCGACAGCAGGTGCGAGATCTGGTCTACATCAGTGCAGGGTCCGGGATCGGGGCCGGGATTATCATTGACGGCAAACCGTATCAAGGAGCTTGGGGGTACGCCGGAGAGACGGGTCATATGACCATTGACTGGAACGGACGGCTCTGCTCCTGCGGTAGTCGCGGTTGCTGGGAGCTGTATGCTTCGGAGAAGGCGTATGTAGCATCCACATTGAAACTTCCTGCACATAATACAGCGGAATTACTGCCGTTTGCTCAGCAAGGTGAGGCGAGTACATTAAGCGTCCTTGATGATATTGGGCGATATTTGGGTGTGGGTATTACCAACATTGTGAATAGCCTCAACCCCGGAATGCTTATCATTGGCGGTCCACTGGCGGAAGCCAGACCGTGGTTGGAGCAAAGTATGCGTGATGTGATTGACGAACGTGCCCTGCCCTATCACCGTCGGCAACTACAGATTCGTTTCTCCACGCTTGGCAGCCGTTCGACGATGCTAGGCGCCGCCTATGCAGCAACCGCTCCTTTTCTCGGGCGTGTACGCGTGTCCTTATAAGTAAAAAGGCCCCCATTGCAGTATGTAGCTGCGATAGGAGCCTTTTCTTAACCATATAACGATCATAGGACCGTCGTCTGCTGTTAGGTTGGATTAAGCGTTCAACACTTTTTCAAACTTGGTTTTGTTCATACCGGAAATACGTTCTTCCCCGATCAAAGTCAATGGAACGGCACGAATGCCCATATCCCAAACCTCTTGAGCAAAAGCTTCATTGGTTTCAATGTTGCGTTCTTCGTACTCCACGCCTTTTTCACTCAAATAGCTTTTTACTTGACGGCAATGCGGGCAGTTTGTAGATGTGTAAACTATTGCTTTTTCCATGAATATCACCTCATCATTTATTTTGTTACATCATATTTATTCATGTTTCCAAGGATCATTACAGGGCCAGTGCGCTGTGCTCCAGGCTTTCGATGTATTTCTCGCTGTCCATAGCGGCCATGCAGCCACTACCTGCTGCGGTAATTGCTTGTCTGTAGCGTGTATCCTGTACGTCGCCACAAGCGAATACGCCAGGCACGTTTGTTTCGGAAGTACCCGGATTTACGACGATATAACCGTTCGCATCCGTTGTAATTTGTCCTTCGAGGAAGCCCGTATTCGGATGATGACCAATCGCCACGAATACGCCGCTAACTGTAATGATCTCCTCTTCGCCTGTTGCATTATTCAGTACTTTCAAGCCAGTTACTCCGTTCTCGTCCGCAATCACTTCTACAGGAGTACGATTAAGCGCCCATTCAATTTTGTTGTTCGCACGAGCACGATCCTGCATAATTTTGGAGGCGCGCATTTCTTCACGACGATGCACCAACGTTACTTTGGAAGCAAAACGAGTCAGGAAATTTGCTTCTTCCAAGGCAGAGTCTCCACCGCCGATGACAACAATTTCTTTGCCACGGAAAAAGAAGCCGTCGCATGTTGCGCAAGTGCTTACGCCACGTCCGATATTATCCTGTTCACCGGGAATACCCAGATATTTGGCAGTCGCCCCTGTGGAAATAATAAGTGTATCGGTAACCAGTTCACCCAAACCTTCTACATCCAATGTAAATGGACGAGCAGTTGTGTCTACCTTGTTTACCCAGCCTGTGCGGAATTCAGCGCCAAAACGCTCCGCTTGCTTACGCATATTATCCATCAAATCGGGTCCCATGATTCCTTCAGGAAAACCTGGGAAATTTTCGACTTCCGTAGTCGTAGTTAATTGTCCGCCTGGCTGTGGTCCTTCGATCACCAGTGGGCTCATGTTAGCGCGTGCCAGATAAATTGCAGCGGTCAAACCGGCAGGACCGGTACCTATAATAATGGACTTGTACATATCTTGATTCCTCCTAAAATAACATAAGTATTATATAACGAGTTTTCGGAACCGGGCGCTGGGCAGCTGCATATACTTCTAAAAGTAATTCTGCCAGAAGCTTATCCCAAAATGTGGACACCCGGATATTACAAAAACGAATCACTTGTTTTGTAGCTTCTTATGACTTAGACTGATTCTAAATCCTAATTTCATTATGCGGAAAGAGCTGTAAACAGTCAAATGAAGTTTTCATGAAGCGAAGCTTAAAGATAAATCAGGTATGGAGGGATTATCCCGATTATGAATGACGTTTTTGTAGGTAGCTTTATTTCTGCCCTGTCCACTGGACTCGGTGCCGTGCCCATACTGTTTATGCGCAATATCACGCATCGGCTTCGCGATGTTCTGTTGGCTTATGCTGCAGGAATTATGACCTCTGCATCCGTGTATAACCTCATTCCCGAAGCAATCCAGCATTCCAATTGGTTCGTGCTGACTGCCGGAATCCTGCTCGGCTGTCTCGTATTACTGGTGATGGAAATGTACATTCCCCATGCGGATTTGGAGGACCCGGATTCCAAGACTTTTCAACTGGAGTCCAAATCTTTTCTCATTATCGCAGCTATTACATTGCACAATTTGCCGGAAGGACTCTCTGTTGGAGTCAGCTATGCAAGTGAAACTCAAAATCTCGGCAATCTGATCGCCTTCTCTATCGGCCTGCAAAATGCCCCAGAAGGCTTTATCGTAGCGTTGTTCCTTGTGAATCAAAATATCGGCCGTTTCAAGGCCTTGGGCATTGCCACCCTCACCGGAGCTGTAGAAATCATTACGAGTCTGATCGGCTTTTATTTGAGTAGCTGGGTGAACGGACTGGTACCTTACGGCCTTGCTTTTGCCGCCGGAGCCATGATGTTTATCGTCTACAAGGAACTGATTCCCGAGAGTCACGGGGATGGCAACCAGCGGATCGCCACATTCTCCTTTATTCTCGGCTTGATTACCATGATTGGCCTAACCGAATGGCTATAGCCGTGCAACACAAAAAGGCTGCCTTCTGCCTGTAATCCAGACAGATAAGCAGCCTTTTTGGCATGTTCACATAGAGATACCTCATTTTTTTTGGTTCATGGAGCGCAGTGCTTCACGGTACTGCTCGTCCTCACTTTTGTGAGTCTCCTTCTCTCCATTGGATATTTGGGACCGTCCATCCATTTCTTCGTCCTTTTTGGCAAAACCACGTAAAGCCGCACGATAATCCTGATCTCCATAAGCATCTTTGATATTCTCGTGATCCTTTTCCACCTTCTTATCCGTCTGGATATCAGACGCCTTATGTTGTTCCTCCGCATGATGTTCTTTGACGTCGATATCCTTAGGAGGCATCTCTTGCGTAGGATCTTTCCATTCACGCGCCTCGGGCTCCACCTGCACAGGATAAGGACGTTTGCTTCTTTGCCGTGAGTCCTCTTCGGTAGAGCGAGTCTTGGGAGAGGATTTGCGCGTCATCTTCGTATTAAATACGAGCAAAAAAATAAAGGCAACCGCAGCTACTACGATAAAAGCAATGGTCATCGGCGGCCTCCTATTCTCTTTCAGCGCTACGGTACCGTCCCGCTATCTCAGCGACTCGTTTGCCCAAAGAGCGACCTAGTGCAAGATCATCACCCGTTGGAAGATTAGGTGGTCCATTGGGGTCTGTCTCCACCGGACATGTTATCCCTACGCCGTAATAGGAGCCGTATAGCGCATTTTCCGTAATATTGGCGGGCAGTCCTACAATAATCATGCCTTGATGAAGCATCGGAGTAATCAAATTCAGAAGCGTGGATTCCAATCCACCATGAACGGTAGCGGTTGTGCAAAACACAGCGCCGATTTTATCCACTAGTTTGCCCTGCGCCCACAGATATCCCAACTTATCAATCCAGCTTTTCAGACCGCTGCTGATCGTACCAAAATGCCCCGGGCAACCCCATATGATCGCGTCCACACTTACTAGCTCATTCACATCGGCCTCATTCACATGCTTTAACAACACTTCCGTGTGCTCAAGGTGTGCTCCTTCTGCAATCGAGCGTGCGAGACGTTCGGTATGCCCATTTTCACTGTCATATACAATCATGATTCTGGTCGTCATTATGCGCATCATCCTTTGTCAGCAAAATCATCCTTTTCGCATGCGCTCTTAACCTTGCCCAAAATCCATCTGAATATTATGAATCGTTTGACGCATACTTTGAAAATCCAAGAACTAGGGAGGCATGTTACACATGAATTCACGCGCCATATTAGTCAACCTGCTAGTTATTATCATTATTCTGGCAGGAGGTGGAGCCGCCGCCTACTACTACAATCAATCCGCTAACTACATAAAAACCGATAACGCCCAAGTGAGTGGACAAGCGGTTACCGTTGCCTCTCCAGGCGCTGGCAAGCTCACAGGCTGGAATGCTGAAGTTGGTAAAACCTACACCGCTGGAAGCACGCTTGGTAATGTAGAAGGAGGCGGAAGCCGAATTAGCGTTACGATTCCAACCGATGGTACCATCGTGCAGCAATCTGCGGTCAACAACTCAATTGTTGGGGCAGGCACGCCTTTAGCGAAGGCTTTTGATCTAAACAATTTATGGATTACCGCTAATATAGACGAAACGGCTGTACAGGATCTTCAAGTAGGACAGACCGTAGATGTATATATTGATGCTTACCCGGATACGTCCCTGAGCGGTAAACTCGAAAAGATCGGCCTGGCGACCGCATCGACTTTTTCACTACTGCCCACTTCCAATACCACTGCCAACTATACCAAGGTGACGCAGGTCGTGCCTGTCAATATTTCCATTCAAGGTTACAAGGGGCTGGGCATTATTCCGGGAATGAGTGCGACTATCAGAGTTCACAAGTAGGAGGCTGTCATGGATCAAAAAATGTCCGTCGGACGTATTCTGTCCGTGCTGCTGCTAGGCGCCTTCATTTCGATTTTGAATCAAACGCTGCTTAACGTGGCCATTCCACACTTGATGAATGATTTCAATGTGTCTGCAACGACCGTTCAATGGCTATCTACCGGATATATGCTAACCAACGGGATTTTGATTCCTATCACCGCTTTTCTGATTGAGTCCTTCGGAACACGTGCGCTGTTCATCTCCGCGATGGGGTTATTTACTGCCGGGTCTGTCGTCTGTGCTGCCAGTACCGGCTTTGCGCCTATGCTGGTTGGACGCGTTATCCAGGCCAGCGGAGCGGGCATCATCATGCCTGTGGTCATGAACGTGTTCCTGACTGTGTTTCCTCCGGAAAAACGGGGCGCTGCCATGGGTACTATGGGAATCGCCATGATGTTTGCCCCGGCGATTGGACCGACTTTATCCGGCTATATTGTGGAGCATTACAGCTGGCGGCTGCTATTTTTACTCGTTATTCCGCTGGCGATCATTGATATTCTGTTTGCCATACGCTGGCTCAAAAATGTATCTAAGCTAACAAAACCGAACTTTGACCTGTTGGGAACCATCTTTTCCACCCTTGGTTTTGGCTTCCTGCTGTATGGCTTTAGTTCAGCTGGAGACAAAGGCTGGAGTAGCAATACGGTAATCCTTACACTCGCTGCCGGGGTGGTGTTTATTGTATTGTTTATCGTGCGCGAGCTAAACATGATACAGCCGATGCTGGAGTTCCGTGTGTTTAAATATGATATTTTCACCGTATCGACCTTAGTCGGGGCTACCGTCAACATGACGATGTTCGGCGGGATGCTGCTGCTGCCGATCTATTTGCAAAATATACGCGGCTTTACACCGCTGCAATCCGGTCTGCTGCTGTTGCCGGGTGCACTGCTGATGGGTGTGATGTCACCGATATCAGGGGCAGTATTTGACCGTATAGGCGCAAGGCCGTTGGCGATCATTGGGCTGATCATTACGGCAGTCACGACCTGGGAATTCAGTCTGCTGACCGACGCCACCACCTACGGACATATTATGATCATCTATACGATTCGCAGCTTCGGAATGTCATTGCTGATGATGTCCGTTCAGACGGAAGGGCTAAACCAGCTGCCTCCCCATCTCGGTAGCCATGGTACAGCCATGTCCAATACAGTACGGCAAATTGCTGGGTCTATCGGTACCGCTTGGCTCATTACTGTAATGAGCAGCCGAACCACGATTCATGTAGCGGATTATGCGAATGTCGCTACCACCGCCAATGTTCCTTTAACCGAAGGGGTAGCACAGTTGGGACAAACCCTCACGCAAACGGCGGGTATTTCAACAGAAAGTGGTTCATCGTTGGCGCTACAACAGGTGTACCGAAATGCTGTTACGGAATCGACGATCCATGGCATTAATGATGCCTTCATCATTGCTACAGGGATTGCACTGGCAGGGCTATTGTTTTCCTTGTTCTTACGACGGTCTACGCCACGCCGAAGATAGACGTACAGCGTTGTGAGGCCGCAAAAGAAGGAGCATTCATCCCTTGGATTTTAAGAGGTATGAATGCTCCTTCCTGTTTGTCATCTTGTAATTATTAGCCCTATGACCGCAATAAGCGCAGGCCATTCAAAATAACCAGTAATGTGCTGCCTTCATGCCCAATAACCCCAAATGGTAGGGCTATATCTTGCACAAAGTTGCTGATCACAAGCAGCAAAATGACACTTACCGCAAAGATCATATTTTGTTTGACCACCCGCTGCGCCTTGCGCGCCAGTGCTATCGTCGGAGCAATCTCCTCGATTCCATCGTTCATCAGTACCACGTCTGCGACCTCTAGCGCTGCTCCGCTACCATGCATCCCCATGCCTAGTCCTACGGTTGCTGCTGTCAACGCAGGAGCGTCGTTCACGCCGTCGCCGACCATGACGACATGCCCGTACTGCTCCCGCAGCATGCGAATATGGCCGACTTTGTCCTCCGGCATTAAGCCAGCATATACGGCGTCGACTCCTGCCTGCTCCGCGATCACAGCGGCCGTTTCTGGACGATCTCCGGTCAGCATGACGACGCGGATACCCTGTGCTTGCAGGCGTTTCACGGACTCTTGGGCCTGCGGACGCAGTTCGTCGCGTAGTGCCAGCATTCCGGCAATCCGATCATCCGCGAGGATGATGGATACGGTTTTGCCCTCAGCTTCCAGCCGGGCCCGACTCTCCATCCACTCTGGCTCTGCCAGAGGACCAGGCCCATCCAGTACATTGGTACGTCCAATTTTCCACTTCACCCCACCTATAATGCCTTCCATCCCCCAGCCGGTGAGTGCCTGCACTTGCTCGGCTGTGAGAAGCTCTCTCTGTCCCAATTCAGCTTCGGCTTTGGCTACAATCGCTCGCGCCAGCGGATGCAAAGAATAACTTTCAATTGTGGCGACCATGTGCAATAGCTCATCGGCATCGTATTCTGCGGCGGTAATCCAATCCGTGACGATAGGTGACCCCATCGTTAACGTACCTGTTTTGTCAAAAGCAACAACAGAAGTCAATGCCATATTCTCCACATGTGCACCACCTTTGAACAGGATGCCCCGTCGGGCACGGTTGGAAATGGCCGATAGCATCACTGGCATAATGGACGACACGAGCGCACAGGGTGAGGCCACGACGAGGAACACCATAGCCTTGTAAAACGCTGCTGCCCACGTCCAGCCTAATACTATGGGTGCACCGGCAATGACGATCAGCGTGACAGCAACAACAATTCGAGCATACACCGATTCGAACGTTTTAATAAACCGCTGGGAATCAGGAACTTCGATCTGAGCCTCTTCCACCATACGAATGATTTTTGAAAATAAAGTGTCCTCTGAGGACTGACTAACCTCTACATATAGCACGCCTTCTCCATTAATGGTGCCCGCATATACTTCGTCACCTTCCACCTTATTTACCGGAACAGATTCACCGGTAATAGATGCCTGATTCACTGCTGAAACGCCCTTGGAGATTCGGCCGTCTGCCGGAATCAGTTCACCCGGCTTCACCAGCAGCAGATCGCCTGGCAATAGCTGCTCAATGCCGACCGTTTCCGTCCCCTCGCGAGACAAGCGCAAAGCCGTTTCTGGCTTCAACGCCATAAGCTCAGAAATATCCTTACTACTACGCTCGGTGGTATAACTCTCCAGCGCACCGCTGAGTGCAAAAATAAAGATCAGCATGGCTCCTTCATTCCAATAGCCAATGGCCGCAGCTCCTAGGGAGGCAGCAATCATGAGCAGGTTAACATCCAGATCATGTTCTCGGACCAGTGTTTCGATCCCTTCTCTGGCTTTGGACCAGCCCCCAAGGGCATAGGACACCACATACAAAATGACCGATAGCCACTGCCACCAATGTGAGACTCCCCATGCCATCAGCATCAATAATCCACTACCTAGAGCAGCTTGCATCTCCTTGTTTTTCAGCATGCTTTTAAGCTGAAATTGCGGCTTGCGATTCGGACCGGGCCGTCCGCTGCCACTGTTTTTTGAAAGGGTTCGGTTAGAGGGAGACAATGTATCTTGTAATCGTTGAACAGCTTGCATCATGTCACGTTCCTTTCCATATTTCGTTCCTTGTACTAGCATCTCATTGAGAATGATATCCATTGTTAAGTGCCCTAAAATAGCACATGCTGCTTCGGGAAGCCCGAAGCAGCATGTTTGGCAATGAGAATGATAATCATTTTTGCATCTATACAATTATTTTGGTTTAGTGAAACTTTTGTTTTATTATATACCTTTTCTTTTACACTTGTAAACCACCAATGGCCTAAATAAAAAAAGATACCCGCGCAAACAACACAGGTATCCTCCATATTTAAAGCATCCTATTCATGCATCCCGGTTATCTTCAGGCTAAAGGAAACTTCCACGCATGGTTGTGTACAGTTCCTGAAGTGTGCTGACGATCTGCGGGCTGTTGCAGTCCCAGACGCGCAGCCGCAAGGCGTGCAACGGGAACTACTGTGTCCGGGCAAATGACCCCCGTCAGCTCGTTCTCCCAGATCAAAATCTCATTCAGAGACTGGTTAATTTCATCTACTGCTACCCATAAAGGAAGCTCGGGCTTTACACGCCGAACAGCTTCCATTATGCATTTTATCGTATCCCTAGTATTCTCATGACCATTGACACCGGGTGGAATCAACTGATCTTCAGTCCTAATATCATCGGATGGAGTTGGTATGACTTCTAAAATGACCGTATCGGCAAAACGTGCCAGATCTGCAGCTTGAACCACCTGCTTGATCTGTCGTACATCCACTTCGGACATGTTATTGGAGTTGGCTGACTCCCCCGACCGTGCGGCTTGCCTGTTCCATGTTGGGCTTACGTTAGGCACCAAAGACGGGTCAACTGTCAAAAGCACGCCTACCCGATATGGAATGCACCGAAGACGTCCGCATAAGGTCTGCTCCGCAACGCCGTCAATCCAGTCTCGGGTTGCCCGAAATTCGTCCACGTCAGCCGGATTGCGTACCATAATCTCCAGCTTGGGTTCTCCCCCCTGCCGCACGCTCCGCAACGCCGCACGCAGTAATGCCTCCAACTGCATATCTTGCAAGCTGCCAATACCCACTGCATTGTTCTGCTCAATTAGGGCTATAGTGAGTGGCGATCCGTTCAGAGACTCGAATAAGCCTTCATATTCCGTTTCCAGCAAACTGATAATCCGGCGGGACAAATGCTCACACAATCCAGGCAGGCCAGATGCCTGGTTAAAGGTTTTGTACGTGTCAGATGCACGAGAGCCGGGAATAAGGATAGGATCGGGCTCCCCGTCAGAGGCATGAATCGTCTGTCCAGACTCAGCTACGTCCAGATAGGCATAGCATAATTCCCCCACGCGGCCAGAGGCCTGTGACAAGGGGCCATGCAGAAGACTATAACCGTCATAACTGCCTATTTCTGATGCTGTCTCTGTACTTAAACGACTCATACTTGCAGGAGCATCGGCATAAATCCGTATGAAGGTACGTCTGTATTCATCGCTCCATTTTAGGAGTGTACCCATTGCTTGCCCAATATCGTTGCCGCTATTCAGCATCGTTTCCCCCAGTAATTCGGGATTCGCAGCCATCAAAGCCTCCGCTCGACTGATTACGCCCTGCTCAGCTAAACCAACCAGCCAGCCCAACGGATCTTCCTCCTGCGTAGCAGATACTTCATGGCTGCCTGCCCTTAGCGTCTCCATAGCCAACCTCTGTGCAGCAGTCTCCATACCCGACTCTGGATCTTTGAGATCCCGGCTGTTTTTGCCGCCCAACAGCTCTGCGAATACATGCATCAGTTTAGCCTCCATGCTATTAATCCATCCTTTCTTCCGTCAGCAAGTTGGCACACACGAATTCGAGTACCCCTCCAAATAAAGAAAACGCTTACTCATCATGAGCAACCGAATCTTACATGGGTCTTACTTCTAAAGCCCCTACCTTAACGTATTAGGTACGCCTCACATTTATACATCTCAGCACAACTACCATACAACGCAAAATAAATCTCTATAATGATGCATGACCTCATTGCAAAAGGAATCTAATAAGAAACACCCCCGGTTTCCACTGGATGCCTACATCCAATGTTAACCCGGGGGTGTTCACTTTTTACTCGTAAGAACGAACCTTCAATACACGCATCACATTCAATACAGCTAGCAATGTTACACCTACATCGGAAAATACAGCCTCCCACATCGTAGCAATACCGAATGCTCCCAGCGTAAGAAACACAGCTTTGACACCTAGTGCAAATATGATGTTTTGCCATACGATACGACGTGTGCGCTTGGCGATATGGATGGCCGTAACCAGCCTTGAAGGCTCGTCGTTCATGATTACGATATCTGCCGCCTCAATCGCAGCGTCCGATCCCAAGCCGCCCATCGCTACACCGACATCTGCCAGCGCCAGTACGGGTGTATCATTGATTCCATCGCCTACGAACAAAATTTTGTCGCTCGTTTTTTTACTTGCAGACAACTGCTCGATGGCTTCGGCTTTGTGCTGAGGTAGCAGCTCTGCCCGTACTTCATCTAAACCTAGCTGTCGTCCTACAGCCTCAGCAACTGTCCGATTGTCACCCGTCAGCATGATGGTTTTCACCACACCCAACTTTTTCAGTGAAGCAACCGTTTTGGCTGCGTCTTCCTTAACCTCATCTGAAATCAGAATGCACCCGGCATACGTTCCGTCTACAGCCACATGTACAACCGTTCCTTCATCCAGCGTCCCTGCTTGCTGCGCCATGTTAGGAGCAACATGCTCCCGCTCCATCAGCTTGGCGTTCCCGGCCGATACCAGACGACCATCTATTTGTGCCTGAATCCCGTGACCGGATATTTCACTATACTGTTGTACCCGTTCTGCTCTGAGTTCTTTACCGTAGGATTCACGCAGAGACGCAGCAATAGGATGTGTGGAATGCAGCTCCGCCAAAGCGGCGGTTTCGAGCAGGGTTTCGTTTGTAAAATCTCCGGCAGGATAAATCCCTGTTACACGGAAAACACCTTTGGTGAGTGTGCCTGTTTTATCAAAAACAGCGTATTTTACATGATTCAGAGCTTCAAGATAGTTCCCGCCCTTGATCAGAACGCCTGAACGGGAGGCTGCCCCGATTCCGCCAAAGAAGCCCAGTGGAATGGATACTACCAGCGCACATGGACAAGAAATAACGAGGAAAACAAGCGCACGGTATACCCAATCTGCAAATTGTGCATCCGGCACAACAAGCGGTGGAACAACCGCCAACAATAGCGCTACAATAACCACTACCGGAGTATAGTATCTGGAAAATTTCGTAATAAACTTTTCAGTCGGCGCTTTTTTGGCACTCGCATTCTGCACTAATTCCAAAATTTTAGAGACCGCAGATTCACTAAATTCTTTGCTAACCTCTACGGTTAGAAGTCCGTTCGTATTGATAAATCCACTCAACACACTACTTCCCGGCTCTACGGTACGTGGCACCGATTCACCAGTCAACGCAGAGGTATCCACATGCGATTTACCATCTACAACCTTACCGTCCAGCGGGATCTTCTCGCCCGGCTTAATCACAATCAAATCCCCAATGCGAACGTCTTCTGGGGATACCCTCCGTACAGACTCAGCCGTCTTCAGGTTGGCATAATCCGGTCTAATATCCATCAGATCACTGATGGACTTACGTGAACGGTTAACTGCAATGCCTTGAAACAGCTCTCCGATTTGATAAAAGAACATGACAGCTACGCCTTCCGGGTATTCCCCAATCGCAAATGCACCAACAGTAGCCAGCGTCATCAGGAAGTATTCGTCAAAGGCCATTCCACGCACCAAACTGCGTGCAGCCTGCAAGACAACATCACCGCCAACGATGATATATGCCAGTAAAAATAAGGCCAGCTTGCTTACACCTTCGACAGGTAACCACCAGGCAAGAGCCGCAACGACCGCACCAATAGCCAAACGTGCAATCATGCGGCGCATACCGTCAGTACCGTGATCATGCGTATGCCCAGCGTGGCTATCATCTCCATGCGAATGTGAATGAGCATGGGTGGCTTCACCATGTTCGTGCTCTGCATGGTGGTTGTGATGCTCGTGTGTATGATCGCCGTGATCGTGTCCGACGTGGCTGTTAGCCGCATGTTGTCCAGCCTCGTGTGTATGTCCTTCAGCATCATGCTCATGACCGCATGCACAATCATCTGTGCAGTTTGACTGTACTGTACCAACATTGCTTCGACTGTCTTCATGCAGGCGGCCACGGGCACCTTTTACCACCATCCGAACATGTGGCTCAAGTCTGTGAACCTTCCGTTCCGTTTGGCGAAAAACCTCTTCTTTTTGATCCGAACTTGTGGTCATCGTCAACGTTTTCGTAACAAAATTGACTGAGCAATCCATGACCCCTTCTATTTTACTGACTCCATTTTCAATCTTGAGAGCACAGTTGGCGCAATCCAAACCTTCCAAAATCCATTCATGCCGTTCCGTTCTTTTTAGAGCATCCATAATCTTTGGCCTCCAATTAACTATATATGAGCAACTGTTCATATATTATTTGTTAAGGCCATTATATTCAGGATCAGGGTCAAAAGTCAATGACTCTAGCCCTTTTTTGCCAAAAAAATCGACTTCAACAGACAAATGCCAAAAGAGCGCCAATCGCTTGGCGCCCTCTGTTGTTTTATCCCAAAAATTATTGATGTGATATGTGCTGATGGGTTTGCAAAAAGATCTGCTCCACATGATTATCATCCAGTGAATAAAACACCGTTTTGCCTTCCTTGCGTCGTTTGACAATACGCAGGTTGCGCAAATAACGAAGCTGGTGGGATACCGCAGATTGTCCCATGTTCAACACCTGGGTCAGATCATGAACACACAGTTCTTTTTGTGCCAGGGCATAAATCAGCTTGATCCGTGTCGGGTCACCCAATGCTTTAAACAACTCCGACATTTTGTATGCGATGGAATCCTCAACAAGGGAAGATTTTATGCGCTCGATTTCCTGATCTGAACCGTGACAAGCCGGCTCGCAATCCAAAGCTTCCGTTTCAGAATTCATCCTTTTCACCCCGTGTATTTCGACTTGATGCTCCTATTATAGCAAATTCGTAGAGTTTACGAATAGCTTATATTACAGCTTGCCCTGCAACAGAAAACTTCCAAGTCTCAATGCTTGCCTAACGTTATAGCTTTACACTACATAAAGCTTAATTCAACGTTTTTAATACTTCATCACTGTAAGGAATAATTTCTTCTATTTGTTGATCACGTAACTTCACCGCAAACGCTGGATCAACCAACAAAGCACGCCCAACCGCAACCAGATCAGCTTCCTCTCGTTCTACTTGCCCCATGAGTTGCTCTAATCTTGCCTCTACATTACTGGATTCATCGGTTTGACGATTATTATTTTTTTCAAAATCACTCAAAAAGGCCTTCTCCAAACCAATCGAGCCCACAGTAATCACTGGCTTGCCTGTTATCTTTTTAGTCCAAGCTGCCAGGTTTAGATCAGACCCTTCAAATTCCGGTTCCCAAAAACGGCGGCTTGAGCAATGGAATACATCCAACCCGGCCTTCACTAATGGAGTGAGAAACTGTTCAAGTTCCTGTGGTGTTTGTGCCAGCTTTTCTTCATAATGGTACATCTTCCACTGGGAGAATCGGAATACAATTGGGAAATTCGGCCCTACTGCACGACGACAAGCCTCAATGACCTCCACCGCAAACCGAGTACGCTGGACCAAGTTGCCACCGTATTGATCGGTACGCTTATTGGTTTTGTCCCAGAAAAATTGATCGATTAAATAGCCATGTGCTCCATGAAGCTCAATGCCGTCAAAGCCCACTCGCTGGGCATCGGCAGCGGCCTGAGCATAAGCAGAGATAATATCCGCAATCTCCGCCTCCGTCAATGGCTCGACCACCTTTTCACCGGCGGGAGAAATACCGGACGGACCGACAGGCAATGCCTCGGGATTCGGTTGATTATCTGCACCTATTTTACGGGCCGTACCCACATGCCAGAGCTGCGGTATAATCTTGCCACCTACCGCATGAACCTCCTCAACTACCTTAGCCCACCCCTTTAATCCCTCACCATAAAAATTAGGAATGCTTGTGTGCTCCACAGCTGCGGGATGATTAATAGCGGTGCCCTCTGTAATAATCAATCCAACCGCATTTTCGGCACGGCGACGATAATACGCGGCCACGTCAGGCCCTGGAATACCTTGAGGAGAAAAATTCCGTGTCATTGGCGCCATAACAATCCGATTGGGAAGAGATAAATTACCTGACTTAAAAGGTTTAAACAGTAATTCTGTATTCATTACTTTTTCCTCCGCTCTCCACTAGTATTATCGTTTTCACTCTACTGTTATACAATTCCATTTTACACATATGTAAACTTGAGTTCAAGAAGCCACAGTTTTAATTTTAATAAGCTACACAAAAAAAGAAGAAGCGGTTCTAAGTCCGCTTCTTCTTTCCTAATTCGTTTGTACTTGTGTGATTTTGCAAAAATCCTGACTTATTAGTGTGCTACCATGTTGTATTCCATAATCCATACAGAACCACCAACAATGGTCAACAGGATAACTACCCCGAAAATCAAAGTCATGACATTCCAGCGTGGTCCATTGCTTTCACGAATGTGCATGAAGAAGAAAAGCTGAACCAGAAATTGCAGCACTGCCGCGGCTAAAATAACAACCATGGTCGAAGTGCGGCTCAACATATGATTCATAACCACACCGAGAGGAATGATGGTCAGTACGATGGACAGAATAAACCCGATAACATAGGATTTCACTGAACCGTGAGAATCATCATGACCATGCGAACCCGCTCCTGTTTGATGCTGTGCCATCTACATCACCCCCATCAAATAGACGACTGTCAGCAAGAAGATCCAGACAGCGTCCAAAAAGTGCCAGTACAAGCTCAATGCCGAAACTTTCCCCTTCGTCTCTGGTGTAAGTCCGCGTTTTTTCAACTGGAACATGAGTCCAATCATCCAAACCAGACCTAACGAAACGTGAAGTCCGTGCGTTCCGACTAAAGTGAAGAATGCCGACAAGAACGCACTGGTTCCAAAATTGGCTCCTTCGTGTACCAACTCAACAAACTCGTAAACCTCAAAACCGATAAAACCAAGACCCAGGATCGCCGTCACGATTAACCAGTTGATTAATCCCTTCATGCTTCCTTTGTTCATGGCTAACACAGCCAGACCACTTGTGAAGCTGCTCGTGAGCAAGAGGAACGTTTCAATAATAACGCCCGTCATGTTAAACAGCTCTGCGCCCCCCGGTCCTCCGGCTGTGTTGTTCCGAAGGACGACGAAGGTTGCGAACAAGGTACTAAACAGGATTACGTCCGTTACAAGGAAGATCCAAAAACCAAGCATCTTCAATTCTTGCGGATCGTGATGCCCGTGGTCATGATCATGGCTTTGGTGTGCTGCAGCTTGTGCCATTATACAGACCCCCTTATTGCCGCTTCCGTGCGTTTTACTTCATCCGCAGGGATATAGTAGTCGCCATCATAGGAGAAGAACGAACGGCAAATCATACAAATTGCCACACCGATCAACCCTGGAATATAGAAGAACGACCATCCGAATACGAACCCGAAACCTGCAATGAAAAAGAATACCGACATAATGAATGGAATCGCCGAGTTCTTCGGCATATGAATCGCTTCAATTGGCGGTTGCTTTCTGAAGATACCTTTTGCACGTTTATCTTTTTCTGCCCACCAGTCATCACGTTCTTCTACTTGTGGAATGGTAGCAAAATTGTATTCCGGTGCAGGTGAAGGAATCGACCATTCCAACGTATGGCCACCCCAAGGATCGCCTGTTGTATCCTTCAGCTTGCGGTAATTCTTGATGCCCAGAAGAATTTGAAGAACCTGGAACAAGAAACCAATCCCCATCAGGAATGCCCCAACGGTCGAAACGAGGTTAAGCGGCTGCCAGCCGGTATCCCAGCCATATGTGCTCAGACGACGCGTCATACCCATCAGACCGAGGGAATATTGCGGAATAAAACATACATAGAAACCAATGTTCCAGAACCAGAAAGCCCATTTACCAGGCGTTTCAGGCAATGTGAAACCGAACATTTTAGGCCACCAATAGTACAAACCTGCCAAGTAACCGAACACTACACCACCAATCAGAGCGGAGTGAAAGTGAGCGATCAGGAAGTAACTGTTATGGAACTGGAAGTCAGCAGGCGCTACAGACAACATGACGCCCGTCAAACCAGCAATCAAGAAGTTCGGAATAAAAGCAATTGACCACATCATTGGAGTCTTGAATGTAATCTTCCCCCGATACATGGTGAACAGCCAGTTAAATACTTTAACCCCTGTCGGTATTGCGATAACCATCGTCGAAATCGCAAAGAATGCATTAACATCTGCCCCTGATCCCATCGTGAAGAAGTGATGCGCCCAGGTGAAGAAGGACAAGATCGCAATAATGAACATGGCGTAAACCATGGACTTGTATCCAAACAATTTCTTTTTGGAGAATACGCTGATGACCTCGGAATAAATACCGAAGGCAGGCAAAACTACAATGTATACCTCAGGGTGACCCCACATCCAGATCAAGTTGATATACATCATCGGGTTACCGCCGAAATCAAGTGTAAAGAAGTGTCCTCCTCCAAAGCGGTCAAGGAACAGCAATGCCAAAGTAACCGTCAGAATCGGGAATGCGAAAATGATAATAACACATGACGAAAATACGGACCACGTAAAGACAGGCATTTTCATCCAAGTCATACCAGGTGCACGCATTTTAATAATGGTCACAATAAAGTTGATCCCCGTAGCCAATGAACCTATACCAGAAATCTGAATACCCCAGATATAGAAATTCTGACCGACGCCTGGACTAAATTGCAGTTCTGAAAGCGGTGGATAACTCAACCACCCTGCATCTGGCGAACCACCGATAACGAAGGACAGGTTGAACAACATCGCTCCCATAAAGAAAAGCCAAAAGCTCAGTGCGTTCAAGAAAGGGAACGCAACGTCGCGCGCACCAATTTGAAGGGGTACGGCGATATTAAACAAACCAAACATCAACGGCATCGCCATAAACAGGATCATGATCGTGCCGTGAGTTGTGAAAATCTGGTTGTAATGCTCAGGATGCAGAAGTGTCACATCCGGTGTAGCCAGTTGAACACGCATCAATAATGCATCCACGCCTCCGCGGAATAACATCAAGATGGCCGCAAGAATATACATAATACCGACTTTTTTATGGTCAACAGTAGTCAACCAGTTTTTCCAAAGCCAGCCCCATTTTTTGAAATAAGTGAGCACAAACACGATCCCGATCGTCGCCAATGCGATGGAGACGTCCGCTCCATAGATCATTGGGTCTCCAGTAACGAAGAAAGTGGATGCAAACTCTTTTATTTTGTCAAGCATTGGGGGCCTCCTTCCTTATAATCATTTAATTGTGTCCGCTCATATTCATATGACTCATGTCCATTCCAGCATGATCTTCTGTGCCGGATTTGGTTGAATCTTCTGTGGATGTAGCTCCGCCATGTCCAGCATGGGGGTTAGGAGCCCCTTCCACTACATACTTGTTGACAATCTCTTTGAACAAGCCATCTGGAATCGAAGAATACTCATCAGGCTGGGACAAACCTGGTTTTGCAAGCGCCAAATAGCCGTCTTTCGTCAGCGGCTTAGACTGCTTCTTGATGTCAGCGACCCAGTTTTTATACTCTTCATCCGACTGGACCTCTACATCAAAACGCATTTGTCCAAAATGCTCACCGCTAAAGTTTGCACCCGAACCAAAGTAAGTTCCTTCGTGATCGGCCTGCAAATGCAGTTTCATAGCCATGCCTGACATGGTGTAGATTTGTCCGCCCAATTGCGGAATCCAGAACGAGTTCATCGGTGCGTCAGCAGTCAGTTCAAAACGGACTGGAACACCTTTAGGAATGTGAACTTGGTTAACTGTAGCTATACCTTCCTCTGGGTACATAAAGAGCCATTTCCAGTCCAGTGAAGTCACTTGAATGGTTACTGGCTTTTGCGTACTTGCCAACGGCTTGGAAGGCTCCAGCAAGTAGGTATATCTTGCAGTAATGACCGCAATAATACAGATAACGATAATTGGAATAGCCCACCATGTGGTCTCCAGCTTTTTGCTGTCATCCCAGTGGGGTTGGTACTTCACCTTGTTTGTCGGTGTATCACGATACCGCCAAATGATGAAGAAAGTCAAAATCATGACCGGTACAATTATTAGCGCAGACAATGCCGTTGTAAGAATGATCAGCTCTTTTTGTGCTTGCCCAATGGGTCCTTTCGGATCGAAAACAACGTATTTTCCGCCAGCATAAAAACACGTCCAAATGAGCAATGCTACCGTGAGCACGGTCAAAACCAACGCAATAATCGCTTTTGGTTTTTTGTTCATGTTGTTCCCCTCTCCTTAAATAATAAATTACTCAAAACTTTACGAACTCCTGTAATGTTGCCCCTATATAAGATAGCAGAAAAGCGGCCACTTTTTTTATTGTTAACAGAATTGTCGATTATTTGTCCGATTTTTGTGAAAAATATCTCTAAAAATAAAATTTCTCTTGCAAATTCAAAATATATTATAATTCAAAGATGACATATTAAAAACGTTATTTGTGTATCTTAAAGAAGTTATATTAAAGAAAAAAGCGGGACTCCCTACAGTTATCATCCTACACTGCTCGAAGCCCCACGTTGTTGTTTTCAGTATATTATTTGCTTTAAATCATTTTTAAATTTATTAACTACGACCGTTTTCCTGGTCTTCCTTCTTGCGTGCAATGACAAATGATTTCCCAACGAGAAAAATGAAAATTCCGGCAACAACGCAGCCAATACCTGTCATTAAATATATATTTCGATCAGTCAAATTTCCTATATCAAGTAAAATAAGGATAATACCTGCAATACAGGTGATCAAAGCGATAACAGATACCGTACGGCTCATTTGCCCGTCAGTTGATCCTGATTTCCTAAAATTTGCAGCCATCTCCTCCACTCCCTTCGGTCCAAAATAATTTTAACGCCCTCGTTCGGTATTTTTGTCAGTATGCACACATCTTGCTTCTTTATTCCCTTTGGTCTCTACATACCTGAAACAACCCTCTGCATATCCTGACTATTATTACCCCGGAAGACCCAGTATTCAAACAAAAGGGAATGAAGACAGATCCGTCTTTGCTTTAAAAAGATCGCTCTTCGTTTAACGTCTGGTCTCTAACCAGTTATTACTTACTATATTTCGATACCAATAGTAACTTTCCTTCGGGGTGCGGACCTGTGTGCGAAAATCGACATGAATCATGCCAAATCTCATATTATATCCCTCTGCCCACTCAAAATTGTCCATAAGTGACCATGCCATATATCCTTTGACATGAAGGCCGTCATGAATCGCCCGGTGTACCTGCACCAAATGCTGCTGCATATACGAAATGCGACGGTCATCCTGAACCTTGCCATTCACGACATCATCGTTGATACAAGCCCCATTCTCTGTGATATAAATGTCGAGGTTACCGTATTTTTGCAAATAATGAAGTACCTCGTACAGCCCACGCGACTCCACTGGCCAGCCGATATCTGTTACAGGTAGCCCCATATTGATTTCTTCAGATTGAAGAAACCCGGCTTCAGGATTAAAGCGATTAACCGACATACTATAGTAATTGATACCGATCATATCAATAGGCTCGCCAATAATGTCCATATCCCCATCCTGAATAGGCACGGTGGCTCCCTGCTCCGCAAACCAGTCTACCAAAAACTGAGGATACGAGCCTTGATAAATAGGTTGAAGAAACCAGTCACTGTGCAGGGAAATGGTGCGCGCACAAGCGGCTTTATCTTCCTCAGATGTGCTGTAAGGAACAGCCCAGGAGACATTGGGAGCGATACCGATCTGGCCACTAGTGCCTAACTCGCGGAAGCGGCGCACAGAAAGACCATGCGCAACTAGTAGATGATGTCCTACATCAATAGCTGTCTGAAGATTTGTCAGGCCCGGGGCATGAACACCCAGCATATTGGATAAAAAGGCGATGCACCACGGTTCATTGAATGTTAGCCAATGGTGTATTTTACCGTGGAACTCGCGGAACATCGTTTCTGCAAACTGGACAAATGCTTGAATCGTGCGACGATTCTCCCATCCTCCAGCATCCTGCAGCGCTTGAGGCAGATCCCAATGGTACAGTGTACAAAACGGTTCAATCCCATTTTCGTTCAACAAATCGACTACGCGATGATAATAGTCCAATCCTTCTTGATTGACTTCACCGTCACCATTGGGAAATATACGCGGCCAGGACACGGAAAAACGGTATGTACGAATGCCCAGCTCCTTCATTAGGCGGATATCTTCCTCGTAGCGATGATAGCTGTCACAAGCTACATTGCCGTTATCACCGTTGAATACTTTGCCAGGCGTATGGGCAAAGGTATCCCAGATCGACAAACCTCTCCCATCCTCCTCATAAGCTCCCTCGATTTGATAGGCTGCCGTCGCGGTCCCCCACATAAAGTCCTGCGGAAATTGAAAAATGGTCATATTGTCTATTCCTCTCCTTCAATTATAATCGTATGTCCGTTCGTTATTTCCTGCTCTTTGGTAAAAATCCATGACAAAATAAATCCTCCATGCTCAGGATCAGGCAGAGCCTGACGAGCATCTGCGCTAAATGGATGTGCACTGCGAATCGTGCAGCTTCCTGCTGAGATGGATGTAGCCAGTTCTGCACGGATAAGCCGGGAACCGGACCATTCCATGCCAACCGTCATCCCGCCATGTCCCTTCAATCCACTGACCCGGCCCTCCGGCCATGCCATTGGGAGGGCAGGCAGTAACGTCAGCTCTCCCGGACGGCTTTGTAGCAGCATTTCTGCGATCCCCGCCGTCGCACCAAAATTACCGTCGATCTGAAAAGGGGGATGAGCGTCAAATAAATTAGGATAGGTCGATCGCGACAGCAACGTGCGAACATACTGATGTGCGGCGTCGCCATCTTCCAGTCGGGCGTACAGATTAATCAACCAGGCACAGCTCCATCCGGTATGCCCACCACCGTGATCCAGCCGTCGACGCAACGATATGCGGGCCGCCTCAGCCAGCTCCGGGGTATCACGGATGTGAATTTGTCGACCAGGATATAACCCATATAGATGCGAAACATGTCGATGCCCAGGCTCCGCCTCTTCAAAATCGACAAACCATTCCTGTAACTGACCGTGACGGCCAATTTGATAGGGCATTAACCTGTCCCGTGTCTCCTCACAGCGATTGCGGAACTCATCGTCTAATTCCAGCAGATCCGCAGCTTGAATGCAGTTACCCAACAGCTCCCGAATCAGCGTCAAATCCATGGTGGAGCCCATAGATATACTGCAATCCTCGCCGTCCGACGTTTTGAATTTATTTTCAGGTGATGTGGATGGGGATGTCACAAGCCGACCCTCCGAGCCTTCCACGAGCCAGTCCATGCAAAAGGCTGCCGCCCCCTTCATAAGCGGATAAGCTTGTTCTGCCAAATAGGCTGTATCCAGCGTAAACAGATAGCGTTCCCATAGGTGAGTAGTTAGCCATACACCCCCAAGCGGCCAAAATGCCCAACTGGCATGGCCTCCTGAAGGTCCGGCGTATCTCCACACATCTACATTGTGATGAGCTGCCCACCCTTGAGCACCATAGTGGATGGAGGCTACCCTCCGTCCCGTACGAGCCACTTCTCCAATCATGTGCAGCAATGGCTCATGGCACTCGGCAAGATTGCATACCTCTGCGGGCCAATAGTTCATCTGAGTATTAATATTGGTTGTATAATTACTGTTCCACGGCGGCTGCACCCGGTCATTCCAGATGCCCTGAAGATTGGCAGGCTGACTCCCAGGACGTGAGCTGCCCATCAACAAATAGCGGCCATACTGAAATAACAGCACTTCCAGCCCCGGGTCAGCCTGACCTTTCTGATAACGTTCTAATCGCAGATCGGTCGGTAGAACGGACTCGTCGGCTAGAGTATCACCTCCCAGTTCTAATGCAACGCGGTCAAACAGCTTTCGATGATCCTGTTCATGGCGTTGCCGCACCTGCTCACTACCCAGAGAAATCGCTCCGTCTAAAGTGAATTGGCATGCTTCTACTGACTCTGTTGCATCACTATTCGGCATAACGTGGAATCCCTGAAATCCGGTAGCTGCTGCCAAATACACCGTGATTTTATCCGCGCCCGATATCACTAGGGCTCCATCAGCACCCTTCGTCAAGGTTCCTCCCTCAGGAATAACCCTCGCCTGAACTGCAAAAGCCATCCCCAAATCATTTTCATAAACGACAGACTGTGGATGATCGCCGTGATAATTAGATTCCACATGACTGGGCGCTCGTCCAGTCAACGTAATAAAGTCCCTGATCGGCTCATCGGATGAATCGTCCTCTTTATCGCTATCCCATTTGGATGAATCACCAAAATGAGCTTCCTCTCCAACCTCGTCTTCACAAGGATGGGGGGAAGTGATGCGCACAGATGCATGGATCTTCCCAAGCTTATTCGCAGTCAGTGACACCATCATGATTCCATCTGGTGCACTGGCGATAACTTCACGGGTATAGCGGACTCCATCACTCTGAAAAGTGACCGCTGCCGTTCCAGTCAGCAAATCCAGTTTCCGTTCATAATGCACTATTTCCCCTAGGCCCTCCTGCGTAATCCACAAATCTCCCAAAGGCTGATAGGCTTCCGTATCGCGACCTAGCATCTTCGCATTAATCAGTTGTTCCGCTTCCTTGTATTTTCCATCTGCAATCAGCTTTCTAACAGGCTCCAAATATCGCAATGCATCATACTGAACGCCATCTCTGGGAAATCCAGACCAGAGCGTATCCTCGTTTAATTGCAAATGCTCCTCTCTGATTCCGCCGAATACCATAGCTCCCAGTCTTCCATTGCCGACTGGCAATGCTTCCTCCCATACCTCAGCAGGCTGGCGATACCATAAACGCAGGGACTGTGGCCTTTCGCCTTTCGTCACATCAAACCCTCCCCTATCAAGATCAAACAGAGCGCTAATCCCGTATGGACCCCAAGGACAAGCGCTCTGTCATTCCGGCATTCAAAATCTCGTTAAAAGCAGTCAGCTATTTAGCAGCCTTGCCACTCCATAACTCCACTCTATCCCTCACCAGTTGCGTGTATTGCTGTTCCATTTGGACAGCTCCGGCGGCATCCAGTTCTTTAATCATATTGTCGTATACCGTATCAAAATTGGAAGCCGGTGCTAAAATAGCTTCCGGTATACGTTTGCGAATAATGTCTGTCGTTTTTTTGAATGTAACGTTATAGTTGGACTCATTGTCTGTTGTCAGGTTATAGGCTGCGCCCCAAGGCTTTACATCAAATTCTTTCTTGTCCGGGAACAGATCTTTCCACGTTTTTACGCCATATGCTTTAAGGGATTCTTTCTCTGGCTCCGAATAAGCCGCGATAATTTGCTCCGGGAATTTGGCAGTATAGTAGTTACCCGTAGGGTCCTTCACACCGTCACCATAGTGTCCGCTGATGAGCGTGTACAAATCTATACCCGTGGATTTGCTGAAGTTGGTTGCATTGTTCGTTTTTTGCTCCAGCACATCAGCCGGAATGACACGTTTGCCATCTTTGATCTCATAATGCTTGCCCTCGATCCCCCAGTTCACTAGCACCTGTCCTTCATCAGAAGCTAAATAATCAAGGAATTTTATGGCCCGCACCGGGTCCTTGCAATTTTCCGTAATACCTACACCATAGCCAGACGCGAAGCCCGTATCCTGAAAGGAGCTATCCTTGTACTCCTCCGAAAGTGTAACTGGAAAATGCGCGTAGCTGGAATCGGCCTTGCCTGAAGCTTTTAACGCATTTTCGGCATCCTGATACCCCCACTCCTGATCAATCAGACCGAGGACACGGCCGCTGGCAATTTTGGATTTGTATTGATCACTTTTTTGCACAAACGAATCTTTATCGAGCAGCCCTTCATTGTACATGTGGTTCAACCAACGGAAATATTCCTTTTCTTCCGGACGTTTGTAATGAAGCTTCGCTTCAAATGTTTTGGGATCAATAAAATATTCACCATCATCCGGCGCTCCAGTCGTCTGGAAGGCAGGATTCGTTACGGTAATCATAATTCTCCAGTCGTCTGCATCCAGCGTGAGTGGGATTGTTTTTTTGCCATTGATCGTCGGATGCTTGGCAGTATAGGTTTTGAGTACGTTTTCATAATCCCGTAGCGTTCTTACCTTTGGATAACCTAACTCCTTGAGCACCTTATGCTGAATTTCAAATCCGCCCGTCGCATCAAAATTCTCCTGTCCCACACCTGCATACGTAGGAAGGACATAGATGGATTGATCTTTATTACTGTATTTCAACCGATCCATATAGGGTCCATATAGCTTTTTGAGGTTGGGTGCGTGATCGTTGATCAGATCTGTCAGATCAATCATGGCCCCCGCATCCACAAGCTTACTAATATTCGCTTTAGGAGAAACCAAGTCCGGGTACTCTCCACTTGCTGCCATCAGAGCAATTCGATCATCTCCACCCCCACCGCTGACATCAAACTCCGCATTCAAGGTTACACCTGTTTTCTTGGTGATTTCCTTGCCTATTTCATCCTTCATTCCATTCCATTGCGGGCTTGTATCTGCTCCAAAAAAGCTAAACGTAATCGGGTCTGTGCTGCTGGATGTGCCTTCCTTTGCTGCTTTATCGCTTCCTCCACAACCTGCGAGTGCGGTAAGAGACACCGCGAGCAAGGGAATCAGTGCAAATCTGGACCAGTGTTTTTTCATGTATAAATCCTCCTATATTCCTATGATGGCTTCTCCTGCAAATAACTACTATTTTACTACCGGAATCCCAGCTTTTATGATTTCACTGCCCCCAGCGTCATACCGCCTACAAAATATTTTTGCAAGAACGGATACACCATCAGGATGGGGAGCGTAACCGTAATCGTGATTGCCATTTTGATCGACTCTGGTGAAATTTGAGCCATTTGCTTAGCCATATCGTTACTATTCGTCATACTGGAGCCGCCTTGCTGCGTACTTTGCAGTATCTTCATCAGCTCATACTGTAGCGTCGTCCATTGCGGCGCCCCACCATTATACAAATACGTATCAAACCAAGCATTCCACTGACCTACTGCCAGAAAAAGAGCAATCGTTGCCAATACTGGTTTGCATAGCGGCAAAATAATTCTCCAGTAAATCGTAAAATCATTCGCCCCATCGAGTTTGGCAGACTCCTGCAACGCATACGGCAAACCGTCCATAAAGGAACGAATGACAAACACGTTAAATGCGCTAATTAAGCCTGGAAAAATGTACACCCAAAACGAACCCAGCAGATGCAGATCACGCATCAAAATAAACACGGGCACCATCCCGCCGGAAAAATACATCGTCAACGCCAAAAACGTAGAAATAAACTTACGAGCGCGAAACTCGACCCGACTCAATGTAAAAGCTAGCATAGACGCGCAGATCAATCCGAGTACCGTCCCGACCAAAGTACGAAGAATAGATATTTGCAGTCCCTGAAGAAGGCCATCGTACTGGAAAATCGTTTTGTAATTTTCGAGCGTAAATTGGCGGGGCCATATATAAATACCGCCGCGAACCGTGTCCGTTGAATTGTTCAGGGAAATCGCAAGTACGTTCAGAAACGGGTACAGCGTCAACACCACGATCAGAGCCATGAGGATGTAGTTAAATAGGTCAAACAGTTTCTCAGACCGGGTAGCATTAAATGCCTTATTCGTCATTTCGCCTCTCCCTCCCTACATGATGCTTTCTTTGGTCAGTTTTTTGAATATACCGTTCGCCGTAAACAACAGCAGAATGCTAACCAGTGAGTTGAAAATACCAATTGCCGTCCCGTAAGAGAAGCGACCCAAATTAATCCCGTAATTGAGCGCATACAGATCCAGCACCTCGGAATAATCCGTCACGAGACTATTGCCAAGCAAGAACTGCTTTTCAAAACCGTTGCTCACCAGATGTCCAATCGCCATAATAAACAGAACGGCAATCGTCGAGCGGATACCCGGCAGTGTAATATGCCACATCTGTCTCCAACGACTCGCTCCATCCACGCGCGATGCTTCATACTGTTCCTGATCAATTCCCGTGATTGCAGCTAAATAAATAATCGTATTCCAACCTGTCTCTTTCCATATGTCGGAAGCGGTTACAATGTACCAGAACCAGCTCCCCTTTGCCATGAACTGAATCGGTTCATCCACAATATGAAGCGCTACCAATACATCGTTGACAATGCCTCCGTCAATGGACAGCATCTTGGTGACCAAGCCGGCCACAACTACCCAGGATACAAAATGCGGGAGGTAGGATATTGTCTGCACAAACCGTTTGAACAGCATTCCCCGCAGCTCATTTAACAGAATTGCAAAGAAGATCGGTACGACAAAACCAAATACAATCCCCATCAGGCTCATCGCTAGCGTATTGCGTAATACCAGATAAAATCGTTCATCCTGAAATAGCTCAATAAAGTTATCCAGCCCTACCCATTTCTGGTCCGTAAAAGATTTGGCTGGCTTATAATTTTGAAACGCCATCGTCCAGCCCCAAAGTGGAAGATAGCTGAAAACAAACACCCATATGACGAAAGGAATGGACATAAAATAAAGATACTTTTGCTGCTTTACACTGTCCCACAAGCCTTTTTTACCACGATCAGGCTTCGGGCCGCGAGCCTTGCGTGGTCTTCCCCGATTGGATTCAGGAATCACAGCACCATTGTTGGAAGCGGTTTCAGTTGAAGATCCCATAACAAGCTCCTCCTCATCTCCAGATACTATTATCATACTTTGCTGGCTTGGAAGCGGATACCCGACGAATTAGGAGAAAAATCAGTTCAAAATTAGATATATGGGATGAAAAAAATTACATTCGTGCCACTACGCATGCGGATGGTGCTTCCCATCGCTGTTGTCCCCGGATTTCTTGAATAAGCACACAAAGGTAGAAATCCGGGGACAAAGGCGACCGCTTCGCTTGTCCAGCACCATTCCGCCTGCTCCGTTTTCATTTAATTTTTCTGAGAGAAGTCTTGTAAAAAACAAAAGATCAGCAATGTAAGCTGATTAGAGGTAAAGGATAGTGCATTGCACCACAGGTGGATGATGATATATATACACATACTGTCGCAATTAACCTAATTGATTAAAGGAAAAAAATAGCTTTCTAGCATCAATGTGCTAGAAAGCTATTTTGATTTATTTTACTGTGATCGTCCCAAAGTACATGTACATGCCACAATTATACTCATATACCCCCGGCTTCAAGTCCTTGACGGTAAAATAATTATTTTCGTGATCCAGGTAAACGTCCATTCCGATCTTCAACGACTGCACTTCATCAATGCAAGTAAAGGATGTCATTTTCTTGAAATTGATTTTGGTTGGAACGCCAGCTTTCACTTCAATATTTTTAGGATAGAAGCCGTCCCCTTTTACACCCACTGTAACAATCTCATATTTGGTCTTGTCTGGCTCTTCCTGAGCTTGTTTAGGTTGAATGGCCGGAAACGACGACACGCTCCCTTGAAAATAAAACAAGACAAACCCGCCCATGCTCAGGGCTACAAAACCAATCAGCATCAAATGCCAATGCTTAGAGATAAGTGTTTTCATTAATATCAGCCCCCTCCAGTTGAATGTCTACATGTGACACATCAACTCTAACCAGTATATAAAAGTTAATCAAAATTTTAAATACCTCATTTCACAGGCTCGGATGATCCAGCTCATACAGGTTGCGGTATCGGGGCTGCTCCTGCCACAGCTGTTCATGGCTTCCTCGCATGGAAATAACCCCTTTTTCCATAAAGATCACCTCGTCCATATGCTCCATCCCCGTCAGATGATGCGTGATCCAGATCAATGTTTTGCCTTCCAGCACACGAAACATCGTCTGCATGAGCTCATGCTCCGTCAGCGGGTCAAGCCCCACTGTCGGCTCATCCAGTAAAACAATTGGGTGATTTTGCAGCAAAATCCGAGCCAGTGCAATCCGCTGTTTTTCTCCACCGGAAAAACGAAGACCTGTCTCCTGCATTCGGGTATCGTAGCCCGCCGGCAAAGAATCAATCAGGGCTCCAAGCCCTACCTGCTCTGTTACTGCACGAACCTCATCCAGCGTAGCATCGGGTCGTCCCAGCCGAATATTGTTCGCTACCGTTGTATCGAATAAATACGGCTGTTGGTTTAGCACCGCAAATAGACTGGAGTATGCTCCACCCGTATATACGGGAATCCCTGCGACAGTGACGCTCCCTTCATCAGGCCGCAATGCACCCTGAATCAGGTTCAGCAGCGTAGACTTGCCCGCACCACTGCGACCAAGCAATGCAAGCTTGCCCCCCTGCGGTACGTGCAGGGAGATATCACGCACGCTCCATTCCTGCGTTGCCGCATAGCGGTAGCTTACGTTGTTCAGCAGCAGGTCTCCTCCGTGGCCCAATCCCAGAGCGGTAGCCTGCTCATCTATAGTGTCTGCTGTGCCGCCTGCTGATGGGTGTCCTGCATCCACAGTAACCGGAAGCGATGATGACACAGGTGTATGTGTATCTTTCTCCGAATCCTTTAACCGTCGAAGTGAATCCTGATACTCCGGCGCATGAACCACCGCTTCTCCAGCGCGAACGAAGGCATCCAGCAATGGAAAAGCCACAAGGGCAAAGGATGCCAACCACGTGGCTTCTATACGATTCTGTGCCACTAGCCCTCCGGCCCACACAGTCATAATCACAATCCCGCCGCCTACAACGCATTGTGCCATCCAATGAGAACGCCACTCGCTCCGGCGAAGTGAATTTTCCATCACGGCAGCCCTATTGTGCCGTTGTGTAAAGGTACTCAGGAAATACCCAGTCCGTCCGCTCAGCACCAGATCACTCATGCCGAACAGAGCATCCGTCAGCTCCTGATAGGCTTTATTCCGTTCCTGCTTGAACATTCGCCGTTTGGCGAGTGAGGTCCATAGTGAGATAGCTGGAGCAATAAAAAGCAAAAATCCGCCATATAGCGCCATGAGCAAGGCAAAGGTTCCGTCCATCCGTCCGAGCGCCGAGATGCCTGCTGCATAAATCAGCAAAGCCGATAGCGCAGGCAGAACTAGCTTCAGATAGATGTTTTGAAGCTGTTCAATATCCTCTGCCAGCAATCCTAATAAATCCCCTGTACGGAATTTGCTGCGAATCATCAGCGCCTGCGGTTCTACTGCCCGATATAAGCGTACCCGCATACGGGACACCAGGCGCAGTGCGGCATCATGTCCTACCAAGCGCTCCAGGTACTGAATAACCGCTTTACTAAAGCCAAATGTTCGCACAAGCACAATTGGCACGTACACCATTAATATATTTTCCGGTTTTAAGGCCGAACGGGTAATCAGATGACCGGACGTAAAGAGCAACGCGCCCGCACATCCAATAGCCAGCGCGCCCAAAAGAGCAGCTACCAGAAAGGCCAAAAAATATTGTCTCAGATACGTCCCAAACCAGCCTTGTCTGCTATTGTCCATTACTCTCATATCGCCCGTTCCCTCCTTCCGATATCCCCGTCAGCAATCGGTAATATGCCCCCTTACGGGCAATCAATTGCTGATGGGAGCCTACTTCTTCCAGACGACCTTGATCCATCATCCAGACACAGTCCATATCTGACATCCAGTGAAGCCGATGGGTGGCAAGAAACATTCTCTTATGTTTCAAAACCGATAAAATCGTCTGTTTTAGCTCCCACTCTGTCTCAATATCCAGATGCGCCGTAGGCTCATCCAATAAAATAACCGGACGATTACTGAGCAATGCCCGCGCCAATGCAATCCGCTGCGTCTGCCCTCCGCTCAGTGTCCGACCTGCTTCACCAATGGGCTCATTCAATCCACCCGGAAGACCGTCTACCAGTTCACGCAGTCCAACCGCGTCAATCGCCCACTCTACCTGCTGATTGGATGCCTCTGGTTCATAAAAGCGGATATTATCTGCCAGTGAAGCGCTAAACAGGTATGGATGCTGTGGAATATAAGCAATATGTCGTTGCCATTCAGCTTTGGCATCCCCAGCCAATCCACATCCATTCAGGAGCAGCTCGCCCGAAGTGGGATCAGCAAAGCCGCCAAGCAGACTAAGCAGCGTCGTTTTACCTGCACCACTAGCTCCAACGATGCCGATCATGTTCATGTGCGGTTCAACAGTGGCAGACACATGTTCAAGCCGAGCCGAACCATCTTCATTAAGGAGACACACATCAGACAGCTCAAGAATGTCCTGTCCCGTGATGTCCAATCCTTTATCGTTAGCTGCCTGTTTATTCGGCTCGGTCGCATCATCTTCTGTACTGAGAATAGAGCGTATTGCTCCCCAAGCCTCCTTACCATCCAGTGAAGCATGATAGTCTGATCCCAACTGGCGTATGGGCATAAAATATTCTGGTGCCAAAATAAGCACCGCAAGCGCTGCCTCCAAACCCACCGAGCCACTAATCAGGCGCAAACCTAAGCCTACCGCGACAAAAGCGACCGATAGCATACTAAAAAAATCGAGGGCAAATGAGGAAAGAAACGCTACCCGCAGCGTGCGCATCGTTGCCGTGCGGTATTGATCGCTGACCTTCCCAACCGTTTCCCCATGCTCTTGGCTACGACCCAAAAACCTTAGTGTCTGAAGTCCACGCAGCGAATCCGTGAAATGGTGAGATAACAGACGATAGGAACGCCACTGTTTGTCTGCCTGCTTCCGCGCCGCCAAGCCCAGCAAAATAAAGAAGCCTACCAGGATCGGCATCGTAGTCGTCAAAATCACACCTGAAATGACATCCAATGTGAAAACATACACAAGTACAAGTATAGTTACAGCCATCATGTCAATCATTCGAGGAATGGACAGTTCCAAATACGTGCGAAAACGATCCATGCCGTCCAGCGCTAGCGTCACCAATTTGCCGCTGCCTTCCTGCGCAGCAAAACCCGGCCCCCGTTCGAACAAACGTGCAAGCAGACGCTCCCGTAAGGAAGCGCCTGAAGCTTCAGCAAAACGGCCTGCTGTCCGGCGTTGTAGCCAGATCGCCGTATGCCTCGTTGCAAAAGCAGCGAAAAACAACGCCAGCGAAGGCCAAGCCATCACCAGCGGATTTTGTTCAAATAAAATCGTAACAGCCTTTGCCAAGAAGACTGCTTGTGCAATCACTGCGGCCCCCTGGAGCAGGGAAAGGGCAGCCAGTAGCAGCATCACTGGCCGAATGCCCTTTAATTCAAACCATGCCTTATCCATTAGTATTCCAAATGATCCTTCTCACTGAGACGCTTATGGAAAACAAAATAACTCCACGCCTGATAAGCCAGCACAAAGGGTAAAAGCGTTGCTGCAACAATCGTCATGGCTTTCAGTGTGTAATGACTGGAGCTTGCATTATAAATCGTCAAATCAAAAGCACTGTTAATCGAGCTCACCATAAATCTTGGGAACAAACCGACGAATAATGAAACGAAGGTCAGCAAAATCATTGCCCCTGTCATTCCGAAGGCCCATCCTTCACGGCGCTGCTTCAGGAAATACCATGTCAGCACATAGGCGACAATTCCCACCGCAACCGCAACATACATAAAGGGACCGCGACGTGCGAATAAATCCGTTGCAAAATAAGTCCATACCACCATACCAGCCAATAAAATCCCCAATACCGGAAGAAACTTGGACGCGATCACACGAGCGCGATCCCGTACTTCTCCAATCGTCCGTAGGGAAATAAACGTCAGCCCGTGCATTAGGCACATTCCGACCACTGTCAGTCCAATCCATACGGTGTACCCATTGAATACATCGGAAAATCCAGCTTTCAAATCCATGTTTTGCTGAATAGGTACACCTTTCACCAAAGCCGCAAAAGCCATACCGAACAGCATCGGCGGTAGAAAGCTGCCAATCAGAATGCAAGCATCCCACGTTCCTGTCCACCATTTCCCTTCAGCCTTGCCGCGGAACTCAAAAGAAACTCCACGCAAGATCAAACCTAGCAAAATAAAGACAAATACCAGATAATATCCGCTGAACATAGTTGCATAAAAATGCGGGAAAGCGGCAAACATCGCACCTGCTGCTGTAATCAGCCACACTTCGTTCGCATCCCAGAATGGACCAATCGTATTGATCATCAAACGTTTTTGTTGGTCATTACGCGGCACCAATCCTGTGGCCATTCCTACGCCAAAATCAAAGCCTTCCAGAAAAAAGAAGCCAGTAAACAGCACAGCGATCAATAAGAACCATAAATCATTTAGCGACAATGGTGTCACCCCCTTGGGCAAATGGATCATGAATTACGGTTTGCTGTTGTGAATCAATATCCGGACCTTTGCGAGCCGTACGGTAAAACAGAAACGCCAGCACACCTGTTAAAATTAAATACAATGTGGTAAATGAGATGAACGAGAACAGCACTTCTCCAGCCACAACAGTAGGTGAAACAGAATCTTTTGTTTGAAGCAGACCAAATACCGTCCACGGTTGGCGACCTATTTCGGTCATGATCCATCCTGCAGTATTACCAATGAATGGAAGGGATATCCCCCATATCATAAGGCGGTAGAACCAGCGATGTGAACCTTCCAACTTTTTACGGAACGTCAGGTAAGCTCCATATAAAGCGAGTGCAATCATGCCACACCCGGCTGCAATCATAATGCGAAAGCTCCAGAACGTGGTTCGTACTGGCGGGATATAATCGCCCGGACCATAGGTTTTCTCATATTCAGCCTGAAGCTCATTCATACCAGGCACAGAGCCGGTAAATTTACTATAGGATAGAAAACTCAGAGCAAAAGGAACTTTAATCTCGAAGGTATTTTCCTTGTTTCCAGGATCAATCCATGCGATAACTGTCCAAGGAGCGGGGTCACCGCTGTTCTCCCATAAGCCCTCACTGGCAGCCATCTTCATCGGTTGTGTTTTCACTAAATATTGAGCCTGACCATGACCAAACAAAGGAATAGCTATGGCGCTGATTAAGGCAACAATAATGCTCAATTTGAAAGAAGGTTTAAAAAAGTCCATATTCTTTTTGTGCATCAGCTTCCATGCACTGATACCCGCGATCAGAAATGCTCCTGTCGCAAAAGCAGCAAACAGCGTATGCGGAAATTCCCATAGCAGTTGTTCGTTCGTTAACAGAGCGGCAAAATCTTTCATTTCTGCACGTCCATTTTGAATCTCATATCCTACTGGACGCTGCATGAATGAATTAGCAGCTAGAATCCACAATGCCGATAACATCGTACCGATAGATACCAACCACATACAAATTAAATGGACCGTTTTGGACAATCTTTCCCAACCGAATACCCATAATCCGATAAAGGTCGATTCTAGGAAAAATGCAAGCAATGCTTCAATCGCCAGCGGCGTACCAAATACATCACCCACAAAACGGGAAAAGTCCGACCAGTTCATCCCGAACTGGAATTCTTGCAAAATCCCGGTGACTACGCCCAGTGCAAAGTTAATCAGCAGAAACGTTCCCCAAAATTGAGCCATTTTTTTGTACAAGTCATTTTTCTTGATAACATACATCGTCTCCATAATTGCCACCAATAACGACAATCCGATGGAGATCGGCACATAAACAAAGTGAAGAATCGTTGTGGTTGCAAACTGCAACCGTGCCAAATCCAATACGTCCATGATGTTGCCCCCCCTGCACTTCTCTTAACAATGATTTATAGTGTCTTTAATCTGAAACTTTCTACATTTGTGATAGTATTCACATTCTTACATATGCAGCGGTCACTTTTTTAGAAAATGACTCACTCAACTACCTTTACCATGGCTGTCATGATCCGGCTTCAGATTATCCCCATTATATAGAATAAATTTAAATGAAATAGAATCGAAAATGTGAACATCGTGTCAAAGCTGTGTCATAATGGTGGCGATTTGATGAAAACACCCTAAACTCCATAATAAATGTGACATTTTCGATTGATCTATCCAATTTTTCACCATAAAAAAGAGCCTCTCTTCGTTCGGAGTTCGTACCTCCGACATCTGCAAGAGAGACTTCATAGCATTAAACCTAGGAATCTATCAACAGCCATCTGTTCCTCCGTTCTTTTGAACCCGATTACGGTAAGAGGAAGGTGACATTCCAGCATACTTTTTAAATTTACTATGAAAATAGTCTGCGTTCGCATACCCTACGCGTTCCGCCACCTGGTGCACCTTAATTCCTTGTGCAAGCAACTCCCTTGCCCGCTCAATCCTCACCTTATCCAAGTAGGCATTAAAGGCCTCGCCAGTATGACTTTTGAACAGTTTGCCCAAATAGCCACTATTGTAATTGAACATATCTGCCAGTAACTCCAGTCGCAAATTTTCATCATAATGACTATGTATAAAGTCAATCATTTGTTTCATGATGATGCCCTTGCCACCAGGATCAGTTTGGCCAATCCATTGCAACACATGCTCCAGCGAGTGATCCACCAGCTCGCCCAATGTGGAATAAGCATATACATCGGTTATAAAGCTGGAGTGCTCCTCCAGCACGGTTCGGCTGTGATCCTGTCCGGCTGCATACTTGTTCAACGCCAGTGTGAATGTTTGGGCGAACGCTGCCTTGATTGCAGATTCTGTGCGATAAATCCGTGGAAATTGGCCTTCCATTTCCTTAATGACACGGGTTGCAGCTTCACTATTAGCCATATCTAGCGCATAGTACAGCTTTTCTGCATAACGTAGGGGATCATTTGTGGCACTATCAGATGCTCCACTCATATCAGTCTCAACTGTCTCCAATTCGTGTAGTTCTCCGGAAAGCATGACTCTTTCTGCCCGGAACAAAAACGTACGTTCTAACAATCGTAGTGCCTGCTCAAAAGATCTGGGAATGTCGCTAAGAATGGATACAGGATCACCGGCAGCCGCATAAATTTCCGTTGCCCACGGCTCTAGCTCCTGTCGCCAAGTAGCCAGTAACTGAACAGCATCTTTCTCCGTTTGTAATGTGGCGGGAAGCAAAAGACCCATATATATTCCAGCCTCAAACACGATACCTCTACCCTGCTCATGGCACAATTCTGTTAGCCGTTGCTTTGCTGCCGACTGCCGAGCTTGCCGATCCCAGTCGGGAATACGTAAATCCAGCAGAATAACCTGATAGCTACTCCAGTCCAACGCTGGTAACGCGGGCTGTTGTCCATGTTTTCCGTTACCGCTGTGATGTTCAGCTTGCTCGGATGCTTTGTGCAGAGAATCGCTGCTTTCCACGGCATTACGAGCATGCTCTCGATGAACCGGAAACAATAGTGCTTCGATCCAATTACGCTCATGGGAAGGCGGACTTCCCCATTTGCCGTCTTCTTTCTCGTCCTCAATGTTTTGCCGTACCCGCTTCAACTCTGTCGTCATTTCTTCCTCATCAACTGGCTTCAGTAGATAGCCATCCACCCCGAAGCCCATGGCTTGCCGTGCATAATCAAAGTCTGCATATCCGCTTAATATGAGAAAATGATACGGCTCCCCGTTCTTTTCACGTATACTACGTATAACCTCCAGTCCACTCATCCCGGGCATACGAATATCTACAATGACCAGCTCCGGTCGATGCTCTCCGAACTTATCCAGAGCCTCGCGTCCATTCCCTGCCGTATCGACAATACGGAAGCCACAATCCCCCCAGTCAATAATGGAGGACAATCCTTCACGAATCGCAGGCTCATCATCTACGATCATTGCTTTATACATTCTCCTCTTCCTCCCTCGGTATGGAAAAGTATACGGTTGTTCCTACTTGTAATGCGCTTTCAATATGCAATCCATAGCGTTCACCATACATCAATGTCAGACGTTGATGTACATTACGCAGGCCAATACTGCTCCCTTCCGGCTCATCCGTCCCCCTGATCCGAGCTAGCAGACGGGTCAGTTGCCCAACTTCCATGCCGATCCCGTCATCTTCTACTTTAATTTTCAGCTCTCTTTCTTCTATTGCAATATCTACCTTCACGGTAACTGGCTCTTCCTTATTTTCCAGACCATGAATGACTGCATTTTCCACCAGCGGTTGTATGATTAAGGGAGGAATCGACATGTTCGTCGCGCCTTCTTCCAAATTCACTTCATAGATCAAACGATTTCCAAATCTGAATTGCTGAATTTGCAAATAGGAACGCACCATATCCAGCTCCTGTAGTACCGTCGTTTTACCACTGCCAATCTCCAGATTCCGGCGCATTAGTCTGCCAAGCAAACGCACCGTCGTTGCAATCTCCGCTTCCCCATTCAGATGTGCTTTCATTCGAATGGATTCTAACGCATTAAACAGAAAGTGCGGATTAATTTGGCTGGCCATCATTTTTAGCTTGATATCCTTTTGCGCCAATTCCAGCCTGTTGTTGTGCTCACTCGTCTCATAGACCTGCGCCATGAGTTGGCGAATACTACTCACCATATAGTTGAAACGGCGGGATAAATCCCCGATCTCGTCCCTTCCCTCCACACTTGATACCACATGAAAATCGCCCGCGGCTACCTTACCCAGCTCATAGCTCAACCGCTGTAGGCGTTTGGTAATCAGCCAGGAAATGATCGTAATCAGAATCAGTGCCATGACCAGCACTGCAAGGACACATAAAGCACCAATCAGACTGATTCGATTGGCTCCCTGTACAATATGCTCCGTCGAAAACACTGAAATAATCGTAAATCCGCTCACACTGGAGGCGGGCATCAACTCATCCACAATGATGTTGGAGGACTTTCCGTTGATTTTCGCTTCATATATCCCCTTACCCGCACGCTGGACATCAAAGCCCAAATGTAAATCTCCCAACGTCTGGCCCACTGACTGCGGACGAGTAGCTGCGACCACAATCCCGTTACGATCCGCAATCAATGTTTCAAAAGGCTCCTTGCTCAGCATATGATTCAACTCGGTCTGGCTCAGCGATATCATCAGAACTCCCTTGGTATTGTATTCGGGAAATGGAATTTGCCGTACTAGGCTTAGGCGATTAACCGGGTTATCCTCCTTATCCTGAATGTAAAACCAGTTAATCGCCGTCCCCTTCAAAGCCGTCTGGAACCACTGCTGCCGCTCAATGTTAGAATCCACTGGAATAAACTCCAGATTATTGACAAGCGTCGGATTGTACGAATAGAACCGGATGGTAGCAACCTCTCTATATTGCTGCGTATACTCATTAAAATCCTTGTATTGATGATACGCATTCATCAGTTCTACCATACCCGGATACCGTCGGTTCGCCATCTCCCTCAGCCTTTTATCGAACATGAGCCCATTTGAAATATCCGTTGGCACACGCAGTAAATTTGCCGTCTGGCTCTTGATCTTTTCCACATTGTTTACCGTCTGGGCAATTGCGCTATTCAATGCCTGTTCTCGCAAATAAAAAGTAACGCAGCCGCCAACCACCAGCACCGGGATCATGACAATCAGTACATAGGAGAACAGAAGCTTATTCCGCATACGCATATTATTCATTAGAAGCCGTACTCCACGATTCATGCCATCCCTCCCATAAAATAAGCGCTTACATTTTTATGTATTTTCACATCTTCCATCTCGACCTACATGTATTCAGTTTAATTCTTCGTAACCTCTATATCTATATTTTTTGCAAAATTTAAAAAATGTGGCGAACAGAGTCACCACACTTTACGGATCATGAACTATTTACGTACAAAAGGTTCGATATGCACTCCCTGCGGCAGCTTGTGCGGATCTTCCGGATTGATACGGTCATAGAACATAATGCCGTCCAAATGGTCCATTTCATGCTGTACTACAATCGCTGCATAACCTTTGAAAGTCAATAGCTCCTGTGTTCCGTCCGGTAAAGTGGCCTTAATACGAATTTTTTCGTAACGCGGTACATATCCAGCTACGTACCGATCTACCGACAAGCACCCCTCTCCCTGTTCCAAATAAATCATGGACGTGGAGTGGCTGACCAACTTCGGATTAAACAACGCATACTCTATCGTTTTGTCCCCATCTTCATAATAAATAGCGCACATTCTTTTGTTCAAACCCACCTGGTTTGCAGATAACCCCACACCCGGGCGCAGTTCATAGCGGGTAGCCAGCTCTTCATTTTGGCTATTTTTCAGATAATTCAGCATCCATTGCATCTGTTGAAGATCCTCTTCAGACAGCGGCAAGCATACCGGATCAACCTTCGTACGCAAAATAGACTCCCCTTCACGCACGATATCCTTCGTGAGAAGCATGTCCATCGATTGATTACTCATTCGTCAGCCTCGATTCATTAAAATAAATATACTTTCATGTTATTCTGTAAAAGTTAGGGGAGTTCCCAATATTCCTACAAGTTTTATCCCATAAATTATATCTATTCATGAAATGAATTGTCAAAATGAAGCGGTATTTAAGTCATTAAATATTCATTGCCTTAATGGTTTATCTAATTAACAATTATAATTATGCTCTATATAGCCTTAAACGAAAAACCTCCTTAACCAATGAAATGGTCAGGAGATTTTTTGCCGTTATCATACTTTTGAAATTAATCATACGTAACTTTTCTTACTATTAAGATGGCTGCTCCAACGCACTTGGAGCTTCACTAAACAGCTGCGCCTTTGGATTCGGCTGTGTCCAGGTATTATAATATTGCGAGTTCTTGCCGTAGGAATTATCAATGACCACATGCGGCATGTCAAGCAGGCAGGCCAGAATGTGACCGTGCAGCCGTGAAGTGCGAACCTCGCGGTAAGAGCTGAACAGCGTAACCGCCTTGTTCATAAGATGGTCTGTGTACTTGTACCAGAATGTACGCGTAGGCAACGGGCCACCGATTTTCTTATCCAGTCGGTAAAACTTCTGGAAATAGACAATTCCCTTCACTTCCAGCGGAGTGAACAAAGTATCCCAGTCCAGACGGTGAGCGGCATCTGCCTCGTCATCGAACTTCTTTTGTTCACCCACCGTTTCAATGTCAGTCCGTAGGAAATACAATACATCCTTTACTGTTTCCGTAGTTGGCTTCAATGGCCAGAGCTGGTGCGCCATATCAGGACATAGTGTGATACTGCACTGGTTCAGCTTGTCCTTAGCCCACTGATAAGAGCGTGTATCCCGCACAAACATATGTAGATCCGGGTGAGCATTAAACAGGGCAGCGACCTCATTAGCCTTCTGTTCAGATTGAAAGTGGATCGTTTGCGGCATAATCACAATTCGGTGGTTAGGGAAATCACGAACGATGCGTTCCCGCAAATTTTGGTGATTTGAATAGAGATCGCCGAAATTGCCGCCGCCGTGGCACACGATAATCCAGTCACCCGGAATTTGGAGCTGATCGGGAATATCCATGGCGCTATAACGGGCACGGACACGGATGCCATTATCCTTGAAGAACGCCTCGGTACCTTTCATGATGAGTACATCTCCACCGTTATTATAGACGGGATAGTCGACATAAATGATATTCGAACCTTGGGGGACTACGTCGAGAATGACACTCAGCTTATTTTTCAGTTTAGCCATGGGATGCAAATTCGGCATCTTTCAGTTCTCCCTTCCTGCGCTTCTTTTGTATAGTCTGAATGACAAATGTAATATCACTTTTATCAAAAATGATCCGTGATAGCGGAACATTGAAAAACATCGGGAATGAGAACAGTGAGAACGCCAATCGTACACAAGCGCCTACAAGCAAAGCAATTGCAATGCCGTCCAGACCGAAGATCGGTGTACAAATAAAAAATAGACCGACGGTGATCGCATAGGCTACAATTTGCCGGAACAATACCAGTCCCGGACGTCCCAGCGCGTTAAAGGCCGAAGCCAGAATCCATGAGCCGCCGCCAATGATACATTCCAGTGACAGCAGGTAGAACGTTAGCGATGCTTCCAGAAAAGCGGGGCCGTACAGCAACCCCAGCATGTATCGTCCAATGAATAGAGCAGGCACAATGACGATGAGCATCGCAGCCATAGAGATGCGAAAAGCACGACCTACCGTTTCGACAATCTTGCTGTGCTCCATTCCCGTCACCTTTGGAAAGGTAACGTTAGTGACGGCATTTTGCACCACATTGAACACACGAGACAAGGCGTAGACGACAGAGTACAGACCGAACGCTTTGGGTGATAGCAGCGCCACAATAACGATTTTGTCCGTTTGTGTGGATAGCGTCCCCATCAGCTCCATCCCGTAAACCCTCGCTCCATAGCTATAATAAGGACGAAGCACTTGGCGGCTGGTAAATGGGCGGAAAGCACGCAAATTCATATACTTGCGCAAACGGAGGAACGCCCACACTAGCGCAAGGAAACTCGCGGCAAAATTCACTGCTCCTGCCAGCTGCACATTGAGCAGGCCCATCAGCCACAGTGTCACCAGACCGATGAAATTTAGTAACGGGTAGTAAAACAACAGACCGTTATATACGCTAAACCGATCCAGCCCTTGCGACAATGCTGTCGTCAGCGCTGTAAGCACTGCCAGCGGTATGGCTGCCGCACAATAAAGCTGGGACAGCTGGATGATGTCCGCACCATAACCATTCAGCCACAGCGGCATGCATATCCAGGCCACCGCTCCCGCCAACAAGCTGGCAGGCAACTGAATCCACAGTGACAACGCCAGCAATTCTTCCGTCGTGCCTGTTTTCTTCTTAATGTTATAAATTAACGACGTTGGCAAACCGAAGCTCAACACACTGCCGATCAACGTAGGCCAGAACAGAACTGCCGCCAGTTCTCCTTTCCCCTCTACTCCGAGCATACGTGCGGTCAGGATGGAAGTCAGGGTCGTAACGATTAGCACAAAAAAATTGTTAAAGCTCGTGCGCATGATCGTTTTGGCGAGACTGTCACCCGTGAATACTTTCCTTGCTGCTGTCCATGTGCTCATGTTACGTCCAACTCCTGTTCCTTATTAAGCCTCTCGTCTCTATGCTCACATTGCGTCTTTTGACGCACCTCCATCATCCTACCGTTTTTTTGGAATTGCGTTCAGGCAACTGCCCCCCGCCAACAGGCTCCTTTGGACTTGAAAAGATCGCTTTCAACGCTCTTCTATAGCCTTGAATGGCAGTATGATTTTTCTTGGGCTTTTCTCTCAAAATCTGATACAACGTCGTCCAGTATAGTGCTGCATAACCGATCGGCCCAGATCCCTCGTCACGCAGCAAATGAATATGATTCATCACCCGCATATAAGTAACCTGCTCCATATTGTCGCGCGAGGACGGCGATTCGTGATGAAGCAGCGTAAGCGCCGGGTTAATGTATAACGGACCGCTTTTCATCGCGATGCGCGAAAGTAATAAATCCTCGCCTACGCTATAGCTTTGCAACCAAGGTACCGGCTCCAGACTGCGAATCGCCTCACGGCGAAATGACATATTGCAGCCATGGAAAAACTGGGTTCTAAACGTCTTCTTGGCCTTATGCCAGTTATACATCGAGCCGGACTGACCGCTGAGGGACAACCTCCCTTTGGACAAAGACTGCTGGAATGACAGCAAGCATCGAATCGTTCCCATGAAGCTGTTACTCATTCCTTGTGCAATACCACCGACACCAGCGGCCTGCGGGTAAGCCTCATAGGTACGCATCAACTCATTCAAATAGTTGCTCGGCAGCTCAACATCATCGTCAAGGAACAAAATGATGTCACCCTGCGCAAGCTCAGCTGTCTTTACACGAGATAACCATAATCCCGGCTGCTCCTTGCGATGATATCGGTAGGTAATTCCCGCTCTGCCTAACTGACGCTCATAACGTTCCAGCACATGCTTCGGCAGTTCTCCGTCGTCAATAATCCATAGCTCGGTTTCACATGCCTCCGGTGCTCCCCCAATGGCAATTGAATTAATGCATCGGGTCAGATCGTCAACCCGATTTCGGGTGCACAGAGCAATGGACAAGCTTAACATCATACTCCCCCTTTATCCTGTCAATGTGTATAAAACGGATTACTGAACCGCCGGGCCCAAATATTCGTTATATTTTTGCTTGCGCGGGTTCAGAATGAACAACACCCCCTGCTTGTATCCATCTGCGGCATTAAAATTGCGACGCAACGTTTCTTTGAACATCAAGTAGGATAAGGTCCATAAAAGGGCTCCATACTGAATCACTCCAGCCTTTTTCAAGGCAAGAAAATAATAGTGGTTAATCGCTGTAGCCTTGGCTACTTTGCCCGCCTTATCGCGCGAGCTTGGAGATTCATGATGAATGATGGTTAAGTTAGGATTGATAACCAATTTGCCGTAACGGCTCGCCAACTGGCACATGTACAAATCATCAGCCACAGCATAACTGGTCATCCACGGATACGGCTTCATATCCCGAAGCGCATCCCTACGAAAGGACATATTGCAGCCATGAAAGAATTCTGTATCGAAAATCTCAGTTGCTTCGCCCCAACGCAGCAAAGAACCTGCCAGACTACTAGGCGAGAGCTTGCCCAGGGATGAAGACATCTGAAATGTCAAAACGCCCAGCAGCTTTCCTGCCCGGCTCGAATGTAATCCCTTTGCAATCCCTCCAACACCCACAATCGTTTCATCCTGATCATAGGTATCGAGCAAGCGCCGGATATAGAGTTTATCGTCCAGTTCTGCATCATCGTCAAAATACAGCACAATATCATACCGTACAAGAGACAAGGCCTCATAGCGGGATAACCAAACGCCGGGACGACTTTTTTTATAATATTTCAAAACGCTTTGAGGCAATCCGGATACCATGTGACGGTACTGCTCGATCTGTTGGTCGGAAATATCGCCGTCATCAACAATCAGCAGTTCTACAGCCGTATGCTCCAATTGCTGCTGTACTGCAATAGATTGTATACAGCGTGTCAGGTCTTCGATCCGGTTGCGGGTACAAATGATGATGGAGACATCGGACATGCCATTACCTCCTGTGTGTGTATCCAGATGCTTTGGAAGAGATATTCAAAGTTTTCCCAATTGCTGGATTATATATGTTTATTGTATCTTTGACAGCGTTTTAGTGTATATACCTCTTTTGTATACTTTTTCAGTCTCCAAAAGGGTAGACAATCCTCGAAAAAGAGCAAAAAAATAGGATTGGCTTCTATTGCCAATCCTGATTTACCCTTGGAAGTCCAGAAACAACGTCGCATTCACATACCGACGTGCCATAGACAAAAAATAACTATTTTGCACCGCTACTGCTGCCACCAGCAAAGTATTACGCACCGCTTCACACTGGTTAGGGGTCAAATGCTGTAAACGACGGGTGTATTGATCAGCCGCCTGCACCAGCAGCTCCTCTGTCGCACCTTCCTGACGCTGCTGTCCTGTAACAGAAATTCCGTTGTCTTTTGCAAAGCCTGCTGCTACCACATCAAGCAGTTGGTCTCCGTTCGCATCCAGCTCCTCAAACAAAGTTGAATATGCGGCATACAAATCAACCGGCTGAATCAGATCGTCTGTATCATCTTCGGGTTGTTGGAACAGGATATGAAATAGCTGACGAATGGATTCAAAATCAAGACATGATTTTAAATCTTCCACAATGAGCAATATAGCTGCCTGGTTGACCGAGTATTTTTTGCCGATCTTCGGAGCGCCGAGAAATTCTTTGAAGTCGCGTTTAACCCAATTTTGCATCGATGCCAGTGACACATGGCTGTATTCGACCAGTTGACCCAGGGAAACAATCTCCTGCAGCGAAAAGGCTGCGCTGTGCTTACCCTTGATGATTTTATCTAGCACAGGTGTCACGTCGGTGTATAAAAATGTCGGCATCGTGCTCCCGGAGCGGGCGAGATGGCTATGAGTGCGCCTCCAGGCGTCCTGCAGAACGGCCAAAGGCTGCAATTCGCGGCGACCTTCCATGGCCAGCAGCAAATGGGCCATATCACGACGAGTAAGGGTAAAAGACTCCATCTGCTTTCCTCCCTTTATTACATTTCAAGTTCATTTGAACTCATCATACGCCCTCAAACTAGGCTTGTAAAGTGAAGCAATGAGACGTGCGGGTTCTATTATGCCTTATTTTCCGTGTAAATTGGAGGTAGGTGACCTGCTACGATTCCATATGAACCTTGTATATTTCCTTTTAAGTTCTTAAAATAAGTTCAAGTGAACTTAAAATGGAGTTCCTTAAAAAATTGAACGAAAAAGGGATGAGTGAAAATTATATGGGTATAGGTGTCAGTCTATTTTTGTTTGCGGTGTTGATTTTATTTAGTGCTTTCTTCGTGGCTACCGAGTTTGCGATTATTAAAATCCGTTCCAGCCGGGTCGATCAGCTGGTCGTGGAGAACCGTAAAAACGCACTGGCGCTACAAAAAGTCGTCAATAATCTGGACGGCTACCTGTCCGCCTGTCAGCTTGGTATTACGATTACAGCGTTGGGACTCGGCTGGCTCGGTGAACCGACCGTAGTCAAATTGCTGGAGCCTCTCTTTCAACAGCTCAACATCAATGGGGATTTTTCGCATATCCTGGCCTTTATTATTTCATTCGTCATTGTAACTTACCTGCACGTGGTGATCGGCGAACTGGCTCCCAAAACATTGGCGATCCGCAAGGCGGAAGCTGTCAGTTTGTTAACCTCTCCAGTCATCGTGTGGTTTAACCGGATTATGTATCCGTTTATTTGGCTCCTTAACGGCTCGGCCAATCGTCTGGTTCGTCTGTTTGGTCTTCAACCGGCTAGTGAGCATGAAGAAGCGCACTCTCAGGAAGAAATTCAGATCATTTTGTCCGAAAGCGTGGAAAGTGGTAAGATCAATAACACCGAATATGGCTACGTAAATCGTATCTTTGCTTTTGACGAGACCGTTGCCAAGGAAATTATGGTGCCACGTACAGATATGGTATGCTTGTTTACGAATCGCTCGCTAAAAGAAAACATGCTGACTATTCACGAAGAGCAGTATACTCGTTTTCCGGTGGCGACAGATAGCAAGGATCAGATCATTGGTATGATTAATACCAAACAGCTATTCCTTGAGTATGATCGCAATCCCGAGCTTGTTTTCGACAGCCTGATTCAACCGATCTTGACCGTTCCGGAAGTTATCCCCGTCAACACACTGCTGAAACGTATGCAGAAGGAGCAGGTTCATATCGCTCTCCTCGTCGATGAATACGGTGGAACCTCCGGCCTCATTACCATCGAGGACATTTTGGAGGAGATTGTTGGCGAAATTCGGGACGAATTTGATAAGGATGAACGGAAGGAAATCGAGAAACTGACGGAGAACAGTTATTTGATGGATGGTAAAGTGATGCTTTCCGATCTGAGTGATCTGACTGGTTTGACATTGGACGATGAAGACGTGGATACTGTCGGAGGGTGGGTGTATAGCCGGGTTCCGGAACCTAGACAGGGCAAGGAATTCATAGAAGAAGATGTGAAATTTATCATTCGTGAAATGGGTAAAAATCGTATTCGTCGGGTGGAGATTATTTTACACCACACATCCCCCGCATCTGAATTGGAAGCAGAATCGGACACTTCTTCCCGGGAGTGAACCGTGTGACCTGAGCGTTTATCTTTGCACTTGACACTTGTGTTCACTCCTACTGAAATGACATATTTCCAGGGCAAACGGCTTAGGTCGTTTGCCCTGCACGCGTGTAAGGAGGAGCTAGTAAAGTGGATATTTTATCTTCTATTATTATGGGAATTATTGAAGGGCTGACAGAGTTTTTGCCGGTCTCTTCGACGGGTCACATGATCCTTACGGCTGATCTTCTAGGATTAAACACAGAGAATGATACGGTCAAAACGTTTGAGGTTATCGTGCAATTAGGTGCTGTGATGGCAGTCGTCGTATTATACTGGCGCAGATTCCTCAGCCTGTTTGATTTCAGACGCAAAGTCTCGAGTCAGCCACGTCTAAACCTGTTACATATTATTTTAGCTATGATCCCAGCGGGGCTAATTGGCGTACTGTTCCGTGATGTAATTAAGCAATACCTGTTTGGTCCTGAAACGGTTTTATACAGTTTGGTGATCGGGGGCCTGCTCATGATCGCAGCTGAAAAATTTCATCCGCCTATTAGATCACATACGCTGGATGAGATCACATACAAACAAGCATTTACCATCGGTGTGTTCCAAGTCCTAGCTCTGTGGCCAGGCTTCTCCCGTTCAGGCTCAACCATGTCTGGGGGCCTATTCGCACGTGTAAGTCATACGGCAGCCGCGGAATTTACATTCCTCGTATCGGTTCCGGTCATGCTGGGTGCATCGGGTATTGATATGATCAAAAGTATGGATCATCTGTCTATGAGTGATTTTCCAGTGTTCGCAGCTGGCTTTGTTACTGCCTTTGTCGTCGGGATGCTGGCGATCAAAACATTCCTCGGTCTGCTCAAACGCTTGAGCCTGACTACGTTCGCCATTTACCGCTTCGTGCTGGCGGCTGTGTTCTTTTTCATTATTTTATAAGCCATCGTTTGGTACCAATAACTAAAAAGGGATATCCACAGGGTCTGAATGATCAGTCCTTGGATATCCCTTTTACTATTTTGCAGAAAAGATAGATCGTACTGAACGATCCCTACCATGCGTTCTGATTATTGTTTGGATTCCAGCGTAGTCAAATATTCCGAGATTTGAGCTGGCGTTTTAGCGTATTTGCTGTGCAAATGAGCAATTTTTTCACCATTACGGAACACGAGCAGACTCGGAATGCCGCGCACTTGATTTTCGTCGGCAATCGGCTGGAATTTCTCCGCATCAAGCGCAAAGAAACGCTTATCCGCGTTTTCCTCAATAATACCGTCCATAAATTTATCCAGTGTCTTGCAATCCGGACACCAGGTTGTATCAAATTTCACGACGGTTAGACCGTCACCGTTAATTAAATCCTGATATTGCTGCTGAGATTCGATGCGTTCCATTCGTTGGTCCCTCCTAGGTTGTATTTACAAAACGTCTCCATATTCACATATGAATTATAAACCGAGGCTTATTCCTATATTGTAATGATTCTTTTATAAATTGCAACTGGGATGGGTACATGTTTGACGCTTGTCCGATTATTGGTCGGATTAGCGGTATTGCGCATCATAACGATTGGCTCGGCTAATTTGCTGTAGCGCCTGCCGCTCTTGTTGAGTTAGCGGTGCAATATCCGCAGCAGAAATATTATGCTCCAATTGTCCCAAAGAGCTTGTACCCGGGATCACAGCAGCGACAGTCGGATGAGACAGGCTATAACGGATCGCTGTCTGACCCATACTACGGTCCGCCCCTGCAAATGCCCTTAATTGCTTACGCACATCCAGCAGCTCTGCTTCTTCGTAGTCTAGATATCCCTTGGCTATCTTCCCTTCCCCTTCGTCAGCCAATACACCACTAGCCACAGGCCCACGTGCAATCACGCTAATTCCCCGCTCCTGAAGCAAAGACAGTACCTCCTCCTCTGCACGCCGATCCAGTAAACTATACTGATTCATTACACTGACGATATTCGAGCGTTTGACATATTCACGGATGACATGAGGGCGAATTGAGGAAATACCATAATACCGGATGACGCCCTCCCGTTGTAGTTGCTCAAAAGCCTCTATCGTTTCGTCTATCGGATCGTCAATGGTCCCTCCGTGCAGCTGATACAGGTCGATATAGTCCGTTCCAAGGCGTCGCAGGCTCTCTTTAACAGCAGACAGGATATATTCCTTGGATGGGTCCCATCCCCAGCCCTCCTGCCCCGGTATACGCCGGTTGCCGACCTTGGTCGCCAGGATGACCTCCTGCCGCCGCCCACGGATTGCTGTCCCCACAATTTCTTCATTGCGCCCGTGCTGGTACAAATCGGCCGTATCCAACAGGTTTACGCCCCTGTCGAGCGCTTCATGAATCAAATAAACACCTTGCTGCTCATCCGTACCGACCGACATACATCCCAAGCCAATCTCACCTACCAGCAGATCTGAAGATCCCAGGCGGTTTTTTTTCATATGTACTCCCCTCACTTCCAATAACGTATAACTTTAAATTTTTAAAATTTCTTTATGAAATTGATTCTATTATACGAAAAAAACATACAAAAAAAACAACCCAAAGGCATAGAGACTCCACACTCTCCAATCCTTTGAGGTTGTTGTATACGATTCGTAATAAATTCGTACTATCCGAACAGCCATTGGACGGCCTTAGGAAATTGACGCTGAAAACAATCCACACGATGCACCGCATCCTGATCCAGCTCAAGAAGCACATCTCTTGCATCCAGTCCCTGTGTCCTCAGCACCTCGTGTGCCTGGAGAGTCAGCGGAACCATATCTTTTTGTACATTCGTCTTCCCTTCACCTTCACGGGTCCCTACAGATATATAAAAGCGCTGTGCCCCATCCCTCACAGTTGCACAAGATGCAGATTGCATATAATCGATCATACCCGGATACCAATACGAGCCCGAGATCGAACCGATGCGTCCGAATACATCCTTATACTTGAATACGGCATACATGGAAATCAATCCGCCCAATGAGGCGCCGATGATGCCCGTATACTCCGTTCCAGTGTGCACTGGATATCTTGCCTCAACGTACGGCATTACTTTTGTAACCACAAACGCCAGATAGGCATCTCCGCCACCACCAAAAGCAGGTCTTCCTTCTACTAAAGGAGCTGCCTTCCAAGGTGTATAATCATCCAGCCGATTTACAGGCTGAATCCCTACCAGCACGACACGGGGCAGCTCTCCCGTAGAAAAACCTCTTTCCAGCTCATCCAACCCGCTTAGAAATAAAGAGCTGCCATCCTGCACATACAGCACAGGATACAGCTCATTATGATTCATGGAGATGGGAGGTGTATAGACGTGCACAAGGTACCCATCTAATGGAATTTCATCTACATGACCTTTCATCCTACACAGTCCTCCATGATGTGAATGTATTTATTACAGTGCAGCATCCATTTCCTTGATCATTTCAGATACGGATTCAAGACCATTACCTGACAGGTACCAGAAGTTAGGATCAAGGTATACAATATGACCGTTTTTAAATGCATTGGTTTTCTTCACCAGTTCATTCTCAATGGTTTGTTTACCTGTAACCTGTTCCTTGCCTTCTTCGACCACCACAGCCCCACGGTCAACAACAAAAATATAATCCGGATTTTTTTGCTGTACATATTCAAAAGAAACCTTTTGTCCATGCGTGGATACTTTAATGCCAGGATCTACAGGGGTTACGCCAAAAGCATCATGAATGATACCGAAGCGGGATTGTGAGCCATATGCGCTCAGGCTTCCTTCATTCGTCAGCACGATCAGTCCTTTAGCTTTGCTCGCTACAGCCTTGTCATGTACGGCCTTGATGGAGCTATCAATCGCAGCTAGTTCCTGCTTGGCAGCTTCCTCTTTGTCGAAGATTTGACCCAAGGTTTCAACGTTTTTCTTAAAGGAATTGATATAATCTTTGGTGTCTACAGCCATCGAAATGGTCGGTGCGATTTTGCTCAACTCTTTATATGCATCAGCTTGTCTGCCGCCGATGATAATCAGTTCAGGAGACAAATCACTGATTTTCTCGTAATCCGGTTCAAACAGCGTGCCCGCGCTTGCATATTTGGAATCTTTATATTTGCTCAAATACGTAGGAAGATCCTGCTGCGCTACTGCCGCAACGTCAACACCCAGCTTATCCAGCGTATCCAATGAACCAAAATCAAAGACAACGACATTTTTTGGATTAACTTTGACTTGGACCGGGTTTTCATCCAGTGCGTGTTTGACCGAGATAGTTTTGGATTCCGTTGTTGCAGCAGAGGAGCCGTTTCCAGTCGCTTCCGGTGTTGCCGGAGCTGCTTTGCCACAGGCCGACACAATCAGTACCAATGCAAGCATCAGCGTTAAAAACATCATATTTTTCTTCATTTAACATTCCCCCTAAGTGAAATAAACGCAAATTTTATGGTCACCGATCTGTTGAATCGGAATATCCATGTCGTACAAGTCCTTTAATACCTGACTATCAATCATCTCGTCAGCCGTTCCTTGTTTTAGTAACCTGCCATTCTTCATTCCTACAATATAGTCTGAATAGCAGGATGCAAAATTAATGTCGTGTAGCACGACCAGAATCGTTTTGCCGAGATCATTCACCAAACTGCGCAGCGTCTTCATAATCTGAACCGAATGCTTCATGTCCAGATTGTTCAGCGGCTCATCCAGCAGAATGTATTCTGTATCCTGAGCCAAAATCATGGCAATAAAAGCCCGCTGTCGCTGTCCCCCACTAAGCAAATCAATATGCTTATCTTTCATATCTTCCAGTCCCATGTAGGCCATAGACTGCTCCACCATTTTGCGATCCTCGCTGTTCAATCTGCCTTTGGAATACGGAAAACGGCCGAAGCTGACCAGCTCCTTCACGGTTAAGCGAATATTGACATCATTGGTCTGTTTTAAAATAGATATCTTCCGGGCTAGCTCCTCACTTTTCGTCAGGCTCACGGCCTGCCCGTCAATCAGGATTTCTCCCTCATCACTGTCAGTCAGGCGACTGATCATCGACAACAAGGTGCTTTTTCCAGCGCCGTTAGGTCCAATAAAGGAGGTAATCGTACCTTTAGGTACAGTGACGGATACCTGATCCACCACATTTTTATTCCCGTAGCGTTTGGATACGTTTTTGACTTCTACCATGATTTATTCTCCCGCAGCAAAAGGTACAGGAAGTACACCCCCCCGATAAAGTTAATAATGACGCTGACCGTTGTCGATAAGTCGAACACTCTTTCTGCCAGCAGTTGGCATCCTGCCAACGCAATGACACTGACACAGATAGAGGCCGGAATAATAAGACGATGCTGATAGGTTTTCATCACCTGATAAGCCACATTGGCCACAATTAATCCGAGAAACGTAATCGGCCCAACAAGCGCTGTAGAAATGGAAATGAGTATGGCTACGATAACCAGCAGCCTTTTGATAATAAAACCATAAGGGAGCCCTAAATTAATCGCATGCTCTCGTCCGAGCGACAGCACGTCCAGATACTTGATGAATCTCCACGCATAAGCGAATACGAGCACAAGAATGAATACAGAAAGCCACAATAGCTCGGTATTTACGTTACTGAAGCTAGCAAAGCTCTTGTCCTGGATTTTCGCAAATTCGTTCGGATCAATCAGTACCTCCATAAAGGTAGACAGACTGTTAAACAGCGTGCCGAACACCAGACCAATCAGCAAAAGTACATAGATCCCGCGTCCGTCTTTGCGGAAAATTAATTTGTATAGCAGTCCTGCGAACAGCACCATCAGCCCCACCGACAGCAAAAAGTTCAATTCTTTGCTGGTCGAAATGAAGGGTACGGAGCCAAATGCAAAAATAATCGTCGTCTGAATCAGCATATACAGTGAATCCAGTCCGATAATACCCGGAGTCAAAATCTTATTATTCGTAACCGTCTGGAAAATAACGGTTGCAAAAGCAATGGAGCCACCTGTCAGAATGAAGGCTGCGATCTTTTTCAATCGTCGTGGCAGCGCGTAATGCCAGGTATGCGGAAGATCTATAAACACGAAAGCAGCAATCAACACAAGCGCGGCAGCGGCTAATATTCCGATTTTTAATTTAGGATTCATAAGCCCTTCTCCTCAGCAGCAAATACAAGAACAACGCGCTCCCGATCACACCAACCGTAAGCCCTACAGAAATTTCATACGGATAAATGATCACCCGTCCCAAAATGTCGCAAAACAGCACAAAAACGGCGCCCAGGATCGCTGTATGGGCCAGGCTTTTTTTTAGATTATCCCCCATATACATGCTGACCAGATTGGGTACAACCAGCCCCAAAAAGGGAATCGTCCCGACCGTTAAGATGACAACAGAGGAAACCAAAGCCACGATCACCAACCCGACATTGACGGTGCGCTTGTAATGTACACCCAAGTTGGCCGCAAAATCCTCGCCCATGCCTGCAATTGTGAAACGATTCGCATATATGTACGCCAGCGCAACCAAAGGAACACTAAGATATAGCATCTCGTAGCGACCACTCATGATTAGAGAAAAATCCCCCTGCATCCACGAAGAAATGCCCTGGATCAGATTGTATTTGTAAGCAAAAAAGGTCGTTACCGAATTTAAAATGCCTCCAAACATCAAACCGACAAGTGGGATAAATACCGGGTCCTTGAAACGGATTTTATCCAGTATCTTCATGAAAATCAGTGTTCCTCCTAGAGCAAATCCAAAAGCCGTCAGCATCTTCGTCCAAAATCCTGCCGCTCCAAACACCATAATAGCCATCAGCACACCCAATCGTGCTGCATCCATCGTCCCTGCAGTGGTGGGAGAAACAAATCGGTTCCGGGTAAGCTGCTGCATAATGAGCCCACAGATACTCATACTCGCTCCTGCGATAATGATGCTGATCAAACGTGGGAATCTGCTAATCAGGAGTACCTGCGCTTGATCGTTGGTTAAGTGGAACACATCAAGTGGAGTTACATCATGAACACCAATAAAAACCGAGGCGAAGGCCAGTACCAGAAAAGCCAGTATTAAATAACGCAATTTCATCTCTAACTAAGGGAGCCTGTCCAATAACCTGCACCAAGCTTCGGCCCTGTCCTCCCCTCCAATAATGATAATGATTATCAAAATCAACTAGCATAAATTATATCAGTGATATTGTATCTGTCAAATTTTTTGCAATGAATAAGCCATGTCAAAAAAGGTGTTAGCAAAACCTGAATAGTCTGAAGAGTGAATGAGCAAATAAGAGCAATATCCTGTAAAATAGAGGTGGAAGATTTTAGGGCCCTCTTTTCTATTTTTACTGTAAGCAGTTCTTGGAATTCGGGATTCATTAACTTGATGAATCAAAAAAACAGGAGGAAAATGATGAATCACATACTAATCGTCGAAGACGATATCGCCTTGAGTAACGGTATTGTTCTTGCTCTTAAAGAACCTAACAACGTATTTACACAAACGTATGACATTGCTGCTGCAAAAGAACAATTGAACATCACTGCTTTTGATTTAGTCATTCTTGATATTAATTTACCAGATGGAAACGGGCTTGATCTTTTAACAGATATACGAAAAAAAACAACTATACCCGTCATCGTTCTGACTGCGAATGATATGGAAACAGATGTCGTCACTGGTTTTGAGCTGGGTGCTGACGACTATATCACCAAACCTTTCAGTCTTATGGTACTGAGAGCAAGAGTCGGCGTTCAGCTAAAAAGAGCTAGGTATCCACTTGCCGATTCCTTTCAGCTTGATGGTTTTTCTTTTTCTTTTAACAAAATGGAATTTTTTAAGAATAATACACTCATTGAATTAAGTAAAACTGAGCAAAAATTGTTGCGTATCCTAGTCGATAATCGAGGCAATACCGTTTCTCGCAATCATTTGATAGATAGCATCTGGACTGATGGAGCTGAATATGTAGGTGAAAATGCCTTGTCAGTTACAGTAAAAAGGCTGCGGGATAAATTGGAGGAATCGCCCTCTTCTCCTCGATACATTAAGACGGTTTATGGTATTGGCTACACATGGGCGGTGAGATAATTTGGCAGTACTTAATTACATATGTATGGGAATTACCATTATTGCTTTATTCGCTGTCGGGACTGCTATTCTTCTATATCGCAAAAACGTACATAAAACCATGAAAACCATTCAGGAAATGATTGATACTGCAATAGATGGCAACTTTTCAGAGCGTGTTTTCGACGAATCCGTTTTATCTGCAGTAGAGACAAAGCTGGCACGGTTTCTTTCCATTTGTACCGTTTCCTCCAAAAATCTGCTTGCCGAAAAGAATAAAATAAATGAGCTTATTTCTGATATTTCACATCAAACGAAAACGCCTGTGGCTAATATCCTGCTGTATTCCCAACTGCTTAGTGAATACGAATTATCACAGGATGCGTCCACTTGTGTGAAAGCCCTCTCCACTCAGGCAGAAAAGCTTAACTTTCTTATCCAGGCATTATTGAAAACATCACAACTTGAAGCGGGGATTATCACGGTGTCACCAAGGAGGGAATCTGTTCAAAAGCTGCTTAATGCTGCACTGGAGCAAATGATGCCGAAAGCGGTTGCCAAAGGCATCTCGGTTGTTGTGGAGAATACAACGATTTATGCTTGCTTTGATCTGAAATGGACGACCGAAGCAGTCTACAATATTATGGACAATGCTGTGAAATATACAGAAACCGACGGGAGCATCTCCATAAATATGATCGCATACGATTTGTTTTGCCGAATTGATATTACCGACAACGGCATAGGTATCGCAGAAGAAGAACAAGGTAAAATCTTTACCCGCTTCTATCGCTCTCCCACTGTTCACTCGCAGGAGGGTGTAGGAATTGGACTGTTTTTAGCTAGAGAAATCATCGCTGCGGAGGGTGGTTACATCAAGGTACGATCACGCTACGGCAGTGGCTCCACCTTCTCTATTTTTCTTCCCATAGACAAGTAATTCTTTCAACACCGTTAGATTTCAGAAAGATTGTAGAAAGATTAGTGTGTTAATGTCTGTACTGTAGATAACTACGATCCAGACTTTTTTTTGTGGAGGAGAACGTATATGGCTCTATTGAAAACTCAGGCATTAAAGAAGCATTATGGTCATGGAGATACTGCTGTTCATGCCTTAGACGGTGTGAATCTGGAGGTGGAAAGCGGAGAATTTGTCGCTATTGTCGGTACGTCCGGGAGCGGCAAATCTACCCTTCTGCATATGCTAGGTGGACTTGATCGTCCGACAAGTGGAAACGTTACAATTGATGGTAAGGATATTTTTACATTAAAAGACGAAGAATTGACTATTTTTCGCAGACGAAAGATTGGCTTTGTTTTTCAAAATTACAACCTGGTGCCTGTCTTGAATGTCTACGAAAATATTGTGCTTCCTATTGAACTGGATGGTAAAGAACCAGACAAAGCCCATATAGATAAAATTGTACATACCTTGGGTCTTGACCACAAAATGAATAATCTGCCAAACAATCTTTCCGGTGGACAGCAGCAACGTGTAGCTATTGCCAGAGCATTGGCAGCCAAGCCCGCCATTATCTTGGCAGATGAACCCACCGGAAACCTGGACAGTAAAACCAGTCTGGATGTGATGGGATTGATCAAAGTATCCAGCCAACAGTTCCGCCAGACGATAGTGATGATTACCCACAACGAGGAAATTGCGCAAATGGCAGACCGGATCATCCGAATTGAAGACGGTAAAATGGTCGGCGGTGAAGGTAAATGATCAAGGTAAAGAACAAAAGCGTAATCCGCAAGCTGGCAGATAAGAGCTTCAAAGTAAACAAAGCCCGTAACCTCTTTGCTATTGTTGCCATAGCACTAACCTCATTGCTATTTACAACACTGTTCACTATGGGGATTGGCGCTGTGGAAAGTTTACAACGGGCGACCATGCGCCAGGCCGGTGGAGATGGACATGCCGTACTTAAATATATAACGGATGACGAATTTAATCATGTCAAGGATCATCCATTGATCAAGGAAATAGCTTATAACCGTATATTAAGCGACGGAGTTAAAAACGATAACTTCCTAAAACGCCATACGGAATTCTGGTATTACGATGATGTAGGGATGAAGCTTGGTTTTATTGAGCTTAAAGAGGGACGCAAGCCTGTGGCGGAAAATGAAGTGATCACAGACTCCAAGACGTTGCAGCTATTGAATGTTCCACAAAAAATTGGAGCACCCTTGAGACTAAAGCTTAACATACGAGGTAAAGAAGTACAGCGTGATTTTGTCCTCTCCGGCTGGTGGAGAAGTGATCCTGTGGTTAACGTAGGACAAATATTCGCTTCTAAAGCCTATATTGATGCTCATACTAAGGAATTACAAAGCAACTATAAAAAGGATCACTTCCATACAGGAACCATTAGTGCGTATATGATGTTCGATAATAGTTTTGATTTGCGAGGAAAGCTCAATAAAGTGATTACCGAAAGCGGTTATTCGCTTGACGAAGATGCACCAAACTATATCGCGAATAATGTAAATTGGTCATACATCTCGACCAATTTTAGTTTAGATACAGAGACAATCATAGCGTTAACTTCCGCCCTGTTACTAATCATGTTTACCGGTTATTTAATTATATATAATATTTTCCAAATATCAGTGATGCGAGATATCCGTTTTTACGGTCTCTTAAAGACGATCGGTACAACTCGCAAGCAGATCCGCCGGATTATTCGTAGACAAGCACTGATTCTATCAGCGCTAGGAATCCCGATCGGATTGATAGCAGGTTTTTTTGTCGGTAAATCGCTCGTGCCTTTTATCATAAATATGAGTGTATATAACGGTACCGAGGTATCGGTATCCCCCAACCCATGGATTTTTATAGGATCGGCTTTGTTCGCACTCATTACCGTAATGATCAGCACTTTCAAGCCAGGCAGAGTTGCCTCGTCCGTATCGCCGGTAGAAGCAGTCAGATACACAGGTGGGATAAACAAGAGCAATGGCAGGCTGAAAAAATCAACCGGAGGTGCAAAAATCCACCTCATGGCTCGTTCCAATTTGGGGCGTAATAAAAAACGCACCGTTCTAGTGGTTATTAGTCTTTCTTTAAGCTTGGTCCTTCTGAACACTGCATTCACGCTGTCTCGGAGCTTTGATATGGATAAATTTTTAGCCAAATTTAATGATACCGATTTTCTCATTGCCCATGCTGAATATTTCCAGGTTCCCACCAGTTTTAGTGGGCAAGAAAATGGGACCACCGAAAGTTTTATTAAGGCTGTACAGGCACAACCAGGCTTTGAAGAAGGCGGTCGATTGTACGGTGACCCAACAGCTTTCACGGCCGAGAATACAAAGGGAATCACGGATGATACCCAGAACACTGACGCTCGCGGCAACTTCCTTGTAGACGTGTATGGGCTCGAAGATTTACCCTTGCATCGGCTGCAATTGATTGATGGCGAGCTTGATTTTAAGAAACTAGCTTCCGGTAAGTATATCCTGGAGGGAGTCGAACTGAACGATAACGACAAGCCTTACATGGAAAGCATTCATCATAAAGTGGGCGAAACCGTTACTTTGCATAGTTATGTGAGAACAGCAGATGATGCTCCATTGGGTAGAGAGTATATAACACAAACATTTACAGTGCTTGGCCATGTGGGTATCAAATCCACCAATTCGAATCGCCTTTCGAGCTATAATAGCTTTTACCTCCCGGCGGAAATATACAAATCACTTGTAAAAGAGCCTGCTGTGATGAGCTACGCCTTTAATGTATCCTCTAATCAAGAAACATCTATGCAGAACTTTTTGAAGAGCTATACTGAAACAATCGAACCGATGATGAACTACGAATCCAAAATTACATCAAAGGACGCTTTATCAGGTATGCAAACCACTGTTGAGTTGATCGGTGGCACGCTTAGCTTGATTATTGGCCTGATAGGTATCCTGAACTTTGTAAATGCAATTTTAACCAGCATACTGACCCGGCGCAATGAATTTGCTATGTTGCAGAGCATAGGCATGACTAAACGGCAATTGCGGGGAATGCTGATTTATGAAGGACTGTATTATGTTTGCGCCACCAGCCTGACCTCTATTCTATTGGCAGTCTTATTTTCTCTTTTGATTGTAAAACCGTTTTGCAGCTTGCTATGGCTTTTAAGCTATCACTTTATACTTTGGCCACTTCTAGTCTTGTTGCCTTTACTGTTCTTGCTTGGGATACTGATACCAGTAGCAGTCTATTCTATGAATAACAAACAAAGTATTGTGGAGCGACTTCGAGAATCAGAGTAGTTGCACCTAAAAATAAGCAAGCAAAATACCCATGAGCGTCAAAAAGATGACTCCTGATCACATTCAGAGGTCATCTTTTTATGCCTAGAAAGGTTTTTTTCACAGAACGTTACGACTCCACTCTTCCCGTAAAAGCCCCATTCGGATCGAATCATAATACTCTCCATTATAATATCTGCACTTTCGAAGCCTGACTTCGAGGGTCATGCCCAGCTTCTCCCCCACCTTCATCATCCGATGGTTTCCTGACCAGGTTGTAAAACCCACTCTTACTAGAGGCAATGTATTAAACAAATGAGTGATCCATAGTCGAAGCGCCCTCGTACCATACCCACCGCTCCAATACTGCGAATCAAAGATACCTATCCCCATTTCAAGCCATTGTGAAGGTTGATGCTCCCAATAATAGCTCACTGATCCAATGACCTTGCCTTCCACTTCAATGATCCAAAAGTCATCTTGTCCGATTCGCTGTTCCTTCTCTTTTAAATAATCATCCAAAGAAAGTGGCTTATGTTCATAATAAGGTGCATCCCATTTCTTCCATTCCGGTGCTTCTTCCTTAAAAGTTAACGTCCAAAGGGCATGTAGATCTCCTTCTGTAACAGACCTAATCGTTAAATCCTTATCCGTATACATCGAGTACACTCCTTTAATATTAAATTCATTCTATCTATATTGGGCTATATCGGGCTTTATTGTATCTGCATTTGCATTATTTCGAATTTCTATTTTTGTCCGTCATGAAACTGTATTGTAGCAAGATCGTAATTCAAGTTGACAAACAATCAAAAATAATATATCTTAATATCAAGATAATAAATATAAAGAAACGTTTACGACTGGTTATTTTGTTTCAAAAAAACTAATCATATATAAACCAAGGAGGGCAATAATATGAAACTGTTAGGATTGCATCACGTATCGGCGATTACAGCGGCAGCGGCTAAAAATGTTGATTTTTATACTCAGGTAATGGGGCTTCGGTTGATCAAGAAAACGGTGAACCAAGATGATGTTAGTGTATACCACCTTTTCTACGGAGATGAGCGCGGAACCGCGGGTACGGAAGTCACTTTCTTTGAAATTCCACATGCGGGACAAACTCGTACAGGGAATAACAGCATTTCGGCGCTCTCCCTGCGGGTACCGAATGATAAGGCACTGGATTACTGGAAAAACCGTTTCGAGCAGCTGGATGTAAAGCATGGTGAGATTACAGATCAAGCAGGACGCTTGGCGCTTTCGTTCGAGGATTTTGAAGGACAACGCTTCTTCCTCGTTTCAGATGAGCATGATCACGGAATGCGCGGCGGCACGCCTTGGGAGAAAAGCCCAGTCCCTGCCGAATACGGCATTGTAGGACTTGGACCGGTTCATCTGACCATTCCCAAAGCGGAGAATACTATTCTTATTCTTGAACAGGTTATGGGCTTCCGCAAAAAGGGCTCCTATCCTTCTCCTGTTGCCGGACAACCGGATGTGGTCATCTATGAAACGGGTGAAGGCGGTACAGGAACTGAAGTTCATCTGGAAGAGCGCAACGATCTACCACAAGAGCGACCAGGACGCGGCAGTGTGCATCATGTAGCTTTCCGTGTTGAAACCGAGGAAGAGCTCAAGCAATGGGTAGAGCGTATTGGTCAGCTGCAAATTTCCAACTCTGGTTTTGTAGATCGCTTTTACTTCCGTTCATTGTATTTCCGTGAGCCGAACGGCATTCTGTTTGAATTGGCAACCGATGGACCGGGGTTTGACACCGATGAGGAACTGGAGTTTCTGGGTGAATCGCTGGCATTGCCTCCATTCTTGGAGCCGCGCCGTGCATCTATTGAAGCCAATCTCAAACCGCTTAACACCAAACATTAATTGAAGTTTAAGGATACGATCAGGTATGGTCAATTCGCCCCATAAATATTTTTAGTTTATGTTATTTATCTCATGAATTGTGACCGTTTATTGTGCATGGAACGACCAGCCGGAATGACAGAGCAGATCGAACACATTCTACCATCTTCGGATCTCCTGGACTATCTGGCCTCAAATTTCAAAATGAGCCGATAAATGAAACAAAGAAAGCTTCAGACCGATGAAGGCCTGAAGCTTTCTTGGTTTATCGCGCTTTACTTACATCAAGCACCATACACTTTAGCAGTAACGAAGTTTACTACTTGGCTAGCAGGGTCACCAACCCAAAATGCATCAAAATAAACCCCTCTGCCATTATCCGCATAAACAATGCTTGCACCTTTAACTAAAAATATCCCTACAACAATACCTCCAATCCAGCCTGGTAGACCCAAAGATGAAAGAATACCGGTAAGAGTTGATCCGGATATTGCACCAATTCCCCCAGCGTAAAGGGCTTTTGATTTGATATCATTTATTAATTGATGGGAAAAATAGATACGGTATCCCCACCAAAGTAATTCATAATCCCAATAAGAGGAAGTGTTAATCGAAGCTGTAGAGAATTTATTAGTAGGTACTACTTTTAAACTGTTATTATCCGTTGCAGTAACTGTTACATCACCTGAGATATTTTTCGCTTGATTATTTGCCGAATCTAAAGCTTTATAAACGAGTCCAAGTTCATCTTCAGTTAAATTTTTTGAAGCCTCTTCACTTAAAGTGAATGTTTGTGACTGTAGTTTTATGTAGGGATTTGCTTTGTTAATCAATTCTTGGCTGAGTTCAGAGGTTGATTCTCCCTGTACTGCATTTGGATTTGGCGTTGCTGCTGCCAGTGCTGCTGTACTGCTGATAACAAGCATTAACATAACTGATGCCATCAAAGACGATACAAATTTCTTCATTTTACCACTTTTCTCCCAATAATATTATATAATTGTAATAACAATATATAGAGTACCATATATAAGATATTTTTGGTACATTTTTTTAGAAGGAGTTGTAAGATTTGAAAAATTTTGAAAAAATTTTGATCATCGGATTTTTCACTGGAATCTTGACTATATTTATACTTACTGGAAAAGTAGAACTAAATGGTCTACTAGTTTGTTTTTTAAGTGCAGGAATAGTAGCAGTAGGATATCTGGCTATATATTTAATAAAGAAAAGGCGTAAATGATTTAACATGGGATCGGAGACCGCGAGTGTTCCAGCAGATGGCATATGTATAAAACCTAGCATTTTATATGTCTAGCCTTCCGATCCTGAAATTTCGTCATTTTGGCCTTCAGCGCCAATCATCCGTGGAACAATGCAAAAAAGCAGAAATTGGCCATCTAGTTGATCTCTGTTTTTCTCCCGATCCGTTAATTTTCGCCTATGCCATTTTTGAAAAATGCCTTATTCTGGCTTACCCTTCGGCGGCTCATGACCGTTTACTTCATCCAAGAGCTTCAGCACGTTGCCCCAATCACTCGACAGCCGGATTTTTGCCTGTTCTACTGGCATTTCTTCGTCGTCAAAATGACTCCCCCACAACAGCATTTATGGCGATCTGATACTCAACGCACGATTCAGAAAGTCCAGTAGCGAACGAAAGACTACAATGTCGTGATCTACAAAGGCTCGATGCTCTTTTTCATCCTTAGCAAACGCATAGCCAGCTTCTTCAAGAGTTCTCGCATACTTATTGACCATCAACACAAAAGGGCATTCCGCTATCTGCATGCTTTTCAGCTTTGACAGGTAAGCGAAATGCCCTTTTTAATTATGCTTACAGCTTTTTATCATCCACACTGTTAAGCCATGCTTCGATTTCTCCGATTACAGAGGCGATACAGCCATCTTGGAATGGCGAGATCAGTCCAGCCAGCTCAACCAATCCGGTAAAGGATCGACTTCCCCCAGCACGACACAGCTTCAAATAATCTTCCCACGCCGCTGTCCGGTCGATACTCATGCGTTTCCAGAATTGGAACGCGCACAGTTGCGCGAGTGTATAGTCAATGTAGTAGAACGGAGATTGGAAAATATGCCCCTGCTTGTGCCAGAATCCACCCTGCTCGAGATATTCGTTGCCTTCATAGTCCAGATGCGGTTTATACTTGCGTTCGATGGAACGCCATGCACTTTTACGTTCTGCTGAGGTCCAATCCGGGTGCTCATATACGGCATGCTGGAATTCGTCCACGGCTACGCCGTAAGGCACGAACAGCAACGATGAAGATAAATGTTCAAAGTGATATTTGTCCGTATCTTCCTCGAAGAACAGATTCATCCAGGGCCATGCAAAAAACTCCATACTCATAGAGTGGATTTCAGCCGCCTCCATCGTTGGCCAATGATACTCAGGAATTTCAAAATGTCGGCTTTCATAGACCTGGAAGGCATGACCTGCTTCATGCGTCAATACGTCGATATCACCGGATGTACCATTGAAATTGGAGAAAATAAACGGTGTGCCATATTCGCTCAAAAATGTACAATAGCCTCCGCTTTGCTTGCCTTTTTTGCTGATCAAATCCATCAATCCACGTTCGATCATAAAGCTGAAAAATTCATGTGTTTCCGCTGAAAGTTCCTCATACATACGTGCTCCATTGCGAATGATCCACTCCGGGTCACCTTTAGGCGTAGGATTGCCTGACAGGAAGTTGAAGCCCTCGTCATAATAGCGAAGCTGATCTACTCCGATCCGTTCGCGCTGGCGCTCCTTCAGCTTGGTTGCCAGAGGAACGATGTGCTTCAGCACCTGCTCGCGGAAATTGGCTACCATCTCGGCATTGTAATCTGTACGTCCCAAGCGGGCATAGCCCAATTCCACGAAGTTGTCATAGCCCAGCTTGTGTGCCATGCGCGTGCGTACCTTCACCAGTTCATCATAAATCCGGTCCAGCTCGTCCTCATGCTCACTCATAAATTGATATTTAGCCTCGGAGGCCTGTTTGCGTGTCTCCCGGTTGGTAGCCATTTCAAAAGGCAGGAGCTGCGACAATGTGCGTTCTTCTCCCTCGAACGGGATCTTTGCTGAAGCAATCAATTGAGCATATTCCGAGGTCAGCTTATTTTCCTGCTGCAAATCCTCAATAATATCCGGATGGAACGACTTGAGTGCTACCTCGGCAATACTGAAAAGCTGGCTGCCCCATTGACTCTCCAACTCGTTGCGGAATGGAGAATCCACCAATGCCCGGTAGTAATCGGTTACATACTCCTGAATAACCGGCATGAAATCATCAGCGTACTCTTGCTCCGCTTTGTAAAAGGCGTCCTCTGTATTAATGGAGTGCCGAACTTCCACCAATTGCAATTGTGTTTCCACATTACTGCGCAGCTTGTTAATCGCATGAATCACTTCATTTTGACGTTCTACGCTGTCCGCCTCACGAAACTGCTGCAACAGTGTTTTAAACCGCTGTTCAATTTCAGGTTGCTCTGGTCGGCTGTAAGCCATTTGGCTGAATAATGTCATTGCTTCGGTTCCTCCTTAAATGTAATAAATCTGATGCCTATTATACAGTACGATTAGACCAAACTGGAAGCTGTAATTCCAAAAAAATACAACCTTAAAAGCCGCAATACCATGTATTACGGCTTTTGGGCCTCATCTAACTCTATATATCATAGAGGTCGTTGCCTAAAGCAACCTAAATATATATACAGCCTGGTGGGGATTTATAAGTCTCCCCAAAGTCGCAGACCTTCATACTTTATTGATTTTGCAAACGATGTGCCGCATGCAGGGTCGGACCGACGAATTCATTCAGCTTGAAGCTACCTTCAATGGCCTGTGTGATGAATCTCTTGGCCTGATCCACTGCTTCACGTACAGTCAGCCCTTGAGCCAAACCAGCCGTTACCGCTGCCGAAGTGGTGCAGCCTGCACCGTGGGTAAAGCTTGTTTTTACAACATCGGCTTCAAACCAGTCAAAGGTGATTCCGTCATACAGCAGATCCATCGCTTTACCTGCGCGAATTTTGCCACGGTCCTTGATCAGTACATGCTTAGCTCCACGCTCATGGATAATCGCAGCCGCTTCCTGCATCTGCTCCAGTGTCGTGATCGGTCCATTCTTCGCCAGTTGCGAAGCCTCGAACAGGTTCGGTGTTACCAGGTCAGCGCCAGGAATCAACAATTCCAGCATCGCCTCTGTGTTTTCCGGCTGTAGCACTTCATCCGTGCCTTTGCAGACCATGACTGGGTCAATTACGATCCGCTTCAGATCATGCTTTTTCAAATGGCTGGCTACCAGCTCGATAATTTCAACCGAGCCTAGCATACCGGTTTTCATCGCATCAAAACCGATACCTTCCAATACAGTACGCAGCTGCGCTTCTACCACATCCAACGCAACAGGATATACAAGATGGTCCCAGGTTTTAGGCCCCATCGCTACTACGGTTGTTAATACGGTCATGCCATATACGCCAAGCTCCTGAAAGGTTTTCAGGTCTGCCTGAATACCCGCCCCACCGCTTGTGTCGGAGCCGGCTATCGTTAATGTTTTGGGAATCGTCATTTGTACATGCTCTCCTTCACTTTCTGTGCTGCATTTATCCTAATCCCGCTTGCGAAACTTGTCAACGCGCAAAACGGTTCTCTCTATGCTAAAAGTCACAGGCAACGACAGCAGCTAAAAAACGAGAATATCCCCTTTTGAAACGGGGACATCCTCGCAATAACGTGTTATATGAAGAATTTGAATGAAATTTGGAATTATAAATACCCGCCGGTACTGTGATCATAGGCATGATTCTTTTCATTTGCACGTACGCCCAGGCACAGACTCTGATACAACTGCTGCTGTTCCGGTGTAGCAAAATGCCGATGCTGCTCAAATAAAGCCATACAACCAATGATATGTTCTGTATAGCTATTATCGACAGACAGTTGCAAGCAATGCAGTGTTTGTCCCACTCCCTCGGGGTAATCGCCTTTTCGGAAATAATATTCCGCATACACTTTACAAAAGGATGCAAAGCGAAATGCGTTAAAGTGCTTGCGATAATGAGTGTCCCATCGTTCCGGTGCAAGCTCCCAGAAGCTCTTGAGTTGCTGACTAAACAGTCCCAGTTCGGCATCCACGAAATAACCGAACCGGTTCGCCGATTCGAGCAAGGTGTTCAAGCCTTCCAGTGTCTCATCCGGATGCTCACGCAGGTAAGTAATATATTCATAGATTGCAGAAGTATTGCCCATTTTAATTTCAATACAAAGTCGGTTGCCCTGTGCATATACACGATGTAGGTTGACCACTTTCCAGCCTTCTTCGTCTAAACCCTCGAACCAGCTCAAATCTGCATAACCTTCAATCCATTGCTTGGACTCCTCATATCTGCCCTGAAACTCATAGCAGCTGGCCTTGAGCAGATGCCCCTGAGCATAGTAATAAACGAGCGGCTTAAGCAGCTCCAGGTGCTCATCTCCAAAACGGTTCCGATTGCGATACAATGCCTGCGCCAGCTCTCTTAGCTCGTCCGCATACATTTCCATCTCGGACCATTGCGTTTTTAAAGCAAACACTTGAGATAGCATATGTAAGCCTTCCAGTGCGTAAATTTCCGGTAGACGACTACGGTACAAATGGAATTGTACAGCAGCCTTCAAGTTCCGTTGGTTATCCTTAATCTGAATCTGGAATATACGGAAATAACTGATCGCCAACCGTTCAGAGTGGGTATACTTCTCACTCTCGATAACACAATCATACAGAAGCATGGCGGCTTCATGTCTGCCATCCTCAAACATCGCTTCTGCGGTCTCAAAAATAGCAGGAACGTTCGATAAATCGTCCATCAAATAGCCAAGTATACTGCGTATACACTCCAGTTTGTTCAACTCTGAGCAACGCAGAAGAAACGGACGCAACCTTCTCCAGTGTGGTAAGGAATGAATAAAACATTCATCCACATACATCTCGAACAAAGATCCTTCTTCCAATCCCATGGCCTCGGTAATCAGATCAAGCTGATTGACTGAGATCGGCCGTGGTGGGTTCCGATTAAGTATACCGCTAAGTGTACCCGGATTTACCTTGGAAGCATCTGCAAAACATTGCATTGAAATGCCTTCACTTTGAATATACTTTTCTATTTCTGCGCGGATCGTGGTGTTTTTTTCCAAAGGGACACCCCCTCAAACGAATGATGGTGACTTTTTCATTACCTTTTAAACCAAAATTTGTTTAATCAAAGTATATGTCTATTTATACGAGAGGTCAATAACTTTAAACACGACTCAGGACATATAAAATCACGAATTTTGTACGATTTTAAAACTGTTTTATGAAAAAAGACCGTCCTCTGCGGGACAGTCTATTTCTATTATTTTGATGCTGTGGACTTATAGGACAAAAACTAATTAGCTTTGTTCACTGTCATGGTTGCTTAGTCACTGTCCCAGGCTGCATTTCAGCCTAACCATTGGTAATCAAACGAAGCAGTACAACAGTTCTACCGTTAACGTCCGAAATCGATGGCAAACTTAGCGTATCCCTCTACCGTTAACCCTTCATAAAGCAACTCCGAATAGGCATTAGCGGCATCCGTTGCTTGCGGCGAGGTCAGGAACGTCACATGCGGACGCCCTGACCATGAGGCGAGGGACCAATGGCCGTCAGCTTTTGGCGTCAACGTCTTCATATGCCGCACGTATTCGGTCAGCACATGTCGGTTCTCATCCGGTGAAGCAAGTATAATTCGCTCTCCACCCGGATTGACCAGCGTAGAGGAAAACGCGCGATAGTTATTCGTAACAACCAGATAATGTCGCTGCATATCCATCGGTTCGCCATCAAAAGACATCTGAATGATTCTGTGTGCATTTGGGTCCTTTAGGCCCCCGTCAGCATCATATCTGGCGGGCTGTGTTACATCAATCTGATACCTGATGCCGTCGATGATATCGAAATTAAAGCTCGGAAAATCAGAATTAATCAGCTCTTGCTCTTGTTCTGCTGAAGGATCAATTTGCCGGAATTGTCCAGCGGACCACTCCAGCCATTCCCGAATTTCCGTTCCGGTCAGTCGAACGACATGCAACGTATTCGGAAAATTGTACAGATCGGCGATATGCTTGATCGCCAACGTCCCTGCCGGAATATGGGTATAGTACGATGGGCCATATCTGCCGCCTGTTTTAAAAGGAGCTGCTGCCGACAGAACGGGCAATCCTTCGTACTCGCTCCCTTGCATCTGCTGCTTCACATACCACATTTGCGCATCATTCACGAGCTGAACCGAAGCATCATCCATCACCTGAGCAAAAAAGCTGTTCACCGCCATCGTCGTCTGACCTACAGGTGCACGAATATACTCCAATGTTCCGGCATGCTCTTCTGCTACCGCCAGCTGAATGGCAGTATCCGGTTGTACCAGCGCCTCCTTGTGTATCGGATCATACACCGGGCGTACCTCGGCAGCAGATGCAGCCACTTGCCACTTCCCTCCATTAAAGGCCAGCTCCAGATCAATGATACCCAGATGATCCCCCCAAAAGCCCGGCTCCACGGCTGGGATATCGTGGATGGTACCTCGCTCTACATCAACACCTGTTTTCCCCATAAACGAAGGTCCTGGAAATACTTTATGTGCATGACCAAACACAATGGCATCGATCCCTTCCACCCTGCTCAAATGCAGCACCGCATTTTCCATATCCATTGTTTCGGGAATATCCTCAAAGCCAGCATGGGGCATGGCAATAATCAGATCAGCTCCTGCCGCCTTCATTTCTGGAATAAACCGTCTTGCCGTTTCCAGCATATCTTTGACGATGATTTTCCCCTCCAGCCACGCCTTGTCCCATTGCATAATTTGCGGAGGCACAAAGCCGATGACCCCCACCTTCAATAGATGCTTACCACCTGCTTCATCCTCTACCGTCTTATCCAGTAATAGATAAGGTGTAAAGTAGTTTTGTTCTTGTTCTCCCGCTATATAAATGTTGGCATTCACATAAGGAAATTGCGCTCCTCGAAGGCAAGTCTGCAAGTATTCCAGTCCGTAGTTAAATTCATGATTCCCGATATTGCCTGCCTCATATCCAAGCAGATTCATGGCTTTATAGGCGGGATGCACCGCGCTTGGGTCCTGTTGAAGTCGCTGCACGGCATAATCTCCCATTGGATTCCCCTGAATCACATCTCCGTTATCCAGCAGCAGATGGTTGGACACCTCAGCCCGGGCCGTTTGAATCAGACTGGAGGTTTGCGCCAGACCGTAATGCAGCGTTTCCTGATCCGTATAATAATCGTAATTCCACAAGCTGACATGCAGATCGGTTGTAACCATAATGCGGAACTTCACTCTCACAGGGCCTACATTTCCACGGCCTGCCTTTTCGTTAATATCCAAAATATCCAATCTTGTTCTCTCCCTCAGCTTCGGTCATAGAGCTTGAACAAGTCTAACAGAGCACTGTTAAGAGAATGTTAAAAAAGCAATTTGCATAAATCTAGAATGCAGTTTCTAGCATACGATAAATTTTACATCATTTTTACCAAAGTCAGGAGTGATTTTTACCCTAGCTGCGGGACTAGCTGTTAAGATTTGGTTTGTCACAGTATTTACAGTTTTTTTATTATCGTTATTACTATGTTTAGGGGGAAATTATTTTGTTCAAAAAAGCACTGACCTTGTGCATGACCTTCACACTGGCAGCGGGTCTAGCCGCTTGTGGCTCTAACGCAAGCAATAACAACAGCGCGTCCACTCCGGGTACAGATGGCTCTAAAAACGAAAGTACAGCCTATGTTCCTAAGGAGTTAAAGGTACAGTTCGTTCCTTCTCAAAATGCAGATACGCTAGAAGCCAAAGCCAAACCACTCGAAAATCTACTGGGTGACAAGCTCGGAATTCCGGTGAAAGTAACTGTATCTCCTGACTACAATACAATTGTGGAAGCCATGTCTTCCAAACAGGTAGATGTAGGATTCCTTCCACCGAATGCTTATGTACTGGCCCACGATAACCGTAAAGCAGCCGACTTGCTGTTGCAAGCTCAACGCTACGGAATTGAAGATGCTACAGGCAAGGACACAACTGAAAAAGTAAACTTTTATAAAGCCATGATCGTGGTGAAAAAGGATTCTCCGATTCAAAGTCTAGCTGATCTGAAAGGCAAAAAGGTTGGCTGGCAAAATGTAACCTCCTCCGCAGGCTACGTGTACCCAGCAGCAGAGCTGAAAAAAGCTGGCGTGGACCCGGACACGGATGTACAGGGTGTGACAATCAAAGGCCACGATGCTGCTATTCTGGCGTTGCTGAACGGTCAGGTTGATGCGGTAGCTGTTTTCCAGGATGCACGTAACACGGTGAAGAAGGAAATCCCGGATGTATTTGAAAAAACTCGCGTCATTCATTACACAGCTAAAATTCCAAATGACACCGTCAGCGTACGTTCTGATATGGATCAGGCGTGGAGAGACAAGATCAGCCAAGCCTTTATTGACATTGCCAAAGACCCAGCAGGCGGTGAAATCATTAAAGAGATTTACACCCATGTAGGTTATGAAAAGGGCGACGATAAAAACTTCGACTCCGTGCGTGAATACGCCGAAGCCGTTGGTCAAGCGGTTAAGTAATCGGAGCAAACAAGGTACTGTAATGAGGTAACAGCTACGAAACAGGCTTTACGAATGACAGGGCAGCACCGTCCATGTATTCATGGCGGTGTTGTTTTCATTCCACCCCATCGGGGGAGAAAGTTGGGAGCATATGATCGAATTCCGTAACGTATCGAAAACATACCCGAACGGCACCAAAGGGTTGAATAATATTAATTTGACGATTCAGGAGGGAGAAATGGTCGTCATTGTCGGCCTATCCGGTGCAGGCAAGTCTACCCTGCTGCGTTCCATTAACCGACTGCATGACATTACGTCCGGCGACATTGTCGTGGGTGGCAGGTCCGTCACATCTGCTGGAAGCAGCGAGCTGCGGCGCATTCGCCGTGACATCGGCATGATCTTTCAAAGCTTCAATCTGGTTAAGCGTTCGACGGTACTCCGCAATGTACTTTCCGGCCGCGTCGGCTATCATTCAACGCTGCGAACCATTCTCGGCCTCTTCCCGAAGGAGGATATCGAACTGGCACTAACAGCGCTGGAGCGCGTGAACATCCGCGAAAAAGCCTACAGCCGGGCAGATGAACTGTCCGGTGGCCAACAGCAGCGCGTATCCATCGCCCGCGCTCTGGCGCAGGAGGCTAAAATCATTCTGGCGGACGAGCCTGTCGCATCGCTGGATCCGCTGACCACCCGCCAGGTAATGGATGACCTTCAGCGCATCAACCGTGAAATGCAGATTACGACCATCGTCAATCTGCATTTCATTGATCTCGCGCGCGAATATGCAACGCGGATCATCGGATTGCGCGCCGGAGAAGTGGTCTTTGACGGCACACCGGAGGAGGCTACGGACGAGGCCTTTGCGGAGATCTACGGCCGGGCCATCAAGCATGATGAACTGCTGGGAGTGGGATCATGAAGCCCGACTCTACTGCTCAGCCTCTCTCTTCGACGCAACCGTCACCGCATGCTGGACCGCCGCAGCCAAGTAAGCCGCCCGCAGGGCCACCGTTGCCAGGACGTTACAAGCGTTATGCCACCTGGATGATTTTTATTGTGGTGCTGGTAGCCTGCTCCATTCATACGGATGCCACACCTTACCAGTTGATCGTCGGCTTGCCGGAGATGGGCAAATTGTTGGGCGAAATGTTTCCACCCGACTGGAGCTACCTACCTACCATCTGGAAACCGATGCTGGAAACAATCCAGATCGCCATTGTTGGCACGACACTGGGAGCTATATTGGCGATCCCTGTGGCGTTGCTGTGTGCCTATAATGTGATGCCGCGCAAGCTGATTTCGCTGCCGATGCGCACGGTCCTGAATCTGGTACGGACGATTCCTGATTTGCTGTTCGCCTCGATCTTTGTGGCAGTGTTCGGCATCGGGCCGTTTGCAGGGATGCTCGCCCTGCTCTTCTTCTCCTTTGGCATTATAGCCAAGCTGACCTTTGAGGCGATTGAAGCCATTGATCCCGGTCCGCTGGAAGCCATGACCGCTGTTGGCGCGAGCCGCATTCAGGTCATCGTCTTTGGTGTGGTTCCGCAAGCTCTGCCTTATTTTGTGTCGTACTTGCTATATACCTTTGAGGTTAATGTGCGCGCGGCTTCCGTTCTGGGCCTGGTCGGCGCTGGTGGTATCGGTCTGTTGCTTGACCGTTCCTTGGGGCTGTTCCGCTATGACCGGGCAAGCATCATTATTCTACTGACCCTCGTCATCGTCCTTGCGATTGATTACGGCAGTAACCTGCTACGGAGGAAATTATTATGAATGATCCTACGCTTCGCAGACCTTTTGGCTCCCGCCTGCGCCTATGGGCGATAGCTATTCTGCTAATCATCATTTATATTTGGGCTTTTCGCGGGATGCAGTTTGAAGGATTACAGGGAACGGCCAAAAGTGTCTCTGTCGCTATATTGGACGGCTTCCTTCATCCTGACTGGTCGTTCGTCTACATTCCTGAGGGAGAGGATTTACTGCGCGGGTTGCTGGATACGCTGGTCATTTCAGTGCTCGGAACCTTCGTGTCCGCATTTGTCTGTCTTCCGTTCGCCTTTTGGGCATCCAGCAATATGACCCGTCTGCGTCCCTTGTCAGGTAGCGGGAAATTTATGCTTAGTGTCATCCGGGTATTTCCCGAAATGATCGTCGCCATCTTGTTTATCAAAGCCGTAGGACCCGGCTCGTTTGCGGGTGTGCTTGCCCTTGGCATTCACTCCATCGGCATGCTGGCGAAGCTTTTCTCGGAAACGATCGAAAGTGTCGATCACGGGCCCCAGGAAGCTTTGATCGCGTGCGGTGCCAACCGTTGGCAGGTGATTTTCTTCGCCGTGCTACCGCAGGTGATTCCACAGTTTCTTTCGTATTCGCTTTATCGATTTGAAATTAACATCCGTTCTGCTACCACGCTCGGTCTGGTCGGTGCAGGCGGTATCGGTACTCCACTACTATTTGCACTCCAAATGCGCAACTGGAACCGTGTAGGCGTTATCTTGCTCGGTATTGTAGTCCTGATCATTTTGACGGATCTGATTTCCGGCTGGCTGCGCAAACGGATCGTATAATTAGAATTCTAAACGCCCAAAAAGCCTCTCCTGTGTAAAAAGGGACTTGTTATGCTCCCTTTCACTCGGAAGAGGCTTTTGCCGTTCAACACCTCTCTGCCAATTCATCTATGACCCGTCGGACTTCCTCAGCCGTATTGTAAAAATGCGGAGCCACACGGATAACATCCTTTCGTGCTGAAACGATTATATTTTGGCTTCTCAAACGCCTCTCTACTGCCGACACGTCGGCTACTTCAACAGCGAGCAGGCTTGGTAATGTCTCTCCTCTGTAAGGTGTACGTATGTGTAACCCTTTGCGCCGTCCATATTCAACGGAAAAATCCAACAACTCACTCATATAAGCCTGAATATTCGTGACCCCAATCTCCAGCAACAGCTTTAAGGCCTCATTGGCGGCAAAAATGCTAATGAAAGAAGGCAATCCCGTCTCAAAGCGTCGGGCTCCCGCCGCCGGAACTGGGTGAGCAATATCAAACCGAGAAGCGGGCTCCTGCCCAAGCCAGCCAGTAAGACGGGGCTTGAAGCGGTCTATTCGATCCTTGCTTACATAAAGAAAAGCCACTCCCGGAATTCCCAGCATATATTTACGTGCTCCCGCGACTAACATATCTACACCCATTGCCTTTACATTCACTGGAATGATCCCTACAGACTGATAAGCATCCACAAACAGCAACGCCTGATTTCGGTGAGCTATATCTACAATGGATTTTAAATCCTGCTGAAATCCGTTGGTATAGTTCACTTGTGACACCATAACGAGCGCAGTTTTCTCCGTAACATGCTCCTCATACTGCTCTATCATCACTTCTCCCTCAATGGAGGGGATACAGCGGATGTGATCACGGAACATCTCCTGTGCCTGCCAGATGTGTCCCACCGTCGGAAAGTCGGTGTCCGCATACACAATGCCTTCTTTTCCCGGTACATAAGGAAGGGCTGTGGCCACCCCGGCAATCGCCTCAGAGGCTGAGGACAGGACCGCAATTTCATCAGACTCCGCCCCGATAAGCTTGGCAAAATGCCCTCTGGCCTCCTCCAAACGTGCCATAGACAAATCGCCGTTATGACCGTGTTGCAGCAAACTTCGATGATATTCCTCAATGGCAGCGGAAACTGGCCTCGATACAGCCCCCTGTGAACAGCTCCCTACATGGATATGTGAGGACAGCACTGGAAACAGCTGACGGTAGGACTGAAACGGATGTTTCATTTTTCCCTTCGCTCCTCCTGGGCACACCAACGTGCCTTGATATGATCATTTTATTATCCATATAAGCCACCTTAGAACAAGGGCCTCCCTTCCCATCTTCTCGCCGTTCACAGACGATAGACGTAAAGAGAGGCCCTGAGGGACCATATACAAAATCATAAACTAATGCACGCGTTTGCGTCCAAACCAGCTTTTAAGCACCAAGGTTGCCAGAGCAAGTAACAATAATAACGAGGCCACCGCAAAAGAAGCCGAGAACTGATATTCGTTATACAAAATTTCCACATGCAGCGGCAGTGTGTTCGTCTCTCCCCGGATATGTCCAGAGACGACGGACACTGCGCCGAACTCACCCATGGCTCGTGCATTACACAAAATGATGCCATACAGCAGACCCCACTTGATGTTCGGCAGCGTCACTTTCCAGAAAATACGCCAACCGCGCGCGCCCAGCGTGACCGCCGCTTCTTCCTCTTGCTGTCCCTGATCTTCCATCATTGGAATGAGTTCTCGCGCCACAAATGGGAAGGTGATGAACAGCGTCGCTAAAATAATACCAGGCAAAGCAAATATAATTTTAATATCATGCTCGTCCAGCCACGGTCCAAGCCAGCCCTGTGCACCAAACACTAATACATACATCAGTCCTCCGACGACAGGAGAGATGGCAAAGGGTAAATCAATCAAGGTGATCAGCAAGCCTTTGCCGCGAAATTGAAATTTCGTGATCAGCCAAGCGGCAGCTACACCAAATACCGTATTCAGCGGTACCGTTATCGCTGCCACCAGCAGCGTCAATCGCAATGCAGACATGGCATCTGGGTCCCGTAACGCTTCGACGTATACGCCCCATCCTTGCTTGAGCGCTTCGGTAAGCACGACGATTAGTGGCAATACCAGCACCCAGAGCAAAGCTAAAAAAGCAGCACCAATCAGCGTCCACTTCACCCAAGTGGCCTCGGTCGTGACCCTGTTGGGCGGTGCGGATGAAGGCACTGGTGCAGAAGCAAGCTCCTGCCCAGTTATCGCTTGTGACATGGTGTATCCCTCCTTAAAACGCGGGTATCATGCGCAGCCCTGCATGTTAACGTTAGATAATTAAATTAGACAGTTGCGTTTAGGCAGTACGCCGCCGTGACCAGCGCTGAATGCTGTTAATCACGAGTAACAGCAAGAATGAAATGACCAACAGCATCAACGCCACCGCCGTAGCTCCTGCATAGTCATTTTGCTCCAGCTTGGACATTATGAGCAGTGGAGCAATTTCCGTCTTCATCGGCATATTGCCAGAAATGAAGACGACAGAACCGTACTCGCCAATACCACGGGCAAAGGCGAGCGCAAAACCCGTCAGCAGCGGTGGTACCAGCTCAGGCACAATAACGCTGCAGAAGATACGCCATCTGCCAGCTCCCAGCGTAGCAGCGACCTCCTCCTCGTCCTTATCCAGCTCCTCCAGCACCGGTTGAACTGTCCGTACGACGAACGGAATGCCAATAAACATCAACGCTAGCGTAATCCCCGTCTGTGAGTACGCCATCCTCCATCCAAGCGGTTCGAACAACGAACCGATCCAGCCATTCTGCGCATATAGAGCAGTCAGAGCAACCCCCGCTACCGCAGTAGGCAAAGCAAAGGGCAGATCAATCACCGCATCAAAAATTCGTTTTCCCGGAAACTCATAACGCACCAGCACCCAAGCTATCAATAAACCGAGAAACAGGTCGATCAGCGCCGCAGCCGCGGCACACAAAAAGCTAACCTTGTAGGAAGCCAGCACCCTGACATCCGTCGCCACGTCCCAAAATTTCTCCCACGTCAGTCCAGTTGAATTCAGAAGCAGTGCCGATAAAGGCACCAGCACCACCAGACTGAGATACAGCACACTATAACCCATTGTTAACCCGAACCCGGGAAGTACGCGTTTTCGAGTGGCTTGCACTTGACTCATGCTCTGTCCATCCCTTTCTGAATCCATTCACTATGACACTCGCGGCTACCAATCCAATCGCCTACACAGTCCACTATTTTATGAACTGCCGGGTACATAAATCTGGTCAAAAATGCCCTTGTCGCTGAAATGCTTCTGCTGCGTCTCCTTCCATGTCCCGAATACATCCTTCAAGGTTACGAGCTCCAATTTAGGAAATTGATCCTTGAACTTTGCCGTCACACTCTCCAGTGTGGGGCGATAATAATTTTCGGCAGCAATGGTCTGCCCTTCTTCACTGTACAAATATTTCAGGTATGCGTCCGCCACCTCGCGTGTCCCTTTTTTATCTACCACCTTATCGACTACTGCTACCGGAGGTTCAGCCAAAATACTGATCGATGGATACACGATATCGAATTTGTCCGCACCCAGTTCCTTCACCGAGAGCAGTGCTTCATTTTCCCATGCAATCAGCACATCGCCAATTCCACGCTCTACGAAAGTCGTTGTCGCTCCACGTGCTCCGCTATCCAATACCGGCACATGCTTATACAGCTCCTGTACAAACTGCTGGGCCTTGGCTTCATCGTTATTGTTCTTCTTGAGCGCATAGGCCCAGGCTGCAAGATAGTTCCAACGTGCTCCACCCGAAGTTTTAGGATTCGGAGTAATAACTTGCACATCGCCACGGATTAAATCGTCCCAGTCCTTAATCCCTTTCGGGTTCCCTTTGCGTACCAATAACACGATGGTTGAAGTGTACGGGGCACTGTTATGCTCATATTTACTTTGCCACCCCTCTTTAACGAGTCCTTTCTCCTGTAGCGCATCAATATCATAGCCCAGGGCCAGAGTTACCACGTCCGCGTCCAGTCCGTCCTGCACCGAACGACTTTGCTTGCCAGATCCTCCGTGAGATTGCTTGATCGTAACCTGCTGCCCTTTCTCCTTCTCCCAATGGGCGGCAAATGCTTTATTATATGCCTCATACAGCTCACGGGTCGGATCATAAGAAACATTGAGTAACTCCACGTCCTTAGAACCGGCAGCAGAGCTACCATCCGCCTGCGTCCCTCCCTTGCTTGCCCCGCAAGCGCTTAGCATCATCGTTAATACCAAAGATAGTCCGAGAATAAGTCCACTTTTCCATTGCCTCTTCATCAAGACACCCCGAATTCTATGTAATTTGTATTCATTTACGCCTGTTATTGACAGACATAATCAAAAAAAGAGCGGAGAATTCCCTGATGCAGCCCTGATAGGTCAAACCTGTCACGTGGACAGTGTCTGCCTGCTGTTCCTAGAGGTTCTCCGCCAAAATGGCGAGATCATACTTTAATTCTTTAATTCCTACCTGTTTAATGAGTTATATGGATATAATACGAGAGTTTAGGAGTGATGTCAAACCTTTTTTTGGTATGTATGATCTGTACTTTTCTTTCTTTAAGGGGGGGCAGTCAGAAACATTATATATGTTTCCGACCGTTTAGAGGTCATTAACACACGGAGTACAAATTAGTTGGCAACCGTTTCAAGATTAATCGAAAAGACTCCAAAAAGCTTCGGATTGTCCGTAGCTCTTCTCAACCACAGTTCACCCGAACCTACCATGACTCCCTGATAATTAACAAACAAATCATCTGTCTTTTGATTCACCAGCGCCTCGCGAATTGCGTCCGTAAAAATCTGATCATACTTGGCCATAAAATCTTTCTTATTCGGAATCGTTAGCGACTTTTCACTATCATTAACACGCAGAGGGTACAAAATATAATTGGCCACTTTCTCCTTGTCATTGTCGGCAACTGCCTTCTGCAGCGCTTTGAACGTGTTCAAAAACGCTTTAGGATCTTGAATACCTGCTACCTCAAAAGGATTTTGCGATGGATTGGAAGCTGCCGGAGAAGAAGATGTATCCGATGATGCAGCTGGAGCCGAAGGAGTTGACTTTTGTGCATCAGTACCGCTGTTTTCTGCACTCTCGTTCTCTTTCGCTGCTTTGTCACTTTGGGCTGAACCGCTACGATTACCACCGGCTCCGTTCTCGATCACGCTTGTACTGCTTCCAGTATCAATGGTTTCAGCATTCTTATCCTGACCACAGCCAGTAAGTGCTACAAAAGTAAGTGTAAGTAAAATGGCTGTGAATGACAGCCTCCGTGACATCTTTTGATTACCGAATTCATGATTTTTGGGCACAACGGGTCATCCTTTCTGCTTTCTGCTCTGACCTATTCTGTTCATTAAGTCTTCAACCGTTCTATTGTAACATAAGTAGACTAATGACCGCATGTCGTGCCCTTTCTGGAAGGAGCTTACAGTGTAATATATGCGAAGGTTTTAACGTTTCCTTGCGATCCATCGTCCGTACTTACTTTCAAAATCATCTCTTTCAAAGAGTCATTTGCAGCTTCATCCTGCCCCTCTGGCTTTACAAACAGCAGATCGTGGCGTTCTCCCGGCTGCAACGTTCGACTGGACCCTTGCAAGTCTAATCCATTCGCACTATTGAGCTTGTATTGTACGGGTTGCTTGCCTGTATTCTTGATACTGATGTACAACTTGCGCCCCTCTTCAAATCTAAAGTTCGTTTGTCCTTGTCCTCCAAATTGCATCTCCTGGTCATGTACAATACGTTTCGCTGCACTTCCGTGCTCACTCTGCATACTAAGCGGAACAGTCGAATGACTCTGATTTACTTCTGTAATAGTTGATGTTGGAACGCTCATACTGGCAAATGTGGCATAACCCACAATGGCTCCCGTAACCCCCATCCAAACCCATTTCTCCACCATTTAATTTCCTCCTCTTCTCTTCTTTTCTATCCTTCAGTCGTCACCGTGATTGCACAGATGTTCCTTGTGTGTAGGCAATGGAATGGATGCCCCTAATTTCCTCATATGAGTGTGTGGACAGTAAAAAAGGTTTCAATTGCTGTAGTAATTCCTTGAACAGAGTATCCTGATCGATCACTCTATTTTCATCCTCTGTCGCCCATTTATGTATGCCTAGCATAAACGTGTCTGCTCGTTCCATAGCATAATCAATCAGTTTTTCATAAGCTGCTCCCCGGACATCGCTGTATAATCTGAACATGTCTCTCCCCCTCTGTGCTGCCCTTCGGCTTTATAATAAAAAAAGCCGAACTCATATCTATTATGAGTCCAGCTGTCATATTTTTCAAACTTGATCAAAGACACCCAAACGTAAGCGCTCCATCATACATTTCCTATTACGTAACAATAGCTTATACGTTCAACGTGTTACGGGACTTTTTCTTATCCAATACACTATACGCCACAAATATAATTAGATAAGCCACAATCAACAAAGTGGAGAACAAATACATCGTTGTATAAGAGGTTAATCCAGCAACCATTCCTAGAACTAAAGAGCCCCCTCCTATCCCCAAATCGAAGAAATTATAAAAGGAGCCTACAGCGTCCTCTCGCTCATCTTCGCCGACCACACTGATTGCCCAAGCCTGCAAAGCCGGGAAAATAGCTCCAAAACTCAAACCATACAGCACAGCAGCGATCAAAAATTGGAGCTCGGTCCGCGATGAAGCCACCATAACGATGGCGGCAATAAGCACGATCCCTGCGGGAATCAGGATATAAGCCGGGCCTTTGGTATCGAAAATTCTACCGGACACCAGCCGGACGAGAAAGCTTGCCATAGCTACAGTAAAGAAGAACCATGCCGCGTTGTTGAAGCCCTGCTCCTTGGCAAATAAAGCCACGAAAGACATCACTCCACCTGCCACCACGCCAACCAGCAGCGCAAGACAGGATTGCAGTAGCACTCTTTTTTCAAATAGTTTAAAAGGAACCTTCTTTTTACCCTGCACTGTATCCGCCGACATGGGTTTAGCAGTACGGCGACGAACCAATACGCTCATCACGAGCGACAACAGTAGAATTATAGCTCCCGTGGAAAATAGCCCGTTAAAACCTGATGCATGAAGCATCCATATGCCGATCAGTGGCCCCACTGAAATCGCTACGGTTTCACCTACGCCAAAGTAGCCCATTCCTTCCCCCATACGATGAGGCGGTAAATCATCTGAGGCTGAAGTAGCATACAACGTGCTCGCAATGCCGAATCCAAAGCCATGTACCAGTCGAAATACTAACAGCAGTACCAAACTACTGGAAAGCATGTAGCTTCCCGTTGCCAGCATACAAATCACAACTCCGATAATCAGAACATATTTCTTGTCCAAAAGCTGGATCAGCGTACCTGAAAATGGACGAATCAATATAGCTGAACACATAAACACGCCTGTCACCAATCCAATCTGGGATGGGCTACCGCCAAGGCTTTCCACAAACAGCGGCAGCGTAGGCATAAGCATTTCGAATGCCATGAACAATAAAGCGTTGGATATCATCAAAAATATAAAATTTCTGGACCAAAAGTTTTCTTTCACAGACACAGTTCTCTTCCCCCAATACAATCATGTTTACTTCAAGTGCTCAGTTGTTCAGGCCTGAATCAAGCCATGCCAGTAAATATCCCAAGAGCTTTCCAGACGCGGATCAAAACCGTCGGTGCCGTTGTACACCAGTTCTACCAGCATGCCTTCAATCAAATTCATATAGGCTGTCGCGGCAGATTGAGCTGGAACACGAAGTTTAACCGATGTTTCAGTTGCCAGTCGCCCGTGTACCAAGCTGGTTTTATGCTGTACGTAGCGTGTGACCAAAGCCTGAACCTGGTTTTCCAGTGCAGATGGAATCAGAAAGCCGACATACAGAATCAGACGCAAATTCATAGCACTCTCATAGCGTTCCTTAAATTCAACGATTAGTCCGCGCAGGACAACTTCAAGTGATTGTTCGGATTGATCCTGAAAATAACGATCCAGTTCCAAAATCTCCTGATCCACCGCATCCTCAAATATGTCTAAAAACAAATCATCTTTGCTTTTAAAATGGGCATAAATGGACTGCTTTTTAATCCCTACCTCATCAGCAATCAGTTGCAGAGAGGCCGCATCGTATCCCTTTTTCGCAAATTGCTGCAAGCTAGCTGTTTTAATTTTTTGTAGTGTCATGCTTTTCCTCCAATCACCTTACGAACGGTCGTCAGTTTATGAATTCAGTATAGTGCCCTCACTTGAAATTGACAACCACATTTTTAAATTCTGCCGTTCAATTGCCTGAGAACGATGACAACAAAAAAGCCGGAAGCACCCTAAACTGAGGGCTCCGGCTTCATAACCATGCTACTAATACGACTTAATAAATAGGGCTTATCGCTTACTCTGTCACTGTTCCGTAGATCAGCACTGGCGCTTCCGCGTGATCCGCAATACGGATGTTCGCGTAGATTTTCTCCAGCACTTGGGCTACATCTTCACGGTTCGCATGGATAGTAACTAGCGAATCGCCTTTTTGAACAGCATCCCCGACCTTTTTGTTCAGCATCAAGCCGACAGCCAGATCAATCTCGGATTCTTTGGTCGCACGTCCTGCTCCAAGCAACATCGCAGCGGTACCGATTTCGTCAGCCACGATTTCAGCTACCACACCATCCTGCTTCGCAGGCACCTCAATAAGATACTGTGCTTGTGGCAAACGTTCAGGATGATCCACTACAGAAGCGTCACCGCCCTGATTCGCAATAAACTCTTTGAATTTTTCCAGTGCTTTGCCATTGCGAATGACTTCTTTGAGCTTCTCTTCGGCGTTTTCGAGGGAATCTGCCTTCCCTGCCAAAAATACCATCTGACTGCCCAAAGCCATACACAGCTCTTCCAGATCTTTTGGTCCTTCGCCGCGCAGCGTATCAATCGCTTCCTTCACTTCCAGCGAATTACCGATGGCCAGACCCAGCGGCTGACTCATATCGGAAATGACTGCCATCGTTTTGCGACCCACATTGTTACCTATGCTCACCATGGCATGTGCCAGTGCTTTGGCATCATCTACGGTTTTCATAAATGCGCCTGCACCTGTTTTTACATCAAGCACAATGGCATCGGAGCCAGCAGCGATTTTCTTACTCATAATCGAGCTGGCTATCAGCGGGATCGAGTTGACCGTCGCCGTAACGTCACGCAAGGCATACAACTTTTTGTCCGCAGGTGTCAGGTTACCGCTTTGTCCGATGACCGCAATTTTGCTGCGATTCACCAAATCCACAAATTCGTCTTTGCTGATTTCGACGTGGAAGCCTGCAATAGCCTCCAGCTTGTCGATCGTTCCCCCGGTATGTCCGAGACCGCGACCTGACATTTTCGCTACCGGAATTTCCAAGGCCGCTACGAGCGGAGCCAGTACCAACGTGGTCGTATCGCCCACACCGCCAGTGGAGTGCTTATCGACCTTTACACCTTCAATCGCGGACAGGTCAATGGTATCACCCGAATGAACCATCGCCATCGTCAGATCAGCGCGTTCGCGTTCAGTCATATCTTTGAAGAAAATGGACATCGCCAATGCACTGACTTGATAATCGGGAATTTCACCCTGAGTGTAGCCTTGGATAATAAAATTAATTTCCTCCGTACTCAGTTCTTTTCCGTCGCGTTTTTTCTCAATCAAGTCTACCATTCTCATATGTCATTTCTCCTCACTGTGCGTATGATCGTTTACAGAGATACTGCTGTATCCAGTGCAACTTCCATCATTTCTTTAAAGGTCGTTTGCCGTTCTTCCGCCGTCGTTTCTTCACCTGTCAGCAAATGATCGCTTACCGTCAGAATCGTCAGTGCGTTTACGCCAAACTTGGCTGCCAGCGTATATAAAGCCGAAGTCTCCATCTCTACACCCAGCACGCCGTATTCCATCAGCTTTTGTACCACTGATTTGTCATCACGATAGAAGCTGTCTGAGCTGAATACATTGCCGACATGCATGTTCAAGCCTTTGGCAACACCGCGATCATAAGCGCCCTTCAATAGATCGAAGCTGGCAATCGGCGAGTAATCGTAGCCGCCAAAGATATGGCGGTTCATGCCAGAATCCGTACAGGATGCTTGCGCCAAAATGACGTCACGAACGTGCACATGCTCCTTCATTCCGCCGCATGTACCCACGCGGAACAGGTTTTTCACACCATATTCGCTAATCAGTTCGTTGACATAAATACTGATAGACGGCAGCCCCATCCCAGTTCCCTGTACAGACAGGCGTTTGCCTTGGTACGTCCCCGTGAATCCGAGCATTCCGCGAACCTCGTTGTAACAGGTCACGTCCTCCAGATACGTTTCAGCAATAAATTTTGCCCGTAGCGGGTCTCCTGGCAGCAAAATCGTTTCTGCAATTTCTCCGGGTTTGGCTCCAATGTGTACACTCATGTTTTTTTATTCCTCCGTCCCATTTGTCCATGCTTGTATCGTTATTTATATCGTTACTAGTAATCTTGCTTGTACTCTTGCTGGTCCTTGATTACTGAAGCTCCGCCAAAAAACTCGTTCCGTGTTCTGGCAGTTTTACACCAAAGTTATCCGCTACGGTCGCTCCAATATCAGCAAAGGTTTTACGAACCGCAAGCTCCTTGCCCCCAGCTGTAAAACGCGGGGAATAGACCAGCAAAGGTACATATTCGCGGGTGTGATCCGTTCCCCGATACGTCGGGTCATTCCCATGGTCTGCAGTGATGATTAGCAGATCGTTATCGGTCATTTTGGCAAAAACCTCTGGCAAACGCGCATCGTAATCGTCCAAAGCTTGACCATATCCCTGTGGATCACGACGGTGACCGTATACAGCGTCAAAGTCCACCAAATTCAGAAAGCTTAATCCGGTGAAATCCTCATCGAGCGTAGCCACCAGCTTATCCATGCCGTCCATATTGGACACCGTACGCACCGCCTTCGTCACACCCTCACCGTCATAAATGTCGGAGATTTTACCCAAGGCGATCACATCCAGACCTGCATCCTTCAGCTCGTTCATGGTGGTGCGGCCAAACGGCTTGAGCGCATAATCATGTCGATTGGAGGTGCGGGAGAAGTTCCCTGCCTCGCCTACGAACGGACGTGCAATAATGCGACCCAGCATGTACGGATCTTCCAGCGTGATTTTACGGCAGAACTCGCAAATCTCATAGAGCTCTTTCAAAGGTACAACTTCCTCATGCGCCGCAATTTGCAGCACAGAGTCCGCCGAGGTATAGATGATGAGCGCTCCAGTTTTCACGTGTTCTTCGCCCAGCTCATCAATGATTTCTGTTCCGCTGGCAGGCTTATTGCCAATCACTTTGCGGCCTGTGTGCTCCTCAATGCGCTGAATCAGCTCATCCGGGAACCCATCAGGAAATACACGGAAAGGAACGGCAATATTCAAGCCCATGATTTCCCAATGACCTGTCATTGTATCCTTGCCATTGGACGCTTCCTGCATCTTAGTGTAATACGCGAGCGGCTTGTCGGCCGCTGCCACCCCTTCTATAGAACGAATATTGGATAGACCGAGTTTCCCCATATTCGGCATCTTCAGACCACCGCGTTCGCGGGCAATATGACCGAGTGTATCTACATCATAATCATCAAACTGGGCAGCATCCGGCGCTTCGCCGATACCAACCGAGTCCATAACCACCAAGTGAATTCGTTTGAATTTAGACATCATAAAAATCCTTTCCTGACTCGCTGTTTTTTTTACAAAAACAACCCTGCGATCGTTGCCGACAGCACGCTAACCAGCGTTGCCCCGTACAACAGCTTCAGACCAAAGCGGGCCACCACATTTCCCTGTTTTTCATGCAGACCCTTCACAGCCCCAGAAATGATACCGATGGATGAGAAGTTAGCAAAGGATACGAGGAATACCGATACGATCCCGACCGTGCGCTCCGACAAGCCTGTTTGCTTGGTCAGATCCAGCATGGCCACGAATTCGTTGGATACGAGTTTGGTAGCCATAATGCTGCCCGCCTGAACGGCTTCGTTCCACGGAATACCCATGACAAAAGCGAAAGGCGCAAACACATATCCAAGCAGCGCCTGAAAACTGATTCCAAACAACCAGGAGAAAATCCCGTTAACCATGGCAATCAGCGCCACAAAACCGATCAGCATCGCAGCTACCGTAATAGCAACCTTGAAGCCGTCCATAATATACTCCCCGAGCATTTCGAAGAAGGACTGCTTCTCTTCCTCCTGAACCTCCAGTAAATCGTCTTCCTTCTCAATCTTGTACGGATTAATAATGGAAGCGATAATAAAGCCGCCGAACAGGTTCAATACCAAAGCTGTGACCACATATTTGGGGTTTAACATTTGCATGTAAGCTCCCACAATCGACATGGACACCGTAGACATCGCAGACGCACACAGCGTATACAACCGATGTTTTGGCAGCAGACCAATTTGCTTCTTAACGGAAATAAACACCTCGGATTGACCCAAGATAGCTGAAGCTACAGCGTTGTAGGATTCCAGTTTACCCATTCCGTTTACTTTGCTCAAGACAAGCCCGATATATTTAATAATAAAAGGTAACACTTTTACATATTGCAAAATCCCAATCAGCGCAGATATGAACACGATTGGCAGCAGTACACCGATAAAGAACGGCGCTGCTCCTTCATTCGCAATTCCGCCAAAAACGAAGTTAATCCCGTCCATAGCATACCCAATCAGACTATTAAACCCTTTTGCAAAACCTTTGACTAGAATTTCACCAATCCCTGTATTCAGCAATACAAAAGCTAGCGCCGCCTGCAATACAACCATAACCACCAGCGGACGATACCTGATTTTACGTTTGTCACTGCTAGCAACGTAAGTAAGTGCAAATACAACGAGCAGTCCCACCAGAGCGATTACATATTTCATTTAATTTCCCCCTCATTACATTAAGCGCTTACATTACCCATAAAAAGAATGCGCCCCAAAGAGGCATTCTTTTTTTTATTTCCCCAGATCCGCAGGTCGAAAAGCACCCGGCAGTAATTGATCTACCGTCCACTCTTCCGTGTTGCCATGAAGGTTTGTCAGATAAATTTTGGTATCTTGATGAGCAAATTCGGAAATGACCTGACGACAGGCCCCACATGGAGACACAGGCCCTTCCGTATCAGCTACAACCGCAATCGAATCAATTTTCCGGCAGCCTTCGGATACCATTTTAAAAATCGCTGTCCGCTCTGCACAATTGCATAAGCCGTAGGAGGCATTTTCCACATTACATCCGTGATAAATCGTGCCATCGCTTCCGAGAACCGCAGCACCCACCTGAAAATTCGAATACGGAACGTATGCCTGTTTACGCGCCTCAAGCGCTTTCTGAATCAATTGATCCTTCATAGCGAATCCCTCCATGACTTTAAAATAAACTTAGTAGGAAGATGTAGACTGCTCGCCCTCGATGATCTTCACACCGGAACTTGCACCGATCCGACTTGCGCCAGCTTCTACTAATTTTTGCACGTCTTCCAGACTGCGTACACCGCCTGAAGCCTTGACACCAATCTCAGGTCCTACCGTTTTGCGCATCAAAGCCACATCTTCCGCAGTAGCTCCACCTGTTGAGAAGCCTGTCGAGGTTTTCACAAAATTCGCTCCCGCTTTGACGGACAGCTCACATGCCAGCACCTTCTCTTCGTCTGTCAGCAGGCATGTTTCGATAATCACTTTTACCAGTGTACCGGCAGCTGCCTCCACGACTGCACGGATGTCCTGCTCGACGAGCTGTACATCACGTGCCTTCAAAGCGCCTATGTTAATAACCATATCAATTTCAGTCGCTCCGTTAGCAATAGCATCTTTCGTTTCAAATGCTTTCGTTGCGGACGTGCTCGCTCCCAGTGGGAAACCGATAACTGTACAGATGGCTACGCCTGTGCCTGCGAGCTGTTCTGCTGCATAAGCTACCCACGCCGGGTTCACACATACAGAAGCAAACTGATATTTTTTTGCCTCGGCAGTCAGTTTCGTAATTTCATCCTTCGTCGCATCTGCACGCAACAATGTATGGTCGATTAATGCTGCAATATTCATATCTAAAGCTCCTTCATTAGATAAATAGTGTGAAGACAAAATTCATTTATTTCTCTGTGATGAGACCATCATAGCACGGCTTTGAACATATGTAAAACATATTTTGAAATTATGTTCAAGCTTATGCGCAAGGCGTCACCTACCATTCATATTACCCTGTAGGGACACGCCATAACCGTATCTTTTGCTGGATGGAGACGACTTGCTCTATTGTAAAAGTGCTTGTGCCGTAAACTGATCCGTCACCAAGATATTCGCATACTTGCCACGCAGCGATGCCCGAATGGCCTCCACTTTGCGCTGACCTCCAGCGACGAGAATGGACTTCTCCTTCTTTCGCAAATCAGGCAAATCAATCCCGACGGTCCGGCTATTGATTTCCTGACTGCATATGTTGCCCTCAGCGTCAAAAAATCGCGAGCAAATATCTCCCTTGCCGATTCTTTGCAGCAGCTTCTGCTCTTCCCCGTTAAAATAGCCCAATCGGAACAGCAACGCATCCTCCTTAACCGTACCCACTGTAAACACAGCGATGTTCGCCTGTTTGCCAAGTTCGATGATGCGCTGAATATGCCGATCCTCCTCAACCATTTTCTTAACGGCGTGACTATCGAAAATCACAGGCAGCGGCAAATACCGTGCTATGGTATGAAAGGCTTCTGCGAACAAGTTCACGGTTTCCACGGCATATGTGTTGACATGTGAATGGCTCACGCCTCCCTTGAGCTGAACCACCTCAACACCCTTGACCTGCTTTTGTTGGAGATGAAGCGCCACGGCATGCATGGTTGTTCCCCATGTCACTCCAATAATATCAGCATCCTGTACCGTTTCATGCAAATAATCGGCTGCTTTTTTGCTAATATGCTTCTTGATCTCCTGATATTCATTTAACGGCGAATAACAGACTAACACAGTATCCAGTCCGTATTTCTTCTTCACCTGCTCTCCGAGCGCGTCCATATCCTCCATCGGGTCCACAATACTGATCCGAACGTATCCCTGTTCCTTGGCAGCCTGAAGTAACCGCGATACCGTAGGACGCGAAACCCCAAGTCTGACCGCGATATCTTGTTGACTGTAGTCGTTTAGATAGTATAATCTGGCTGCCTCGATACTTAATCGCTGCTTTTCATGATCCATTCTACCTCAACCCGCTTATCTTAAAATGTAGTACCAGCGGACACAGCTTTAGTCCCAAACGTTATATATGAAGGGAAACTTAAAGCCACGCCTTTGCCGTATGGTTGTTATTTTGGAAGATTTAACTGCTCGTTTATGATATTCTGTGATTAACTACAACCATTTTACCGCATCCTCAACTTTATCGTTCCATCTGTCAAAACGCAATAGTTAACCCATTTTACCGCTCATTCACAACCTGTGATGGCTTATCTGAATATATAAGGAGAATTGCTATGTCTGAATTTATTGTGTGCAGTCTAGCGGACAAAAAGTTCGCTTTAAACTTTGTGGAAGTAGAAGAAGTCATGAATGCCAAGAAGGGAACTCCGCTTCCCTTTTCCGAAGCATGGCATGAAGGAATGGTGACTATTCGCGGCAATGTATTTACGATCCTTAATTTACGCAAAAAGCTGCTTCTTTCTGCAGCAAGCGATTCCTCCGAGGACAAAATGATTTTGCTCAGCCGTGCGAAGATTGCTCTGCTTGTCGATCAGGTGGAGGACACGGCTTCTGCCGAGGACAGTCAGCTACAAAGCAATGAGGAAGAGTGGCAGCGCGAGTTGTTCCCTACCGTGATGGAGCATCATGGTACCCTCATTCCGGTGATCGATATGGACGCTTTTCTTGCATCCACCAAGACAAACTAAAACGCAAAATACTCCCGAACTTTGAGGCGGCTTGCACTCATCGTTCGGGAGTATTTTCAGTTATTGGAGTCCCTGCCCCTCTTTCATGTGAACCAGCGTGTTCAGCTGCTCCAGCAACGTATTTCCGCCAGTCAGCGAAATCGTGCCAATCTTCTCGCAGATTTTTTCCATGAATTCCAGTTCTTTGAGACGATAGAGAGTGGCATTTTCGTCCATCAGCTTGGCCGTATTGAGCAGACTACGAGTGGATGCGGTCTCTTCACGTCGTGTGATCAGATTGGCCTGTGCCTTCTTCTCTGCCAACAGTACGGTATTCAGAATATCCTTGATATCCCCCGGCAAAATAATATCCTTCACCCCTGCTGACGTAAAAGTCACTCCATATTCGTCGCTCTGCTCATTCAGTCTGGTCAAAACATATACCGCAATCTCCTGCTTCATTTTCAGCAAATCATCCAGCTTCATCGTACCAACGTATTCGCGTAACAACAGTTGAAGCATGATGTACATTTGTTCCTCGTATGCCCGGAATTCCAGCGCCCGCAACGGGTCGATGATACGGTACTGACAGACAAAGTTGAGGCGCAGCGTGATTTTGTCCTCCGTCATGATTTCCTGTCCCATCAGGTCCATCTGCTGTTGTCGCATATCTATCGTTTTGATCTCTGTATTCACCGTGGACAACCAGAAATAATATTTGCCCGGTTTCAGCTCACCCTGCAACACATTATCGTAATACAAAAATCCTAATTCATAGCTGCCCACCTGAAGTGCCTTCCAGAAGCCCGGTGTCTTGGACAAGAATGCTTGCCCCAATGCCTTATCAATTGCAGGCTGCCGAGTATCTGCACGAACAAAACGATGTTCCTTGAGCATGTTCCAAAAAGCATATTTCCCTGCCGTCAGCAGCTCCACAAACCGATTATCCTCATAATGCAGCACATATTCATGATCCTCTACATCAATGACATTCAATTGCTCTAGCAATAGGGGATCTGTCAAAAACAAACGAATATCATGATCAGGTACAAAAAATGGTTCGGCTACATTCAAAATTTCAACTGCTTCCTGCTGAAATGTCTTCAATAGGTAAGTTCCTGGGTGCAACAACTTGTGGTAGCTTCCTTTTTTGAACAGCAGCCCACGCTCATCGGATTTAATCGTTATCTTCTTAAACATCGTATCACTCCTAGTATTTAAAATCCTCCACTTAAAAATGTACATTTCCGCGTGTAGCGGCTCCACGTTCCATTTGATCTTTCGATCGCTGTTGCCCGCCTTAAAATCAACACACATTTTTAAAATGAGGATTTTTTATTTTTATTTTTATTTGTTGTAGTAGGGTTAGTGACCCTTGCAGAGCATCCCTCCGGTGTGGACGGCGGGGTCAAGCTTGAGGAAAAAGAAAGATACCGCCTGTTTCCGTGTTCTAGGGATGGGATTCATCAGCCCAACATCGACTGTGAATCTGTATCCCCGAAGCCTCGAACCCTGTCGGCGCTTGCTCTCTCCGGTATCCGCTGGCCGCATAGCCATCGCCCCGGTATCTGTCATCGAGACCAGACATGGGAATGCTCTCATTCGGGTCTTTTCATTGTTTTTATTCGACCATTCGAATACTCTACCAGAAGTCGCGTGGAAGGCGATTGGGAATCGAACCCTAATGTTGGTGGATACATCAGATTTACAGGATACCTGACCCGAACAGGGCAGGCACTGCGGGACCTTTGGAAATCCGCGCCTCGGTAATATCTTCCTGTATCAGCCTTTATCATTATCGCGCAACCTGGAACTCACGAACATGGCGAAAGTATTACGACCCTATAAAAAAACAAAAAAGACACAGGAGAAGCGTATGTGCTTCTCTTGTGTCTTTCTTTCTATAGTCAACTGTCGCGCTCGTATCTTGGACCTGATCCACTAGGATGTTTTTTCGAAAACGGGATCAACGCTCCGTAGTGGAAATTCTGGAACGTCTGTCGTTGTAGAAGCAGTCTGCTGGTGTGTATAGCTGAATGAAGGGGTCTCGTATTGCAATCCCGCCTTTTCATAGGTAAACCAATAGCTGACAGCCTTTCCGATATCGAGGTCTGTAATCCGCTGCTCCCAGACACCGCCGTTGTTGGTCATTCGGTAATTGAGCTGTTGTCCACCCGTTAAAGTATAATGCACGTCAACATAGGCGGAGGCTGTTTTGGGTGTAAATTGAAGCACTGCTTCACGATCGCTGACAAAACGAGCTTCTACTTTGTAATCCTCCGTTTCTCCGCCACCCTCATTACCACCAGATGCTGCTTCTGTCGTTACCGCTACCGCATTGCTTGCTGTAGACAGATTACCGGCTGCATCGCGAGCCTTAACGGTAAAGCTGTAAGTGGAAGCTGCATTCAGCCCTGTCATTGAAGCGGAAGTACTGCTTATCTCTACCGCCTGAGCCCCGTCTTTATATACGATATAACCCGTAACGCCAACATTGTCTGTAGCTGCATCCCACTCCAGAGTGACTGCCGAAGCCGTTTTGGTCGTAACTCGCACATTTGCCGGGATGGATGGAGCCTCCGTATCAGGCTGCGGATTGCCACCGCCGCTTCCATTTCCGGCATTAAAGCTATTCGGCTGCACGGTAATACTGTGCCCATCTGAGAAGGTTACTGTTTTGACCTGGTTTGTAAAATTGTAGGCCACATAAGTTTTCACACCGTTTTTATGAAATACGGCATAAATAGGTGAATTAGCGGTGATGCTGCGGTCGATGTTGCCTAAAGCATCCAAATTGTAGATCCAGTGGTAGGCATTCGCCTTGGAATTCCCCGCTTCCGGCATCATGGCCGCTACGCGTGCACTGAATTTGGCCTTGGCATCAGACGGATTCGAGATCGCTCTGTACATATACACAATATCTTCCCACGGACTGAAGTTCCCACCGCTTTTTCGCAGCAGATCGTTATAATTTTTAGCCGCATACTCCGAATATTGCGTCAGATACAAGGAGGCCGAGGTGATCGGCAGCCAGTTGATACCATGCACCTCTGCGGCATTATTGGTCCACCATGTTGCATTCCCTACCGTTTTACCGCCCCAGATCATGCTTGCCGTCGCGCTTTGCATCCCTGCAGGGGTGTTTGTGCCATGCACATCAAACCAGTACTCGTTAATCGCATTCATTTCAGTTGTATATAGATAAATGCCGAGATCACGAGTTTGAGTATTTCCAGTCGCCTCGCCCCATAAAATAAGACCGGCCCAGGCATTCATCGCCTCCGAGGAGGATTCATTGTTGTTGCCGTCGCCAAATTTGGCATGGCCGGAAGCCCAAGTGTGCCCGGCATAGGGATCAAAATTACGCAAATACGGAAATTTCGAATCAGACCTGTCGATATTGGCGATATCGCGAATGAGCAACTGTACCATTTTTCCCCATTGGGAATCGGATGCCCAGCTCTTGTCCACACGTGCAATTTCGGCCGCAGCCTTAATAAAGTATCCATAATGGAAATGATGGTCATTTAACTCTATTGCACTGCCAAAGCTGTCGGGATAACCGATCAATGTCCCCCAATTGTTGTTATACACAAATAGACTGGAGCTTTTCAGATTTCCCGAGCTGTCACTAGCCTTAAACCAGTCCTGCAGCCGGCTTTTGATCTCATTGCGGAATTGGGTCGCTGCTGCGGTATTGCCAGTTTGGTCGGCAATTGGCGCCAGCGCTGCCAGCTTGCCCAGACGTTTTCCAGTCCAGTACGTGTCTCTATCGCCGGAGTAGACTTCCGCCTTTGCTTCGTCTATATAACTGTTGAGCGTATTTTTATCGTAGGACCCCAAGTCGGGTAGGGAAGGCAGTACCCCTGTAAAATTCATTTTCGTTTGAAAAGAAGCACCTTCTGCTGTTTTCATCAGACCACGTACGGAATTGTACGTATAGCCCAGCAGGGGTTGTGATGAATTTTTCCACTGATGCGGATATAAGGCAAAAATAGTGCCGCTTTGTGTGCCTTCCTTCGCTGTTGTTGCAACAGTAAAGGTGGTCGTTACCTCGGAAGAGGCTTCGTTATAGCTGTACTGTGCTTTGGAGTTTGTAACGAAAGAATAGGCGTATTGCTGAAATTTGTCTAATGTCGCGGTTGTTTTGTCAGGCAAGGCCGCCACTGCAAAATAGTTTTTCCCGTTCAATTGATTAATCAGAGTACTCGTTCCGAGACCAGACCAGGTGCTGCCGGAAGGACCAAACAGACCATAGTGTGAGCCATTGACCGTAATGCCAAGCACAGGGGAACTAGCTGACCCAGACCAAACCTCTGGCACCCCATTAAATGAAAGCTTGGGATTGCCACCGCCAAACTCAAAAAAAACATAGGGAGAGCCGTGTCCATAGGTAGCACTCATTTTATTGCTGCCGCTTTGAAATAATGATTTGACAAACCAGTCGCTAAAACCGTCCACCTTGGCATCCGGAAATGAAGCGCTTACAGAATGACCGACGGTAAAATCGTTCACATCATCCATCCAGCCTGCGATATATCCCGGATTAACCGTAATTTTCCCACTCGGGTTAAAGATGCGTAAACCGTTTTGCTGATTTTTCAAGGCAAGGGGATGCGGATATTGAGCCTCGGAGTACGGTACCCAGGCTAGGCTGCTCCACCAGTCATTGGTAGGCATTGGGCTGGTTACATTCGCTGTTTTGTAAATCTCGTTTTGCGGTGTAGCTGCTCCGGCAGGTAGTGTGGTTGAATATGAGCCAGCGCCTTGTGTGACCTCACCCGAAAAGGCTTTAGTAGAAACCGGTGCTGCTAAAAATATCAGACTGGCACTTAACAAGCATAATATCATTTTTTTCACAACCTACATCCTCCTTTAAATTCTATAATCCCTTTCACTGCAAGGCTTTTTCCTTCTCTTCCAAGTTGAATTCAACTTCATTGTGCTTGATCTCAATTTCCAGGTCAATCCTTTTATTTCTATATTCTAACTAAACGAGGCGAAAGTCTCTAGAAATACATAAGAAACCAGGACGAAAAACCCAAATATTATGTAATTGTGTCATTTCGATTTCACCCCATAAGACGTTCACCTTATGAGTTATTCACCCCATTAACCATTCACCCTAATAAACGTTTAGTATATAAAAAAAGAATCCTCCAGGCCTTTTAGCCCTTCAGATTCTCTGTTCTTTTAAGTATATAAGCTTTTGAGTATTTAAGTCCTTTTGCCCTTCCCATGCCCCACACCATTTCGGAAAAAGAGTGACTTTGCGGTGGGCAGCAGCGGAGCGAAGGGGTTGAATCTGGAGAAGCGGAAGCGTTCGCCTTTGCAGTGGGATTCTTACCTTTAAATGTCTTATACAATCCGAAGAATCCCACTGCAACAGCGATCGGAAGATCAACCCCTTCGCGGAGCCTCCTTCTCCACCCGAAAACAACTCACTCATTTTCCCCGCCCAAAATACCCTTCTATTTTCCAGTCTACACCAACCTGTGTCACGCTCAAATCATGCAATGCCACCGCATCGCTCATCGCAGACACGCCTTCTCCCCCGAGAAATCCCGAGGCTGCGCGTCCTCCTACCAACTTCGGTGCAATGTACAGCACGAGCTTGTCCGCCAGCCCTTGCTGCACGAACGAAGCGTTTACCTCGGCTCCGCCTTCCACGAACACCGATGACACCTCCGCCGCACCCAGAATATCCAGCATTTGCGGCAGGTTCACCCGATCACTGTTTTCATCCTGAGTCGGATATACCTTTACACCCAGTTGTTCCAACTGGCTACGCTTGCCTTCATCGTAGGCCCGTCCTGTGAATATCCAGGTAGGCGCCTCCCCATCTGTAATGACACGAGCATCCAATGGAGTACGAAGCTTGCTATCCAGAATGATACGAATCGGATTCCGTCCTTCCGGTAGACGAGTCGTAAGCTGAGGATTATCGTGAATCACCGTCTGTACACCAACCAGGATTCCCACATGCTCGTGACGAAGACGATGCACATCCTCCCGTGCAGCCTCAGATGTAATCCACTTGCTTTCCGAGGTCCGGGTCGCAATTTTACCGTCCAGCGTTACTGCCGATTTGATCGTAATAAAAGGACGCTTGCTCACGATATATTGGTTAAACACTTCATTCATGCGGATGGATTCCTGCTCACATACTCCGACAATAACCTCAATGCCCGCATCTTTCAAAATCTGTACCCCTCTGCCGGAGACCAGCGGGTTGGGGTCCAGCGCAGCAATCACCACTCGACGAATGCCAGCCTTCACAATCGCTTCCGCGCACGGGCCTGTCCGGCCGTGATGGGAACACGGCTCCAGCGTTACGTAAATCGTCGCTCCCCGAGCGTGTTCACCCGCCATACGCAACGCATGAATTTCGGCATGTGGCTCGCCGGGCTTCAGATGAGCCCCGATCCCAACGATACGACCATTGTTGACAATGACTGATCCAACGAGCGGATTCGGTTCTGTTTGCCCTTTAGCACTTCTGGCATTTTCCAGTGCCAGGCGCATATATTTTTCGTGAGTGGTCATAGAACCTCCCTGAGATCGGAATCCCGCAAATGGCCGGATCGTTCTACTTTTGTATTCAAATACCGTTCATTATATTGCGACACATCGCCCCAGAGCGGCATGCGACCCGCCACATTCATACCCGATTTCTTCAAGGCATCCAGCTTTTTAGGATTATTTGTAATCAGAGTTACTGGCTTTTGTCTCAGGTGACGGAGCACACTAATGGCATCTGCATAGTTGCGTGTATCATCTTCAAAACCCAATTGATGATTGGCTTCGACAGTATCCATGCCTTCTTCCTGCAGAATATAAGCCATTGCTTTACTAAACAAACCGATCCCGCGGCCTTCATGGTTAGCGAGATAGAACAACGCACCCGTTCCATGCTCCACGATCATTTTCATGGACTGGTGGAGTTGAAATCCGCAATCACAACGCTTGCTACCAAAAATATCTCCAGTATGACAAATACTATGCATGCGAACTAATGCATTTTCCGACTGTTGAAGATCACCGTACACCAAAACGCTTGACTGTTGTCCCTCTGCCAAATCCAGTGTGGACAATCGTTTCACAATCGTCTCAGCGGTGGCATTCAGTAAGTCCTGACGATCTTCCTCATCCCGTACAGGCAACCAGCAGTACCACTGAAAAACAACCGTTTCTCCTTCCAAATTAACTGGCAGCTTGATCGGTCCTACCAAAATCGTTGAAGATTGCTCTCCACGAACGGTTTGAATTTTATCGTTAAGTAGCGTAGCTACATCTTTTTGGTTCATCTCTCTGCACCATCCTTTATATGAGCTCTATATAGAAAATGCCTAATTCTTCAAAGGCTAATCGTTATTGTCAGGGTATAAATCATTGAACTGTGTGTAAGAAATGTTCATGAAACGTGGATTCCATCGTCAGCTGCCGTTCCTGAAGCTCGGTGACAGCCTGTCGTCGTCCGTCTTCGAACGCCTTTAGGTCTCCTGCGGTATAGCTCTTCTGCCGTAAACGAAGAAGCTCACTGGCTAGCACATCGGCATCCTTCAAAGCTGCGTTCAAGCCAAAAGCTCCGGTAGGTGTCATGGTATGCGCAGCATCTCCAATAAGGACCAGTCCGTTCTGCGCCCAGGTGTCACTGCGGCTGCTGAAAATATCCAACGGTACGAAGTCCTTCCATGAACGAATGTGATCATGCACACTATGCTTCAAATCCGGGAAAGCCTCTATAAACAGTTGTATAAAGGGTTCAAAGGATTTCTTAAAGAGGGTTGGAAAGCTACCCTCCTCCATATTCCAGCCAATTTGAATATAGCCCTCAGCCTGCGAGAATAAAGCCAATTGCCCTCCGTTGACCCATGCCAGACGAGTAACGGGCTCCCATCCAGCAGGTGCCGTGATTTTCGCCCATAGCAGATCATAGCCGTGTCGAATGTTCGTCACAGGCATCTGTGCCAGCTTGCGCACAGTCGAATAGCGACCGTCTGCCCCTACAATCAACGAACTGTCAATCGTGATCTCATGGCCGTTCTTATCGCGGGCGGTCAAGCCCGTGTATCCCTGCTCGCTGTTACCTTCCAACGCAGTCACAGTTGTACCCGCTAGGTAACGGAAGGCCTCGTAGGTTGACGCCTGCTTGAGCAAAGCCTTCAAAAATCGAGGCTGTGGAATATGAACCCCCACATTACCATCTACTGATGCTGGCTTGACCGTCTTCACTTGCCGCTGATGCTCCCAATATTCGATTCTTGTGGAGGCGAGAACATAGTCCTCATGAATTTGTTCGAGCAGCTTATGCCTTTGGATCACTTCCTGACCCTCATCATTCAAGATTTCACCGCGAAAGGCCTTTCCCGCTATGCTCTGCCGCTCAATCAATATCGTGGATACACCCTGCGCCGTCAGTAGACAGGACAACAAAGTTCCTGCGGGTCCCCCTCCAACTACGCACACTTCACATTCCAGCTTCATCCGACTTCCCCCTACGCCCAAACCATCACCATAACGATTAGTTCGTACCTGTTCATTTAATTACATCATTAATAATATCAAAAATAACATCAAATTAAGTTCAAATTTTAAGTATAATATCTTAAGCTCCGTATCAAAGCTAACAAGTTACTTTATGTAACAAAGTATATTTATATCACACCATTTCGTCAAGTAATAAATTTATGTAAAGTAAAATCATTTACTTTTAACAGTGAATCGTTAATAATAGGAGCATGAGGTGATCACATGAACATTCCGCAGATGTGCCCACGGTTTGAAAGAGCTATGGAGCTACTAAGCAAGCGTTGGACGGTGTTGATCGTATTTCAACTAACTAATGGTCCGCAACGTTTCGTCGCTATTGAGAATTCAATTCCTAATTTAAGTGGAAAGGTCCTTTCGGACCGTTTGAAAGAGCTGGAGGAAGAAGGAATCATACAACGTATGGTTTATCCTGAGAAACCCGTACGGATTGAATACTCTCTTACGGATAAGGGACGCGATTTAGCTCCTTTGTTTGATCATATCGGTACTTGGGCTACACGCTGGATTGAGGTTCTACCAGCACTTGAACAGCAATAATCCATATGGACTACAGCTATTTTTCTTAGACTAACATGATAAACACACACAGACTGCTAACATGCCAAAGAACGCCTTTGCTCTAAGTACAATTTGTACTCATAGTGCAAGGCGTTCTATTTTTCATATGTAGGAACTTTAAACGTTCCCCTCACCGCTGCGTTGCATTTCCTCACGAATGGATTGCACCCGTTTTTTCCCCCAGTCATACATCATCTCCACAATGGGTAAAATCGTCATCCCCAGTTCGGTCATCGAATACTCCACCTTTGGAGGTACCTCGGGATACACTTCCCTGTGCACAATACCATCCTCCATCAACTCCCGCAGCTGATTGGTCAGCACTTTATGCGACAGCTTCGGAAACAGCCTTTGCAGGTCACTGAAACGGTGCGCCCCTTCCACACCCAGATGCCATAAAATGACGACCTTCCACTTTCCACTTAACACTGACAAGGTTAGTTCCTTTTCGCAGTTATAGTCTCCGTTAACGATCTTTTCCCGTATTTCTTCTCTCAGTGTATCCGTCATATATCAACTAACTCCTTCTAAACCATCATGGTCTTGCACTCTAATAGTAACCTGCAGGTAACCTCCGTACTTGAAAGTGCATTCTTCACAGCCTGACAAAGCCATCCTACAATAGTAGATAACGTTACACATTCAAGGAGGAATAAAGTATGAGTAAAAAAGCTCTTTTTATTATACCCCCAGAGCGCTTTAATGAGGATGAATTGTTTAAACCAAAGGAAGCACTGGAGCAAGCAGGTGTTACTGTGACGCTAGCTAGTACAAAAACAGGCGAAATCACGGGTGACTACAACGGTAAAGCGACAGCTGATCTTGTTTTTACAGACGCTGTGCTGGCTGATTATGATGTAGTATCTGTGATCGGCGGATCAGGTACGAATGACTATCTGTGGAATAACGCGGATCTCCAAGCTCTGCTAAAACAAACTCATGAGCAAAAGACTTTATTGGCTGGCATCTGCGCAGGCTCTGTAGCCGTGGCTCAAACCGGACTACTCTCTGGTAGAACGGCTACATGCTATCCAGTGGATGTACAAACAGATCAGCTCCAATCGCATCAAGCCGAATATGTGGCACAGCATGTCGTTGCGCATAGCGATATTATTACAGCCGACGGTCCAGATGGTGCACAGGCATTTGGCGAAGCACTTGTCAAAGCCCTGCAATAAGCACATCTTTAAGGTTCTAGGTGGGCACTTTAAACAGCACTCCAACAAGCCGCATCGCGTCCTTTCTTTTGTATGGGACCCGATGCGGCTTCTTTGTACCATTTTCATGCTAAAGTGACTAATTTAATTGTATGGTTCTGGATTTTCGTGCTAGCTTTAAAGAATCGACGTTTTAGCATAGGAGGCTTATGCCGTGATTATGAAAGGCAAAATCCATTTACATCAGGTAACGTCCGAATCGTTACGACTGGGCGCCTTACTATCATTAGTAGGGGGCTTTTTGGACACATATACCTTTGTGGGAAGAGGCGGTGTTTTCGCCAACGCACAGACAGGCAATATCGTACTGCTGGCTGTCAAAGTCATTCAGGGGCACTGGATTCAGGCGTTAGCCTATATCCCGCCCCTGATCGCCTTTTCACTGGGCGTTTTTGTTGCCGAGGGGATCAAACGAAAATCAACCCACCGTCTAACTCCGGACTGGACCCGCACTATTCTTTTACTGGAAATTGCGATTTTTTTCATCGTGGGACTGATTCCGCAAGGAGTTCCCAATACGGTAGTGGTGGTGATCGTCTCGTTCGTCGCTTCCGTACAAATGACTTCCTTCCGCAAGCTCATTGATGTGCCGTACACCTCCACGGTCAGCACCGGTAACCTCCGATCAGCTATCGAGGCTATGTATATCGCTATAACGACTAAGGACACGAACGCCGCCATTCGAGCGATGCGTTATGGTGTCATCCTGGCAGCCTTCTTGGTAGGAGCCTTGCTGGGGGGATTTCTGACTTTGACAATTGGGGATAAAGCCGTTTGGGGTGCTGTTGTTGCACTTATTTTTTCTTTTATTTTATTTACAGAAGAGGAAAAGTGGAAGCTGCCGCTGCGTCACTAATCCTCCATTACATTAGCCCTGAATGAATTGCCGCTGGGCCGTTTCAAAGAAATTCAAGAGGTCTTCGCGGGACGAGAATGCTGCCTGAGCAGATTGGTTGCTACCGCCCCCCTTACCGTGAAACGCGCCCAGATTCTCTTTCAAAAATGCTCCGCAGGCAACAGACTGGGTGCCGTTATGTGCCAGAATGATTTTGTTTTCTGCTGTTGTGGCAAATAGAACAAGCAGATCATGCTCAGCGGTCAGCTTGGTAGCCAATTGCTGCATGTCCTGAAGGGATTTTTGTTCGAATACATGAGCAAGAATATGCCCCTGCACAGCAGATAGCAATTCTTTCGCCTGGTACGAAGCATTTTCCTCTTGCAGGAGATCCATTTGCGCCTTGAGTTGTTTATGCTCCTGCTCCCACTTTTCAAATCGGGTCAAAATATCCTTTCGCCCGGTATTAAACTTCGCAGACAACACGTCCAGTATCTGAACACTATCGTTAAAGTCCTGGAGTGCGCGAACGCCACATTTGAAATGGATTCTTGCCATCCCCTTCTGCTTCTCCCATTTTAAGCATTTAATGATCCCAATTTCCCCGGTCTGAGCTACATGTGTACCGCCGCAAGCATTATATTCAATGCCCTCGATCTCGACAATCCGAATATTTTCAATCACTTTGGGCGTTTTCACAAGCGGAATATCCTTCAATTGCTCACGGGTTACAAAATAACTTTTTATGCTGCGGTTACTGTAGATTTGCTGATTTACTTCCTGTTCGATGGCCGATAGCTGCGCAGATGTTATATCCGAGCAGTTCACATCAATCGTGGCATATTCTTGTCCTAGATGAAAGCTTTCAGTACGCGCACCCAACAACTCCAGACAAACCGCTGACAGCAAATGCTGTCCGCTATGCTGCTGCATATGATCAAATCTGCGCTCCCAATCCAATTGGCAGGCTACTTTCCGATCCTCCGGCAAACGCTCTACCTGATGCCAAATGTCCCCATCTTCGAGAACAACATCTAATACCCGGACGCCCTGAATCGTTCCTGTATCACACGGCTGGCCTCCGCCATGCGGATAAAAGGCCGTTTCCTTGAGCATAACAAAAAATGCTCCATCTCTTTCCATGCTCTGTGTAATATGAGTGTCCCACTCCGTAAGATTTGGAGCAGTGTAGTATAATTTTGTCGTCATTCCAGGTTCCTCACTTTGGGTTTTTGTTCTCGTGCGATATCCACTTATTATCAAGCACTTCATTGTAAATATCAATGTAGGGAAAAGCTTGAACTATGGCACGAACAACCTCCATATGGTAAAAATCTGCATGACGATTAACAAAATTTAGCTTGAAATTCATTTTTGAATAGATTAAGATTAGTCGGCTAACTAATTTGTCGATTGGAACATACTGTAAGAAGAAAGGAGAACCCTATGGATTTTGATTTACGGGACTTACCCACTCGCGAGGCGCTTCAAGAATTCTCCAAGCGTATCCCTGAGATTGATGTAAGAGCGACGGAAGCTATGCTATTTTTTATGCGGGTATCTTCCAGCGTCTTTAAAGTCAGTTTTGAGGGCTTTGAGAAATTCGGTATATCTCATGGTAAATTTTCAATATTAATTCTCTTGTATCGTAATATCCATACAGGGTTGCTGGCTACAGAGCTTGCGGAGAAAGTAGGGGTTAGCAAACCAACCGTTACCGGTCTGGTTGACCGTCTGGAACGCGATGGGCTTATTATTCGATCTGTTCATCCTTCCGACCGCCGTATGAGCATTGTTAAACTGACCGATCAAGGAACAGAAATGATGGAAAGACTGCTGCCTATACATTTTACAAGCACTTCCACACTGATGAGCCACCTGTCCACCGATGAAAAAGAGCTACTCCTGACTTTACTGCAAAAAATAGAAAGCGGCATCCCTCAAGCAAAAGAGATATATAAAGCAGCAAAACCAGAATAAGTTTTAATTTTGCGTTTTAGTTAGCTGACTAACTTTTAAATAATTAAATAAAAGAATAAATAAAATGTACATATCAGGATATTTATTCGAGTCTATGTTTAACCCATTTTATGAATCTAAGGAGCGTATTACCCATGAATCGCACACAAGTCACCAGCCTCATCATCCCTCTCATTTCTATTGCCTGCCTGATCGGCGGGGGGTTCCTGCTCCAGACAAACGGACAAGATCAAGTCAATGCTTCGCGATCCGTTAAAGGCACAACACTAAATGCGGATAGCATTCATGTATCTTTTGAACAAGTAGGAGGCAAAATCCTGAACATCCCGGTAACAGAAGAAACTAAGGTAAAAAAAGGAACTGTCCTTATGACTTTGGATTCTAAAGATGTGGATTTGCAAATTGAGCAACTGCGGACACAAATAGCCCAGTTCAATACGCAAATCAGCCAACAGCAACAATCCATCCATTTAGGCTATACACGGGCAGCAACTCAGGAAAAACAGGCTCAGCTGGATATTGCGCAAGCCCAAGTGACTGAGAGTAAAAGTCAGGCAGCATTGCAGCGGGCACAAGCGGCAGAGCGTCAAGCCACTGCTGCGGAACAACAAGTCAATAATGGTGCTCGAGATGAAGATGTTCAGCAGCAACGAATTGCCGTAGCCTCCGCTACCAAAAACGTTCAGACGGCGCAAACCAACTATAAGCGTAATAAAGCACTCTACGATGCAGGAAGTGCATCCAAAGCAGCGTTGGATGATGCCGAAACCTCTTTGACTTTAGCGACAAATCAGTTGAGTCAGCAAAAAGAGTCTCTTCAAAAGCTACTCCATGGCGCCACTTCTGAAGAACGTATGCAGGCCAGTGAACAGACGACACAAGCAGCCGTTTCGGTAAAACAAGCCGAGGAAGAAATTCGCGGTGCCCAATTGTCCGTCGATCGTTCCAAAACCCAACTGGAAACCATTCAGCAGAGCCGTCAACAGTTGGCGGATCAGAAGCTGGCTATTGACCTTTTAAAGCAACAAAAAGACACACAGGAAGTTCAGCTTAAAACATTGCTGCTCAAAAAAGAGCGGCTGGTTTTAAAAGCACCACAGGATGGCAAGGTTACTTCGATTAGTACCAAAGTCGGCGAAAATGTCGCGCAAGGAGCTCCTGTGATTACCCTGGAAACCAACGATTTATATTACGATCTCTATGTGAATGAAGAACAAGCGGGGAAATTCAAGGCCAATCAAGAAATTAAAACTCATATCTCTGGTCTCAATAAGGACTTGAAAGGTACGGTACGCTATGTAACTGCTGCACCACAATTTGCTAATGTGAAGATGTCCCGTGAAAAAGGAGAAGCAGATACCGCTACATTCCAGGTACGTGTATATGTAACAAGAGAAGCAGCTTTGCTACCAGGTATGACAGTTGAGGTGAATACAAATGAAATCTCTTCGTGATGAATGGTCGTATCTGGTTCACTCCAAGTATCCGATCATAGCTATCATCTTCCCGTTGATTGCCGTATTGGGGTATTCACTGTTGCTCCCAAGCAGCCAAATTAACGACGCTAACGTGGTCGTGGTGGATCAAGATAACACTGCTTACAGTCGTGAGTTCATTCAGAAAATAGATGCTTCTCCGTATATGAACGTAGCTGAGATTGTTTCGTATACGGACAACCCTGAACAGTATTTTTATCATGAGCAATATTTGGCTGTTATTTCCTTGCCGCATGGTTTAGAGGACCATCACAATCGTTCCCTTTCTAGCCGCGTGGGTCTCATTCTCGATAATACCAATGTTCAATCTATTACTTCGATTCGTACAGCTATGCAGGAAATTAGCGTTTCCGAGAATATGGAACTGTCTGTTCCAGCTATGTTGAAAACCGGGATGAACGCAGATCAGGCCCAAGGGGCCCTCAATGGTATCGCATTGGAAGTGCGTTCCCTGTTTAATCCAACCAATGATTATCAGAATACGACGATACTTGCCTTCACTTGTATGTTCTCTTTTATGATACTGAACATAAATAGCTTACCTCTGGTCGCTAGACTCCGGGTTTCCAAGAGGCTGGCTGCTGAGCTGCAAAATCCGTTCAACATCCTGCTGCGTGTGCTTCCTTATACGCTGTTTTCGACGGCTGGCTTAATCTTCTCTCTCGGGATGCTTAAAGTGTTTGGGGGAGGCCGTTTCGAGGCCAATCCGATTCTCTTTATAATTCCGGTTGTCCTGTATGTATTCGGTACCGTTTGTATCAATGTCCTGGTTGCATGGGGCGCTGCACATCCGGGAATAGCCATCGGCAGAATGGTGATGATACTCATGCCTGCTTTTGTTTTATCAGGGGCTGTTCTTTCCAGATCACTGTTTCCACCTTTAGCGATTCAAATCGGTGATTTCTTTCCCTTCGTGTGGATGTACAAATTCCTGCGCACCATGGGTCTGCGTGGTGCACCCTTGCAGGAGATGCTTCCCGAACTCGGTTCTCTGTTACTATATGTCGGTGTACTCTCCATGCTGGTTATCGCCAGAGCCCTGTGGGAAAAACAGAAGCTGGCCAAGCAAACTGCGGGCACTGCTTCTGAAAAGGGATCGCCACATCCCGTTGTTCCAGCAAGCACAACTAGCGGCGGGTTATCTATGCAAGGGGCACCGTCAGCACCTATGCACGAGCCTATAAAAGGATAGAGTCTCGTCTATAAAATAAAAAAGGGTTAAGTGCCGTCTAACGAGCCTTAACCCTTTTTCAATAATCAGGATTTTGCAAATTCCTCAACAATATGAAATTCTCATTGTTATCAGAATAAGTTTTACTTATATGCCAGACCTAATTGATAAGCGTGCTCCAGTAAACCTTCAATGTATTCTTTCGACTCGGACAAAGTATCATAGAAGAACTCCACCTTGGACTCTCTTACTCTTGCGTAACCAGCAATGGCTTTATTCAAATAATTAGTAACCAAATCGTGATATTCATACTTGATCAGATGTTCTTTAGTCCCTCCCGCCAAGCACATCCACAGAACCTGCTTTGTCGTGAACTCCTGAAGTAAACCTATGTTCCACACTTTATCCAGGTACCCTTTTAGCATGGACGGGACACTATACCACCATAGTGGAAACACAAAGACCAGAGCATCCGCAGCCACTATTCTATCCATCTCTTTCCGTGTTTCAGGAGCATATTGTTTATGGGTCGTATTCCAATCCAGCTCATCTGCAGCGCTGTACACCGGATTGTATCCATCCCGATCCAAGTCCAAAATATCTACCTCGTGCTTATTCTCTTTCAATCCCTCTACAAAACGATTCATGACCGCAAGGGTAAGTGAATCTTCTCTAGGATGCGTGACGACCAATAGAACTTTCATGTATCCGTAACCTTCTTTCTCCTCATAATTAGTGAACCCTGTCTACAGATGCTATTATGGATGTTATACATTAAAGTGTGAAGTACGCACTTCAATGTACTGTAGGTACTTTAAGGTTCCTTAGTGCCTTTTGTATTACAGATCGGAGAGGGGGAAAGTCTATGAAAGACAAAGCCAAAACCTATATGCTCGGAATCGAGGCAACTTTGGAGGTCATCAGTGGAAAGTGGAAAGGCATTATCCTACACCATTTAACCAGCGGCAGAAAACGTACATACGAACTTCGTCAACTCATTCCGAAAATCACCCAAAAAGTGCTCACCCAACAGCTTAGAGAGCTTGAAAAGGATGGAATCATCCACCGCATCATTTATAACCAGGTTCCACCCAAAGTGGAGTACGAGCTTAGTGAATATGGCTGGAATTTTAAAGATCTGCTTGATCGTTTTTGCTTATGGGGAGAAGATCATTTGGATAGGATCTATGGAGATAAAACAAAGGTACTGGGAGAATATTCTGTGAAGGAAAAAAACGCCAAACAAGCACCACCTCATTAAGAGGCATGCTTGTTTGAAATACTATACTACATGCTGCCTCTTCCTAAGCTGTGCACCTTGTTTATTCACCAGTCTCCGAAAATTTTCGAATACGAGCCCCTACTTCATCCCGTACACGCTGGAATACGCTCCATTTCTCTTCTTCTGTTCCTTGTGCTTTAGCCGGATCGTCAAATCCCCAATGTTCACGACGAACGTGCGGAGGTGTGATAGGACATTTATCAGCAGCATCTCCGCACAAGGTCACAACGAAATCCGAACCATTCAGCAAAACAGAATCAATCATATCTGAAGTTTGACCGGAAATATCCACCCCTACTTCATTCATCGCTTGCACCGCTTTAGGGTTAAGGCCGTGTGCTTCAATGCCCGCACTGTATACATTCCAACGGTCCCCCAAGTATTTTTTGGCCCAGCCTTCTGCCATTTGACTGCGGCAAGAGTTACCAGTGCACAAAAAGTAAATTGTCTTCTTTTCCATCATTACCGTCTCCTTCAATGTTCAATTATGAAATGATTAACCACAGATATAAGCCCAGTAGAGTGATAAAAAGTGTAGGAATAGTTAAGACGATGCCCGTTTTAAAATAAGTCCCCCAAGAAATTTTTACGTTTTTCGAACGGAGCACATGCAGCCACAACAACGTGGCTAATGAACCGATCGGAGTTATTTTTGGCCCGAGATCCGACCCAATGACGTTAGCATAAATCAGCGCCTCTTTGACCATACCGGTTGTATGGGTGGCATCAATGGCAAGTGCATTAATCATGACCGTAGGCATGTTATTCATGACCGACGAGATAATCGCCGCAATAAAACCCATGCCCATGGTGGCCACAAACATACCTTGATCGGCAGCCGCTTGAATCACATGGGCCAGCAGATCCGTCAAACCGGCATTACGTAGACCATATACCACAACATACATCCCGATAGAGAAAAATACGATGGCCCATGGAGCACCCTTGATGACTTCTTTCATCGGCACTGCAGGGCTTCTACGCGCCATCAATAAGAAAAAGATAGCAATAATACCGGCCACCACCGAAACGGGAATGTTAAAAAATTCGCATGCAAAGTAGCCAACGAACAAAACCGCGAGAACGATCCAAGACATACGGAACATTTTTGGATCTTTAATCGCTTCCGCAGGCGTGATTAATTGTGCCGTATCAAATGTTTTCGGAATTCTTTTGCGAAAAAAAAGATACAGTACCCCTATACTGGCTGCTAAAGAAAATAAATTAGGTACAATCATGCGACTCGCATATTCCATAAAGGTGATCCCAAAGAAATCGGCTGACACAATGTTGACCAAGTTGCTGACCACAAGCGGAAGCGACGTCGTATCTGCAATAAATCCGCTCGCGATGATAAAAGGAAACACCATTTTCTCATTCAATTTCAGTGCCCGAACCATCGCCAGTACAATTGGCGTCAGAATTAAGGCCGCACCGTCATTTGCAAAAAAGGCAGAAACCACGGCACCCAGAAGGGTCACATAAACAAACATTCGAGTTCCGCTTCCCCGTGCAGCCCGTGCCATATGAAGCGCTGCCCATTCGAAGAAGCCGATTTTATCAAGCACCAACGAAATCAGAATAATGGCTACAAAAGCCAGTGTCGCATTCCAGACAATATGAGTAACTTCCCAAACATCATGCAAATCGACGACACCCACCAGCAAGGCGAGTATGGCACCGCCGCAGGCAGACCAGCCGATAGACAGATTTTTAGGCTGCCAGATTACCAACACTAAAGTAATCAAAAATATAATGCATGCCAACAAAACCAATATTCTAAACCTCCATTACATCACCTTATAAACATATACTTATATTGAAAACATCTTTATCCCTGCAAGGAGTTAAACGGAGCAGCCTTTAGGATAAACAGCAAGCTGTGGAATCTGGTCCACAAGATGCTATAGGTTCCTCTTTATTCAGCCATTTTAAAATCTGCTTGGAGTCTGGCATACTCTCAAGAACAGCTTGAATATGCGGCTTATCCTCTACGTTTAAGGAATAGTATACCCACTGACTTCGTCGTTCTTCTTTTACAATTCCTTGCGACTTTAATTTTCTCAAATGTTGGCTGATTGCTGGCTGTGTCATATCAAAGATATCTACAAATTCGCACACACACCATTCTCTCTCTCTTAGTAGGGAAAGCATAGCCAGCCGAGTTTTATCGCCCAATAGCTTTAAATGATCGGCTATATAACCAAGTTGATCCAATGTGTGACCTCCTTCCAATTAAATATAATAATATGCTTATATACTAATATAGCTTAACTTTAATATCAAGAACGAATAATACTTATTCGTTCACCAATTGCATAATCCAGTCTTTTATATCAACGATTCGCAGTGTTTTGGGGCGTGTATTCGTTCCAGAAATTATTAATGGGACAAGGGAATCTTTTTCATGCAGCGATCCATGAGCTCCCCCTCCGATGTGGGTAGGAGAACTTTCGCCGACGAGTTCATATCCAGGTTGGACCGTGACGACAACATATCTTCCTTCATGTGAATTCATTGCCCCGTGTAACCTCGCCAAAACGTCTGGATATCTTCCATATTTAATCCGGTGGTTATCCACCGTAATATCCACAAGGTCCTCTTCGCCCGACAATGTCCACGATTGTCCATATTCATCGATGAACTTTCCACCTGGATGATAGGAAAACAGCTTACCTGTTTTCCCCTTTGTAACATGAATATGGTTTTTACCATCTTTCATAGCGATAATGTCGAGCTTGTTCTCCTTTTTTAAAGACTTCACCACATCGGATAACTCCACATTATCGTCAATCGCATAGATATAAGCCATCCGTTCATTAGCGGCAATCACGATTTGGTCATCGTTTCTTACGGGTTGATTTAATTTTGCAATCCGGTAATGGCTCAAAAGTGGCCTTATATCAACAGTTGCTGCCTGTCGATCATCATACACAGCGCTTTGTGCACTATCACCCATGACAATCCATATCGCATTTTTTACAGCCTGTTCCCACGAACCATATGCATTTAACACAGTTTGCAGCGCTTGATCCGCTTTTTCAATTCCCTCCAGTTGAGTCGGCCCTTTTTTATGCACCGAACTATCGTTCTCTGGAAAGTATGCGATGGTTACGCTTGGAAGCTTTTTTTGTTTGATTAAAAAAGCGATATCTTTTGCAGAAAACTCGTCGTTCATCCCGAATTTTCTCCACGGAGGAGTATTCCAGCTATTCTTCGGATCCAGTTGTGCAAAAGTTGCGTAGGAAAACCATTGAGGTCCCGTTATTCTCAATTGTTCTGGCACACGGTTGCTGTTTGCAATAAAGCGAGGCACTTTTAAGTCATGTTCCGTTTTGCCTCTAAAAACAATGGCGTTGATTGATGCGGATTCTTTTCCTTTATCGGCTAACTCTTCATGGATCGTTTTCGTTTTTTTGTTCAGTTGAACTTGATTTAATTGATAAATAGCATCATTAAATACTTGCAGTTGATCTATCTTTAGAGCTTCTTTGGCACCATTTCCGTAGAGAATCATGCGTTTCTTTTTGTCGCTGTACCACACAAGTCCGGGCACATGATGTTGGTCTGCATACGTCCCCGTTAATAAAGTACTGTCAATAGTCACGGACATCGTAGGAAATGAACTTACAACCTGCGGGAAGTATTGTCCTTTTTTAAAGAGATATTGCATTGCGGGTGCACGGCCTTCCTGTATTGCATCTTGCAAAGGCTTGTTCATTAAAGAATCAATCATGATCACTATGACAGGTTTAGCCATATGATTCGCTGAATTTTGGGATTTGACGCTTTGTTGATGCAGCTGTTGACTGGAGTCCGCCCTGCACCCGGCAACCAATAAGCTTAAACTCAGCACTAGTAAAATGCTCATATTGTTCTTCATTTTCATGTGCGGCCCCCATCTTTAAAATAACAGATTCATTTAATTTCTATTATTTTTACTCACATTGCCAAAATTATTCGAAACCGGATCGTGGAGAAGAACGGCAATCTGATTCATAAAAAATAAAATTATTATTTCATGAATTTTTTTGAGCTCATGGGTCAAAATTATCTTTGTGATTCGACTAAATTAGAAAGATGGTGAATTCCATTAACATTCCGTTCTCTCCTAGACTTTATCATTGGTTTGTCCGCCCGAAATGGTTTACTAAAAAATATATTCATGATCATATACATACCCATTTTACATTTGATGGCCGTACTGTACTGGATTTTGGTTCCGGTACTGGGGCGAATTGCTCCATGTTTGATCCGTTAAATTATGTTGGAATTGATCCTGATGCCAAGCGAATTGATTATGCAAAGCGATTGTATACCCACCATACATTTCAGGTTCTGGAAAGCAAGAAATTTCTATTCGATAATGAATCGTTCGATTACATCCTTATTATCGCTGTGCTGCATCATGTTTCTACGGACGAGATTTCAAGTTATATGAAGGAGTTTCAAAGAATTCTAAAGCCTAACGGGACCCTTATCGTGATGGAACCATGTTTATGCAAGAAAAAGCCGCTATCTAATTGGTTTATGAAATGGTACGACAACGGGGAGTATATTCGTAATGAAGAAGAGTATATTCAATTGTTTAGAGAACATAATTATGATTGCAGAGTTATAAAACGATTCCGAAAATGTTTTCTATATCATGAGTTATTTTTTTCAGTAAAACCTAAATCATCAAAGGGAGAGGAAAATAACGATGACTTCCACAAGCATAAACGGATACTCGATGCATTATATTGATTCCGGAAAAGGAATCGCCATCCTATTCATTCACCCTCCAGTACTCACAAGCTTAAATTTCACATACCAAATCCAAGGATTATCACCCGATTTTCGAACTATAGCTTTTGATATCAGAGGACACGGTAAAAGTCAGCCTTCCGAACAAACGGTTACTTATCCTCTCATCGCCCAGGATATTAAACATTTGATGGACCGGATGAGCTTGGATAAAGTATTTTTGTGTGGATATTCTACCGGAGGTTCGATAGTACTTGAATTTCTCTTGACTTATCCAGATCGGGCATGGGGAGGCATTGTTATCAGTGGAATGTCGGAAGTAAACGAAGGGCGACTAAGAAACAAAATTTCTTTGGGCATTGCTCTTTCCAAAATCGGCGCAGTCGGTACGCTTGCCCTTTCTATTGCTTGGTCACAGACGAAACAGCTATTTTTGTTCCGTAAGTTATTCAACGATGCGAAGCAGGGAAATCCCAGGAATGTCGAACAATATTATCGATACAGCTTGAAGTACAACTGCACCTCACGGCTTGGGGAGATCCAGCTTCCCGTCCTGCTTGTTTATGGTGAAGAAGATAAGCACTTTCATCCCTATGCCAAAATATTGCATCAACAATTACCAAATAGTGAGCTGGTTTTCCTTAAGAAAGCTGATCATCGCCTTCCTACGAAGGCCGCCGGATTATTGAATGAACTGATCAAGCAGTTTGTAAACCGCTTTTAGCCACTGAGGCCAACCTTACAGAATAACTCCATATACACCTATACATCCAACTCTAAGAACATAGTTTTATACCATGTAAATATACATTTTATACTAAAATAATATATAGTTTAGTAAGGATAGATATGTTCTTTCTGCTACTAAATCCGAAGGGGTGTAAAAAAAGAAATGCTAAAGCGTATTCAAAATCTTTTCGTTATCTCTAACTACCCGCTATTCATGATCTGTATGTTATTACAAGGTATGGCCATATCCATCAGCGCACCTTTTTTAGCTGTATATTTTACAACTACACTTGGCGTATCTGTGGGAACCTTTGGTGTGTTTACAGCTGTGACTTTAATTTGTGGCATATGGATAAGCTCTCTGATTGCCAAACGTTCCGATACCGGATTAGATCGTAAACAAATTTTGGTGATTTGTACGTTATTTAATGCCGTAGCATTTGCAGGATATCTTTTAATCCAAAATTTTTATGTACTTTTTGTTTATATGACGATCTTTACGGCCATTGGTGCTCCTGGGATGCCGCAGTTATTTGCCAGTGCACGTGAAGCAGTAGATCGCAGTAAATCTGCGGATCACGCCTTTGCTAATTCAACGCTTCGGTCTATGTTTTCTCTTGGCTTTATTACCGGGCCGCTTTTGGGTTCCTTTTTGATTGCACATACGGGCTTTAAAGGTATTTTTATGGGAACGACCTCTATTTTTGTTCTCATTGCTGTGCTTCTATTCTTTTTTATCAAGCAGTCTCCCGCCCAGCTTAAACATAAGAATCAACTTTCCCTTCATAACATTACATTACATAAAAATATTGAAATTCTGATTCCCTTTTCCGTTCTTACTCTGCTCTATACGTCTCACTGGATGAACAGTTTAAATATTTCCTTGTTCATCATTCACAATTTAAAAGGTGACACGAGTGACGTTGCTCTAGTATCCAGTATTTGCGCAATTGTAGAAATACCCTTGATGCTCATGCTAGGCGTACTAGCAGCTAAATACTCCAACCGTTTGCTTATATTTTTAGGGGCATTAACAGGAGTTGTCTATTATCTCCTTGTCCTTATGTCTACGGAGATGTGGCAGCTATTCGTGGGGCAGCTTCTTCTAGCCTTCTTTGTTGCAGTGATCTCTGCCATTGGCATTAGTTACATGCAGGATTTGTTGCCCTCTCTTCCAGGGTACGCATCAACGCTATATTCCAATGCGACAACCATCGGAAGACTGGTAGGGAGCTTGATGGGCGGATTAACCGCTCAATGGATTGGTTACCGAAACACCTATTGGGTATGTTTGGCCCTAATCATCTGCTCCCTTGGTCTTCTTGCGATTTCAAAGAAACTAGAGTTTGAAAAATCTGCTGCTTTAAAAGAAAGGAATCACAGTATATAGACTGCGCCTTATTTTTCTATGGTGGAGAAATGACTCATAATTGTATCTGCCGCATGTCTGTACCCACCAGCCTGGCGTAATGATTCGCCGATCACATGAGCCTGCTCTTTATAGGTTGGATGATTCAATACCTCTAATAAGGCAGCTCTCAAACTAGCGGGTGTAAGCTCATTTTTATCCACAATAACACCCGCTCCCAGTTCCTGCACCCGACTGGCTACGATCGGCTGATCCGATGTTAAAGGAATCATGACCTGCGGCACATTGTAATACAGGGCTTCACTTGTACTGTTCATCCCCGCATGTGTAACAAAAGCGTCCACATGCTGAAGCATTTCCAATTGCGGAATATAAGGCTTGATTATAAAATTGTCAGGGATACACGGGGCCAATGGCTCCATGTCTGTATAATTGCCCGAAGACAACACAAACTGCACAGGCAAATCGCGAAATGCTGCAAAACAAAGCTTATAAAATTCCAAATCTTTATTCAAAATGGTACCCATTGAAATGTACACCGCCTGTGGATGCAGAACACGAAGTTGTTCGAACGGGAAGGAAGGAGCATCTTTACGCGGTACAATAGAAGGACCTGTAAAAATAAAACTGTGATCCAGTTTTTCGGCTTGCGGTTGAAAATAGCGGCTTGTATAAACTATTCTTAAGCGTCCGCCATGAGGAGCAATCTCTTCTATAGCCGGAGCGGCAACCTGAAGCTCACTAGCTAGTTGATGCGTTATTTGCATCGTAGCCGTGTACAACTTTTTCACCTCCGGATCATTGTCATTCATGCCTTGCCCCGATCCCAATGGTTCTACGAAAGCAAAAGAAGCGATAGAGCATACAGCAGGGATTCCTAGCTTCTCAGCAATAATCGTGCCTCCCCAGCCCATCAAAGAATCATAGATTAAATAATCATAGGTTCTATTTTCAATAACTCTCAAAACCTCTGGAATAATCGGAAGAATCATACCTTTAACCATCATGTATACAAATTGATAATGATGTTTGTATTCTGCTGGCTTTAAATCTGAGTCTTTGGAAAAGGCATCATCAACAAAAGGGTAGGTTATCATCTGTGCTCCTGTCTGTTGAATTCTCGTACGATATTCTTCCGTACACACATAGTCAACATCCTCCCCACTGTCTACCAACCTTTTCACTAATCCTAGTGTCGGATTAACATGGCCTTCAGCAGGAGTGATCACTACTAACACACGCGCCATACCTTACACCTCCAAAATTAATAATAAATTACAATTTGAAATAAATGTACTTTTAACATAGCAAACATTTACCATATAAACAAGTATTTTCAATGTCTGAAAATTAAGTATGTATCCTCTACTCAAACTATAAAAATAAGCGAGGCTGAACGCTAGAAGCGCTTGCCCCGCTTGCCCGGCTTAACCACTGAACATCAAATTTAAAGACGCCAATCCCAATGATCTGTCCCGCTCAGAATAGCTTCAACGCTGTACTGGCTTGCTTCATCGGCAGTAAGCTGTTTGGCCCAAGGTACACGCCCGCTACTTCCTGCACCTGGTCCAAAGTTATCAAACTCTCCAAATCTTGCGGTCTGCTCATTGGATTCCTTGCCCCAATTATTCCAGCCGCCCGGCTTGATATGGTCATCCATATAGGTCTTCAAAAAAGTAACATGAGCGTAAGGGCGCCATGGCCGCCCGAGATCCACCTTGCCTGTTAAGCCATTTTCTGTTGTCAGACGACATTGAATAAATACAAAGCCCGGCTTGTTCTCTTCTGTTGAAGCTGCTGTCACATATCCAGCACGCAGGCTGTGTATGATCGAATTATCAAACACGACGGGGGCATTGCCAAATATAAAATCTACACTGCCACTGATGTAGCTGTCCTTGAAATACTGTCTGCCACGGTTCACAAGCAACGTATCCTGTAGGCCGGTAATTTTGACATTGTGATACTTACCACGATCGCCTTCGGCATATAATGCTACAGCCTGCACCTGCCCGGTTCCTTCTGTATTGGCAACCGTGACATTCTCCAACACAAAATCGGGACTTTGCACACGCATGGTATAGCTGTTGCTTGTTCCTAATTCTTTTCCATCCACCACGGTTTTGGCTGTATCATCAAAAGAAATGATCGTTTTGTCGCGATCTTCTCCGATAATGCTCAGATTTCTTTTGGAGGAATTCACCTTTATTTTTTCACGATACGTACCGTTTTTGAGATGGATAACTGTCCTTGTGTTGCGATCGTCAGGGACTGCGTCAATAGCTGTCTGGAGAGATGTAAAGTCAGCAGGGCCATAGGTCGCTACCACCACACTAGTGGGACGAGTTCCTCCTGAGTCTGTCAGGTTGCGGATGGTGACATGGCTGAATTCCGACGTATTGTAATTCCATACATCGTTTTGTGGTTTGGATGCATCAGTAGCCAACCCGAACAATAGCGGCTGATGATCCGGCACATCTATAACCGTTTCACCAACCTTCTCCCAGTTCGTCACACCATCTGCGGATACCCAGCCGGTAACCTTTTGTCCTTGTCGTACAAGACGAACCGAATATGGCGTTGCAATAAAAGTCTCCATTGACGCACGTTTTGTCTTACCCTCCGTTTGATCACGACTGATAAGAATACCCTGTTTTCCATATTTAACAAATGCTAAAGACATAAAAGCCATTTTTGATCCAGGCTTCAGCGATTCACGAATCATTACACCCGCCTCGGCATTATCATCCACCGGGGTAATTTGTTCCACACGGGCTGTAATTTCAGTGTCACCTTCCCATTTTTGATAAGCATAATGGAAAATATCTGCCTTACCGTCAACGTCTCCCGCTGACTTCAGTCGTATACTGCTGCCGCTTGCATCTTCTTTTAAGACCTGAGTATGCCCTTTTATATAACCATCGTTGCCCTCAGAGCCAATCTCTTCGCTGAGCCAACTTCCCGATGGTGCAGTCGTATTGACGTGAATGGTAACAGGATTGGAAAATGCAGCAGTCCCCTTGCGGTCGGTCACCCGTGCAATAATGTAATGGGTGCCGTCCGTCACATGGTTCCAATCGATTCGATAAGGCGCATTCTCTGCTTTTCCAGCAAGTTTACCATCAATGATAAATTCAACGTGAGCAATGCCATCTTGGTCCTTGGCCGTTGCAGTTATGGTCGCATCACGTCCGGCTTCTAAAATATCGTTATGCTTTAGTGAACGTCCGTTTGCATCCGACACCTGAACGGCGGCCTCTGGATTATTCACCTCATTTCCATTCGACAGCTTCTCAATAAGAACATTTAGATAGACCTCCAGATTCGTATAACCCTTGGCAAAATGAGCATACGCCCCTGTGCCGGCAAGCCCCTGACTGTTACGGTCATCTGCATTATTGGGGTCCAGCCCATTGGCACGTTCCCATTCATCTGACATACCATCATGGTCACTGTCAGAAAGCTCCGTCGTCGTTACGTTATAATCGTCGTAAATCCACCCTGCTTCACGCGGGGAGTTAATAAACGCACCTGTTCCATTCTTCACATCATTCATAATCCGAGCGTCCACCGCATCTCTTCTTGGCAGCGTGGCTCCTGAGCCAGCGAGCACCTCCGTATATGCGGTCTGTGCATCTGTCGCTTGATATGGACCATACGCATCCGGTGAAATTCCGTTGTCGTATTCCCCTCTAACTTCAATCGGCTCCGCCAAACGGGTGGACGGATCAATAATGGACCCAATGGATGTTCCAAGCTGCCAGTTGTCTTTCGTAACCGAGTCATTGCCGTACATATAGTTACCACCAATAAAGATGCGTGTTTTATATTTTTTACTACCCACGTCCACAAAGATTTGACCGCGAACGTCCTGATATGTGTTGGGGCCATACTTATAATAGTTATTTAGCACATTATACGATCCTTCACCGCCACCGTATGAGGAGAAAAATCCCCAGTTATAAATGACATTATTGGTCATTTCCACAGCGTCGATTTGTTTTTTATCAGTTGGAAAACGCGGATTACGGCTTGCATTGTGAGCCAACAAGTTATGATGATAGGTGGAATTTCGTCCGCCCCATATGCCGCCATAGCCGTGGCGACCTTTCTGGTGTGTGGTCATCAGCATACTTTCGGACGCAATGGACCATTGTACCGTTGTATTGACATTGTCATACAAGCTTAGTACCTCATCCACCGACCAGCTAAAGGAACAGTGATCAATCATTATGTTTTTATGGTATCTGGCTCCTAACGCATCATCCTCACTGGGGTAACGGTCGGTCAATCGGAAACGCAAGTAACGGAGAATGACGTTATCTGCATCAATCCCTGTTGTGTAATCGCTTACAGTTATACCGTCGCCAGGAGCTGTCTGACCCGCAACTGTCAGGTTGTTTCCCAAGATTTTAAGCGGCTCCTTGAGATGAATCGTTCCACCCACCCGGAATACGACCGTCCGATTATCGGAGCTGACCGCTGCGCGAAGAGATCCGGGTATGATCTGTTCCCCTTTGCCGTAGTCTGCCAGCGTGGTAACTTCATACACTTCACCTCCGCGTCCACCGGTAACATATTTACCGCCACCCTCAGCCCCCGGAAACGCTGGAATATCCGTCGCCACTTTTGCCACCTTTGCGACCTCTGTTCCTACCGCAGTCTCCGCTTGGATTAGTGGTGGGCACAAGGTCAACAGCAATGAACCCACAACCACATTACATAGCACCTTTTTCCATGTACGCTGCTTGCTCATATTCTGTTTCCTCCCTAAGATTTTCTTCCACATCAGCGCATATTTTCATAAAAACACGATCCGAGACGTTCAGAAGCGCCTTCACCTCCTTTCATCAATCTTTTCTGCTTTTATCATTGGTAGGTTGTCATATATACTGTTGGTATATGAATGCGCTTACTTAACTTAATTTGTAAAGGAAGAAGCACATGAATGAAGTGAAAGAAGATAAATATGTCATTGGCGAACAACAATTCTCCATTCATCACATCTATCGTACCGGTTTCACAGTTATGCCCCGGCCTCATGTCCACGAGAACTATGAGCTGTACCTCTTACTGCGAGGCGAACGCATCTATTTTATGAATGGCAAGGTATACACCGCTCGCAAGGGGGATCTGATATTCATCCTTCCTCATGACTTGCACTCTACCGCCAGCACACAATTGCAGGAAACGGAGCGCATATTGATTCATTTTTCTCCGACGTTTCTCCCACAGCAGGATCATGACATTCTTGACCTGCCGCCGTATCAGCAATCCGCATTGCTTCGCTTACCTGCGAGAGAGCAAGTGGAGGTTGAACGTTTATTCCTACAGATGAATACCGAATGCAGGAATAAGCAGCCTCTTCATGACCGTTGCGTACAGCATTTATTGCTGGAAATGCTTATCCTAGTGCATCGATCGGAAGCGATCGAGCGTAGTGAACCTGTTTCCTCTCATCCCATGCATCAGAAAATCACGGAAATTTCTTCTTTTATTCAGGATCATTACAATGAACCGTTAACTCTCGAACAAGTGGCCGCCTGCTTCTTCATTAGTCCAGCTTACCTAAGCCGTATCTTTCTAAAGTTGACTGGTTTCCATTTCAGCGAATACATCCGCGTAGTGCGGGTCAGGGCGGCCCAAACCAGACTTCGAACCACCAAGGACAAAATCCAGCATATTGCAGAGGATGTCGGGTTCGGTCATGCTTCCCACTTTAATAAAATATTCAAAAAAATAACGGGGCTCTCTCCTCTTCAGTACCGCAAGCAGGTTCGGTAGATATTCAGTGTAAAGAATTAGACACCGATTTTATACCTCCGCTCTTGTCTTGTTTTTCCATTTTTATATCCACTTGCTCTTTCATGGAACTAAAGACAAGCCGCGTTGGAATAAGTAAAATGCACAAAAAAACCATATTTCGCTGCAATGCATGCAACGAAGTATGGCTATTACATAATCATTCTACATCTTTAAAATTATAAATCACTCTTTTTATGACCTTTATCGCAATGCTTTAATATCCTGAATCAGCATTTCAACATTTTCTTTCTTCGTAGCCCAACTGGTACAGAATCGAACTGCACTATGTGCATCATCAACCTTTTCCCAAAAGGAGTAAGTATATTTTTCGCTCAATGCCTTTAGTATACGATCTGGTAAAATCGGAAACTGCTGATTGGTTGTAGAACGGTATTGGAAAGGAAAACCTTGCTCAGATAATCCGTTTTGAAGCAGCATGGCCATATCTATAGCGTGTTTGGAAATTTCAACGTATAAACCGTCTTCAAACAAAGTTTCGAATTGAATGCCCAACATTCTTCCCTTAGCCAGCAGTCCTCCTTTTTGTTTGATCATATATCGGAAATCTTTTTTCAATGTATCATTTAGAATGACTACGGCTTCTCCCATCAATGCTCCAATTTTTGTCCCGCCAATATAAAACACATCGCAAAGCTGTGCTATATCTGCTAAAGATGCATCGCTATCTTCGGCCATCAAGCCATAGCCTAATCGGGCTCCATCTATAAACAGTGGTAAACCACACTCTTGACAGACTCTACTTAATGCTTCCAGCTCTGATTTGCTATAAATCGTTCCATTCTCAGTAGGTTGGGAAATATAAACCATCCCGGGCTGTACACTATGCTCAGGAGCGGCATCATTCCAGTGAGCGTCATACAACTCCTTTACCTGCTCGGCCCGGATTTTCCCATCATCACTTGGCAAAGTAAGTACTTTATGCCCAATAGCTTCAATCGCTCCGGTCTCATGTACGGCAATATGTCCAGACACTGCTGCAACGACACCTTGATGCGGACGCAGAATAGAAGAAATGACGGTGGTATTGGTCTGTGTACCTCCAACCAAAAAGTGCACATCCGCATTTGGGGAGTCACATGCTTCTTTAATATATGCTCTGGCTTTTTCACAATGATCGTCCACACCATAACCAGGGGTTTGTTCATCATTAGTCTCCAAAAGTCGCTTTAATATGCGCTCATGGGCACCTTCGGTATAGTCGCATTCAAATCGTATCATTCTGTATCCTCTCCAAATTATCCAATTTCTTCTGAATTAACAACATAGAAGCATGTAATTCTTTTATCTCTTCTTCTGAAAGTCCTTGAACTAATTTTAAAATTTGTTCATCAGACCTTTCATTCAGTTGGTTGTAGAACGCCTTTCCCTTAGGAGTCAAACGAATCAGATTTGTTCTATTATCCAACGTTGAATTTTCCTTAACAAGAAAGCCCTCTTTGCAAAATTTAGCAATGATCCTACTCATATAGCTGCGATCAATTTTAAGAGATTCGACTAGAGTGTTCGCAATACATGGCTCGATCAATCCGATCTCTATAATGACACGGGCCTCGGTAAAGGAATATCCGCTATCCAGCACATGTCTATCTAAAACACCCAGTATATTCGTATAGAACCGATTAAAACGCCTCATATCCGCTATGATATTAGCATTTATATTGATCATAACTCCCCCTATTTAGTGGACTTTTGCAACAATTATAGTAATGATTTTTGTGGACTATGTCAATGAAATAATAATCAATATCGAAAAGAAAAAATCGTACAAAGGGACAAGCACCTTATGTACGACCGGGCAAATAAATAACATATTTTCAATTATTATTTCTAAAGCTGTAAAATACCACGTTCCAACGAAACGGCAACGGCTTCAGATCTGGAATCAACACCAAGCTTGTTATAAATATTCGTTAAATGTGCCTTTACGGTACGCTCGGAAATTCCCATATCAAACGCAATTTCCTTACTTTTAAAACCATGTGCAACAGACTTTAATATGTGCTTTTCCTTATCAGTCAGAACTAAGTTTCTTTCGTGTGACTCTATCTCAGCTTCTCTCTTATTCGTGGCAGTGAATACCCTTGCTGTTATTTCTGGCTGAAGCAGCGTTTCACCCCTTAGCGCAGATTCAATAGTGCGAAATAAGTTTTCTCGGCTGGTGTCTTTTAACAAATATCCTTTTGCTCCCAAAGAGAGTCCCTTAATCATTAAATCATCTTCGTTATAGGTCGTCAGGATAATGACGGGCGTTTCATTTTGTTTTTCTCTGAGGGCTTTCATGGTTTCCAAACCACTCATTTGCGGCATATATAAATCCAACAATATGACGTGTGGCTGAAGTTCTTCGATCAATTTAAGAGCCGTTGCACCTTCTCCGGCTTCACCAATAACTTCATAACTGTCATGGGTCTCCAGCACCAGCTTTAATCCTTCTCTAACTACCCAATGATCATCGACGATTAAAATCTTGTACTTCATAATAGGTCTCCTTTAGTAAGAGGCGCCTCTATTTTTATAGTTGTACCTTCTTGAAATGTACTGCTGATATTGATTTTTCCACCCAGCATCCGTACACGTTCATGTATACCTATTATTCCGTAATGCCCTGTTTGCTTGGCAATAATATCCGTATCAAATCCTTTTCCATCATCGCGAATCTCGATTTCAATCTTGCCTTCGTTATCTAAAATATTAATCCATACGGTATTAGCATGTGAATGCTTCGCTACGTTGGTTAAACACTCGCTTATAATAAACAATCCATGTTCGAACACCAGTCTGGGAACTGAAGCTTTAATTTTGATGTTGCGTATTACATGAATGCTTGTAGCCATTGTAAATCGCTGTATTTCTTCCTCCACCGCTTCTGCAAAATCAACTTCCGAGATGGTTTTCGAACGCAGATTGTCTATAGCTCGCCTTGAATCAGACAATGTTCTTCGCACCTGTGACATCGATTTTTGGACGATCTCCTGAGCTCTTTGCGTACTTCCTTTTGTCAGATGGGCATCAATGGCTTCAAGTTGCATGATTAGCCCAGCAAGCCCCTGTCATGAAGATCGCGGGCCATCCGTTGTCGTTCGTTAGCAAGTGTAAGTTCTTCGACCTTTTGATGCGCGATTTCAAGTTCTTTAAGAACGTTTTGCGTTCGGATTCGTGCTTTGACTTGTTTGAGAAAAAGAATGGCATAAGCTACTATAACAACTGCAATTAGAAAAAACAGCGGGATGAACAGCACAAATTGCTTGCCATCATTATGCCAGACCACAGCCACACAAAAAAGTACATAGGAGATTAAAAATACAAGAATGACCTTAAGCGGCTTGTAATAAATACCTATACTCTGACCCACCAAAATTGGCATTAATCCAACCAGTACAATCGAAAAACTGTCAGGTAGAAGAAATGCACTTGAAAAGATCAATCCCCCTTGCACAACAAAATAAGCCCATGAAAAATGTTTTGCAACTCTATGAGCATGCAAGTACAAGAAGATGTGCAATATGATGATTAAAGTGAATAAGACACTTTGCAGCAGATTTAGACCCCCGAACAAATGTTGAAGAATGACAGACTCACTATAAATTATAAAAATCCATATTATAGTTAATACTTTTGAAATATCTTTATTTTCAATTTCATCGTTCATAATTCCCTCCTACGATTTTGAATTCAGTTTTTCAACTTATTAGAGACAACGCCGCTATGACGACCTGGTCCAGCTAGTTTGAACAGAAATCACTTATATATTATTTTACAAAAAAACGACAAGAAAAAAACGTACACATGGGCAACATCATTTGTACGTTCGGGCATTAGATACTTTTTGCTTTTTAAGAATCGTCTTCATTTCGGTATAAAAGTTTAATGCTTACGCTCGTCTGCACGTTACCTGCTGCTTCATTGTCTTCAGCAATCACCTGCCACTGTCTGCCGATGAGCCCTTGCAAAGTATCGATTTCGATAGGATCAAGATACAGATTTTTTAGCGTGATTCCATCCTGCTCATAATCGCGATCTATGGCTCGATCAAAACGAAAATAAAGCAGCCTTTTCAATCCATTGATGTGTAAAAACTTAAATTCATACCCACTAATGATCGCTTCTTCCCACTCGTCCCCTATGTCTTCTGCCGTTTGACAACGTTCTTTGAAATCCATTGTTTTTTCTTTAACCTTGTCGAGCAAAAGAGTGAAATCCTGTTTTTTGATACATTCAATGATGACGTCTTTCGGTTCACCACTCGTACGTAAGTTCTCGATCAGAAAGGCCACTGGGATGGACAATTTCACTTTACTCATTGGAGTCTACTCCTTTACTCAGGTAGGAATTGAACCAAGCCACCACTTGTTCAAAGTTATCCACACGAAGGGACGGCTTACCGCTCTTTAGCAATGAATGATTGGACCCGGGATAACGAATGAGGCGTGTTATTTTACCCAATCGCTTCAGCGCCGTATATAATTCATCCCCTTGTCCAACAGGGCAGCGCAGGTCTTCCTCACCGTGTAAAATCAGCAACGGAGTTTCAATGTTATTTACATGCGCCAGTGGGGATTTGGACCAGAGTAGCTCAGGATCTTCCCACGGGTTAGCCCCAACGATTCCCTCCGTGTAGGAAATACCAATATCGCTCAAACCATAGAAAGAGAGCCAGTTGGAGATGCAACGCTGCGTAACGGCAGTTCGGAATCGGTTCGTATGAGAAATGATCCAGTTGGTCATCAGGCCGCCATAACTGCCCCCAGCCACCCCAAGCCTGGTTTCATCTATACAATCAAACTGATTCAGCGCAAAGTCCAAGGCGTCCAGCAGATCACGATAATCTCCTCCCCCGAAGTCCCCCCGGCAGGCTTGGGCAAAATCCTGACCATAACCGAAGCTGCCGCGCGGATTGGTCATGAGCACGGCATATCCCTGTGCCAGAAGCGTCTGCATTTCATGGCTATACGTGCCGGTATACATCGCATGGGGTCCGCCGTGAATTTGTAAAATCAAAGGAACCCGATCCCCCGGAACCATTCCGGCTGGTTTGAAAATCCACCCTTGTACCTTGAAGCCATCCGAAGCCTCAAACCAAAACATCTCTGGTGAACTCACTTGCAAGGAGGACATATGATGGTCATTATGTTGCGTAAGTCGTTTCTCTTCCCCTGTCTCCAGATTTATTAGATACAGTTCGCCAGGCCGGTCCGCATCAAGTGCAGCAAAAACCAAATAGCGGCCGTCAGCAGATAACGTGTACTGATAGATATCTCTATCATTTCCGCCAGTCACCACTTGAACATTCCCGTCCATTGTAATGCGGTATATATGAACAGCACCCTGCAGCGTCCCGAGCACATACATTTCCGGCTTCAATCGCGCAGGTGCATATAACGGAGATGGAGACGGACCAAATGATTTCATATCGCTTAAGGCGAAGTTACCGATTTGCATATCCAATTCAGGAAACAATAGTTCCGAGGCTCCCCCCGTAACAGGCACGGTGTATAGTCGATTCTGGCTACCACTTCCATAAATGCGATCGCTGGCGATCAGAGTCAATGATTTGCCGTCTGGGGCATACGAAAATTGGCTAATCGCCAAACTGGAATCCGTAACTTTCACCAGATTACCGCCGTCGCAATCGATCGTATACACATCCGAAAATGAAAGCAGGTCCGCATCCTGCATCTCGTCTTCTACACGTTTGGACAAGAAGGAAATCCGCTTGCTGTCCGTGGACCATACAGGGTAAGATGCATTCCAAGGTCCCGACGTTATTGGCGTGATCCGGCCGTTTTCAAGCTCCAATACATATAAATGACTAAATAGACCGTTCCACCAGCCCGATCCTTCAGCTTTGGGAGTGGTACGATCCACAATACGCCCTCGCTCACCAGCTTGTTTGCTATATTCATCAAGTGTCATAGCTTCCCGTTCGGTGTTTATACTTACCATACTTGTGAATACAATATACTTCCCATCCGGTGACCAGACGAATGCACCCACTCCACGCTTCACCTCCGTCTGCCGCTGTCCCTCTCCACCTTCAGCTGGAACCGTCCATAGCTGCGTGCTTCCATTCGCCGCACGTAAAAAAGCAAGCTGCGATCCGTCGGATGACCAAGCTGGAGCCGAATCCTTATGACCATTGGTCAACGGCTTATCGTCGTTACCAAGAAGGGATACGACACGGATGTGTGTATGGTAGTCATTCTTTGGGCGGTCTATGCCTTTATTGACGTAGGCAATCGTTCCATCGGGGCTTATTGCCGGATCACTGATCCACTGATATCCGTACAAATCCTCCGGTACAATTGATCGTTTATTCATGAGTAGCCTCCTTTTTGGGTTAACGCCTACTTTCAAAAGCTCATCTTTTCGTGAGTCATCTGCTTATGCAGAGGAAAATGACAGGCAGCAACATGCCCTAGAGTATGCTCTTCGAGCAATGGACTCTGCTGTCGGCATATCTCTTGTGCATAGGGGCAACGCGTGTGAAAAGTACAGCCCGAAGGCGGATTGGCGGGATTGGGGATCTCCCCCGTCAATGTGATCCGCTCTTTACGCAGCCTCGGATCTGGAACGGGAACGGCCTCAAGCAATGCTTTTGTATACGGGTGCTGCGGTCTTGCAAACAACTCATCACGTTCTGCAAGCTCCACGATTTTGCCCAAGTACATCACCGCGATGCGATCGCTAATATGCTTGACGGAGGGCAACCCATGAGCGATGAAAATGTAGGTGAGCTGAAACTGCTGCTGAAGCTCCTTTAACAAATTCAAAATCTGAGCCTGAATGGACACATCCAGCGCGGATACAGGTTCATCACAAACAATGAGCTTTGGTTTCATAGCCAATGCTCTCGCTATGCCAATCCGCTGCCGCTGCCCGCCACTGAATTCATGGGGATGCCGATCGGCTAAATGCGCGCCTAACCCTACCGTTTCCAACAGTCGAAAAACTTCAGCTTTAAGCTCCTTGCCTCTAGCAATCCCGTGTACCTGCAACGGTTCCGCGACGATATCAAAAACCTTCATTCTTGGATTTAAAGAGGAATATGGGTCTTGAAATACAAATTGTAAATCTCGTCTGACTTTGCGGACTTCTTCATCCGTTAAATCAGACAGGTTTTGCCCTTGAAAACGAATTTCGCCTGCCGTGGGTTCTAGCAGTTGTGTAATCATTTGCCCTGTTGTTGATTTGCCGCACCCCGATTCACCTACAATACCTAAGGTTTCACCAGGCATCACCTTAAAGCTCAAATCATCAACCGCCCGTACATAACCGCTCTTTTTGGAAAACCAGCCCTTGTTCATCGGAAAATATTTCTTAAGCCCATTCACTTCGAGAAGCGGTGTTTTCCGTGCTGTCTCGTTCATACTGACATCTCCTCCATCCGTAAACATCTGACATAGTGTCCTGGATTCTTGGCCTGTATTTCAGGATGAATCCTTGTGCACTGTTCCTGGGCATAAGGACAGCGGGGATGAAATGGACAACCACTTGGCATCTGCATCATATTAGGAACGGTACCGGGAATCGAATCCAGCCATTCCCTCTGTTCTGTAAGCTTAGGGAGTGATCCTAGCAGTCCGATCGTATAGGGGTGGCCGGGCTTTTCGAACAATTCAAATACGTCCGCTTCCTCGACTACTTCCCCGGCATACATTACGACTACCCGGTCAGCCATTTCCGCGACGACACCTAAATCGTGGGTAATGAGAATGATGCCTGTATTCTCTTCCTTGCTCAGCTTGTGGATTAAATTCAAAATTTGAGCCTGTATCGTTACATCCAGTGCCGTCGTCGGCTCATCAGCAATGAGCAGTTTTGGCTGGCAGGCCAAGGCCATTGCGATCATCACCCGCTGACGCATTCCTCCAGACAACTGATGTGGGAAATAACCTACCACTTTCGACGCACCAGGAATACCTACCCTTTCCAGCATCTCTATGCTTTTCTGCCGTGCTTCGGGTTTGCTCAGCTTCTGGTGCTGCCGGATGACCTCACTGATTTGGTTACCAATCGTAAATACAGGATTCAACGAACTCATTGGCTCCTGAAAAATCATGGATACCTCGTTCCCCCGATATTTGCGCATTTCTCCCTTGGACAATTGGAGTAAGTCTCGTCCTTCAAGCAGAATCTCCCCGCCCACGACTTTACCTGGTGCAGCCACTAAACCCATAATAGACAAGGAGGTTACACTTTTACCGGAACCGGACTCTCCAACAATAGCTACTGTTTCGCCTGGATTCACAGTGAAGCTGACACCGTTGACCGAAGGAACGATGCCATCCTCCGTTTTAAAGTAGGTTTTCAAATGATTCACTTCAAGCAATCTCGTGGTCATCTTTTCCGCCCCCCCGCTTTCTGCTATTCTTTCGCCTTCATATGGGGATCTAACACGTCGCGAAGCCAGTCACCGAGAAAAATGACGCCCAGGACTGTGATGGTAATCGCCAGACCGGGAAACGTTGCCACCCACCAGCTCGTGGCTATATACTGCCTCCCATCGCTCAGCATGCCACCCCAGGACACTGCCGGCGGTGTAATCCCTAATCCGAGAAAACTAAGAGAAGCTTCCATAATAATCGTCGTTGCTACATTCATACCGGAAATGACGATAAACGAAGACAGGACATTCGGTAAAATGTGCTTCAACAGAATCCTACTATTTTTAGAGCCAATCGCCTTAGCTGCTTTGACGAAGTCTCGTTCCTTGATACTCAATACCTCGCCCCGGACAACTCTCGTATAAGAAACCCAATTCGTAACGCCAATGACGAAAATGAGCGTAGTCATGCCAGGCCCTACCACGGCCAAGACGACCAGCATCAGCAGAATAGCCGGAATAGCCAAAAAGGCGTCGGCAACTCTCATTATGGTGGCATCCACCCATTTACCATAAAACCCTGCGAGGAGGCCGAGGATTGCGCCAATGGTGCCTGAGACCAGAACTGCACCAATACCGACGATAAGCGAAACTCTCGCTCCATATACGATACGACTCCACATATCTCGTCCTAGGTTATCTGTACCCAGCCAATGTTCCGGCAATCCACCATCGAGCCACATAGGCGGCTTCAGACGGTTAAGCGGGTCAATTTCCGCAGGATTGTGACTAGCCAGCATAGGGGCAAATATTGCCGTTAAACAAACGAGCAGTAAGATTACTGCACCAACTGTTCCGGTTTTACTTCGTAACAGTTGCTTCCATATGCGTCCGATACCGGACGGTTGTGTCTGCTTTTTGCCATCCAGGTTTAGGTCTGGACCAAGGGCTTGTACATCATGAATGCCTGCCACGCTTCCCCCTCCCCTCTCTAGTTGTATTTAATCCTTGGATCAAGCAGTCGATAAACGACATCGGTTAAAATATTGCTGACTACCACAATAAAGGCAATCACAAATACGGCAGCCTGAACGATAGCCATGTCGTGCGTATTCACAGCGACGACAAGTAACTGTCCCAAACCCGGCCATGCAAATACCGTCTCTGTAATCAGAGTACCGCCGATCAAGCTCGTAAATTGCAGGCTCATAATCGTAACGACCGGAATCAATCCATTGCGGAAAGCGTGTTTCCCAATAACTATAATTTCGAGAATCCCTTTACTTCGGGCTGTTCGAATATAATCCTGATTCAAAATGTCCAGCATACTGGAGCGAATGAGTCGGGTCATCTGTGCAGAAAGACCGACACCTAGTGTAAAGGCCGGAAGTATTAAATGATCCATCCCGCCCCGACCGGACACCGGAAGCATTCCTAACATGACAGAAAATAATAAAATGAGCATAATCCCCATCCAAAAGTTAGGCATGGCCTTTCCGACTACAGATAAACTGGAAATGATTAAATCGGTAAAGGTATTCCGTTTGACTGCTGAGATGACGCCCAATGGCACAGCAATGATGACCGCAAAAATCATGGCGGCTACTGCCAATTCAAAACTGGCAGGCAGCCGTTCCAATACTAACGGCAAAGCCGATTCACCATAGCGAAACGAGGTGCCAAAATCTCCTTGTAAGGCACTACCAATAAATTTAATATATTGCGTATATAAGGGCTGATCTAGCCCGAGCGCCTGCGTTAACACTGCACGATCCTCAGCTGTAGCGGTCTCCGGCAACATAAGGGCCACAGGGTCCCCGGTTACCCTCACCAGGATGAATACAATAAGGGAGACGATCAGCAGTACAGGAATAACCTGAAGCAGTGATTTAGCAATATACGTTTTCAATCTGTCACCTCCATAACCAGCAGGCTTTTTTTAAAAGGACGGGCAGGAACCTTCATTGAGGTCCCCGCCCGTTCATTTCTCTTCTTTATTTAGCAGGTGTAATATCCTCTGCATAGAACATTTCATCGCTTCTCGGTTGGAAATTCACACCGTTACCGGTGCCATAAATCCCTTCCATTTGGAACAGATATACGGCTGGACGATCTTCAGCCAAAATCTGTTGCACTTGCTGATACTCTTTTTCACGCGAGGCTGTATCCAGATTCGTCAGCGCATGCTGCAACAGCTTCTCTACCTTCGGATTGTTATAATCCGTTTCGCCTTTTGCCTCTTCTACCAGATAGCGATTGTAGTTGTTGGAAGCATCAAATAGGGAATTACCAATGCCGATCATAAACATTTCTTTGAAGGATTTGGAGCTGTAACGCTCACTGAAAGCGCTTGGCTCCAGCACGTCCAATTTAATGTTGAATCCTTCTTTATTTAACATCGCGGCTACGACCTCAGCATACTCTTTGTATATTGAGGATACTGAAAGGGTCAATGTTGGGCCTTCACCAGCATAACCGGCCTGCTTCAGCAATTCCTTGGCTTTAGCCGGATCATATAATGTTTTCTCATATAAGGAAGGATCGGCACCAAAGTTACCTGGTGTAACGGAAGTACGGGTTACAATCCCAGCACCGCCTGCGATGCTGTCTACGATTCCCTTTTTATCAATCGCGAGATCTATCGCTTCTCTCACTTTGGAGTCAGCTGTAACACTGCCCTGACTTTGACGTAAAATCAATTGCAGCACACGCTGGATCGGAGCCTTGACAATTTTTTTGGCCTCTTCGCCTTGAATACGTTCTATATCCGTGGAAGGGATACCTGATGCAATGTCAATCGAACCTGCGAGCAGTTCAGATACACGTGTGGAGGCTTCTGGAATGGCGCGAAAAACAACTTGATCCCATTTGGGCTGACCTTCGTAATACTTATCGTTTTTAACGAGTACCACCCGGTCATCCTTGATCCATTGACTGAATTTATAAGGGCCTGTACCTATTGGTTTTTTAAGGAATGCCTCTATCCCGTTTTTCTCAATATACTTGGAAGGTAAGATGCCAGCTCCCATTTTGGATAAACGATTCAGCAGCAGCGGATCAGGTCCATCGGTAATGATGTCTGCCGTATGTTCATCTACCACTTTCACTTCTTTGATATTTTTAAAGTAGGAATTTTGTTTGAGGGTGTTATCCCTAGCTACTCTTTCTATCGTGTACTTCACATCTTCCGCTGTGAATGGATCACCGTTATGGAAGGTTACCCCTTCGCGTAGATGAAAACGCCAAGTGACATCATCTACCTTTTCCCAGGAAGTAGCGAGTCCAGGTACTTTCTTCTGCTGACTATCATTTTTCAATAAGTAGTCAAATACGTTAACCAGAACGGCTTCACTCGCCGTATTGTTATTGTTATGTGGATCAAAACTTTCAATATCCGTAGCATTAGCAATTGTCAGTACTTTACTGTCGGTCGATGTTGCGCTGTCTTTACTACCGCCTGTGGATTGGGTACCGCAACCCGCCAGGATCATCGCAGCAATCAATAACGTAATCCCGCCTCTAAACCACTTATGTCTATTCATCTTGTCCACTCCACTCCATAAAGGTTGTATATTGCCACACAGCTGCATTGAGCGTCTTAATCCCGATTTTATTTCGTTTTTAAAAAATTCAGCGCGATGGCCGACATCATGGCTACCCCATGAGGCAGTACCGATTCATCCAAATCAAACTTGGGATGATGCAATGGATAGCTGGTATCTTCATCTCCTCTCCCACATCCCAGCCGGAAAAACACACCGGGTACCTGCTCACAATAAAAAGCGAAATCCTCCCCGCCTGTTGACGGTTTGATATAATCCCACTCCTTGGAGCCAAAGAGTTGCTCACTCGTTTCCGTCATCAGATCGACCATATCCGGGTCGTTCTGTACAACCGGGTAGCCATGCTGATAATTCAGCTCATATCCAGCCCCGAACGACTCACATACCCCACGGACCACCTGTTCGATCAACCCAGGCATCCGGTCACGTAGTTCCGCAGATAGGGTGCGCACGGTACCGATCATCTCTACTTCCGGTGCAATGGCCGCTCCCATATAACCGCCACTAATTTTTCCAATCGTAATGACAATGGTTTCAAGGGGATCAACCAAACGACTTGGAATGTTTTGTAGAGCAGAAATAACCTGCGCAGACACGGCAATCGCGTCTATTCCCTCATGTGGACGGGCAGCATGCCCGCCTTTGCCTAGAATCTTAATGGTTAAGCTGTCTGCCGATGCAAAAGCGACCCCTTTGCTGACCCCAAGTGTTCCTGTCTTCAGGCCCGGGAACATATGGAGTCCTGCCATGGCATCCACTTTGGGATTCTCCAATACACCGTCATCGATCATAGCCTTGGCCCCTGCCAAACCTTCTTCAGCCGGTTGAAAAACAAATTTGATATTTCCTCTTTCAGGTCGCTCCAAATGAGCAAGTACCTGTGCAGTTCCCATCAGTATGGCGGTATGAGCATCATGACCACATAAATGGGCTTTTCCTGGATTTTGTGAACAATAGGGAACCGTTTTTTGATCCTGAATCGGTAATGCATCCATATCTGCCCTTAGACCGATGGTAGGCCCAGGGCTTTTTCCCCGTAACAGACCCACAACCCCGGTTTTCCCTATCTGGGTTGTCACCTCCAACCCGAGACTACGCAAGTGCTCAGCTACAATGCCTGATGTACGAATCTCTTCATAACCCGTTTCAGGATGGCGATGAAAATCCCTTCGCCATGTGATCAATTGCTCTTGAAGTGGTCTAGATAAAGCCAAAAGCTCGTGTATGTTCATGTTTTCACCCTCCCCACTCGAATCGTATTCTTTTTCTGTATGATATCGTTAGCCTTTCGCAACCACTCTTGCATAAATGGCATCTGCAGAATGTCCGATATGGTGCTTCATCATTTCCCGCGACTTCTCAGCATCCCGTGCTCGAAGTGCACTCAGTATTTCCGTATGGACATCGTAGTTCACCGTCCGAATCTGATCATCATAGGGCATGAGATCAAGTGCCGGGTTAATCTTGGTCCGAATCTGCCTAACAGCATCTTCACAAAATGGATTACCGGATGCTTTGGCTATGGCCAGATGGAATTTAACATCCAAGGCCCGAAACCATTCTCGGGTACAGTCCGCTTCAATGCTCTGTTCCAGGTAATGCTGAAGCAGTTCCAGTTCATCCGTAGTGATCCGCGCAGCCGCTAAAAAAGCACCCTCCGGCTCCACAATCATCCGATATTCAAACACCTTCAGCATGTGTTCCCAATCTTTTGCAATTTCTTCCCGGGTACGTTTATGAGAGTTTGCTGTCACTGGAAGAACGAAGGTCCCTCCCTTGGCACCTACTCTCTTCTCAATGAGTCCCTTGGATTCCAATTGGGATAACGCCTCACGGACTGTAATTCTACTGGCATTAAATATTTCTGCCAGTTCCCGCTCTGTCGGTAGTTGCTCCTCGCTAAGCAATTCCTTTAAAATAATAGCCTCTTCCAACTGCTCTCTAATAAAATCACTCACTTTTTTAGCTGATACTTTTTCAAAGCGCAGAGGAGTTTGGATTAACATATGAACACTCCGATCATAAATCTTTAAGGTCTAAACCTTATACCTTTGTGAAAAACAAAAAAATATAAATCTGTTGTTATCATAATACCTAGTAAACCTATATGCAATACTTTTTTTGTAATATTAATGATGATTTTGAAACAAAAAAGAAGCAGCCCCTTACAGAGCTGCTAAATCTTTGGTTACTCATTATGCATCATATAAAAAGCACGCAGCAGGTTACCCTGTGTGCGCTTGGTCATTCTCTATTTTTCCTCTAACTCATCCGGTACATCGTACTTATTGATATGTGAAGTTATTGCTGCAACGGCTTCGCTGGCATTCGTTGTGGCCGGTACTTCTCTGACCACATCATCCGTCTGATCACGAAAGTTCAAACGATCTGCCTCAATCTCTTTCTGTTGGTTCGGTTTCATTTTTCATGTCGCTCCTTTCTATTCAAGGGTCTGATCTCGTTCTGTTAACGCGTACAAAGGCACTTCTCGTTCCTCTTCCGGGTTGTTCAGTGCATAAATGCGTGCCGTCTCACTCTGCTCGTTCACATGCTGAATATAAATGGGTAACCCATCACACAACACATTCGCCATTATGGAAGAGGACGCTATTTCTTGCGCTCTTTGAACGTTCACTTAGAAAAAACCTCCCTTACTAAGTAGAGTTCCCCCCTTACTATGCACGAAGTAAATATTTGTTATACACCTTTCATGCCAATATGTGTTACACGATTATGAAAGGATATCATTTGAAAAAATAAATATTATTGTTATTATGGATTGAGAGATTCAGTGAAAACTGCAATCTTAATTGTAGAGAAAAGGAGTAATGATGAATGTTAAACATTTTAATGGTTAACTTTCCGGCAGAAGGACATGTGAACCCTACGATCGGGATGACGCAAGCCTTTGCAGCACGAGGGGACCAAGTACATTACATTACAACTGAGAAATACAAGGACAGACTCGAAGCCGTTGGAGCAACGGTTCACCTGCATCCCGATCTGATCAGGACTGCTTCTATTCATACCCATACTCCGGCCGGGTTAAACGCATTTATGAATATTCATATCCAGACTTCAATGGACATATTAGCAATCACTAAGCAACTGTCTGAAAGCACTGATTTTGACTTTGTATTCTATGATAGATTCGGAGCTGGCGAGTTAGTTAGAGACTATTTGAAAATCCCTGGTATTGCTTCATCCCCATCTTTTTTGATTTCACAGAATCGGATGGCTACCAATCTCTTTCGCTCTAATGGAAAAGAGCCATTTCAATTTGATGAACAGGCCACGACTTCACTACATCTCATGAAAGAAAGATTCGGTGTTGCTCCCAAAGATATAGTTCAATTTATGACCAATACAGGGGCTCTAAACGTTGTATACACCAGCCGATATTTCCAACCAGACGCTGACAGCTTTGGTGAAGAGAATCTCTTTATTGGTCCCAGCTTCCCTGAGCGCAAAGGGGAACATTCTTTTCCTTTGGATGCACTACAAGATAAAAAAGTTCTGTATATTTCGATGGGAACGGTTTTGGATCATGTTGAGGACTTTTTCAACACCTGTATTGAAGCTTTTTCCGATTTTGAAGGCATCGTCGTGATTGCAGCTGGCGAGAAAGCTGACTTTACGAAAATCAATCCAGCCCCAGAGCACTTTATCATCTCGCCCTATGTTCCTCAATTGGAGGTATTACGTTATTCAGATGTATTTATTACTCATGGTGGAATGAACAGTGTGAATGAAGGAATTCACTTTAATGTACCCTTGGTTGTACTGCCTCAGGACAAGGATCAGCCCATGGTCGCGCAGCGGTTAACAGAACTTCAAGCTGGCTATCGAATAACCAAAGACCAAATCAATATACAATCGTTAAGAGATGCCGTACATGAGGTAATATCGAACGCGGCGTATAAAGAGGGCGTACAAAAAATAAATGATAGCTTCCAGCAATCTGGCGGTACAGAAGAAGCCCTCGCAAAAATTGATGCCTATCTTCAAAATAAGCTTGTGTAAATCACACGATTACAATTCTACAAAAAAAACAGGAGCCCTGACCATCAATGGTCGGGTTCCTGTTTGTCATGCATTTCTATGTGGATATATCCCACTTCTGAAACGAAGCAATCGTACACTTTCCGCTCGCGAACGCTCGAATGCCTGTAGATTCCACTCCCGGATACACTCTTCCTGTGAGGACGTATTCACCGTCGCCGATGAATATTTCCACCGAGCTTTTATCAACAAAAACCCGAAGCTCCAGACGGCCCACGTTTAAGTCCAAAGGCACTCTTCTCTCTCCTCCTGGGCCTATACCAGCACGTTCACGGTTGAAACGGAACAGACCGTCATCGGGACGATACGACAGTACAGTCTCCTCTTCGCTACCCACCCGCAGTTTCAAACCGAATTCATCAGTGTTCCCAGCCTCGAACTCAAATACGACCTTCAGTTCGTAGCTATCTCCGCGCGTGTCCATAATCTGCTCGCCTGTCAGTAAGATATCCCGCTGCTCGAACAGATTGCATCGGTAATTCTTTACCTCTTCAAGCGGACGGAACAGCAGCCTGGCGCCGTCGATCACCGCTTCCCGCGGAAGACTCATCGCACCAGCCCAATGGTGCCCCTGCTGGGTCGGCATCTCCGACTCCCACATATCCATCCATCCGATAACGATACGCCGCCCTTTATCATCCAAGGTTGACTGTGGGGCATAAAAGTCGAATCCGTGATCCACCTGAGCATACCGTTCTGCTGTAAATGTACCGTTCACGGAATTGAAATCACCTATACCGTACATAGTGGAATGCAGATTGCGGTAAGCCTCTCCCTGCGCAGGCATGCGCTGCGGAGACAGCATAAATACGTGCCGATCACCGAGCGGGAACAAATCCGGGCACTCCCAATTATCGCCGAAGCGTCCGTCACTCACAGCCAGCACATTGACATACGTCCAGTTTCTCAAGTCTTTAGATCGGTAAAGCAGTACAAGCCCGTTCCCTTGGGCATCATTAGATCCAAGCACGACGTAGTATTGATCTTCGTGCCTGAACACCTTGGGATCACGGAAATCTTTGCGGCTGACCGTGTCCGGTACGGCGTCATAACCGATGACCGGGTTGCCCTCCCACTTTTCGAACGTTACTCCGTCTTCTGATACTGCAATGCCCTGCGACTGCTTGTAATCCTGATCTTTGTCAGGCCCGGTTACAACATGTCCGGTATACATCAGGACAAGCTTCCCGTCCTGCTCAATCGCGCTGCCGGAGAAGCAGCCATCCTGGTCGAACTCACCGTCCGGTGCCAAAGCGACCGGCAGATAATCCCACTTCATAAGATCGCGGCTGACTGCATGTCCCCAGTGCATCGGTCCCCATACCGATTTATACGGATAATGTTGATAGAACAAGTGATACTGCCCGTTATATTGAATGAAGCCGTTCGGATCATTCATCCAGCCAAATTCAGCCATTAAATGGTAATTCAGCCGATAATCCGGCCGAAGCATATGCTTCGATTGGGAAATAAATTGATCTGCACGCTCTCTCGTATACGTTCTAGTCTGTTTGATAAGGCATCCTACTCCTACAATTATTTAATCGAACCTTGCATAACACCCTGAATAATATACTTCTGGGCGAACAGATAGATGATAATGATCGGAAATATCGTCAGTACCAAACTTGCCATCAATGGACCATAATCCACTGTATAGGTTCCATAAAAGTTGTACGTTGACAACGGAAGTGTCCTTTGCTCTGGATCGACCAGGATGAGGGAAGGCAACAGAAAATCATTCCAGATCCACAGCACATTGAGAATAGAAATGGTGGCAGTCGTGGGCATCAGTACCGGAAACACGATCCGGAAGAATGTTTGAATCCGCGTGCAGCCGTCAATTAGCGCCGCTTCCTCCAGTTCTTTTGGAATACTCTTTACGAAACCATGATAAATGAAGACGGCCAGCGAGCTGCCAAAACCGATATACATGTAAATCAGCGACCACTTACTGTTCAGCAGATCAAGTGAGCCGTAGATTTTAACCAATGGAATCATGATAGCCTGGAATGGAATGATCATGGATGCAACCATCAGCATAAATGTATACTGGTTGAACTTGGTGTTGTTTCTGACAAAATAATGAGCTGTCATCGCCGCAAACAGTGATATAAACAGAACGCTTAACACCGTTATGACCAATGAGTTGGTGAAGGCAGCGATGTAATTCATTTTATCAAATGCATTCATATAATTGACCATACTGAAGCTCTCTGGAAGCGATAACGGATTTGAGGTGATGGCCATGTTTTCCTTGAACGAATTGATCAGCAGAAAGACGAACGGTACGATGAACAATATGAGTATGACTGTCAGCACAATGAATTTGATCACGGAGGAAGCAACTCTTTTTCTTGTCATTACGCCTCCACCTCCAACTTCTTGCTAAAATAAACCTGAAGCAGAGTGATGAGAGCAACCATCAGGAACAACACGAATGCTTCTGCTTGCCCCACACCATAATCACGGGAAAGGAATGCCTTTTCATACACATGCATCGACACCATTTGAGTACTGCTGAACGGCCCACCTTTCGTGAGCGCAAGGTTCACGTCATAGACCATAAATCCGCGCTGCAGGGACAAAAATATACATACGATGAAAGAAGGAACCATCAAGGGCAGCACCATTTTCCGTAGTCTGGTCCAACTGTTTGCCCCATCAATGCTTGCGGCCTCCATAATATCATTCGGCACACCCGTCAATCCCGCGATGTAAATGACCATCATGTAACCCGCGTTCTGCCACACGGTTACAATCACGAGTGCCCAGAACGCTTTGTCGGGATCAGCCAGCCAAGTCGTGCTGAGCGACTGTATGCTGGCATGTTGTCCCAAATAGACAAGCACGTTGTTGAATATAAACTGCCAGATAAAACCAAGTACAATGCCCCCGACAAGGTTGGGCAGGAAAAATCCCGCCCGGAAAATACTCTGTCCTTTTAACCCTTTAGTCAGCACATAAGCCAGCATAAAAGCGATCGCATTGATAAGAACAACGGTATAAAACACATACTTGAGCGTCAAGCCGAACGATTTCCAAAACTCAATATCTCTAAAAACAGACAGATAGTTTTGGATGCCAACCAGCGATAGTGTGGTGGAAATACCATCCCAGTTTGTGAACGTCAGATAGATACCATACAAAAATGGAATAATCATTACCGTTATGAAGGCAAACAAGGTTGGGCCGGTAAACAGCAGCCGCGTCCGCAGCCGGTTCCATACTCCTTTTTCCGTAATCATGATGATCCCTCCCTTTGTTCCGGGTTTCTCTCTCTATTCCAGGTAATTTGAAAACAACCTTATTTAACGGTTTTCCAGTAGTTTTCGATTTCTTTAACCAGTGTTGCGCGATCTCCCTGTTTCGCCAGATACTTCTGCATGGAAGATCCTGTCTTGGACCAGTGGTCGGCAGGCAGCATGCTCATCGACTGCTCTGACTTGCCTTTTGCGATATAATCCTGGATGGACTTGCCAAGCGGGTCGGCCGCAGGCAGTGTAATATTTTTGAACGCCGGGATAATGTTCGCTTGGTTCACGAGGAAATCCTGGCCATTCTCATCATATACGATCCAGTTCAGGAACTTCTTCGCCGCATCTTGCTGTTCTGGAGTAGTCTTCTCCTTGTCAATAACAATGCGCTTGGATACAGCTGATGAAATTTCCTGATTGCCGTAGTCATCGGCATTGTTACTGATGGGTACAGGCAAGAAACCATATTCTTTGTTAGCGGTATCAAAACTGTTGATTTGCGGCCATGCCCAGTTGCCCATGAACCAAATGCCAACTTCACCTTTGCCGAGCAGCTCCGGTCCGCGTTCATAAGCTCCTGCTAGCGGAGAAGCCTGATCGATATTGTATTTCATCATGAGGTCGAATGTATCCATAAGTCCGTTAAATACAGGATTATTAGCCAAGCTAGCCTGGCCTGCTTTCAGTGACGCCATGAATTTGTCCACTTCAGCCATGTCTTTGTTCTGGCCTGCATAAGCAAGAGGCAAATAATGAGCGCCCAGAGACCAGTCCATTGGTGAAATCACCAATGCTTTCTTACCAGATGCCTCGATTTGCTGAAACAGCTTTTCAAGGTCATTTCGGGTTTTAATTGTGGTGGGATCAAAGCTTCCACCTACCGCTTTATCTACAACGGCTTTGTTGTAAATGAATCCGTAGCCTTCAACAGCCAGTGGGAACGCGTAATTTTTGCCGTCAACCGTCGTAGCTGTGGTAGCGTTTTCAACAGTGTCCTTATTCCACTTTTCTCCGCTCAGATCGAGGATACGGTCCTTGAATTTCTCCACATCACCTGTATCTAGCATGATCATGGTCGGCGGGTTTCCTGATGCATACAATGCGGAGGCACGCTCAAAAGGAGATCCACCAGTCGGAACCGGCTGGATTTCAACAGTAATGCCCGGATTGTCTTTCTGGAACGCCTTGGCGGCTTCCTCCAGCTGTGGAAGGATTTCGCCTTTGGAGTTCAAAAGCGTAATTTTCACATTTTTCGAATCCCCTGATTCCCCTCCAGAAGCCGAATTACCTTCTCCTCCGGAGCCACCGCATGCAGACACCACCATAACTAAAAGAAGCAGCATTACCATCCATTGAACTCTTTTGAATTTCCTCATTGTTGTCATCCCCTTATTTATATAATGGCTCTGAACACTTAAATAAAACGCTTACAAACGGATTATATGTCAAAGGATTAACTTGTGTCAATCGTTTGACATACTAAACCTTTAATATGTACTAAAAAAAATCTGTTCCCCTTGTTAGAGGAACAGATTTTCATTCAGGTCGTTGCACGCTCAATTAGTTCAACAGGCAGCAGATTGACAGGTTGTACCTGCTCCCCTTCCGCCTGTCTGCGGATTAGCTCGACCGCCAGTCTGCCGATGTCTGCAATCGGCTGTCTTACCGATGTAAGTTCCGGCGTCAGCCAGGAAGCAACGCTTACATCATCGAAGCCTACAATACGTACATTCTCTGGCACATGCCTTCCAGCGCGAATATATTCTTTCAGCGCAAAAACAGCAATAATATCACTTGTTGCGAACACTCCATCCACATCCGGATGTTCATGAACGAGTTTTGAAATGATCCGCTCGTACTCCTTCTGGTCGAACACATTCAAGTCTGTTTGAACGATCACATGCTGGACATTATGCTTGCCCACCACATCCCGGAATGCTTTGGTTCGTTCATTTGACAGCATGTTCAGCTCCAGATTCCCACAGATATGTGCAATTTTCTGGCAGCCTTTGCGAATGAGCAGTTCCGTAGCCAGCTCGCCTCCGCGATAATTATCCGAAGATATATAAGGAATATCCGGGTCAATCTGCCTATCAAATGTCACAATCGGTGAATTCAAATGTCGGTAGTCTTCTACTTCTAATGTATGGCTACCCATAATGATGCCATCTACCCGGTTCCGCTTTAGCATATCGATATACACTTTTTCCTTCACGGGATCCATATGGGAATTGCACAGCAGGACCTTGCAGTCATGCTGATAGGCATAAAACTCGACCTGATTAGCAAGCTCACTGAAGAAAGGATGCGAGACATTGGGAATAATAAGGCCAATAATATTGGACTGCTTACGTAGCAGAGATCGTGCTATTTCATTCGGTTGATAATTAAGCTCCTCCATTGCGTCGAACACTTTTTTACGTGTAGTTTCGCTAATATATCCCCGGTTATTCATTACACGGGATACTGTAGTGACCGACACGCCTGCTTTTAATGCTACATCATGAATTGTCGCCATATTAACCTCTTCCCGTACAAAATAAATACATACAAACTATACTCTCTCCTCATCATTTCAACAACTTTACATAACGGAAGCCCTCAAAATGGCCGTAAATGTTAGGTGACTGAACTTTGCGAATCCCAAATTAGAGGTCACAATTGCTCTAAAAATTTCGATTTAATTTTTGTACGTAGTAATCTTAGTTGGTAGACCCAAAGTACGGAATTCAATAAGAAAGTCCCGATGACGTTTATAATCATCGGGACTGACTGAGTGGTTCACAAGTTTTTACTTGTACGCGACTTTTTTATCGGACAACAGGAACCAACTTTAATGTCACTGAACAACTGTTCAAAGAAAATAAAGTAAAACCTCAACCCCCTCAAATTAGCAATAGTTTCAAAGAAGGAAACAGTGAACTCTTAAAACAAGCTCGAATTAACGTTCCTAGAATGAAAATGCTATTCCGTAAGAGTCAACGGTTCAGCTTCAAGTTCAAGCTTATATTTCTGTCCGTTCCACCGTAGGATACTCACGCTCGCGTTTTCTATTTTCTTTCCTGACCATATACTGCTTATTGGCATCTGCTTAGCGGAGATCAGCATCATATTTACAATGACGGAATGCGTGACCAGAAGGATGGCCCCTCTTGGCTCTAGCAACTCACTCTGCAGGCGTTGGAGAAGCCTACTTGTACGCCGATCGACATCCTGAAATCGTTCCCCCTGAGTTGGTGCGTAATGTTCTGGTTCATGGTGGAATGTCTTAAAATCCAGGGGGTAACGTTCACTAATTTCCTGCCAAGTGAGACCTTCCCACAGCGGAATATCCATCTCCAAAAGCTCGTCAATCTTCTCAACCTTTACACTTCCGGCGACCTTTTCAGCCGTTGTGGTTGCACGAAGCCTCGGACTGGAAAATACCTTAAGCCAATTGTAATCTTTCAATTTTTCTGCTAGCATCATTGCCTGCTTCAAACCGTCATCGCTTAAAGGAGAATCGTTGCGGGACTCTAGGATACCTTTAATGTTTGCAAGACTCTCACCATGTCTAACGATAAATAATCTCAAGTCCCGTTCTGTTGCATTCAACGATACGTAACCTCCTCGTTCAATGGGTCGAATGTCAGCTCTTCAATGATATGTGGCTCCATCCAGGAATGCTCGTTCGGACTTATCGTCGAAGCAATGATTTCTCGCCAATTGAAGCAATCAACAATCGCTTGTCTGTACTTGCCGCCGCTTATTTGCTGGTCCGCATCGATAATGTGTTGCAGCACCTTGCCATAGGTCAGACTATCTGGTTTTGTACGTTTCCATGCCTCGGCCATAAGGTTGCCTAAATAGTCTCTGGCATCTATCAGACAAGCTTTGAAATTCGCCTCTTTACCTTCATAAGCTAACTTAAATTCATCTTGAATTGCTTTTGCTTCTCTTTTGTCAATATGGGTTCGATAAGCACGTTTTCCTAACTCAGCAGATATTAAATTCTGCTCTATCAGTTGAATTTGAAACACCTCAACAAGGATATCAAAAACACCTCCAGTGAAAGGTTCCGATAAGAGATGTTCTTCTCGTCTCCAAGGAGCATCCACGCTTCTTATTGTAATGTCTGACATTTTAAGGTTATTAAAGGCGAGCCGAATGGATCGGTTTTCACCAATTTCTCCAACTCGGGATAACTCGTTTTCGGAAAACAGATTGCCGTGTGAGTGCTCCAGTAACTTATCTAGAACGGTATGGAAGTGTAATGAGGCTACGATTGCTACCAGATCGCCAAATGCCTCATGATGGCCGTGATATTCCTCGGTGTCTTGGGCCATGCTAGACGGATACTTTATCACTTGGTTTTTGATAAAATGGCCCACTTCGTGAGAGAGAACATCGAAATTTTCGCAATATGGGAATCTTTGACCTGATACTTCAGCATAACCGAACTCCAAAAAATTCGAGCCTGCCTGTGCATTTTCCCATTCAATTTGAGGAATGAGCAACAATCGTTCCGTAAAATGAATCTTAAATTTAAAAAAGTCCTCCCAAATATCCAACGTCCGTCTGATGGTTGCATACATAGTTGCGGCTGAAAATTCACGCGTTCCGGGCTTTACATAATCAAAATGCCCCATTCTGTCCGGCTGAAGGGGCGGATTGCGTTTGCCAGTATACGGGGGACCTTCGCCATTACGGTAAGGCTGCTTGTCAATCGCATCAATAACATACATTTGATCGTCTTCAGGACCTGGTTTTATAGAGCCAGGGGCAGCGTTCAAATAAACGATTTCAGGCTTTTCAAATCCACTCACTCCTTTAAACTGAGGATAGATAAGAAACCTCGTTCCCTGCTCTCTTGCTTGCGCATCCAATTGTCTTGACACTAAACATTGCTCCTTTTCGTTCAAATGTTCCAGGGGATAACTCATCGAACCCCTGCCTTTAAAAGCATCCCTTATGTGATTTAATCTATGCTTTTCTCTCTGCTGTTAATTTTTAGATCCCTAATCGTCCTTTTCATCTCCCTCTTTAATGAAAACGGTCAGATGCTTTATCGAAAGATCGGTTACCATGAAGTCGGCGTTTTTGAAAAGCAAAGGGTTATGGACGGCCAATATATAGACGTAATGATTATGGAAAAATTGCTCTAAACCATAATGATGCAAGTCCCCTCTTAAAAAGGTCTTGCTATCTTTTCTTTAACCATCCTTCTTTGATTCAACTTCCATAGCACGATGATAAAGCGCGGCGAAATCATGGTACTGCTCTGTGCATGCATACATGATGAATGGCGCAGCGATGCGTACTTGCTCTAAGGCGGACACTCTTGCCGCCTTAGAGCAAGTACGCATGAGCCACTTCCCTTCTTCTGCCCTGGTTTGCTCCCTTGCTTACCGATCTGGAAGCCAGCCTCCTTGATACAGATACCACAGGCTGGATCAAACCAGTCTTTAGGGTCTTTCAACCCGCTCATGAAAAAAGGGTGCTCTGGATTGCTCCAGAACACCCTTACTAAATATGACCTTTCCCAAGGTTGAATACCTTCTTTTTCTAATTATGTTCATTTTATGAAACTTTTATACCGATATTGTATAATAATTGTAAATACAGTGAGAGGAGAGAACATGCTAAAGAATCCAATTTTTCTTATTTTGATAATTTTCTTGGCTACCCTAACAGTGCGAATTGTATATAATAATCCACCCCATTATATTTATGATTGGTTGATGGGTATATACGCCATCCGTTTGATTGGCCGGACGTTGTACGAAAAATACCAAAATAAGCATAGGACCAGTAATGTAACCGATACGATTGTAGAAGTGATTATGGTTATGATCTCATTGGGAATAATCCTATTTTTATTTATGTCACAAGAAACATGGATGCATAAGTTGCTTTTTCTAATCGGAGAATCCTATTTCCTCATTTACAGTGGCTATACTTTTAAAGAGATCATACTAAAAAATAAGGAAGTGAATTGATGAAGAATCGAACTATTAAGATTGCAGTTGTTATTGTCTTCGTACTAGCATGGGGCATTTATGGCACTTATTATTTTTTGAATTTAAATACCTCTATTCAAAAAGCTGTGTTGGATCAGGTCGATATGGATAATGTCTATCTTCAGATTATAAGAACGCAGACTAAAATTACTAATGAACCAGTCGATTATAACGTGCATGTGATGAAAAAAAGTGGAGTTAAAGTAATATTGGATCAATTATCTGGCATTGAGCTTAAAAAAACAAACGGAATGAATAACGGGGATAAAGTTCCTTTTTACTATACTATTATCATCCGCCCGAAAAGCAATCAGGATTCAACATCGAAGTATGAAATTACATTTAAGAATAATAAGTCAGTATCTATCTTTGATCAGGGAAAAAATCATAGGCAGGAATATATGATAACAAACGAATTCGACTACAATTCGCTCAAAAATTCAGTCGATAAACTCTTCCAGAAGGAGTAGTTAATTTGTATGAAAAAAGGTCGGTTATCAAACTCAACCGACCATTTAATTTAGGTTTTTTTTAATTATGTTTCGAGCGTTAAGTTTGCTATAGTGTACGCCTCAATTTCAAGCTACAATGAAGATACCAAATATGGAAGCGTTTTATATTTTTCCGGTAAGCCGGTCAATACTTGAAATAATGTATCATTGTCAGCCATTTCTTTCATGTTTGGTCAATCTTTTATGGAGGTGTAAAATGAAAAAGAAATCTTGGTTTACTTTACTGGCAACTGGAATTGTCTCTCTGTTTTTTTCGGTAAGCGTTTATGCGGGGAATGTTTTTTGGGAACCACTTAATGGTTTCAATTCGGGTGCATGGCAAAAGGCGGACGGATATTCCAATGGGAACATGTTTAATTGCACTTGGCGTGCCAATAATGTCAATTTTACGAACGATGGCAAAATGAAGCTTGGCTTAACGAGTTCTGCGTACAATAAATTTGACTGCGGAGAGTATCGATCGACGAACACTTACAGATACGGCTTATACGAGGTCAGCATGAAGCCTGCTAAAAATACAGGGATCGTATCTTCCTTTTTTACGTATACGGGACCTACTGATGGCACGCAATGGGATGAAATAGATATTGAATTTTTAGGCAAAGACACGACAAAAGTGCAATTCAACTATTATACAAACGGGGTCGGTGGTCATGAGAAGATTATCGATCTGGGCTTTGATGCATCAAAAGGCTTTCACACCTATGCATTCGATTGGCAGCCAGGGTACATTAAGTGGTATGTTGACGGGGTTCTAAAGCATACGGCAACTACAAACATACCAAGCACGCCAGGCAAGATTATGATGAATTTATGGAATGGCACTGGCGTTGACGACTGGCTAGGTTCGTATAATGGAGCGAATCCGCTATACGCTGAATATGATTGGGTAAAATACACGAGCAATTAGCCCATAGTACAAAAGCAACCCTTCAGGTATTTAATAAATCCCCAGTTTAACCCATATGTTTGCGAGTGGTTAGCATTTTCCTGCTTCAATTATTTTAAAGATACCAATACAGGAAAGGGTTCATGTAACTATACTCGCTCTGATTGAGCCAAAGCTGTCGCCTCTTGAATTTAATAAAAAAGCCCGATGATACTTGCTCATCGGGCCTTTGTTAAATACTTACTAGAAAATAATTACGGTTGCTAACTATAATATTTAGTGTGTTACCATCATTAATGTCTTTGAATCACAAAGGATATTTTTTGATCTATGGTTGTATTTCCCACCGACTAGTTCCATTATTCATAAAAGATATGAGCGATTTTAGCGCAATTTCTACCATATCACTCACTGCTTGATCCGTATAAAATGCGGTATGTGGCGTTACAATGACATTGGGGAATGCCTTTAAGATGGCCAGTTGGTGATTATTCAGGACATTCAAACGGTGATCCTCATGAAAGATGCCCAGTTCATCTTCAATCACATCTAGTCCTGCAGCCCCTACTTTTCCCGTCTCAATCCCATAAATCAGCGCTTCGGTATCGATTAGTGGTCCCCGCCCACAATTCACGATGCAGACGCCATCCTTCATTTTAGCGATGCTTTCCCGATTGATCATATGGTAGTTACTATCGAATAATGGTGCATGCAGGGTAATCACATCACTAGTGGAGAATAGCTTTTCCAGCGAAACATACTCTATCAAATTTCTTAGATTATCATTTTCGGAAATATCGTAACCTATAAGGTTACATCCGAATCCGGAAAGATTTCTGGCAACAGTAGCTCCAATTTGACCGGTACCTATAATCCCCACAGTTAAGTTTCTGATTTCTCTTCCTTGAATACCTGCCAAAGTGTAATCCTGTACGGTGCCTCGTGCTAAAATCTGTTGTGCTTTACGTTCACACATTAGAATTAACATCGTGGTAAAATCCGCGACACTATTGGGCGAGTAGGTAACATTGGAAAAGCGAATGCCATACTCTTTAGCCGCAGCTCTATCTACATAATTGTATCCAGCGCTTCTTAATGCGAGATACTTGACCCCAACCTTACTTAAAGCTTGCAAAGTTGCCCGGTCCGCTTTATTGCTCCCTTGTATCGTTACAGCCTCAGCGTCTTGCGCTTGAATTGCGGTCTCGGCATTTAACTCTTGAGTCACATATTTGATATCCAAATCAAACTCCTTCCCAAATTTTTCGAAGTATGCCGCTTCGTCAGGACGCGCTTGATAAACTACGATTTTATTCAAGGTTGAAAACTCCTTTCGGTGATTGGCCTCATCATGGAAAATGGAAATACGTTACCGGACAGCAAAATGTGAATATTTTCACATCTTACTGCCCGTATATCGTCCAACGTCAGCCGAATAGTGGAAACATTTTAAAGTGGTGTATTATAAAAAGTATGGCAACAGCAAGCTGATAACAATAACCATTATGGCTCCGCCGATCCGGTTGGCGATAGTTGCAAATGGCATCATCCCCATCCGCTCCGAAGTTGACAATACCCCGATAGCACCGGTTCCTCCCAGATTTCCTAAATTAAGACCTACGGCGATCATCGAATCTATAGGATGGAATTTCATAAGCTTGCCGACAATTAATGAACCTACGACAGAGCCGATAACCCCAAAGATGATAATGATAAAATTTGATACTGTAAAATAGGAGGACACTTGGCTCAAATCAAGCGATGCAATCCCAATCCCCGTGATCAGGAACGGTAAAAAGTTTCGAACCATAAACCCTTGCCAGTAGTCACTAGATTGGCACAAGCTATCATCCAAGAATCCAGTTGCTTTCACGATAATGACTAAAATTACAGCCCAGGCTATAAAGTTAAGCTGTGGTATGAGAGTCTGCAAAATGTTACCGGCAATTATAAAAACAACCGAAACAAACAAGCCTGTACCTAACTTCGTAATATCTTTTTTCAAATCACTCGAGACTTTAGCTTTTTCTTCAGCGGGTTGGTCTGCATTTTTGCGCACATTCTTAAGTAATTCGCCATTACCTGTTAGCGAAGGATAGCGCTTGCCAAGTTTATGCAGCAAGCCAGCGAAAATGACGCAAATCAGGTTCGAAATGTTCATGTATACAAGGAATTGCCCAGAAAAAGTTCCTGCCGGCTTGTGAAAAATTGGGCTGTAAATGGACGGAACAACAGCGATTGCACCAGAAGAGCCTCCGGTATAATTCGGCAATCCGATCATGAATAGACCCTCCAGCAGCGTTGAACCTGTTAGGAGCGATCCTAGAAATAAGAAGATGAACACAAAGGCCAGAGCACCAATAATGCACGGTAACAGCCGTAATGAGATGGAGACGAGTACCTTCCGATCCATACTGAGGATCGAACCGATGATGATTGCCGACAAAAATAAGTTGACAAAGCCCGATCCAATCAAACCAGAAATATTCGTCTGCACGTAATCCGGGATCAGGCCAAAATACACGAGTGCGGAGCCAGCGAATAACGGCAGGAGGATTGCCCCTCCCATCCAACTTCCAAAAATGGGGATGATGCCTCCAACATATGAGAACAAACCACCAGCCATCAAGAGAAATGCAATCGAACCGATAATATCTTTATTCAAATTCCCCGTATAGACCGCAAGCAAAATGATGATAGAAAAGGGAATATAGTATTTTAACGGCAACCCTGAAATCTTTATTTTTTTTAATTGAGTTATGAAATTTGACTTCGGCGGCATAGCGGTAACCCCAATTTGCTTATCCATAGTAAACTCCCATCTGATTATTGTTATAGCGCAAATTGTTTAGCTGGATGAGTGATGACCCCCATTAACGCGGATGCCGCGGCCACTGCCGGGGAAGACAAATAAATCAGCGACTTCTTGGTTCCCATTCTACCGATAAAGTTGCGATTGTTAGTGCCAAGTACCACCTCGTCGTCACTCATTAAACCATATGGTTGACCGCAGCATAATCCGCAGCAAGGATGCGAGACACTGGCACCAGCATCGATGAAGGTTTGAATATAACCGCGTTCCATCGCTTCTTTGTAAACGTTGATGGTTGCCGGGATCACAATCATTTTCAGGAAAGGAGCAATTTTTTTGCCTTCAAGAATTTTCGCTGCCGTCTCCATATCTTCAATGCTGCCGTTGGTGCAGGAACCGATATAAACCTGATTGAGTTTCGTTCCTTCGATTTCGGATATAGGATGGACATTATCCACCCCTTGTGGACACGACAATTGGGGTTCGAGCTTGCTGACATCGTAACGAAGAACTTGTTCATACTTGGCGTCTTCGTCCACCTTCAGCCAGGAAATATCATTATAGTCCATGTCATAATACTCGGCTGTTTTTTCATCTGCTTCGAATAATCCTACCTTTGCACCGGCTTCCAAAGCCATGTTGGCTATGGTGAATCGTGACTGCATACTCATGCTGCGCACGGCAGCTCCTGTGAATTCCATCGACTTGTACTGTCCGCCGTCCGATTTGATGTCACCAAGGATTCTTAGGATAATATCCTTTGCTCCGACACCCTCTTGAAATTCACCTTCAAGCACAATCTTGATGGCCGAGGGAACTTTGAGCCAAATCTCGCCCGTTGCCATAACTGCTGCCATTTCGGTATGTCCAATGCCAGTACAGAAACAGCCCGCCCCGCCATAGGTCGTTGTGTGGCTATCTGTCGCTACGACGATTTCACCTGGTCTTGCGTATCTCAGCTCATGCATCAGAGAATGGCAGATTCCCTCGCCCTTATGAACGTTTTTAATTTGGAATTTTTCGGCCAACTCAAGTCCATCCACAAAATGAGCAGGATCGGTATCAGCTTGGTTGGTCGGCATCAGATGGTCAAAGATAATTACTCCGCGATCCGGATAGATCGCTTGGGTCACATGCATATCCTTTAAAGCGCGCTTTAGGAACGAAGTATAAATATCATGGATCATATATCGATCAGGCCGAGCGATTACAATATCGCCTGGGGCCAGACTTTGTTCTCCCGTATTTTTCATTAATAGTTTTTCAGCCAGTGTATATCCCATTGCTTGTTATCTCCCTTCTACTTCAGCTTTTTCCATTCGTTTAATGATATTGGAGATTAGTCCTCCATCTTGAATAATTTCAAACAAGTTCTCGGGCACCTTGGGAATGCTGAAGCTCTTGCCGTTGACTGTAACTGACTGGTTCACTTCGACAGTCAGGATGTCCCCTTCTTCGCAGTGCTCAGGTATTTCTGCATTTTCAATCAGCAGCATTCCGTTATTGATCGCATTCCTAAAGAAAATGCGGGCAAAGGATTTAGCGATGATGCAGTAAACGCCATGTACATTAATCGCTTCGGCGGCCATTTCCCGTGATGATCCGCAGCCAAAATTTTTACCAGCTACAATAATGTCTCCTGGTTGTACCTGGGATGCAAATTCGGGGCGAAGTGTTTCAAGACAGTGCGAACCCATTTCCTTTTTATCGAGAATAACTCCGTGTCGGCCTGCAATAATAGTATCTGTATCAACATCGTCCGGGAGTTTCCATATCTTACCGCTAAATTTTTTTTCCATAAAAATCTTCTCATCCCTTCGTATTTAATGTAATACAGCCCTTCAACGCGGAGTTGGCCACGGACTCTGCGGAAGCCAGGTAAACCAGCGAGTCCTTTGAGCCGTTGCATCCCTTGTAATTCCAGCAACTAGCAGATAGCATCGTTTCGCCTTCAGCGATAACACCTTTTGAGGTTGTCACACAGCTGGCGCAGCCTGTGCTCAGGATTTGCGCACCGCTATCGATAAAAGTTTGAATCAACCCTTCTGAAATAGCCTGCTTGTAAACTTCATTAGTTTGTGGTCCAATCGATAACCGCATATTAATTGGAATCCGTTTTTCTTTCAGAATCGCTGCGGCTATTCTCAAATCCTCAATACTGCCTCCTGTGCATCCGCCGATGAAACAAGCCGACAGTGGAGTGCCTTCCAATTCAGCCGTAGGTTGCGATTGATGGATCGCCCCCGGCAGAGCAACCATCGACTGCACATCTCCTAGATCATAGCTTTCTTGGCCCGGTCCTTGATAATCTGTTTGAAGAAAAGCTGTCACAGCACCGCTTCTCGAAGCCAATTGGCAAAGATCTGTTGTTTCTTTCGGGGATAAGGAATTTAAGCCCTTGCCATAAAATTCGATAGCTTTGCCGGCGTATTTAAGCTCTTCTGATGCTAAAAAAGAGATTAAGAAATCTTTAATGGACGCTTCTGGTTTGAGTTGACCCTTAAGTTCAATGTACACGGTTTCCGGAACCACTAGATTCATCTTGCCGCTGGCACACACTTGAAGCAATTCGGATGGATTCACATGTAAACCAAGAGCCTGCTCTACACCGAAAATGCTGTTGTGCTTGCCTGGCGAAATAATGATGTCACCAGGTTTTACATATTGATCCAGCAGAATGTGATATCCGATGCCTTGGGCTTGGACAAATTTCAGTTCGTGCTTGCGAGCAAACTGGATGAGTTTCTTCTGTATTTCAGCCGATATGAAATTCCCAGCGGGAGTATCGAAATAGAGCATTACGATCACCCGCTCAGGTGCTTCAAGCCGCTTTATATTTTCTAATTCATTTACAATTTCTAATGGTAAACTGTCACTTAAAACAATATAGTTCGGTTCAATAACTGTGGTTGCTCCGGACTTTTCGTTCAAAATGGATTCGATCATCGTCATATCAAACCAGCTCCTTCCCTATTTCCCTTATCTTTTCGGATATGATAGACCCCATTTCGCTTGTCCCAATCCGTTTACTTCCTGGTAAGCAGATGTCCTTTGTTGCGTATTTTTCATTTAATACCTGTCTAACTGCTTTCTCAATGGTCTGGCTCTCTTTTTCCAAACCGAAAGCAAACCGCAACATCATCGCGCCAGATAAAATAGAACCGATCGGATTGGCGATATCTCCGCCTATAATGGAATAATCCTTATTGTGTATTTGGTTAGGTGTAAACAAACCTTTGCCTTGGTGATTGAGCTCTGCTGACGGAAGTACATTCGGTGTTCCTGCCAATGCCGATATTTCATCCGAAAGGATATCTCCGAACATACCAGACGTTAGAATGACGTCATAGTTATGAGGATTGGTAATGACCTGCGCAGCGGCATCATCAATATACTGATTCACCAGACTGACATCCGGATAATCTGCGCTAACCTCCTGTACAACCTCACGCCACAATTTCGAACTCTCCAAGATGACCGCCTTATCCAAACTTGTGACCTTCTTGCTGCGCCCACGAGCAATTTCAAACGCGGCGCATGCATTCGCTTTGATAATTTCTTCATTATAGTACTCTGTATCGAATGCTTCTTTGCCATGATCCCCGATTCCCCGGTATCTTTTGGACATGAGCATGCCCCCAGCCAGATCACGAAGCATAAGAATATTAAACCCCTCGCCAATGATACCGTTCTTCAGAGGGCTCAAATCCGCCAATGATTTATACACGGAGATGGGTCTAATATTTATTGTAAGCTGTAGCTTTTTCCTAAGTAGAGAAAGAACATAGCTAGGACGCTTCTCTTGCGGTAATTCCGGATAGTGGTCTAGCCAAAGGCTGCCTAATAATATCGCGTCGCTTTCTTGACATTGTCTTAGGCTCTTATCAGGAAGGGGTTCGCCGTACTTTTGAACGGCCTCGGTTCCAGCTTCACATCTTTCAAAATGAAACGTATGATGAAATACGTTGCCGACTTCATTCATCACTTTGATCGCTTGATCAACGATTTCTTGACCGATACCATCTCCATAAATAACCGAGATATTGTATGCCATCTACCTCATCTTCTCTTTTTGATATTACGGAATAATACTTTTAATCCTCCAAAGCATTCACCGTTATATTCCTTGGATTTGTTGAAGCATATAAATAATTACGTTTAGTACAACGTTGTACTAAAAAATCAACATGAATCACTATTCAATACACACAAGGTATTCACTATTCTCCTTTCTAAGGATTCGGCCGAATTTTAGAATTAAGTTTTAGTACAACGTTTTAGTATAACGTTGTACTTATTGACAGACTCATTTTATATCAATAAAATGAGCAAATCAAGGTTATGTTCTACTTTTCACAATTGTTCACATTTACTGAGAATTAGATTATGATTATATTTAAGGAAAGTATGACCAATTATTTATTAGATTGGAGACCTTTAGATGGTTACACTGAAGGATGTTGCTAAATTGGCTGAGGTATCCGTTTCGACGGTTTCCATTGTCATTAACGGCAAAACCAAGGAACGGAATATTCCCTTGAAAACCTACAATAAAGTCATGAAAGCCATAGATGAATTAGGTTATCAGCCGAATGTTAGTGCAAGACGTTTACGCAATTTAGATCGGGCCAAGCCGATCATTGCCTTATATTGGACATTAGATGCCCGGACGAACATGCTCACGGCACTGTTGGCGGGGATTCAATCCGAAATAGAAAAAAAACAATTTGATTTCGAGCTTGTTATACGTATTTATACGAATGATCAAATCGCAAAAGACGCTAAAGAGATCATGAACAATACGTATAATGGAATTATTATAGGTGCTACTTCCGAGGCGGATCTTGCGTATTTGGAGTCATTGTCGCCCCGCATGCCGATCGTTTTGATTAATCGCCAATCCAAAAAATTCTCCACAGTTTATGTTGACTCCGGCGAAGTTGCAATAGAGGCAGTTTCTTTGCTTACTAAACAGTCGGTACAACAAATCGGAGTGGTGGCAGTGGAAAGTCCTTATGTTGCTTCCAACCAGCGTATAAACGCGTTTCTTGAAGAATGCAGGAAGCAGCATATTTCGGTTGATCAACCACATATTATGATGGCACCAAATACGCTTGCCGGTGGAGTTGCAGCGGCCGGGAGATATCTCCAAATGACGGATAGGCCTAAAACTATATTCTGTGAATCGGATACCATTGTTCTAGGAATGACCCATGAATTTAACCGTTTGAATATTAGAATCCCTGAGGAAGTTGCTATTATATCGATCGGGATGACCGGACCGGATGCTACCCAATATTCTACACCGCCCATTACGGCCATCGATATACCATCCGAGAAAATAGCCGCAGCAGCTATATCTATACTTTATAAATCGTTATCCAAGAAGAACCTACATGAACGGATGTTGCCTGTTCATCAAAAAATAGCTCCAACAACTTATATTCGAGCGTCATTTCCGTTACCGCCGGATGATGTACTTTCCGCGGATATAAAAGGTTGATCATATGCCCGTTCCTGGATTTTTGCAATCTTCACTTTACTTTCATGGAAATGAAGTGCCTGCCTCTTTAAAATAGATGGAGCAGGCACTTTTTCGTGAACATCTTTCATGGTGCTCCCCTTGCCCGCTTCGCTTTCAACAGAGATTTCACAGTCCACATATCTATCACTCGCTTCACTTCCAGATTGATACCACAGCCAGTATCCGAAACCTTCACTACAGCAAATCCTTCTTCTATTTTCAGTCTAATAGTCACCTTAACGTTTGGCTCGCTAAACTTTATGGCATTAGAAAAGAGATTGTTCCACACTAAAGCCACTCGATCTTCCAGTTGGGCAATTCGGTAGTAATCGTTTAATTCTTCTAACGCCCCGTTAGTTGAATAAGAGCACAACTTGTGATTTATTAGGAGGGTAGGAATTGATGTATCAGCAGAACAACTTTCACACATAAGAATTATTGGAGGAATTTATGGATAATAAAAGGTATTTTTCAATTGGGGAAGTTTCCAGATTAAAAAATGTTACGTTAAAAGCCTTACGTTATTATCATAATATTGGTTTGTTAATACCTGCATACACTAATCCCGATAACGGTTATCGCTATTATACAGTTAATCAATTTATCTATCTGGATATTATAAAAATTTGTAAGCAAAGTAATGTAAGTGTTAAAGAAATTAAAGCCTTATTTGCTAAAGCCGATACTAATTACCTTAAACTTTACTTAGAACAGAAAAATGAAGAAATTCATAAAGAAATAAAGAAATTAGAGCAACTTAATAAACAAATAGAAATATTAAAGGCAGCTATCCATTCATCTGAAGATGAACTTATGAACAATGGATTTAATATTCAGACATTTGAAGACAGATACTTTTTAAGTTTACCTACACCAGGTGGAGAACTTAATGAGATAAAGTCATTCGATAAATTAGATGAGAAATTAGGCGAATTCGCAACTCATACGTTTCAGTATGGATTAATTTATTCATGTCAGTATGATAATTGGAAAATCAGTGATGTATTTCGTAGTTTGTATTCATAAATAAAATTTGTATTTTCGAGTTTACCGTTAGGTAGATTAAATACAGTTACTTCTTCATCAAGACGAACAAATCCATTATGGTCATAAAATCCATAGTTACTCATTGTATCTGTATACACATAAATTTTATTTGTTTTTGTATTTCTTAAATAAGAGATGAACTCATTAAATAATTTTTTCCCTACCTTTTTTCCTCTAGCTTCTTCAGAAACAGCAAAGAATTCTAAGCAACCCTGAAACTCATCTTCTTTTCCTCTAATTAACTTGCTGTATGCCTCATTAGTCATAGAGGTGAGTTCAACAAATACTTTTCGTTCTATGTCATTTAGATTTAAGAGTTGTAGCAATTCACTTGTATAATCTTCTTGTAGCAATCTATAAGATGTTATTTCACCAACTCTTGAACCAAAAATTACACCAATGACTTCTCCATCTAATGTAGCTACTCTTCCAAAAGTACTTTTATTTAATATTGGACTGATGAACATCATTGTAACTGCTGCATTTATTATGCCGTCATCCTCTATAAAATCCTTTGCGTTCCAGGTATCTGCAATAATCGCTTTAATACGTTCTATATCCTCTTTTCTAATGTCTCTAATATCTAAGTTCATTTTGACTTCCTCCTTTTAATTGATTAGCTTACAAATTGAGTTTAATGTCTCCCCTAATGGGGAGAGTCAAGTATTTATTGTAATGCTATTTTCAACTAGCCGTTTATTGAATAAAAAAGCTTTCCTTATTTCAGGAAAGCCGCCGTTAGTATAATAAAGATGTAAATCCCATATATCCGTCATCCTTCATCTCTCCCTCCAGGGCTCACTTACAAGGATAGACGGCTAATAGTCATGTCAAATTGGGAAGAACCAGAAATTGCCGGACTCTATCATAAGGAGTCCGGCAATTTCTGGTGAAACAATAAAATATCCGAGTATCAATAATTGAATACAATTCAGTCAAGAATATATTCAACTCTTCAATAGTCATAACGTATTTACATTCCAATTGAATTTGCCTTTTGAAAATAACTCCGTAGCTAACGATGTCAGTTAAAGCTTCTTCTAAAGCCTTCTATGGAATGCGGAGAAGCTCCGCTTCCTAAACCTCTTATTTCAGATATCTGTATTTCTTCCTGTAGTCTTCGTGTGCCTTTTGTTGTTCTTCTGGTGTCATAGTCAAAAATTCAAACTCGTCTGCAACGATCGGCAATTACTTCTTTTCGTTTTTCGGGTATTCGGATTTTATGGTGGAATTATCTCTGTTTAAATGGTTTGATTCTTAGTATCCCAAAGGTAAACTACGATTTCTGTTGTGTTTTGTCGATTTTCCAATAAATTGAAATAGTTACTCAGCGGCACTTGACGTCAGATTCCTGTGGTGGATTTTTCCCTATCATTTGGAAAAAAACACCCGGCAGGATGTATACCGAGAGAAATACGGCATACACCCAAGCCGGGTAAGGGATTAGAAAATAATATCAATGGCCTCTAGCACATCTTGCTCCTGTTCGGATTGCCCGTTCAGGGAAATATCCTTCAACAGCACCGAAGGCTGTTCGCAAATTTGGGTGATGATCACGAGCAGGTCCTGAGCGAAATTGTCGATCAGATTGCGCGTAAACAACTTGGTGGCATATTCAAACTGCCCGTTCATTCCCTCATCCAGCAACGAAATGACCAAGGTAAGATCAAATTGGGAAACCGTATGAGTTTCCGGATAAGATTCGATCTTGATATCCCCGAAGCTTTGAACGTTATCTTCCTTGGTTTCCAGAACAAACATGACATCGAATACAGGATTGCGGCTTTGATCTCGCGGCGCCTGCAGCTTTTTCACAAGCTCCTCGAACGGATAATCCTGGTGGTCGTAGGCCCCCAGCATCGTTTCTTTGACTTCGTTCAAGTAAGCGAGGAACGTCTTCTCCCCGGACGGATAATGGCGAATCGCCAAAGTGTTGACAAACATTCCGATGAGCGGCTCCAGGTCGGCATGTGTGCGGCCCGAAACCGGCGTGCCTACAATGAAGTCTTCTTGTCCCGAGTACTTGCTGAGCAGGATTGAATAGGCCGCCAATAACACCATATAAAGGGTGGCACCGTTCTCATCGGCGATGCGCTGCAAGCTGTCGGTCATCTGCTTGTCGATGCTGAAAGGCAACACATCTCCCTCAAAGCTGCGAGCGGCAGGTCTGACAAAGTCCGTAGGCAGTTCAAGCGTCGGCAGTTCGCCTTCCAGCACGTCCAGCCAGTAGGCTTCCTGACGTTTCAGCCGCTCTTTTACAGGTTCGGACTGCTGCCAAGCGGCGAATTCCTTGTATTGAATCCGAAGCGGTTCCAGAGTCTCGCCGTTATACAGGCGCAGCAGCTCTTCGACGAAGATGCCCATCGACATGCCATCCGTGACGATATGATGAATGTCCAGCATGAGCAGATGCCGTTCCGCTTCCCATTCGACTAAGCCCACACGCAGCAGCGGCGGCCGCTCCAAATCAAAGACGCGCACAAAGCCGTCTACGATGCTCTTCGTTTCACTTTCCGTCGCTTTCGTATACTCGACGGCAAACTTCAAGTCCGGATAAATCCGTTGTACCGGTTCGCCGTCGACCATTTCGAAGCCGGTTCGCAAAATTTCGTGACGAGCTATCAATCCTTTGAGCGCCGCCTCGAATTGATTCCGTTCCAAGCGCCCGACGAGAACCGTCATGCCGGACATGTTGTAGCTAAGCTCGGCGCCTTCCATCTGCTGCTGGATGTACAGCCGTTTTTGCACGGAGGAAAGCGGATAGTAATCCCTCTTATCCAGAACCGGAATGGAGAGGTGTTCCTGCCGCTCCAATTGGCTGATCGCTTCGGCCATCGCTTCGATGGTCGAGTGCCGGAACACATCGCGCAGCGGCAGGTCCACGCTCAGCTCCTTGTGCACCTTGCTGACCAGCGTCGTCGCCCGCATGGAGTGCCCGCCGAGGTCGAAGAAGTTGTCCGTCACGCCAATCGTGACCGGCCCGAGCACGTCCTGCCAGATGGCGACCAGTTTCGCCTCCAGTTTGGTGCGCGGCGCCACGTATTCGCGGCCTGCGCTTGCTCCCCCTTCCGGCGCCGGCAGCGCCTTCCGGTCGATCTTTCCGTTCGGCGTCAGAGGCAGGCGCTCCAGCTCCACGAAGTACGACGGGATCATGTACCCCGGCAGCTCGCTGGCAATCGCCCGCTTCAGGTCCGCCGCCGTCAAGCCTTCTTCCGCTGTATAATAAGCGCACAAAGCTTTCTGACCTTCTTGATCTTCCCTGACGACGACGACCGCTTCCTTCACGCCACCTACACTCAGCAGCTTCGCTTCGACTTCGCCCGTCTCAATCCGGTACCCCCGGATTTTCGCCTGGTTGTCGATCCGGCCGATGAAGTCCACGTTCCCGTCTTCCATCCACCGCGCCAAGTCTCCCGTGCGATACAGCCGCTCGCCCGCGGCGAACGGGCTGTCTACGAACTTCTCTTCTGTCAGCTCCGAACGGTTCAAGTACCCGCGCGCTACTCCGACTCCGCCGATGACCAGCTCGCCCAGCACCCCGACCGGCACCGGATTCAGATGCGCATCCACGATGTAGAATTTCGCATTCAGCCACGCTTTGCCGATCGGCACATGGCCTGTCTGCGGCAGCTTCGTCAGCGGC
>NZ_JBZXYR010000008.1:0-236062 GCF_058895805.1 Paenibacillus sp. NMA1017 | reverse complement strand
ATGGAGCTGACCAATACTAATCGGTCGAGGGCTTATCCTAAGATAAAACGCAATGAGTTTCGGATCCAGTTTTCAGGGTGTAACCTTGAAGGTATGTACAAGTGACATACAATAAGCGCATGGCTATTCATTCACACGATAGGTGATGAAGCGAATAACCGTACGATAGAATTTACGATGTAAATTCATGTTTGGTGGCGATAGCGGAGGGGTTCCACACGTACCCATCCCGAACACGACCGTTAAGCCCTCCAGCGCCGATGGTACTTGGACCGCAGGGTCCTGGGAGAGTAGGACGTCGCCAAGCAACAAGCAAAAGAGACCATGATCTTCTGAAGATCATGGTCTCTTTTTTGCGTTATAAGGCAGAGGGATTTTATTTAAAGTGAGTTTGTTATAAGTTCAACTGGATAAGTGGATATTAACTAGTAAATAAGAAGACGTTTTTAAAATAATTTAGTACCAGGTATTAGTATCTGATGTTATAATGTGAATAAGGATTACAAAGGAGAGTGATCAGATTGTTGAATTCAAAAGCTAAGCTTACGGCCTTTGGCACTTATGTACCTGAACGCATTTTGACAAACACCGATTTGGAGAAGCTTGTGGACACTAGTGACGAGTGGATTGTACAAAGAACGGGTATGCGTGAAAGACGCATTGCGGCTGAAGATCAATATGTTTCTGATTTATGTATACAAGCTATTACACGTATGATTAAGCTGTATGACGTAAATATAAACGATGTTGAGATGATCATTGTAGCGACGAGTACACCTGATTACTACTTTCCAAGCACGGCTTCACGTATTCAGGCTCATTTTAATATTCCGAACACGGGGTCAATGGATATTAGTGCAGCATGTGCTGGTTTTTCTTATGGGCTTCATATGGCAAATGGCCTTATTACGGGTGGTCTGCATCGTAAGGTGCTAGTAGTGGGAGCCGAAACGTTGTCCAAAATTACAGATTATACGGATCGGACGACATGTATACTTTTTGGAGATGGTGCAGGAGTTGCACTTGTTGAATATGACGAGGATGAAGGATCATTTTTAACTTCAGATATAGGTACTTATGGGCAAGGGGGAACACATCTTTACCGTGTGGGATTATCTGATCATTTGGATGGAGAGAAACTGCAAGACCATGGATTTATTGCTCAAAATGGACGTGAGGTTTATAAATGGGCTGTTCGCTCTGTTCCAACGGGAATCGAACGATTACTGGATAAGGCAAATATGAAAAAGGAGGATCTTGACTGGTTTGTACCTCATAGTGCTAATTTGAGAATGATTGAGTCTATATGTGAAAGAAGTGCAGTACCTTTGGAAAAGACGCTGACAAGTGTGGAGTTGTATGGCAATACATCGGCGGCATCCATCCCGTTGGCATTGCAGTGTGGTTTGGATGATGGACGTTTACGATGTGGACAACATGTGTTGTTATATGGATTTGGGGGAGGCCTGACTTATGCGGGTCTGTTATTAAAATGGAGTGTGCCTGACTTGTAAGTTATCTTAACCCATGTAGAAGCAATAGTATGTACGATCATGTTAATAAGAGCGGTTAGCATTAGAATTTATCGTAAGATGGCAGGATGGTATAATTAACACTATGAGAGAGAGGAGCGTAACATGAAGGTATTGGTATTGGCAGAAAAACCGTCCGTGGCCAGAGAGATTGCACGTGTGATGGGTAGCCGCGAGAAGCATAAAAGTTATATAGAAGGACCCCAGTACGTGGTGACGTGGGCACTGGGACATTTGGTCGGCTTAGCAGAGCCGGAGGATTACGATTCTAAGTATGCGACATGGAATTTGGAGGACCTGCCTATTCTTCCGAAGAGTTCAAAGTTAAAGGTGCTGCGCGAAAGTAATCATCAGTTCAAAGCTGTGCAGCAGCTCATGAAGCGGCAGGACATTGGAGAGCTTATCGTGGCAACCGATGCTGCTCGTGAAGGAGAATTGTTGGCACGCTGGATCATCCAAATGGCAAACTGGAAAAAGCCCTTTCGGCGCTTATGGATCTCCTCGCAGACGGACAAGGCGATTAAGGCAGGTTTTGCAAAGCTATTGCCTGGTCAGCAGTTTGATCGTTTATATGAATCGGCTCGCTGTAGGGCTGAAGCAGACTGGATGATTGGTCTCAATGTAACTCGCGCGTTGACTTGTCGTTATAACGCCCAACTTTCGGCTGGAAGAGTGCAGACACCAACGTTGGGGATGATTATGGAGCGTGAGAAGGAAATTACCGAATTCCGTTCTCAGGAATATGATACTCTGACGGCGGATTTTGGCGATTTTCAGGCAACTTGGCGGGCAGAAAGCGGGGATTCACGCATGTTTGACCGCACTCAAGCAGAGGCTTTGCGCCGCAGACTTGAGGGGGCCAAAGGCACAGTTGCGAGTGTTAAAAAGAGCGAAAAGAACGAGCCTCACTTGCTAGCGTATGATTTAACGGAGCTGCAAAGAGATGCTAACCAGCGCTACGGCTTTTCGGCTAAACAGACTTCTAATCTGCTTCAGCGCCTGTATGAGCAGCATAAGCTGGTGACCTATCCACGTACAGACAGCCGTTATCTGACATCCGATATGGTGGACACACTTAAGGAAAGGCTCAGTAGTGTAGCAGTAGGTCCGTATGCTTCCTTGGCACGTCCGCTATTGCGTAACAACCTTCCAATCACAAAGCGAATTGTGGATGACAGTAAAGTCACGGATCATCATGCGATTATTCCTACTGAGCAGACATTATTGCTTAATCAGTTGAGCCCGGAGGAGCGTAAGCTGTATGATCTGATTGCACGACGATTTATCAGTCTGTTCTATCCACCTGCACGTTATGATGCTGTAGCCGTATCAGTAACGGTGGAGCAGGAAACGTTTCAGGTAAAAGGCACAACGGTGAAAGATAGCGGATGGCGTGCTGTATATGACGCGAACCATTATGATATGGATGATGAAGAAGCAGAGGATCGGGAAAACAATGGACGAGGCGTTATTTTACCTGAGCTGAAAAAAGGAGATTCCGTCCGGTTACAGCGTTGTCTTGTACGAGCTGGGCGAACGATGCCGCCGAAGCGGTATACAGAAGCAGCGCTGCTCGCTCAGATGGAAAAGCATGGACTGGGTACTCCTGCTACCCGTGCCGATCTGATCGAGAAGCTTGTCAGCTCGGATACGATTGAGCGTCAGGGGAACGTGATGCATCCCACAGGTAAAGGTAAGCAACTGATTGAACTGGCGGCTCCACAGCTTCGAACGCCTGAACTGACGGCACGTTGGGAAGCGGAGCTAGAACGGATTGCTCGTGGTCAAGGACAACCGGAACCGTTTTTGAATTCTATTCGTGCTATGGCGAAAGAGTTGGTTTCCACTGTAAAAAATAGCAGTGCGGAGTACAAGCCCCATAATGTGACGAATAGTCATTGTCCAGATTGTGGTACAAAGCTATTGGAGAAGAAGGGCAAGAAAGGCAAGTTCCTTGTATGTCCAAGTGCGGATTGCGGTTACCGTCGTTCAGGGGAAAAACGTTTGTCCAATCGACGTTGCCCGCAGTGTCATAAGAAAATGGAAATGAAAGAGGGCAAAGCAGGATTGTATGTAAGATGCCTGCCCTGCGGCATTACCGAGACGTTGGATAAGGACAAGCAACGGGTAAACAAACGGGAACAGCAAAAGCTAGTGAGACAATTTGAAAAGCAGGAATCTTTTGGCTCCAGTTTGGGTGATTTGCTTAAAGCAGCGATGGAACAAAAGCAGGGCAAATAGCAGGGCAAATAACGGATGACCAAAAGTGCTACAGTCAACATAATCAGCAGATATACGTCGGTATAAAAATGATCACTCCTTGGCATGGTAATCCGAGGAGGTGAGTATTTATGCCCAAGCATAAGTCGCTTAAAATCAATAATCAACAAAATAAATCAAGCATACTGGAGGAGGAAATTGCTGCTCATCCAGAGAAGCAAGCGAAATATCCTCCAAGCTTGAATGGGATTCCCAAACAGCAGTCTTGATGCTGTGTGGGAGGGACAACGAATTACTGTATAGAACCAAGACGATTGGATATTAGATGAAGTAGTTATTAATGCAAGACTTGTCTTGCAAAAAAAGAAGCAGCAGTTACGGTGGTCAACCGTAATCGCTGCTTCTTTTTCATCATAGAATGTTGATTTATTTGATTTGGGATGACTGCTCTTAGTATTCATTAAAGAAGGATTGAATTTGGTTAACATCGTGTGTTTGGGTCAAAGCAAGCATGAGCAAAATCCGTGCTTTTTGCGGATTGAGCGAATCGGTCGATACAAAGTTTGAGGCTGCGTCTTTTGTTGATGGGGACACAACTCCACTTCCCACGCGGCTGGAGCGGGCAATGATAACTCCTTTTTTACCTGCGGCCTCTGCGCCTTCTGAGGAGGTCTTGGACAAGGAACCATTACCGGAACCAGCTACGACAATACCCTTGGCACCAGCTGCTACGGCTGCATCATACAGATAGCGACCATTGTTTTGATATTCGTATAAAATATCTACTTGCGGTAGCTGAGTCAGGTTAGAGATGTCGAATACAGAAGAAGTTGTATGCTTGTGTGTGGATTTGTTGTAGTAGTACACTTGATCACCCACAACAGCTCCAAGGTATCCCTGCTCTACAGACTTGAACGTATCGACTGCTGTTGTGTTTGTTTTGGTAATGTATCTTGCTGCACCAATACGGTCGTTCAGCAGGACGAGTACACCCTGACCTTTAGAGGCCGAAGCCCCGGCGACTTTCACTGCATTATAGAGGTTGAAAGGACCATCGGCACTGATGGCAGTAGCTGGACGCATGGAGCCAACGACAACTACCGGCTTATCGCTTTTGATAACAAGATTGAGGAAATAAGCTGTTTCTTCTAATGTATCTGTACCATGTGTAATGACAATCCCGTCTACATCGTCTCTGGCAAGCAGTTCATTGGTACGTTTGGCAAGTTTTAAGAGAATTTCATTATTAACATCAGGGCTACCTACATTAACAACTTGCTCACCACTGACATTTGCAATACTTTTCATCTCAGGAACCGCATTGATCAAGGTTTCAACACCTAACGCGCCTGCTTTGTAGCCGGTTGTATCCGTATTGACCGAAGATGATCCTGCAATGGTCCCTCCCGTGGCAAGTATTTTAATATTGGGTAAATGATTGGTTTGTGGATTTTCAGATTTGCCCGAAGTTGTAGTTGTAGAAGTAGATGCAGATGCAGTTGTGCTGGTTGTAACTCCTGCCGCAGCGTTGGCGGTAAATCCACCACTCCATAAGGTACTACCGAGAATAAAGCTGGCCAACAGGGGGATCATCGTCATTCTTTTTTTATTAGTCATATAAAGCTCCTCTCCAATCTTAAACCTCAATTATTGATGATAGATTAACTGACAAATATTTTGTCGAATTAGTTAATATCACGAATTATAGGGTGTGTAATTGTTTTTAGTCAACACTTATGTTAGGAAATATGACTTTAGAACTTATTTATTATAAATGTAATCGCTTTAAAAAAATGCAAAACAAAACAACAAGCAGATATCTCATAAGGAGTCTGCTTGCTGTTTTTGTGGAAGGTGAACAACTGAGTTTAGCTTTAACTTCATTCAAAGGGAAAACTACAAGGTTAAGTTGATATTTTACGTTAATAACGTGGTTCTACAGCTTAATACAGATTCCTTGATCAAGGATTGTTGGTATGCTGTTTTGTCGGCAAGCTCGCGCTGGGAGTTCCTTTTCCTTGTTTACGGTTGCGTTCTGCCTTTTTTGCATTTTCTCGCAGCTTTTCAACGTATTCATGGGTGCTTTCCATCGCAGTTCCTCCTTTAAGATGAGATAGATGCACTCAGGGATCGCCCTTATGCTACCTTACTATTTCCGCAAAAGTGCTATCCAAGTCAGGGGAGGCATTGTTTCTATAAAAGGGGTGGAGTTATAATGAGGGGGAGAGCGCTATATAAGGCCTAATACCTGAACTTGGTACGGTGTGCAAAAGGAGGAGAGACATTGCAGACAGGCTTGTTGGTATGGTTGCTGTTTATCAATGCAGTAGGCTATCTGGTAATGTCGGAAGATAAAAAGAGAGCACGTAAACACCGTGATCGTGTACCTGAACGGACGTTGTTTTTGCTGGCCCTGATCGGGGGAGCCTTAGGCGTGCTAATTGCCATGTACCGTAAACGCCATAAAACACGGCATATGAGTTTTAGATTAGGTATTCCTGCGTTGCTATTCATCAACGCATTGTTGTATGGTTATTTTTTACGGTGAGACGAGGAGTTTAGCTTCTCATAGGGAAGTTTAATGATGAGTGAGAAGACTATTCCAGCCAACCAGTGATGTCGGAATGAACAACAACAGGAGTACATATTTCAGGCTTTGAATCAACAAACCGAATGAGGAAGAGGTGCGTATTATGCTATTTTCAAAAATATTGCTTGCTTATGACGGTTCGGATGCATCCAACAAGGCTTTGCTGAAGGCAGCCGAATTAGTCAAGACATCATCGTCCTCGCAGCTTGAGGTGGTAACGGCATTCGATTTTCCTCGGATCTTTATGGGCGAAGGTTTGGCTCCAATTCCGGCTTCAATAAATAAAGAATATTACGATTTGGCCGAACAAACTACGGATGAAGTTAAAAAACGACTTGCTGAGCAGGGTGTAGATGCCAAGGTGGAACTGATTCAAGGTTCTCCAGCCGAAGTCATTTTGGATTATGCCAATGAGAATGGCTTCGATGCGATTGTGATCGGCAGCCGCGGCTTGGGCGGTATTCGTGAATTTGTATTAGGTAGTGTGAGTCACAATGTGGTGCAGCATGCGCGCATTCCTGTGCTGGTCGTAAAATAACTGAATAAAAAAGTAAAAGTCGGTCTACTGCCTGTATAGGGAGTGCCGACTTTTATTTTTGTCAGTGGAATGCGGTATGCACACTGGTATCAGGATAGGTGATAGATAGCTAAATGTAATGTAATAGTCCTGAGCTATGGGTATATAAGGGTGTTGATTTTGTCAAACACGAACATTCTATTGCATGATTATTATAATGTTCGTTTTCAAGTTGACATAAGGTGTAGGGAATTGTTAAACTAGGAAGTGTATTGTCGATAAAAAATGAACTTTAGGTACAATTTAATAAGGTACACATGTTTGAGCCGAAACAGACCACGATCATACTTGTAAAGAATATCGTCGGGTATGGAATAGGCACAATGCTAACTCGTATAATGCCGGGGATATGGCCCGGAAGTTTCTACCTGGGAACCTTAAATTTCCGGACTACGGGAGACATACGGCTGAAGCTGCATAGGATGCGGTGGAAGAGGCTTGCTTTTGGCATGCCTTTAAGAGGCTCTGTCGTTTGTTTTTTCGTAGTCCGGTGTCTTGAAAATAACGTTATTTTCGAGTGCCGGATTTTTGGCGCTTATTGATAAACAGGGAGTGAAGGACATGTCAGTGCAGGTCGCTGTCATTATGGGCAGCACATCAGACTGGGACACCATGCAGCATGCATGTGCTGTGCTGGACGAGCTTGAAATCGGATATGAGAAAAAAGTAGTTTCAGCCCATCGTACACCGGATTTAATGTTTCGTTTTGCAGAAGAGGCCGCCGGGCGTGGACTAAAGGTCATTATTGCTGGAGCGGGTGGAGCTGCGCATCTACCAGGGATGGTGGCTGCGAAGACATCATTACCGGTCATTGGTGTGCCTGTTCAGTCGAAGGCTCTGAACGGTCTAGACTCCCTGCTCTCCATTGTGCAGATGCCGGGTGGTATTCCGGTTGCTACTGTGGCAATCGGTAAGGCAGGTGCTACGAATGCAGGGCTGCTGGCAGCACAAATATTAGGCGCTTTTGACGAAAAGATAAGCCAGCGGGTTTTGGCGAGACGCGACCGTATCCGTGATGAGGTGCTGGAAGGCAGTGACTCGCTATGAATGGGGCATGTGAACCCAAAGGCCGTGTCCGACCTCCTGGTACAACGATTGGACTTTTAGGAGGCGGGCAATTAGGAAGAATGCTTGTACTGGCGGGAACCAATCTAGGATATTGCTTTGTGACGCTGGACCCTGCACCGGATAGCCCTTGTGGACAGGTGTCAGAACAAATCCGCGCTGCCTATGATGATGAGCAAGCGGCCAGAGAGTTGGCTGAGCGGTGCGATGTGATCACGTATGAGTTTGAAAATGTGGACGCGGGTGTGGCTGCACTTTTGGAACAGGAATCCAGTGTGCCGCAAGGCAGCAGTCTTTTGTACACAACACAGCATCGTCTGAGAGAAAAGCATTCTATTGAAGCTGCTGGTGTCCCTGTCGCTCCGTATCGTGAAATCAGTAGTCCTGCGGATATGGTCCAAGCGGTAGCTGAACTAGGTGTACCGTGTGTGCTCAAGACAGCAGTCGGTGGTTATGATGGCAAGGGACAAGTAGTCATTCGCCAACCGGAGGAAGCTACGGCTGCCTACGAACAACTGGCTGGAGGCGGTGTCGAACTGGTATTGGAACAGTTCATCCGTTTTCGCTGCGAAATCTCGGTGATTGTAGCTCGCAGCACGAACGGTGAAGCCAAAGCCTTTCCACCTGCGGAAAACATTCACGTGAACAATATTTTGCACACGTCGATTGTACCTGCACGCGTGCCAGAACCTGTCCGGGAGGAAGCACGCAAGTTAGCGCTGGCTGTGGCAGAGTCGCTGGGTGCGGTGGGACTGCTCGCTGTGGAGATGTTTGTCACCGAAGACGGACAATTGTACGTTAATGAGTTGGCACCACGACCGCATAACTCTGGTCATTACACGATGGAGGGATGCGCGACGTCGCAATTCGAGCAGCACATACGTGCGATTTGCGGTTTACCCTTAGGCAGCACGAAGCTGTTGACTTCCGTTGTGATGGTCAATGTGCTAGGTGAGCATTTGGAGGACGTGGTTCGGCGGTTTGCGCAATCGGATGCTGAAGCTGAAAGATTGGACGTTGTACCCAAGCTGCATTTGTATGGAAAAAGTGAAGCCAAGCCAGGCCGAAAGATGGGACATATTAATCTATTGTGCCAGGATGCGGAACAAGCGCTGGAATGGATTGAACAAACCAATATTTGGGGGAATAAATAGTCATGATCGAACGCTATAGTAGACCGGAAATGAGAGCGATTTGGACGGAAGAAAATAAATTTAAAGCGTGGCTGGAAGTAGAGCTATGTGCTTGTGAAGCTTGGGCGGAATTAGGGGTTATTCCAAAAGAGGATACCGTGGCTCTTCGTAAGAATGCAAGTTTTGATATTGAGCGGATCTATGAAATTGAGCAGGAGACAAGACATGATGTCATTGCTTTTACTCGCACGGTGTCCGAAAGTCTTGGAGACGAGCGCAAATGGGTACATTATGGTTTGACCTCCACAGATGTAGTTGATACGGCACTGGGTTACCTTTTAAAGCAGGCGAATGAAATCCTGGAACGCGATATCTTGAATTTTATTGAAATTTTGAAGGAAAAGGCATTGGCTTACAAGCATACACCGATGATGGGACGTACACATGGAGTGCATGCCGAGCCGACCACATTCGGACTAAAAATGGGATTGTGGTACGAGGAAATGAAGCGCAATCTGGAACGCTTTCGTTTTGCGGCTGACCAAGTACAATACGGTAAAATGTCCGGTGCAGTGGGAACATATGCCAACATTGATCCGGCTGTAGAAGAATTTGTATGCCGCAAGCTGGGCACCAAGCCTGCACCGATTTCTACACAGACACTACAGCGCGACCGTCATGCCGAATACATGGCAACATTAGCGTTGATCGCCACATCGTTGGACAAATTTGCTACAGAAGTCCGTGCTCTGCAAAAGAGTGAGTTCCGTGAGGTGGAAGAAGCCTTTGCCAAGGGTCAAAAGGGATCTTCCGCGATGCCACATAAACGCAATCCGATCGGAAGTGAAAACATCTCCGGTCTGGCACGCGTGATTCGTGGGCATATGGTATCGGCGTATGAGAACGTAACCCTGTGGCATGAACGCGACATTTCGCATTCTTCCGTAGAACGCATCATTCTGCCGGATGCAACGATGCTGTTGAACTACATGCTGAACCGTTTTGGCAATATCGTAAAAAATCTGACGGTCTTCCCTGAAAATATGAAGCGCAATATGGCCCGTACGTACGGCGTACCGTTCTCCGGTCGTATTATGACGAAGCTGATCGACAAAGGCTTTAGTCGTGAAAAAGCCTACGATACCGTGCAGCCGCGTGCTATGCAGGCATGGGAGGAGCAACGCCAATTCCGCGAAATCGTAGAGGCGACCCCGGAAATTACTGCCGTGCTCAGCGCAGACGAAATCGAGGACGCGTTCAACCCAGCCTGGCATCTGAAGAACGTGGATACGATCTTCAAAAAGCTGGGATTAGGGGAATAGGAGGAAGGTTGGTGCTTTGGTGAGGCCGCTGCGCGAACGGATCATTCTTCCGATTGCTGTTGCCCCTGGATTCCTGGATTGGAATAAACCTGTAAAGGTTGGAATCCAGGGGCAAAGGCAAGCGCTAACGCTTCTCCAGAACGATTCCGTCCACTCCGCTGCACCCAGCACCAACCCTCGTGTGGGAGCAGAACTAGGGAAGGTGCGACACATAAGATGTCGCACTTCCCCAAGAGCGATAGAAAAGCGTGTTCCACTGCTTTTCTATCGCAAAGCAACGTGCTCGTGAGGGCTGCCGAATTTGCGTAGCAAACAGCCCATGGCCCTCACGAGCACGCGCAGGCTCAAGATCAAAGCCTTGAGCCACCGTATCCGTGCGCAGCGTAGCACATGCGCACAACAGGCGAAGCCTGAATGCTCGGCGGCATGACGTGCCGAGCTACGGCCACGGGCCGAAGGGTTTGGCGGTATGTCTTACGCCGAGCCATGGTACAACCGTAAGCTGCATATAAAGTTGCAAAGTTGATACGAAGCGAACGCTCGTAAAAACGTCGATATGCGCCAACGTAAAAGCGTTGCTGGATGAAAGCTTGTGCGAACAAGCTTTCATCCAGCGAAACGCGCCCCACACCACTCCAGTCACATAATAAACGCCCTCATCGAGCTCACTAGCCGACCCTTGCGGGAGTCCCGAGGGCAGCAGCCCTGGGGGTCCTCCCCGAGGGGAGGATTTAGGAGGGGCAAAGGTTTGAGGGGCAATACTCTTTTGAAAGAGGTGTAATGAAATGTCATTGTCTACTGCCGAAGGTCTGATTCATGCGCCGCTCTTGTACAAAGGCAAGGTGCGTGAACTGTATGATCTCGGAGAGCATTTTCTGATTGTCGTGACAGACCGAATCTCGGCTTTTGATTATGTGTTAGAGCCGCCCGTGCCCGAAAAGGGGAACGTGCTGAATAAGCTCAGCGCTTTCTGGTTTGAGCAGACGAAAGACTTGTTGGAGAACCATGTCGTGCACACTGATGTGAACAAGCTCGGGCATGTGATCGACGAACAGAATAAAGAGGTGCTGAAGGACCGGATCATGGTCACGCTGAAGGCTGAACGCATCGACATTGAGTGTGTGGTGCGCGGATATATTACCGGAGGCGGCTGGCGTCAGTATGAGCAAAACGGTGAGGTGAATGGCATTCCATTGCCAGAGGGGCTGCGCAAGAATGAACGCTTTCCCAAGCCTCTATTTACACCAGCAGCGAAAAACGACGTCGGACACGACGAGGACATTTCCCTTCACCAAATGAAAGAACTGGTCGGGGTTGAACTAACAGGTGAGCTTGAGGAAAAGAGCTTGGCGTTGTATGAATTTGCACGTGCTTTCTGCGAAAAGCGGGGGATTATTTTAGCCGATTGCAAGTTTGAGTTTGGTCTTGTTAACGGTAAGGTGATTTTGATTGACGAAATTTTCACTCCAGATTCATCCCGTTTTTGGGCGCAGGAAAAGTATGAGCTGGATGTTGAGATTGACAGCATGGATAAGGAGCCGGTACGAAGCTATTTGGCATCATCCGGTTGGGACAAGAATAGCAAGCCCGATCCGTTGCCTGCTGAGGTCGTAGAAGAAACAACTGCAAGATATACGGATATTTGGCGGCGTCTGACGGCACAGTAAATAGTAATCATAATTCAACCAATAGGATTCACTCATTCGGAGGAGGAACTGAAGGAACATGATGAAAGCAACAGTCTATGTCACGATTAAGCAAAGCGTTTTGGACCCGCAGGGGGTTGCGGTGCAAGGCGCACTGCATTCTATGGGTTTCGGAGAAGTGGACAGCGTCAGAATTGGTAAGTATATGGAATTGCATCTGGATACAACAGACCGCGAGAGTGCTGAAAAGCGCATCATTGAGATGTGCGAAAAGCTGTTGGCCAACACGGTCATTGAAGACTACCGCTACGAACTGGAGGGCTGATTCCATGAAATTTGCAGTTCTGGTTTTTCCGGGCTCCAACTGTGATATTGACTGCTATAAGGCGGTAGAGGACACGGTCGGTGAACCTGTCGATTATGTTTGGCATACTGCGACGGATCTGTCGCCTTATGATTGTATTCTTGTTCCAGGAGGCTTCTCCTACGGGGATTACCTGCGTTGCGGCGCGATTTCCCGGTTTGCTCCGGTGATGAAGGAAGTTGCCAAAGCGGCTGCCGAGGGCAAATATATTTTAGGGATTTGCAATGGATTTCAAATTCTGACCGAAGCTGGGCTGCTGCCAGGGGCCTTACGCCGTAATCTGTCGATGAAATTCCTATGCCGGGATACGGTGTTGCAGGTTGCGAATAACCAAACGCCTTTTACAAGAGATTATGCTGCTGGTGAAAAGATCACTATTCCGATCGCACATGGTGAAGGCAACTATTACTGTGATGATGAGACGCTGGCTCGTTTGCAGGCGAACAATCAGATCGTATTTACGTATAAAGATAATCCCAATGGTTCCATGACGGATATTGCAGGGATTTGTAATGAACAAGGTAATGTGCTGGGCATGATGCCCCACCCGGAACGCGCGGTGGACGCATTGCTTGGAACAGATGACGGCAAACGTATGTTTACATCTATTTTGAACGCTTGGAGGGATCGACATGGCGCAGCAAGTGTCCGCTAAGGAACCGACGGCAGAGCAGGTTGCCGAACATAAACTGTATCAGCAGATGGGTGTATCGGACAGTGAATATGCGTTGATCTGTGAATTCATGGGACGTCAGCCGAATTATACAGAGATTGGCGTGTTCAGTGTCATGTGGTCAGAGCATTGTGCTTATAAAAACTCCAAGCCGCTGCTGCGTCGTTTTCCAACGAGCGGTCCGCGAGTTCTGATGGGACCCGGTGAGGGTGCAGGCATTGTAGATATCGGTGACAACCAAGCGGTTGTATTTAAAATCGAAAGCCATAACCATCCGTCGGCTGTGGAGCCTTTTCAAGGGGCAGCGACTGGGGTAGGCGGTATCATCCGTGATATTTTCTCCATGGGTGCAAGACCAGTTGCGGTGTTGAACTCTCTGCGTTTTGGCAAGCTGGAGAGCGACCGTGTGAAATATTTGTTCGAGCATGTGGTATCTGGTATCGCGGGCTACGGGAACTGTATCGGTATTCCGACCGTAGGTGGAGAGGTTGTATTTGACGAAAGCTATGAAGGCAATCCGCTCGTCAATGCAATGTGTGTTGGACTGATTGACCATGATAAAATCCAACGCGGTGTGGCAAAAGGGGTCGGCAATCCGGTATTTTATGTGGGGCCTCCGACAGGCCGTGACGGGATTCACGGGGCGACCTTCGCATCGGTTGAGCTGACAGAGGAATCCGAAGCGAATCGGACTGCGGTTCAAGTGGGCGATCCATTCATGGAGAAGCTGGTTATGGAATCATGTCTGGAACTGATCGACAGTGGTATTGTGCTGGGTATTCAGGATATGGGCGCCGCAGGACTTACCTGTTCCAGCGCGGAGATGGCGAGTAAGGCTGGCAACGGCCTGGAGCTGTATCTGGATCAAGTACCACAGCGTGAAGAGGGCATGACCCCTTATGAAATGATGCTGTCCGAATCACAGGAACGGATGCTGTTCGTAGTAGAGCCTAAGGATGAAGCACAGGCACTGGAAATTTTCGAGCGCTGGGGCGTTATTTGTGCCAAGGTCGGTAAAGTGACGGATGACGGTCGTTTGCGTTTGTTCCATCACAATGAAGTGGTCGGAGATATGCCAGTGACGGCGCTGGTTGATGAATGCCCGATTTATGATAAGCCTTCCGAAGTCCCTGCTTATTATGAGCAAAATGCTGCCATTGACACACTTCGGTATGCAGAAGTGATGGATTTGAACGGTGCGCTGAAAAAGGTGCTGTCTTCACCAAGTGTAGCTAGTAAGAAATGGGTATACGAGCAATATGACTACATGGTTCGTACGAGTACAGCCGTTCGTCCGGGATCGGATGCAGCTGTTGTGACTGTACGCGGAACTCGTAAGGGACTCGCCATGACGACAGATTGTAACGGACGTTATGTATACCTTGACCCAGAGGTAGGCGGACGGATTGCAGTCAGCGAAGCAGCACGTAACATTGTATGTTCTGGCGGCGAGCCGTTGGCGATTACAGATAACCTGAACTTCGGTAACCCTGAAAAGCCGGATATTTTCTGGCAAATGGAAAAAGCCGTGGATGGTATGGCTGAAGCTTGCCGTGTACTGGATACACCTGTTATCGGGGGTAATGTTAGCTTGTACAACGAAAATACCAAAGGCTCCATCTATCCGACGCCGGTTGTCGGTATGGTAGGTCTGGTACATGATACAGATCATATTACTACACAAGGCTTCAAAGCCGAGGGTGATGTGATTTTCTTGGTGGGGGAAACGAAGGCCGAGCTGGGAGGCAGTGAGTTCCAAGCTGTTGTACACGGTGTATCCGAGGGACGCCCGCCTGAGCTGGATTTGAACGTAGAGAAAAAACTGCTGACCGCGGTACTAGGAGCGATTCAGGCTGGATTGGTACAATCCGCACATGATCTCGCAGAGGGCGGATTGGCTGTAGCGCTTGCCGAATCCGGCATTAGCGGCGGATTGGGAGCACAGGTCAACGTAGAAACGTCTTTGCGCCCTGACCATGCTTTGTTCAGCGAAAGTCAATCCCGCATTTTGTTATCTGCATCACCGGATAAAGCGTCTGCTTTGGAAGCACATCTGCGTGGTCTGGAAGTGCCTGTTACCGTATTAGGAAAAGTTGAAGGATCACAATTGACAGTTGAGGTGAACGGACAACCCGCTTTGAACGAGGGAGTCGCCAGTTTGAAGCAAATCTGGGAGGATGTCATTCCATGTCTGATGAAATAACAGCACGGACGTTGTGGACTGGAGATTATTATAATGAAGGCTCTGGTAAAGAGGGGCTGTTTGATAAATTAAAAGAGGAATGCGGCGTGTTTGGAGTGTATAGACACTCCGATGCCGCTTCCCTAGCATATTACGGATTGCATGCACTCCAGCATCGCGGAGAGGAAAGTGCAGGCATCTGTGTGAGCAGTGGCGACGAGTTCCATTATCATCGTGGAATGGGTCTTGTAAAAGAAGTATTCAATAAAGATTTGATGGCTTCGCTGACAGGCGATATCGCCATAGGACATGTGCGCTACTCGACAAGTGGAGACAGTAAGCTGACGAATGCACAGCCTTTGGTGTTCAAGTATCGTGATGGCGATTTGGCAGTAGCGACGAACGGAAATATCGTGAATGCTTTGCAAATCCGGCATGAGCTGGAGCAGGGCGGGTCTATTTTTCAAACGACCAGCGATACAGAAGTAGTGGCGCATTTGATCGCACGATCGTCCAAGGATTTGGTGGAGGCCGCGAAGGATGCATTGAAGCGTATTGTCGGCGGATTTGCTTTTCTCATTATGACCAACGACAAGCTGCTCGTGGCTTCCGACCCCAATGGTCTGCGTCCAATCACAATGGGCAGACTGGGAGATGCTTATCTGTTCGCATCCGAGTCTTGTGCCCTGGAAACGATTGGTGCAGAACTGCTGCGCGATATCGAGCCGGGTGAACTGCTGGTGCTGGATAAAAACGGCTTGCATGAAGATCGGTACACGGAAGATAAGCACCGTAAAGCGTTATGTGCGATGGAGTATATTTATTTTGCTCGTCCTGACAGTGACTTGAATGGTTCTAATCTTCATGCTGCACGCAAAAGAATGGGTAGCCAGATGGCGTTGGAAGCTTTTGTCGATGCGGATCTGGTGACAGGAGTGCCGGATTCCAGTATTTCGGCTGCGATTGGTTATGCAGAGCAGACAGGTATTCCTTATGAGCTGGGCATGATTAAAAATAAATACACTGGACGTACCTTCATTCAGCCGAGTCAGGAGCTACGCGAGCAGGGTGTGAAAATGAAGCTGAGCGCTGTACGCCGTGTTGTTGAAGGTAAACGAGTCATTATGATCGATGATTCTATCGTCCGGGGCACTACATCCCGTCGAATCGTGAATATGCTGCGTGATGCGGGAGCGTTGGAGGTACATGTACGTATTACCTCGCCGCCTTTCAAAAACCCGTGCTTCTACGGTATTGACACGCCGGATCGCCGGGAACTGATTGCTTCATCCAAAACCGTCGAGGAAATTCGTGAGGAAATTAACGCCGATTCGCTTTACTTTATGAGCGCAGAGGGTTTGATTGCCGCTGTAGGCGGATATAACGAACAGGATTACAAAGGCGGCTTGTGCCTAGCCTGTTTTGATAATGATTACCCGACACAGGTAGATTTCAAAGGTGAAGAAAAGTTCGGATGTAGTTGTTGAGAAAAGGGAACAAAAGAGGTGTATGAGCAAGTGGTGGGGTTCTGAGAGAGCCACTCCGCGTGTGGAAGGTTCTTCCGATCGCTGTTGCCGCTGGATTCCTGGATTGGAATAACCCTTGCAGGGTTGGAATCCAGCGGCAAAGGCGAACGCTTCGCTTCTCCAGAATCCTTCCACCCGCTGTGTTCCTCAGGTGTGCAGCATTTTGCAGCAGTGCCTGTCTCTCTTCTGTTCCCTGTGGGGAAGAGGACAGGTAAGGCAGTTAAAAACTCATGGCATAACTATTTCATGCCATGAGTTTTTAGCGGGAGGGTGACTCGTAAAAAGTCACCTGCGCTTGTAAGGTTGAGCCAGCGAAGCGAAGCTCAATAGCAGGCAGGGCGAAGCTGCCTGCCTCAAAGGGCAAAGAAGTAAGCCGCCCGTTGGCGCCGCTCACTTCTTTGCCCGGCACGTCCCCGCCTTTGCGAAGCAAACAGTCAGGGACGTGCCTCGCCGCCGCGCTGCATAGGCGGCCACGCACTAAAGCGTGTCCTTGTGAGTTGCGGGAATGACCCGCAATTCACAAAGGAAAGCACGCGACTCACAGCACGAACCAACCACCAAGCAGCACCCAACCTTACACATCTGACCGACTCTTGAGGGTCCAGGGGGAGCAGCCCCATGGAATCCTCCCTGTTAGGGAGGACTTAGGAGGGTCAATCATTTGAAGGAGTGTTCATGAATGTCCGAAGCATACAAAAACGCAGGGGTAGATATCGCTGCCGGTAATGAAGCAGTAGAACGGATGAAAAAGCACGTTAAACGTACCTTCCGTCCCGAAGTGCTGACGGACTTGGGCGGATTCGGTGCGTTGTTCGGCCTGAATAAGGATAAGTACGAGGAGCCTGTACTCGTTTCCGGTACCGATGGTGTCGGCACGAAGCTGAAGCTTGCTTTCGCAATGGATCGTCATGACACCATTGGTATTGACGCGGTTGCGATGTGTGTAAACGATATTATCGTCGGGGGCGCGGAGCCACTCTTTTTTCTGGATTACCTCGCTTGTGACAAGGTCGTGCCCGAGAAAATTGAAGCTATAGTTTCTGGAATCGCAGAGGGGTGCCATCAATCGGGCTGTGCGCTGGTCGGCGGTGAAACCGCAGAAATGCCAGGGATGTACAGCGAGGGTGAATATGATATTGCTGGATTCACGGTAGGGGTTGTAGATAAGAGCAAAATCATCAACGGCAGCTCTATTGCCCCTGGAGATACTGTTATCGGATTGGCCTCCAGCGGAGTACACAGTAATGGCTTCTCACTAGTTCGTAAGCTGTTGTTGGAACAGCAGGGCTATGATTTGCATGATGAAATCGAAGGCTTGAACGGCAAACTGGGCGATGTGCTGCTGGAGCCAACAAAAATTTACGTGAAATCCGTTTTGGCATTGCTGGACAAGGTAAAAGTAAAAGGCATGGCGCATATCACAGGTGGCGGTTTTATTGAAAATATCCCTAGAGTGTTACCGGATCACGTCAATGTGGATATAGAATACGGCACTTGGCCGATTTTGCCAATCTTCCAGCTCATGCAGGAAAAAGGCGCAATCTCCAACAAAGACATGTTCACAACCTTTAATATGGGAATTGGAATGGTAATCGTTATAAGCGAAGAACATGCACAGACTGCACTCGAAGTTCTGAAGGAACAGGGCGAAGCCGCATATGTGATCGGAAAAGTAACGGAAGGCAGTTCTATCGTGACCTTTACGGGAGCCGAGGTGTAATGAACGAGTACCGGATTGCTGTTTTTGCATCAGGGGAAGGGACGAATTTTCAGTCATTGGTGGATGCGGCTGCGCGAGGAGAACTGGGCGGCGCTTCGGTAGAATTGCTCATCTGTGACAAGCCTGCGGCTCCTGCCGTAGCTAGAGCACAGAAAGCTGGAATTGCGTGCCATACTTTTCGACCCAAAGAATATCCTTCTCGAGAAGACTATGAGCGTGAACTGGTGACTTTACTGGAGCAGAAATCGATTGATCTCATCGTGTTAGCTGGCTACATGCGTTTGCTATCCAGCGTCATGGTCGATGCCTACGCCGGAAAAATCATTAATATTCATCCGTCACTACTTCCCGCATTTCCAGGGAAAGATGCTGTTGGACAGGCATTGACCTATGGGGTCAAGGTAAGTGGCGTCACCGTTCATTTTGTGGACGGGGGCATGGATACGGGGGCCATTATTGCCCAGCGTGTCGTGGAAGTTGACGACTATGATACAGCGGAATCCTTATCCGCAGCCATTCAATCCGTGGAACGTCAGCTATATCCAGAGGTAGTTGGCAAATTGGCCCAAGGCAAAATCCAATTAGATGGTCGCAAAGTGATTTCACTTCTCTAAGAATGATTGTAATTTGTCATATCATTGTCATATCAAGGATGCTGTACAGGCATTTTCCGATATTTCTCGGGAAATAAAATGATAAAAGAGAATTTTGCAAAATTCTGAAAGAGTTAAAGGAGGAGACAGGGTGAGTATTAAAAGAGCGCTCGTCAGCGTATCGGATAAGCGGGGGATCGTGGAATTTTGTCGCGAGTTGTCCAAATTGGGTGTGGAGATCGTTTCGACAGGGGGAACGAGCAGCTTGTTGTCGAAGGAGGGCATTCCCGTCATCGGCATTTCAGAGGTAACGGGTTTTCCTGAAATTATGGATGGACGTGTTAAAACACTCCACCCTGCGGTACACAGCGGCTTGCTGGCTGTTCGGGATAATGAAGAGCATCAGCGTCAGATGAAAGAACTTGGATTGGGTTATATTGATCTGGTCGTTGTGAATCTGTATCCTTTTGCGGAAACGATCGCCAAACCCGGTGTAACTTATGAGGATGCGATTGAAAACATCGACATCGGCGGTCCAACGATGCTGCGTTCTGCGGCAAAAAATCATGCTTTTGTCAGTGTGGTAGTCGATGCTGATGACTATAGCACAGTGCTGGAGGAAATCCGTAAGGATGGCGATACGGAACTGAATACCCGTAAGCGTTTGGCCGCAAAAGTGTTCCGTCATACGGCGTCATACGACGCTTTGATATCCGATTATTTGTCGAATGTGACAGGTGAGCCGTTGCCTGAACGTTACACTGTAACCTATGAAAAAATTCAGGATTTGCGTTATGGCGAAAATCCGCACCAGCAGGCGGCATTTTACCGTGAGCCATTGGCGGCAAAGGGTACACTGACAACAGCGAAACAACTTCACGGCAAAGAGCTGTCTTACAATAACATCAATGATGCTAATGCAGCTTTGCAAATTGTCAAAGAATTCAGCGAACCTACAGTAGTAGCAGTTAAGCATATGAATCCATGTGGTGTGGGAATTGGCGGCAGTATTTATGAAGCGTACAGCAAGGCGTATGCTGCTGATCCAACCTCGATTTTTGGTGGCATCGTAGCGGCTAACCGGATTATTGACGGTGATACAGCAAATAAGCTGAGTGAAATCTTTTTGGAAATTGTACTGGCACCGGGCTTTACGAAAGAAGCATTGGAGATTTTAACGAAAAAGAAAAATATTCGTTTGCTTGATCTGGGTGAGCTTTCCCGGTCTGAACAGGCAGAGAGCCGTTTCGTCGTAACTTCCATTGAAGGCGGCATGGTCGTTCAGCAAAATGACATTCACGCTGTAGACTCGGATGCACTTACAGTTGTAACGGAGCGGGCACCATCCGAGGAAGAACTGAAACAGCTTTTGTTTAGCTGGAAAGTGGTCAAGCATGTGAAATCCAACGCCATCGTACTGGCGGCAGATAATATGACCATTGGCGTAGGCGCTGGACAAATGAACCGAGTCGGTGCGGCCAAGATTGCTATCGAGCAGGCCGGTGACAAAGCAAAAGGTGCCGTACTGGCGTCCGATGCATTTTTCCCGATGGGCGATACGTTGGAGTTGGCAGCTAAAGCAGGCATCACAGCAGTTATTCAGCCGGGCGGCTCCATTAAAGACGAAGAGTCCATCAAGGTTGCTAACGAATACGGCATTGCCATGGTCTTTACGGGCGTACGTCATTTCAAGCACTAACTTGTGTGAGTTGAGGATGCAGCAGCATTTTCATCTGAACAATCTTAATGGGAGCGGGAGGAATCACCTGAATGGATATTTTGGTTATCGGAGGGGGCGGCCGCGAACATGCAATTGTGTGGGCGCTGAAGAAAAGCCCCAAGGCCGGGCAAATCTATTGCGCACCAGGCAATGCTGGTATCGGACAGTTAGCGGAGTGCGTGCCGATTCCGGTGAGTGACTTTGATGCGCTGACAGAGCTGGCGGAATCCAAAAAGGTAGGACTTGTCGTGGTTGGTCCCGATGATCCGCTGGCAGATGGCATTGTGGATGCTTTTGAAGCGAAAGGCATTTCAGTATTCGGACCGCGTAAAAATGCAGCGGAAATTGAAGGTAGCAAAATCTTCATGAAGGATTTGCTCCATAAATATCATATTCCAACAGCAACCTATCGCAAGTTTTATACTTACGAGGAAGCACATGCATACTTGAAGGAACAACCGATTCCGGTTGTCATTAAGGCAGACGGATTGGCGGCAGGCAAAGGGGTAACGGTCGCTTACTCGATGGAGGAAGCGGAAAAGGCTCTCTCTGACATTATGGTGACCAAGGTGTTTGGTGAAGCCGGGGCGCAAGTCGTGATCGAGGAGTTTCTGGCTGGTCAGGAAATGTCGATTCTCTCCTTTGTCGACGGTGAAACGGTTCGTCCGATGGCCGCAGCACAAGACCACAAGCCCATTTTTGATGGTGACAAAGGGCCGAATACAGGTGGCATGGGTACGTATTCTCCGTTGCCTCACATAGCCAACTCCATTGTTGAGGAAGCTATTGAGACGATTATTAAGCCGACGGCCAAGGCCATGGTTGCTGAAGGGCGCCCGTTCCGAGGTGTATTATTTGCCGGATTGATGATTTCACCGGACGGCAAGCCGAAGACCATTGAGTTTAATGCACGTTTCGGTGATCCGGAAACTCAAGTGGTTCTGCCTCGTTTGAAATCCGATCTGCTCGATATTTTTCTCGCTGCTGTGAATGGCACGCTGGATCAGGTGGAGATCGAGTGGAAGGACGAAGCGGCAGTGTGCGTGGTGCTGGCATCCGGAGGTTATCCTGGAGCTTACGCCAAAGACGTCCCTATCCACGGATTGGAACAGGTAGACGAAGCTATCGTGTTCCATGCTGGAACGGGCATCAACGAACAGGGCGAGTGGGTAACGAACGGCGGACGTGTATTAGGTGTGGTCGGCTTGGGACGTGATATTGCCGGGGCACGGAACAAAGCTTACGAACAGGCGGATCGTATTACCTTTGAAGGTAAACAAAACCGTACGGATATTGCGGCAAAAGCATTGCTGTAGCAGCAATATATAGGAAAAAGGGGACCTCTGTGAAGGTTCTCTTTTTTCGTTTGACAAAAGTATACTTATCCTATAGGATTAAAAATACAAAACTGACTGACTGATCAATCGGGAGGATGAAGCCCATGCAGCCACGGAAGGCGAAGCAGTCCGAGACCGTCTCAAATGACCAACCTGCTGAGCACGCGGGAGAAGAAACAGACCGTAGAACACAGCTTCTTCACATTGCATTAAAGCGGTTCGCCGAGCAGGGTTACCACCAAACGAAGATTTCAGATATCGTGGTAGAGGCGGGAGTAGCCCAAGGCACGTTTTATTGGCATTTTAAAAGCAAAGAGGCACTGGCGCTGGAGATTATCGCTACCGGTCGTGAACAACTACTGTCAGCGATTGGACAGGGATATCGCCGTGATGCGGGAACGCTGGCTGATATGGTTAAGGCTTCGGAAGCGCTGTTTGTTCGATTATTTGATTTTGCATTGGAGAACCGCTATCTGATGGGGTTGCTGCTGATCGGCAGTGGTGTCGATGAACCGGTGCGCCAGAGTATCCGAGAGACAAGGGCCGCGATGGAGATGGCATTCCGGCGCAATATGGAAAGAGCGATCGAGCTGAATATGCTGCCTGCCGAATTGGATGTCGAATTAAGGGCGGCACTACTCATGAGCATGATCGAAGGTGTCATTACACGCTGGCTATTTGGTTCAGAGGGAACATATGACCACATCACGCAGATAACCGCGAAAAGATTAGCAGCAGAGGCGGCTAATTTTGAATTTTACGGACTATTAGGTCAAAGCTAGAGGGTCAACATCGCATGAATGGGTAGTTGGCAACAAATACTATAGCCAAATCACATATATGAACTCAATCATTTACATCCAGACAGGAGAGAAGGATACATGAAAACACGTAAAAAAGGGTTCTTGATAACTACACTCATGGCTCTGGCATTGTTCAGCCTTGTGCTGAGCGCTTGCGGTACAAAGCCAGAAGCTTCTAATACTAGCAATGGAGCGGGTAGCAGTAATGTGGCAGCGAGTAACCAGCTCGAAGCCATCAAGAAGGCTGGTGTAATGAAGGTAGGTATGATGGGCACCTATCCGCCGTACAATTTCTTGAACGATAACAAGGAATTGGACGGATTTGATGTGGATATCGCCAAAGAATTGGCGAAGCGGATTGGAGTGAAACCGGAGTTCACGGCACAAGAATTCTCGGGACTGGTTCCAAGTTTGCAAAAGAAAAAATTCGATGCAGTGATTAGCCAAGTGACGATTACAGAGGATCGTAAGAAGGCTATTGACTTCACAGAGCCTTATATTACAAACAATGTAAACATTATCGTAAACAGCAAAACAAATGATATTACCAAGCTAGAGGACTTTAAAGGCAAAACCATTGGTGTCGGCCTGGGAACGAATGATGAATCTTATCTGCGGAATGAAGTACTGCCGAAGGTAGGCGATTTTGAGATTAAAACGTATGATGATGTCATTACTTCCTTAAAGGATCTAAACTCTGGTCGTATTGACGCAACAATCAACAATCTGTATGCTCTCAAGCCTATTATCGATAAAAACGGGTTCCAAATTAAAGCCGTAGGCGAGCCGATTAAATCGGATCAAGCGGGTGTAGCCATTAACCAGAAAACTCCTGAGCTCAAAGAAGCCTTGAACAAGGCTCTGAAGGAAATGAAGGAAGACGGCACTTACAAAACAATTTTCAAAAAATGGTTTGGCGAGGAGCCAAAAGAATAACGTAAGCCTGTTACAGGCGTCTGGCTCCGGTCTTGGCTTTATGCTGACATGGGGCCACTCGTCTGAAAGAAGGGAATATAACCGATGCTTGAATTAATGTGGGAGAACGTCCCTTTTTTATTAAAGGGTGCTTATTATACGCTATATATTACGATTGTTTCTATGTTTTTTGGCCTAATCATTGGTTTGGTTGTTGCTGTGGCCCGGTTAAAGGGTAATCGACCCGTTCGATGGCTGGCGCGCATGTATGTATCGATCATTCGGGGGACGCCGGTTTTGGTGCAGATTGCGGTCATTTATTATGGACTGGATGATTATGGAATATCATTTGGATCGCTGACAGCTGCTTGTCTGGCACTCAGTATTAATACAGGGGCGTACTTATCGGAGACGTTCCGTGGAGCTATTTTAGCCGTACCCCAGGGACAGACCGAGGCAGCTTATGCAACGGGAATGTCGCCCGGTCAAACGATGTGGCGTATTATTCTTCCTCAGGCGGTACGCATTGCAATTGCACCGATGGGGAATACATTTGTGGGTATGCTTAAAGAAACGTCGCTGGTGTCGGTGATCGGGGTCAGTGAATTGATGCGGCAGGCACAGCTTTTACAGGCGCAGTATTTGCGCTACATGCCGTTTCTACTCGAAATTGGCTTGATGTACTGGATTATGAGCATTGGATTCTCCGCTATACTGGAGCGGGTGGAAAAGCGTCTGGCTCGAGCTTATTAAGGTGGAGATGATAGATGATGATAACAACAAACGGATTAGGTAAACGATTCGGACAGGTAGAGGTTCTGAAAAGCATTGATTTTCAGGTTGCCGCTCGTGAAATCGTCGTATTACTCGGCCCGAGTGGCTCAGGTAAAAGTACCTTGCTGCGCTGCCTGAACGGTCTGGAAGAGCTGTCTTCCGGCAAGTTTGAGGTGAATGGGATTGAGGTCGATGCTACGGCTCCCGTTCGTGTCCGCCAAGCAGCCATTCGTGATATTCGCAAACAGACGGGGATGGTGTTCCAGCAATTCAATCTGTATCCGCACAAAACCGCAATCGGCAATGTCATTGAAGGACTGCTGACAGTAAAAAAAATGCCGCGCGACAAGGCTATGTCCATCGGACAACGGTTGTTGGAGCGGGTGGGGTTATCGGACAAGCAGGATGTACATCCTTCACGTCTGTCCGGTGGACAGCAGCAACGGGTAGCCATTGCACGTGCGCTGGCGATGGACCCGGCGATTATGCTGTTCGACGAGCCGACATCGGCGCTTGATCCCGAACTGGTAGGGGAAGTGCTGGGTGTTATGCGAGAGTTGGCTCAAGACGGAATGACGATGGTCGTCGTTACTCATGAGATGAAATTTGCTCGCGAGGTGGCAGACAAGGTCGTATTTATGGCAGATGGTATCATTTTGGAGGAGGCAGCGCCACAAGCGTTTTTTGACACTCCCCAGCATGAGAGAACACAGAAGTTTTTACGCCAAATCAGTGAATTTTAAAATAAGATCGAGGATGAATCATAGATTATTAAAATGGAAAGAAGGCCTTTGAACATGAAAGTATCTACAACTTGGCACGGCAAACGCGCGTTTACTTCGGAGGGACCATCCGGTTATTCTGTAGGGATGGATGCTACGGCGGCTTATGGCGGTGATGGTAAAGGGATGACACCCATGGAACTGCTGTTGGCAGGTCTGGCAGGATGTATGGGCATTGATATTACGATGATTTTGGATCGTTTCTTGTCGGACATCACTCGCATTGATATTGATGCAGAAGGTACGCGCAAGGAAGAAATGCCGACAGGCTTTACAGCGATTGATCTGACATTCCACGTAGATGGAGATATTCCAGATTACCGCGTATGGAAAGCGATTCAGATGGGCAAGGAAAAATATTGTGCAGTATCCGATTCCTTAAAAGCGGAAATTCGGATGCACCTCATTTTGAATGGAACGGAAGTACCCTACCCAGCCTAAGTGTCGAAGGATAGTGAAAGAGAGTCAGCCTGTGTTATATACAGGAGGCTCTCTTTTTTATGTTATTTGAAAATATGACACGTAATGAAATTTTTTGTACTGTATTTTCGTTTAAAATAGAAATTGAAATATAAAAATGGGAAAATAAACCTATGTATGAAATGTATACAGGGGGAGGTTATAGTGAAACGAAAGCGCCTTATCATAGTAGCAACTATTTTGGCTACAACTCTCATCGTTATGGGTGTGGCAACAGGATTACTATCTTTCATGCAGAATCAAGTGGCTAATCCTCCGAATACTGTCCGGCTCACAACTGCGATTGCAGCCGAGGTTAAAGGTGAAACGAAGGAACAGGATGCTGCCACGCGTTTACTTCATTTTGTGGAGGCGAATGCAGAAAAAGTTTCGATTACGATTCTGAGAGATGGAAAAAAGCTGGCAGGTCAAGAGGAAAACCGGATGATGCCTTTGGCAAGCACTGTCAAAACCATCATTGCGATCGAATATGCCAAGCAAGCGGCGGTGGATCAGATCAACCCGGATGAAAGAGTGAAGCTGATTTCGCTGGAAAGGTTTTATTTGCCGGGTTTGGATGGTGGTGCTCATACGGCGTGGCTAAAGAATATGGAGGCCAAAGGGCGGATACAAAATGAAACTGTATCTATACGTGACGTCGCCAAGGGAATGATTCAATTTAGTTCCAACGCCAATGCGGAGTATTTAATGGACAAATTGGGGTTGGAAGCGATCAATCAGACGAGAGCCAACTTGGGTTTGCAAAATCATGATCCCATTTATCCTTTTGTATCCTCTATTCTAATTCCTTACGAACGGATGAAGGAGAGCCAAGGTGAGAATTAGAATAATACAAAGAATAATAATTCTGTCAAAGAAGCCATTCAGGCGATGTCTGATACGGAATTTCGCCGATATGCCCGCGTGATTCATAACAAGCTGCGCCGTGATGTGAGTGGTTCTTACAAGAGAAACGCAGATATTAAGACCTGGTATGATCAGGATTATGACCGTATCAATACGGATCGTTTTATAGCTTCAACGACAGCCGATTATGCCTCTTTAATGAGTAAGCTGAACCGCCGTCAAGGGTTCACAAAAGCTGAGCAAAAGTTATTGTCCGAGGTCATGGAGAAACCACTTATGATTCTTCCTGAAAACCAGCAATTCCTGAAATATACTGGGCAAAAAGGTGGCTCCACAGCTTACGTTTTGACACTGGCCATGTATGCGACAGATAAGGAAGGGCATTTGACAGAGTTAGCTGTCTTTTTTAACGATTTGGATCCTAGCACAAATGCCAGCTTTCCCGAAATGATAAATGATTTTAAAAAGAGGCTACTACATGATGAATCGTTTAGAAAAGAAATTAATCAGCGTATCGGTGTGCAGGTGGGGAGGTAGCGCAGCTAATCACTACGGTAGAGTGCAGCGTTAGCTGCGCTGCGCAACTCCTTATCCTCATCCTATCCGCTGCCTTTTTGTTTACGTTCCCGCAGCAATAGATACAAAAAATATGGCGCGCCAATGACGGCTGTCACGATGCCAGCGGGAATTTCGAGCGGCGGCTTCAGACCCCGTCCGAGCGCGTCGGCGAGGACGAGAATCAGCGCGCCGATCATCGCCGAGCCGGGCAATAGATAGCGGTGGCGATTGCCAAATAACCGCCGTGCCAGATGCGGGGCCAGCAGTCCGATAAATCCGATGGAGCCGATGGCAGCGACACAGGAGGCAGCCAGGGCGACTGACACAGCTAGCAGTCCTGTACGCACACGCTTCACGCTAAGACCCAGCCCAGCAGAGCTTTCCTCATCTAGACTCATAATGTCCAGCTTGCGCTGTAGTGTATAGGCGAGAGGCAGCAACACGATTAACCACGGCAGTAGCCCATACACTTCGTCCCAGCCTTTGCCCCACAGACTTCCAGCTAGCCAAGTGAGCGTATCGCTGGCTTCGAGTGGATACTTGACCAGTATATAGTCGGTCGCAGCCTGAAAAATAGCGCCCACCGCCAGTCCGGTCAAGGCTAGCATATTGGGACGCATGCCTCCCTTCATCGAAAGCTGTACGAGCAACAGTGCAGCTAGCCCGGCACCGACAAAGGCGGCTACAGGCAACAGCGCCACTGGGGATGAGGGGAGCAGTACGATGACGAGAACCGCCGCAAATCCGGCGCCCTTGGATACACCTACCACATCTGGCGAGGCTAGCGGGTTGCGGATCATACCTTGGAGCAGAACACCGGCAACTGCCAGCCCAGCTCCGGCCATGATGGCCAGCAGGCCGCGCGGCAGCCGATAATGGTGAACGATGAACCAGGAAGAAGCATTCCGGTCAGTCAGAGCCGTGATCAGCTCAGAGGGCGTAATGTAGGTGCTGCCCACGCCAATAGCTATAAAAGCAACACCCAGCAGGAGCGCGAGTAAAATCCACAGTTTTTTCATCGTGAAGCCCTCCCGTTCTTATGCGCCAGGTATAAAAAGAAGGGCGCACCCACCAGCGCGGTTACAATGCCAACGGGCGATTCATAAGGAAACGCAATAAATCGTCCAAGCACGTCTGCATATGTGAGCAGCAGAGCTCCGCAGATGGCAGACAGGGGAATGACCCGTCTGTAATTGTCGCCTGTAAATATCTTGATGATATTCGGCACCATCAGGCCCACAAAGCCGATGGACCCGGCTACCGCTATAGCAGAGCCTGCCAGCATAATCACTGAGGCCGAGGCCAGTAGGCGAACAAGACGTACGTTTTGTCCCAATCCCTGTGCAACCTCCGTCCCGAGGCTCAGCACAGATAGCGAGGGGGCCAGCGCCAGCGCAAGGATCATACCCACGGCGAACCATGGCAGCACCAGACGCGTGTCGGCCCAAGTGGACCCGTCGATGGCTCCGGCGAGCCAATACAGCACATCAGATATTTGCTCGTTAAACACGAGCAGTCCCTGGGTGATGGAGGCCAGCAACAGATGCACGGCCATCCCGGCAAGGGCTAGCTTGACCGGCGTCATGCCCGCTGTTCCGGCCAGCGCATATACGAAGGAGCCGCCTGCGATGGCCCCGGCAAAAGCAAAATAAATGCTGCCGGACGATCCGATATTCGGCAGCAGCACGACGGACAGCACGACAGCCAGCGAAGCGCCTGAGCTGACCCCGAATACCTGCGGCGAAGCCAGCGGGTTGCGTGTGATGGCCTGCATCAGGGCTCCAGCCACGGCAAGCCCGGCCCCGACGATCAGGCCAATAACGGCACGCGGTAGGCGTACCGTCAAGACAATGAGCTGATCCTTGGACGGATGCTCGGTGAACAGCGCAGTCAGCATGGTGGGGATGTCCATTCTGACCGGGCCAATCGCCACGCTGAGCAGCAGTCCAGCCAGCAACGCAGCGATAAGTGCAAAGAAGACCGGCTTATTCAGCCGGTCGCGTGAGGCTTGTCCGATCAACGGGAGCCGTCTCCTTTACTTTGCGCGGGATACAGAAGCGAAATGGCTTGCTCCAGTATTTTCTCGGCTGAGCCGAGTCCACGGTACCGGGTCCACAGTGCCCGGTTCACTTCGTAAACTTCCCCTTTTTTGACGGCCGTAATGTTTTGCCAAAGCGGGTTTTGCTTCCATTCCGCAATCAGCTTCTCATCGGCTTCCACCAAAAAGATCACATCAGGATCCGCTTGTGCAATCTGTTCCAGCGTCAGCTTGACGGTAGGCTCGCTTGTATTTTGAAGGGCATTGTGTATACCCGCTTGCTCCAGCAGTTGTCCATCAAAGGATGAAGCGCCGTGAGCCGATAGTGAATCAGAGCGGAATACCCCTAGCAATACGCTGCGTGGCTCACCCGCTTTGATGCCTTCTTTCAACTTTTCCATGGTAGCTTTATGCGCAGCGAGAATTTGCTCGCCTTTTTTCTTCTCACCCAATGCATCGGCGATGACACCGAAGGATGCCAGGTTTTGTTCATAGGAGGAATTGCGGCTCTTTAGAACAATGGTCGGAGCAATCTCGCTTAGTTCTTTGTATATGCTTTTATGACGATTCAGATCGGCAATAATCAAATCCGGCTTCAAGGAGCTGATCGTTTCCAGGTTTGGCTGTTTGCGTGTGCCTACTGGTGTGAAGTCGATTTTCTTGCCGAGCAGCCCATCAATATCATCGTCATTTTCCTGAGCTATGCCGACAGGTGTTACACCCAGTTGGGTTGTAGCATCGACAAAAGAGAATTCCAGGGTTACGATTCTTTTGGGTGTACCCGTAACTTTGGTTTCTCCCATCTCATGTTTAATCATTCGAGTGTCGCCTGTTGCTTGAGGTGCTGCTGCGCTGTTATCTTGGGACTGACTTCCACATCCCGCCATAATGACCGTCAGTAGTGCCAAGATCACTGCAAGCAGCATGCCTGTGCGCAGTGGTTGTTTCGGTGTTGCCATATGTTATCCCCCGTTCCAAGTATGTTTATCAGAGAAACTGATAATCATTATCAATCAACTAACTGTTGATCATTCTAGCAATCGGGAAGGAGGACGTAAATAATGTGGTCATTTAAACCATTTTGATTGATTAGGTGAATTAAATTCATTAAAATTACGAATGGGAGGAGAGGGAAGTACCAGGACATCAGAGATGGATGGTTTATGCATCCCCCCGCTGTCGGCGATAGATACGCTCTGGTCTGCCGACGGTTCCGTACACCTGATCGTGGTGCGCATCGCCACTTTCCACTAAATACTCCAGATACCTTCTGGCTGTAGAACGGCTCATACCCAGCTCAATTCCCACCGTACCTGTAGTCACCTCACCCCGCCGATTCAGGAGATCTAGCACTTTGTCGCAAGTCACTTTATCGATGCCTTTGGCCCATAGTTCTCCGACTCCGTTCCCTGCCATCCGACCGGTGCCCACGCTTTGAAGCAAACTGTCAATTTCCGATTGCTCCACCGTGGATTGTTCCTCTTGCCATGTTGTGACTTGTCGCCGAAACCGGGCGTATTCCTTCAAGGTCGCACGCAATCTCTCAAATACAAGCGGCTTCACGATAAAATCAAACACGCCTGCTCGAACCGCTTGTACCACTGTTTCAGCTTCTTTGGCGGCAGTCAGCATAATAACATCTGTCCCCGGATAGTGTTGCTTGATGAACGATAGCAGGGTTAGGCCATCAGTATCAGGAAAATAAATATCCAGTACGACTAGAGGAGGACGGAGCACGTCCAGTTGAAGTTTTGCCTCAAATTCATTCGTCGCGATTGCACATACGGTGAACCCATCCACCTTTTCAATAAATCGGCGGTTAATCTCCGCAATTCGCGGATCGTCTTCAATAATAAGAACCTCAATGTCCGATAAAACCCGCTCATTCATGGGCATAACCTCCTTTTGCATCAATACTCGTATCTGTCCTATGTAAAGGAATGTATACCTCAAAAATACTTCCACCACCAGGCCGTTCGTGTACTTCTATAGAACCGCCCATTCGTTCAGTGTACTCCTGCACAAGAGCAAGGCCATATCCATGTCCTGCTTCTGCTTTGGTCGAAGCTCCTCTGACAAACAGCTTTTCTTGGATATCGTCCGAAATTCCCGATCCGTTATCCGCAACTTCGACGATGATGGCTTCAGTCGTTTCTTCAAGCCGGAACCAGACCTGTCCGTCAGAGATGGAGGACATCGCAACTGCTTCCATGGCATTATCCAGCAGGTTTCCGGCTATGGAAGCGAGAAACGACCACTCCAACGTAGGAGACTGGGTTGAGAATGCTCCTTTAATATCAGAATGGAGTAAAATCCCCTTTTCTAGCGCCTGTTTCTTCTTGCCGATCAGTAGGCTGGCGATGATTGAATCGGGCAGGAGAGCAGTGGCAATCGGCCTGTGTACACGATATTCCTCTGATTCCTGGGTGATAAAGTCCACCGCTTCGTCATAACACTCCAACTGAATCAGGCCGGATATCAGATACAGCCGATTGGCGTATTCGTGTGTTTGTGATCGCAGCACTTCCGCATAATCTTTGACCTCTGTCAACTGTTGTGTCATGTGGAGTAGTTCGGTCTTGTCACGCAAACTGGCAACCGTGCCCATAATGCGGCCGGATCGATCCTGGATCGGCACACGGCTGACGACTACAGTTCGCTGCTGGACCTCAATTTCCTCATTCCATATGAGCTGTCCCTGATCTGGCCCCATCGTTGAATGCTCTACTGTGTAATCTGCAACAAGCATATCAACCAGTACATCCGGGACACCCGTCAAGTGACGAAGGTCGCATCCATATATAGAGGTTTCCGGGGGGAGTCCGATCAAACGAGCCGCCTGTGGATTGGCAAGTGTGATTTGTCCTTTACTATTAACTGCGATAATTCCTTCGCCGATGGACTCAATAATGGCCTGCTTTTCCTGGTACAACCGTCCGATCTCCACTGGCTCCAGTCCATGCAGTGCGCGCCGAACCCGTTGCGCTATAACCAGGCTTCCCAATATGCCGATCATCAGCGCGCCCACCATAAACCAGATCCACGCATATGTGTATGTACGAATATTTTGCTGCACATCTGTCATTAAAAAACCTACAGAGACGAGCCCGATGGCCTTACCTTGCTGATCATAAACGGCAGTTTTGGCGCGTAGTGACGGTCCAAGAGAGCCTGTCGATTCAGTGATAAAGGACTGCCCTTGCAGTACCTTATCATTCATGGGGTCTATCATAGGCGTGCCGATACGCTCCGGGTTTACATGCCACTGCCGGATGAGATGACGATCAGCAATAGTAATAAAATCAGCGCCGCTGCTGGCTTGAACGGGCTTTATGGCCTCGTTGATACGCGAACGCAATTGCGTCGTCTCGGTCTGCTCCAGAGCGTCTCTGACCTGCGCATCTACAGCGAGGGTATTGGCGACGGTTAGCGCCCTTTTTCCGATTTCATCATATAGAGCGGAGGTGATCATATATCGAAAGGATAATCCCAACAGCCCGGTAACTATCAGTACTAAAAGGGATAAGAATACCATTAGTTTTGTTTGAAAACGCACATGCTTTCACCGCCGTTAAACAAAATATAGGAGGAACGGATCAGCCGATGATCTCCTCCATATGATCCATTTTACTGTATTACAGAAACGCCCGCACTTTTATTCTGTCGAAAGAATGGTCTATAATAGAAATAGTTACATAATACGAGGAGGAACATAATATGATTATTATTCATGCCGATATGAAAGTTTTACCTGAAAAAAGAGAGACTTTTCTGCAACAAACCCAAGGGCTGGTCAGCGCATCCCAAGCTGAAGAAGGCAATGTACGTTACACGTTAATGCAAGATCTGAATGATCCCAACGCATTTACGATGGTTGAAGAGTGGAAAGATGCTGCTGCTGTAGATTTCCATAATAATTCTGCCCATTTCCAGGCATTTGTTGCCGCGGCTAAAGAATTGTTGGCTGCTCCGCTTCAAGTGAATGCTTTTCAGGATGCAACTAAACTGTAATCATCCCGTTGGATAATTCATAATCAGGAACAGGAGGAATAGACATGGGGAACATTGCGGATACAACTGTACTGAATAACGGAGTTCAGATGCCTTGGCTTGGTTTTGGTACTTACAAGGCGGAAGGCAATGAGGTGTACGAAGCGGTTAAAACAGCTATTGAGGTCGGTTACCGTCACATTGATACAGCGGCGATCTACGGCAACGAGGAACTGGTTGGACAAGCCATTCGTGATAGTGGAGCGGCTAGAGAAAATTTGTTTGTAACCACCAAGCTGTGGAATCAGGATCAGGGCTACGATTCAACACTGCGTGCCTTTGAGGAAAGCCGTAAGCGGCTGGGTCTGGATATCATTGATCTGTATCTCATTCATTGGCCTGGTAAGGATAAGTACAAGGAAACCTGGAAGGCATTCGAACGACTGTATGAAGAAGGAAGCGTACGCGCTATCGGAGTTAGTAACTTCCAAGTTCACCATCTCGAAGACCTCCTCAAAGACAGCAACATGGTTCCTGTCATCAACCAAGTGGAGCTTCATCCGCGTCTGACACAACAAGAGCTGCATCAATACTGTCGGGAGCACCAGATTCAGCTTGAATCGTGGAGTCCGCTGATGAAGGGGAAATTAACCGAGCAAGCGGACATCGTTGAGATTGCTGCCAAATACGGTAAAACCTCTTCGCAGGTTATTTTGCGTTGGCATCTGGATCGGGGGATTGTGACGATTCCCAAATCTGTAACCGCACATCGTATTCGCGAAAATGCTGATTTATTCGATTTTGAGTTGACGGCTGAGGATATTGAACGAATCAATGGTCTTCATCTTGATGAGCGTGTAGGCACGCATCCCGATAAGCTGTTGTTCTAATATTAAAGATTAAATGTACAAAGAACCTTCCATTCTACGTTTATCGTGGATTGGGAGGTTCCTTTTTTAGGTTCAGGTTTGGTTTTGTGCTTACTGGTTTAGCTTACGATACAACAACAGAGAATAGAGTACAGGAGAGGTAACGGATATAACCAGCCCGGTGAGAAAAATGACCGTCCCCGCCACTCCATCGACCCATGCCGCTACCAAGCCGGAAGCACCACCGAGCATCATCATAGGTCCGCCGAAACGGTGCGTTTTACGCCACACCTCGGGGTTAGACAGAGTCCAAGGCGTGCGGATACCAAAGGTATAGTTCGGCTGTACCTGAGTCAGAAAATTACCCATCACCATCAGCAGCAGGCCTATTATCCCCAAAATTATAGTATTCATTTGCAGTCGTATGTTCAGGTTATACAGCAGCATTCCCCAACCAGCTATAGCGAGGATCAGGGAAGTACCTATACGCGTAACTTCATAGGCTTTTGAAAATTTCTCATAATTTGCTCGGTTGGGGTCCATGTGGCGGGCTAATCGAATGACCAGCGGTACTAGACCCAACAGCACGAGCATGATAATAGAACCACTTTTGCTCATATACCCGTCTGCTGTATTGTCAAAGCTAAAATGAGAGGCCAGCACATCGGGAAGCCGGTCATACAGCAGTAAAGCTCCTATAGCAGGTGATAAGGCAATCAAAGTCGTCAAAACATCCGTCAAGCTCCAAGGTGTTCGCAATTTCATTCAGATTCCTCCGCATCCTTAATATGATTCACATTTTTCTTGGCAGGGGTATCAGAGTGGGCGATACTGAACATCCAACCGATGACATCCGCTACAACCGTTGTATGCAGGGTGTAGATAATGTTTTGCCCCTGTCGTTCATCCAGCACCAACCCAGCCTGCTTCAGGATATTGAGATGATGGGAGATGCTGGGCTTACTAATTTGAAAATGTTCAGCCACTTCGCCTGCGCTCATACTTTTCTCCTTTAAAAGCTGTAAGATTGTACGCCGGGTCGGATCAGCCAAAGCTTTAAAGGCATCGTTCAAAATACATTTCCTCCTTTAGATATTTAGATAATATTCTAAATATCTAACACCATAATAAAATAGAGCTATACTGCATGTCAATGGAACAAGGCATCATTTTAGAAAAAAGATTTGGATCAGACTAATTAGGTTTGTAAAAGGTTGCGAAGTTGGATATAATTAATTTATACTAAAAATAAGAATCTTAATTTAAAGAAGAAAATAGAGGAGGAAATATAAATGAAACACGTATTTCGTAAAGGAAATCATCCGCAAGCCCCGGTTATTTTGCTGTTGCATGGTACAGGCGGGAACGAACAAGACCTGATACCTTTGGCTGAGATGGTAGCACCGGGAGCTTCTGTGTTAGGCGTGAGAGGAAATGTGCTGGAAAATGGGATGCCGCGTTTCTTTCGCCGTTTGGCAGAAGGAGTATTCGACATTGAGGATCTCGTATTTCGTACCAAAGAACTGAGCGAATTTGTGGACACAGCTGCAGAGCAATACGATTTTGACCGTAATAACGTTGTGGCTCTTGGCTATTCCAATGGTGCAAACATAGCCGCCAGCATGCTCTTTCACGATGCAAAAGCGCTGCGTGGGGCCATTCTCCACCATGCAATGGTGCCGTTGCGCGGGCTGCAACTGCCAGAATTGAACGGTGTCCCTGTATTTCTATCTTCCGGTGAAAATGACCCGATTGTTCCGGCTTCGGAATCCCGGGAGCTGCAAGCATTATTGGAGGGGGCCGGAGCACAGGTGGAAGCATATTGGGAACGCAATGGTCATCAATTGACCCGTACTGAAGTTGCCGCCGCAGGCCAATGGTTTGGAAAGCATTTTAATGTATAAAATAACTCGATAACGATCAAGCTACGGTTTAGCGCTCCCGTGAGCGATTCTATGATTAGGAGGCGTCAAACCAATGGCAAAACCGGATAATCGAGCCGATAATGTTGAACATTTGCAACAAAGTATTCAGAACACACAGCAGAACCTGCATGAAGCTGAAGGATATCTAAACGAATTTTCCTCTGAAATCAGCAACGAGGAGCGTCAGCAGATCGAAGAAAAAAATAATCGTCGTAAAGAAAGTATTAGATCATTTCGCGAAGAAGTGAAGGACGAAGCAGCTCATTCCCAAGAGTAGTAAAAATAGAGAGGCCCAACTTCGAGTTTTAATCCGGGTGGGGCCTCTTTTTTATGCAAAAATCATCATAACCGCATTCAATTCATTTGCCCCCTATAATGCAGTGGAGACGCTAATCTTCGTTGAAAATAAAAATTTTATAAATAATGTTGTTGTAAACTAATTTGTATTGATGTTAAATAATAAAAGAAAGCGCAATCATTTATGAATTAGGATTTCATCATGCGAAGGGGGAAGGAAATGCTGCTGCGAAGAAAAAGCATGGCTTTGATGCTTATGGCGGTGGTTTTGATGGCTGGACTGCTGCAAGGCTGTTCTTTCAAGAACGATGAAAAGGATGGGCCGGGAACAGAACTTGTATTATGGACGTTCAATGAACTGCATGAGAAGTTTTTTCTGCAAATGGCTGACCAATGGAACCAACAGCACCCTGATGAATTGATTAATTTGAAAGCGAATACATTTCCTTATGACAACCATCACAGCAAGCTGTCGATTGCGCTGCAATCGGGGGTGGGAGCGCCGGATATCGCGGATATCGAGGTGAACAAGATCGGTAATTTCCTCAAAGGGATACCGCAACTGGTCCCGCTCAATCCAGTAATTGACCCCGAGATCAATAACATTGTACCTTCCAGAGTACAGATTTACGGCAAAGACGGTAAATATTACGGCATTGATTTCCACGTTGGGGCCGAAGTGATGTATTACAATAAAGAGATTATGGATCAGGCGGGGGTAAACCCGGATTCCATCGTCACCTGGGCAGACTATGCTGCTGCAGGCAAGCAAGTACTGGCGAAAACAGGCAAGCCGATGGCGACTTTAGAAACGAATGACCTGTGGAGCTATTGGCCGATGATCTCCCAGCAAAATTCAGATTTTCTGGATGACAAGGGCGAGTTGACGCTGGATAACGAAACCAATATTAAAACACTCGAGTTTCTCCAACAGATGATAAAAGACAAGATCGCTACTCCCGCACCGGGCGGCGGGCATCACATGGAGGAATACTACGGGTTTATGAACAAAGGCGGGGCCGCTTCGGTGTGGATGCCGATGTGGTACATGGGACGTTTTACGGATTACATGCCTGACCTCAAAGGTAAAATTATCATCAGACCTATGCCAGCGTGGGAAAAAGGCGGTTTTCGCTCAGCGGGTATGGGCGGAACCGGAACGGTAGTCACAAACCAATCGAAGCACCAGGATTTGGCGATGCGTTTTCTGGCCTTTGCCAAGCTATCCAAGCAAGGGAATGTGGAGATCTGGAAGCAGCTTGGTTTTGATCCCATCCGTAGTGAAGTGTGGACGATGCCGGAAGCCAAAGCTAAGAATAAATTTACGGAGTATTTCGGAACGAATATTTTTGACACGCTCATCGAAGTCAAAGATGAAATCAATGCGGTGCATATCGGTCCGAAAACGCCTGATATCGCCAGTGCTGTGCGCAATAAAATACTTTATCGGACACTGCAGAATGGCGAAGATCCAGCCACGGTGCTACATGAGCTGGCAGATGAACTGAGATAGACCCCAACAGGAAAGGGAGTGAGATTCATGGCAACGCCCGTTCATACGAACGCTAATGTACCGACAGGTCAGCCGCCACAACCTCAGCGTCCGACCAGAAGTAGATGGAGTCGCTTTATTCATTCCAGCCGTACGGCACCGTATGTGTTTGTCCTTCCATTTTTACTGTCCTTTGCGCTATTTTTTGCCTATCCGGTCATCTCGACGGTCATTATGAGCTTCCAGGAAGTCCTGCCAGGGATAACAACTTATGTTGGACTGGAAAATTATAAGGACTTAATCAATCCTACGTTTGGAAAGGCGATATTAAATAGCGTCCTGTACACGCTGCTTACACTGGTCGTGCTGATTCCTCTGCCGCTGGTATTGGCAGTATTGCTGAATTCGCCTAAAATGCCGGGCAGAGGGTTATTTCGCTCCGTGATGTTTATCCCTGCACTTACCTCGGTGGTGGTAGCAGGAACGATCTTCCGTCTCATGTTCGGGGAATTGGATGGTTCGCTGATGAACTCCCTGTTGGGGGTCTTCGGTTTGGAGCCGTATAAATGGCTGATGAACGCCAACACCGGATTTTTAGCGTTGATCGTGCTGGCATTATGGAGATGGCTGGGTGTGAATATGCTGTACTACATGTCGGGACTTCAAAACATTCCTCCCGAGTTGTATGAAGCTGCGCAGATTGATGGAGCCAGTCGTTTCGATTCATTTTGGCGGATTACGATTCCTATGCTGAAACCAGTGACGATCTACGTATTTACGATTAGCATTTATGCGGGGTTATCCATGTTCACGGAAAGCTACATGTTGTGGAACGGAAATAACTCCCCGAACGATATTGGTTTAACGATTGTTGGCTATCTCTATCGCCAAGGTCTGGAGCAGAACAGTATGGGCTTCGGAGCTGCGGTGGGCATTGTGTTGCTCGTATTTACACTCGTGCTGAACCTGATCCAGCTCAAATTTTTCGGCATGTTCCGGAAGGAGGATTAAGCGATGGCTCAGAAACAAAAAGGCTCGTTATCCGCATTACTCGTTGTCCTGTTCATTCTGTTTGCCGGATTTGCCCTGTTTCCGCTATTTGCCGTGACGCTTGCCTCGTTTAAGCCATCGACGGAGCTGTTGCGCTACGGCTTAAATCTTAAGCTGGAGTGGGGTATCATGTCTCTGAAAAACTATGCGTTTATCTTTCAGGGAACGACGGATTATTTTCAATGGTACTGGAACAGTATTGTCATTACCGTCTTGTTTACGGTGTTATGTCTGATATTGTCCGCGATGGTGGGCTACGGTCTGGAGATGTACCGTTTTAGATTGAAAAATGTGATTTTTACACTGGTGCTGGTCGTGATGATGATTCCGGTAGAAATTATCATGCTGCCGCTCTACAAGCTAATGATCGGCATGAAGCTGATTAATACAGTATGGGGTGTAATTCTACCATTCGTCGTCGCGCCGATTCCGATCTTTTTCTTCCGTCAATATTTGAGTGGAGTTCCCAAGGACTTTATGGATGCTGCGCGGGTTGATGGCTGTTCAGAATATGGCATTTTCGTACGGATTATGATGCCTCTGATGGCGCCTGCATTTGCTGCAATGGCTATTTTGCAGGCAATGAACAGTTGGAATAACTTCCTGTGGCCGATGATCGTATTGCGTACCAACGACATGCTGACACTGCCAATTGGCTTGTCCAGCCTGCTGACGCCATATGGCAACAATTATGATGTGCTGATCGCGGGATCCGTTTTGGCTATTTTACCGATTCTCGTCGTGTTTCTGTTCTTCCAGCGTTACTTTATTGAAGGGATGACGGCAGGCGGAGTAAAAGGATAATCGGAAAGGTATTAAATGGAGCCATTGAATACAAGAAATGTGCAACGTCAGAAAAGGCTGATCGGGCATTGTCCCGGTCTGCCTTTTTTAGATTCGATTGATTTTCATTCTCATTTTCATGCTATTATCTGCACAAGCTATGGGTAAACGTGGTATGATATTTGAAAGATTTCAAATACAGCACTTTGCATAATTCGATTCCTAACGCTCAAAAGTACAATATATAGACGAACTAAACCGTTTCGATCTATATATTGTTGATTTGAAATCGCTCTTAGGATTTATGCAAAATGCTCAATACAGAAATATTCAGGCGGAGCGTGGAGAACCTATGGAACCAACAGAAACCCAGAAAACTGACCCGACCATGGCGTCAACCGTTGGCATGGAGGATATTGTACGGGCGCATCATATGCTGCGTGAGGTGATTGTACGTACACCTTTACAGAGGGATGCCGTCCTATCGGCCAAATATAACTGTAATGTGTATCTGAAAAGAGAGGATCTCCAAGTTGTGCGGTCCTTTAAAATCCGTGGAGCTTACAACATGATCCGTAGCTTGACACCCGAACAAATGGAAAAAGGCATCGTGTGTGCGAGTGCAGGGAATCATGCGCAAGGTGTGGCTTTTTCATGTAATGCACTTGGTATCCACGGTAAAATATTTATGCCGAGTACAACACCTAATCAGAAGGTGAAGCAGGTTCGTCGCTTTGGCGGAAACAGTGTCGAGGTCATTTTGACCGGAGATACGTTTGACGATGCTTATGATGAGGCCATGAAGGTGTGTAGCGAGCAGGCAATGACTTTCATCCATCCGTTCGATCAGCCGAAAATTATTGCAGGCAATGGTACGATCGCGATGGAAGTGATGGAGAGCCTAGATACACCTATGGACTATGTGTTCGTAACGATTGGCGGCGGCGGTTTGGCGGCAGGCGTAGGTACGTATGTTAAAACCGTGAGTCCGTCCACCAAGGTAATTGGCGTGGAGCCCCTCGGCGCGGCGTCGATGACGGAAGCGATGCGTCTGCACAAGGTGGTTACACTGGATCAAATAGACAAGTTTGTTGACGGAGCTGCGGTGAAGCGTGTGGGTCAGCTGACGTACGATATTTGTAAACATACCTTGGACGATATTGTGAAGGTACCAGAAGGCAAAGCATGTACCGCGATTCTGGAGCTGTATAATGAAAATGCGATTGTTGTGGAGCCTGCGGGTTCATTGCCTGTTGCAGCACTTGATCTGTATCGCGAGCAGATTCAAGGCAAAACGGTTGTCTGTATCGTCAGCGGTGGTAACAACGATATAGATCGAATGCAGGAGATTAAGGAACGGTCCCTAATTTACGAAGGACTGAAGCATTATTTTATGGTGAATTTCCCGCAAAGAGCTGGGGCACTGCGTGAGTTTCTACAGGATGTGCTTGGACCGGACGATGATATTACTAGGTTTGAATATACGAAAAAGAATGATAAGGAAAATGGACCAGCTCTGGTCGGCATTGAGTTGTTCCACAAGGAAGACTATCTTCCTTTAATTGAACGAATGAACCGCAAGGGGCTTAAATATACAGAACTGAACAAAAACGAAAATCTATTTAATATGCTAATTTGAAAAGGAGCCTACGGGCTCTTTTTTGTATGTATAATGCGTAGTTTATGAATTTCTTTTTATTTGAAATAAAGCGTTTACAAAACTGAATGTGATAGGTTAATATATGTGTAACTTCATAAGTATAAACACTAATGTAATAGGTGTGTCACCTGAATTTCATGTTAAGAAACTCATTCGGAGGTGCGAAAGAATGTTGAAAGCATGGAAAAAATCAGTACGGAGTAAATTGACCCGAACGGCGTTTGCTGCCATAATCTCGGCTGCTTTAATGCTGTCAGTGATGCCATCTGCATCCGCAGAGCACTGGGCGTTAACTGGTGATGTGGCAGTGCATGATCCGTCCATTACGAAGGAAGGCAACGCATGGTATATTTTCTCCACAGGACAGGGGATACAGGTTCAAAGATCGGATGACGGACGCAATTTTTACAGATTGCCGCAAATATTCCTGTCGCCGCCATCATGGTGGAAATCGTATGTACCTAAGCAAAAGACTAACGATGTATGGGCACCGGATGCTCAAAAGTATAATGGACGGGTATGGCTGTACTATTCCATTTCTACTTTTGGTGCCCGGACCTCGGCTATCGGACTGGCTTCCGCAACGAGCATTGGCGCGGGGAGCTGGAGAGATGATGGACTCGTGCTGCGTACGACGGATGCTAACGATTATAATGCTATCGACCCGAATCTCGTCATTGACGCTTCCGGTAACCCGTGGCTTTCCTTTGGTTCATGGAATTCAGGCTTGAAAGTGACTAGATTGGACAAGAATACGATGAAGCCTACGGGCCAGATCTATTCTATCGCCAAGCGTACGGCTGGTGGTTTGGAAGCGCCACATGTTACATACCGCGACGGCTATTATTATCTGTTTGCTTCCATTGATAACTGCTGCAAAGGCGTAGACAGTAATTATAAGATTATTTACGGTCGCTCTACTAGTATTACTGGACCGTATGTGGACAAGAGTGGTAAAAATCTGATGGACGGCGGCGGAACGATACTGGATGCGGGGAATGACCGTTGGAAGGGGCCGGGTGGACAATCTGTCTATAACAACAGTGTGATTGCACGTCATGCCTATGATGCCACTGATGGCGGAAATCCAAAGCTTCTGATTAGTGATTTGAAATGGGATTCGGCAGGTTGGCCTACGTACTAAACAGAGGGTTGCTTGGAGTCATCCGTATAGCGATCTCACATAGATATATTCAAAAACTGTTCCTCCTCAGGGGGAACAGTTTTTGGCTTGCAATGTCATAGAAACATGCTATTATGTATCAAGTTGATAATAATTATCATTATCGTTATGAGAGACGTGATGATTTTCAGGTACGGAGGGAGTGACCTCACCAAATGCAGTCTAAAGACAGCATGGACAAACATACAGCTCTGACAGAGAGGGCAGTTCCTGAAGTAGTCATAACAGCACGTCCAGTGCTTCGAGCGGGTAGGATTCGGCAGGCGTTGTTGTTCACAGCTTCGGCTGTATTGTTGGCTTTGGCCATATTCGCCGCCATTTCTCTCGGAGCCAAGGACTTGACCGTAAGCACCGTGTGGTCAGCAGTATTTCACTATGATCGTTCGTTAATGACACATCAGATCATTCATGAGCTGAGATTGCCGCGTGTACTCGGTGCAGCTGTTATTGGAGCTGCGCTGGCGGTGGCAGGCTCTCTGATTCAGGGTATTACACGCAACCCGCTGGGAGATACAGGAGTGCTGGGTATTAACGCAGGAGCGATGTTTGTAGTTGCTGTGAGTTTTGCCTTTTTTCCTGACCTTCCTTATGGGACATTAATTGTATTGTCGTTTCTGGGGGCGCTGATGAGTACCTTACTGGTATTTGGTCTGGGAGCATCTGCGCCCGGTGGATTGACACCTATGAGACTGACGGTGTCTGGAGCTGTGACGGCTGCCTTGTTAGGTTCCATGACTTCGGGGATTGCAATTTATTTTGATCTAAGTCAGGATTTAGCCTTCTGGTATGCGGGTGGTGTAGCCGGGATCAAATGGTCGCAGCTTGAGATTCTTGCACCGATTTTGCTTATTGTAATCGCCTGGTCTATGGGGCTGGCACGTTCCATTTCGCTGATTTCGATGGGCGATGAGGTGGCGTTAAACCTTGGGTTGAATCTCAGGCGTATCCGACTTTTGGGTCTGCTGACTGTAGTGGTACTGGCCGGACTCTCTGTATCGGCTGCCGGAGCCATCGGCTTTGTAGGATTGGTTATCCCACATATCGCTCGCAAGCTGATCGGTGTGGATTATCGCCAGATCGTGCCGCTGTCTGCGTTATTGGGAGCCGTGCTACTGGTGCTGGCAGATTTGGGAGCGAGAATGGCAAATCCGCCGGAGGAGCTAGCTATTGGAATTATGGTGTCTTTTATCGGAGTACCCTTTTTCCTCTTTCTCGCCCGTAAGGAAAGGAGGGATTTATAGTGAGTCGCTCTTTAGGGATTGGGGACACAAGAACGAAAAAGGCTTGGCTAGTCTGTTTGGTATTGGCGGGAATCAGCTTTGCCGTCCTTGTTTTGGGTTTGAATACCGGAACGATTCGTATTCCACCGCTACGCGTGCTGGATACGTTGTTTGGCGGTGGCAGCGGACGTGATCATATCGTTCTGTTCGAATATCGTTTGCCGCGTATCGTTGTAACGGTGCTGGCTGGAGCGGGACTAGGCGCAGCCGGGGCGGTCATGCAAGGCTTGTCACGGAACGCACTTGCTGATCCGGGAGTGCTCGGTCTTCATGCAGGGGCTGCGTTGGGGCTGGTGATGTTCGTTAGCTTTTTTCGCGACTTGGACGGATCGGCAGCCGTCCTGATCCCCTTGTTTACCTTTGCGGGAGGTGTCATTGCGGCCGTGCTGATTGTTTTGTTGTCCTATAGCCGCAACAGAGGAATCGTGCCAGTGCGCCTGATTTTGTCCGGCATCGGTGTAGCCTCGGGCCTTAGCGCCATAACGCTGTATTGGTCGTTGCGGCTGGATGAGGATACGTACGCATTTACCGCACGTTGGTTGGCTGGCAGCGTTTGGGGCCGGGACTGGATACATGCAGCAGCTTTGCTGCCTTGGATAGTCATTGTATTACCCTACGTTCTGTCGCAGACGCGCAGTCTGAACAACCTGTCGTTGGGCGACGAGACCGCAGCTGGAATCGGCACAAGTGTGAAGCGCCAGCGCCTATTACTGCTGGGCGCAGCCGTGGCTCTATCCAGTGCCAGCGTATCCATGGCCGGAGGCATCGGTTTTATTGGGCTGATTGCGCCTCATCTGGCTCGCCGTCTGGTTGGGCCGATGTACCAGCATTTGCTGCCAGTAGCCTGTTTGGTCGGGGTCGTCATTTTGGTCACCGCCGATACGATTGGGCGTTCGGTGTTTCAGCCGAATGCCATTCCCGCAGGTGTGGTGGTTGCTGTGGTAGGAGCTCCGTATTTTTTATTCCTGTTGTCCCGAACAAAATGACAGAAGAAGCCTTTTATATTGATCATTATAATGTAGAGTTTCTATAGCATAGGAGAGAATAAACATGAGAAAACACAAATTTGAGGGTTCAGGTTTTAAACGTTCATGGGTGGTCACAAGTCTTGTTATATGCATGATCATGCTGTCCGCTTGCGGACAAGCAGCCGACAAACAGACTGCCGATACGAAAGCGGCTGGCAGTGCGCAGACAACCATTAGTGCGGATTCGCGTATTGCTTCGATGTCTATTCATTTAACGAACAACCTGCTGGCATTGGGCATAACTCCGGCTGGTTCGGTCATTGGCGGAGATGTGAAGGATTTTCTGCCGCATGTGAAAGATCGTCTTCAAAATACCCGTAAGCTAGGTGTTGTCACTGACCCGGATATGGAAGCGGTACTGGAGCTTCAACCTGATCATATTTTTCTCGACCAAAAATATTCGGGAACCGATGTCGCCAAGTTTGAAAAAATTGCGCCGACCGAAGTTTTTGATCTGGATGAAGGCACATGGAAGGATCAATTGAAAAAAATAGCCGTTATGGTCAAACATGAAGCACAGGCAGAAGCATTTCTAAAAGATTATGATACACAGAGGGAACGAGTCAAAAAGCTGATTCATTCAAAAATTGGGGATGGAACGGTTATGGCTGTACGTGTGACGGCGAAAGAGGTTCGTGTTATGGGGATGAAGCGTCCGGTAGGACCGCTGTTGTATCAGGACTTGGGCTTGAAGCCAGCCAAAGGTGTAGAAAAGATTAACAAGGCTTATCAGGTTGTTTCCCAAGAGGTTTTACCGGATTATGATGCCGATGCGATCCTTGTTATCATCAGTAAAGGCGCGGATGCCCAAAAGGTATACAAGCAGCTGGAAGGAAATACAGTATGGCAAGGTCTCAAAGCGGTGAAGCAAGGACATGTCTACATGTTGGACGGACAGCCTTGGCTGGACTATTCCGCGATGGGACACAAAATTGCACTGGATAATGCAGAACAACTATTTTCCAAATAAGTTCTAAGTATATCAAGCCGTATTCCCCTATGCAGCTTCTTGCAGGCCAGGAATACGGCTTTTTGGCGCACACCCAAGCTGTAAGTCGGTTGCCTGATCAAAATGAAAAGGAGCTGCTATGATCCCAAATGAGGCAGCTCCATTTAATGAGAATTGCGGGCTATGAACGTTTTTTACGCAGAAAAATCGGTTTGAGTCCAATAAAGCCGATGGCGGCGAGAATTAAATTTACCCAAGGTGAGATCCTGAATACCGGCAGTACACTGCGCAGCGCTAGTCCGGCGACAAGAATCACGACAACTAACACAACATACATCAAGATGGATTTAAGGTTCATCTGGGGCTTTACAGGGGCATGGTCTGGCTGTTGTGTCTCCTCGCCTTCTTCGGGACGGTCCATAAAATTCATCAGGGCTTCAACAAGTAGAATGGCTCCTGCGGCGATGATGATGAGGGTGGAAAGGCTGATTTTTTCAAAGGGTTTGATATCCCCACCTGTAAAGGTGACAAACCATCCGATAATTGCCTGTGTCAAGAAAAACATAGACAAGGCAATCCATGCAATAAGCGTATAATTTTTTGCTTTATTCATTTCTTCCTCCTGCTTTATAAGCGTATCCCGGGCTGATGGAATCGCCATTTCGTAACAAAGACAGTATACGTGAGGAAGCGTCGGATGGCAAAAGACTTTATCTATAAAATGTATATTACCGCTGCATTCTCCTCAAACTGGATACAGGGTGAGCACATAGAGCAACCTGAATATAAACGTTAAGAGGGTGTGGCATCATGAAACTGGAGAACCAGGCAGATTATTCAGTTCAAAAACGACTGGCAAACGCTTCGAACGGGAATAGCGGGGGGGCCTCGTCTACAAATGTGAGTCACCGGAGCGTTCAAGGATCATCTCCAACGTACCGTATACTGGACGATATCGAAGTGGCTGAGGATACAGAATTTGCGGGTGAACTGGGTGCACAGAACTACCGCAGCCTGTGGCATGAGGATGAAAATACCGACGCTTCTTGTAAACTGGAGTGGGAGGGACGAACGGAGACCCACCAAATGTTCAGGAACAGCTACGAATAACGAATGTCTACTTTAATGTAGTGGATTTACGCTAATAAGTGTAGTATAGCGTTCTCCGGAATCGCATCGGGGAGCGCTATTTGTTTACTTTTTTAACGATGTGGACTGACAGGTTGACAAGGAAGCAGGGCGATGATAGACTGACTTTACTATAAAACTTATTAAACTTATCGGAATTAAAGTGAATTAATATCCTGGATGGATATTCCACGTAACTATATGAGTTTGAATTCATAAATGTGTAGTGAAGCTCGAAACAGGGGGAATCAGGATGGAACGGCAAATTGGAATTCGCTTTGAACATGAAGAACTGGCCGCAACAATTCATTATCCAAACCGTACAAATGAGGGAGATCGTCAGAGACGGGTTCCCCTTGTTGTTATATGTCACGGTTTTGTAGGCAATCGTATCGGAGTAGATCGATTATTCGTCAAGACTGCGCGTGAACTGGCTGAAGGGGGATACTTTGTCCTGCGCTTTGATTTTGCCGGTTGTGGGGAAAGCACAGGTGAATACGGCAAGCAGGGGCTCGAGTCGATGATTAATCAGACACGTACCGTGTTGGATTACGCCGTCAATTGTGCGGACATTGACCCGACCAAGGTGACGCTGATCGGACACAGTTTGGGGGGCGCGGTTGCCCTTCTCACAGCCGTACGGGACAAGAGAGTGCAAAATCTGGTTCTTTGGTCAGCAGTGGGCTATCCGTTCAACGACATCGTTAAAATTACGGAGCGAAGCGTGTACGATGAGTCTGTTAAAACCGGTCATGCCGATTATTTGGGCTATAAGTTTACGCCTGCTTATTTTGAGTCATTAGCTCAATTTCAGCCGTTCCAGGAGGCCGTTAAATTTAACGGGGATGTGCTCGTGGTGCATGGCACCTCGGATGATATTATTCCTGTGGATTATGCATTTCTGTTTCAAAAGATATTCTGGATGCGTCCAGAGGGACGCTGTGATAAAGAGATTATTTTCCAGGGAGATCACACTTTCTCTTCAGGTAAAGAGCGGCAACGGCTCATTGATCGGACGCTTGAATGGCTGGATGAACAGGAAAATATTCAACGTGATTGGCAGCACTGGATGATCTGATTTCAGTGTGTAACGGATTGTATTGGAAATTGCGCCTCCGCCGGAGTAAAATGGAAGAGTAACACTATACTGGCGTGTGGAGGTTGGCAGCGATGACATTACCCTCAATTTTTGTTGCGCATGGTTCACCGACACTGGCTGTAGAAAATAACGCATATACCAGCTTTCTTGCAAAGCTGGGCGCGAGCCTGCCCCGACCCAAAGGAATTGTCATTTTTTCCGCGCATTGGGATAGCCCCGATCAATGTATTGGCGCGGATGATCAGCATGCAGCGTTGCACGATTTCTATGGCTTTCCTGAAGAAATGTACTCAATCGATTACCCTGCACCAGGCGATCCAAAGCTGTATGAGGAGATAGAGCATCTGTTCAGTCAGCATAACTTGTTCCACCAGCCGGTTCGGAACCGGGGACTGGATCATGGAGCATGGGTGGTTTTGCGGCATATATATCCTGATGCGGACATACCGGTCGTACCGTTATCTATTGATTCTCGGCGCGCTCCTCAAGAGCAATACGAGATTGGACGGATGCTGGCGCCATTGCGAGAACAAGGGATTTTGATTATCGGTAGCGGCGGATTGGTCCACAACTTGCGGACACTCAAGCAGACGAGTGAGCCAGCCGATTGGGCCGTTCAATATGATGACTGGATTGCACAGCAGCTTCAAGACTGGAATTTACGTCACTTATTCCAATATGACAAGAAGGCTCCATATGCCAAACAGGCGGTACCTTCTTATGGAATAGAGCATTTTTCACCTTTGTTTTATGCGATGGGAGCTGCGGATCATGAGCGCTCCGCGCATAAGCTTTTTCAGTCGTATGTCCTTGGCTCGTTGAGTCTCAATTGTTGGGCATTTGGTCAAGAAAGTGATACGTAAATGTAAAAAAAGAACTTCCGAATCCACATGCTGTGTGGGAATGGAAGTTCTTTTGTGTATTTTTCGTCTTCGATTAATTAGAAGGCACGTTCTTTTTTAGCCAGGTGGATACCTGCGTAGTACGCTGATCTCCATTTTGATCCAACAGTGTCATAAATGCTTTCAGCTTTTGAATGTAGGTACTCTTCGAATCCATATTACGTTGAACGACGAATTGATACCCTTTTTTGGCATTCGGATGAATATTCCCGGTATTATAATCGAATAATGGCGTATTGTTCGTGCCATAGAAAGTATAGAAGAAGTACAGATCGTGCAATTTTTTTATAGCTTGTGTACGGTTGGAATGTGGGTATTGGTTTAAAAATGCTTCCTGTGCCAGCACTCGTCCGGCTAACTGTTGATAGCCGATAAGGAGTGCGGCATCCTTGGTAGCCGCCTGTCCGGATTCCATCGCCATGATGTCAATATAGCTGCGGATATCTGCCGTGGTGTGCTTCCCGAATACTTTATATTTTTCATAGTTAATGACTGGGTAATACATGCCTTCTGCTGTTTCAAGTTTGTAGCCGGCATCTCTTGTTTGAGTTAGCAACTTTTTCAGGTTCGCATCGCTTGAACGGCTGATTACATTTGTGAACGAATCACCGGGTTTATAGATTTGATTTATTTTGGTTTGAACAGAGGCCGGGTAGAAGGTCTTTGCATAGGAATCCAATTGCTGGTTCTGCGCATTTTCCAGATGAAGCACCATGATGGTAGCTTGAGAGACTGGAATGGATTGAATATGCTTTTGCAAATAAGTGAATGCCTGAGGTAGCTTGCCGGGTTGGCGTAGTAGTTGCTCGAAGGTCTTGGAGATATGTTGTACACTTTCTGTCTGAGATGTTGTAGTAGACGTCGCCGCTTTGGCTGATGTCGTATATCCCAATCCCATAGTCTGTACTGTGAAAGTTACTGCTGCGAGCATGAGATAGGCTTTGGTAATTTTTTTCATGATATAACCCTCCATTACGTTCTTTGATGTAACTGTAGTGTATAGGGTAAATGTATCGTGAGCATAGCAGCGCAAAAAAATAACCATTATCCCGGAGGATAACGGTTATTTTTGAGATGCTTAAGCTATTTTTCGACTAGGGTCCGTTGGAAAGGTATCTTTATTTTTACGAAACAGTCCACGCAGGAAGGGCAGTACCCAACGGTCAAAGCCAATTCTTCCGGCATTTGCACCAGCAACTACAAGGAAGATTTCAAACAACAGGTAGATTGCATTGGTGCTTACTGTACCCGAGAACAGGAACGAGAAGTTCATAACCATGGCCATCAAAGCAGCCAGTGTAGTCAATGTACCGAGAAGCAGGCCAACCCCAACCAAGAACTCACCCAATGGGATCAGGACGTTGAATAAACCTACATTCGGCAGGGCAAAGGCTTCCAGGAACGATCCCCACCAGCCTTGTACAGCGGGATGGTCTCCACCTGTTTTAGCAATGGCCCCCGAGATAAATCCGCCTGCATCAAATCCACCTGTCAGCTTTTCAAGTCCGTGGGTCATCCATTCATACCCTAGATAAACCCGTACTACAGTCAGCAACCACATTGCGACTTTGTTTTCACGTAACCAGCTGTTAAACATTCAAACCACTCCTCTTTCTTAATCTATAATGTTGGTTGTATTTCATTTTGTTGGGATGATCATCTTTGCTACACCTTTATTGTAGTAGGTTCAGTTACACTTATTTGTGATAAAAATCACAAAGTCTGAATATTTTTAAAATTTTAATGTCTTCAGATAAGTATTCTATAGAGTGGTCACGCTTCAATCAAGACAAAAACAGGAAATAAAGCTTATAATGAGAAAAATAACTAAGTGGAGGGATGAACTTGTCCGGGCCCATTTCCCAACGAAATCATTGGTTGCGTGTGATGGCCTCAGCTCTGTTATGCATGACGCTGATGTCTTGTTCTGCTATGTCCAATACGGGTGAATCTGAATCCGTTCCCCAACCGACCAAGCAAGAAACAGAGAAGGAGGCACTTGAACCGCCTAAGGAGCAGTCTATTCCGGCATTTACAGCTCCGCTCACCGGTCTTCCCGTGGAGCAGCCAGTTTTGGAGCGACCGCTCGCTGTCATGATTAATAATGCTCCGGCTGCACGTCCACAGGCAGGACTTAGCCAGGCAGATATGGTATATGAAGTTCTTGCAGAAGGTGGGATTACCCGTCTGGTCGCTTTTTTCCAAAGTCATGGTGGAGATGTCAAGATCGGACCGGTCCGTAGCATTCGGCCGTATTTGATTGAGCTGGGCGAAACCTATGGTGCGTTGCCGATACACGCAGGGGGAAGCACAGATGCCTATGCGATTTTACAGCAGCAGCGGAAGGAACATTTGGATGAGATTTCAAATGGAGGGGCTTACTTCTGGCGAAGCAAAGATCGTCGTCCTCCGCATAATTTATACACAGACGTGAACAGACTGCGCAAAGGAAGCGATAGTAAAGGGTATGCCAAGCAGACGGACGTTCCCGTATATTCTTACCTTAAATCCGGTGAAACTCCAGTTATGGTAGACGAGACAGCAGCATCTTTGCAAATCCGGTTTTTGCTTAAAAGCTATCGGGTATCTTATACCTATGATCCAGCGGCTCAACAATATAAGCGTTTTGTGAACGAAAAGTCACATGTGGATCAAAATAATAACCAACAGCTCTCAGCAGCCAATGTCATTGTGATGAGCGCTAGACATCGAACGTTGGATGATGTAGGCAGATTAAGTGTTGAGCTGGACGGCAGCGGAGAGGCCATGGTGTTTCAACAAGGACAGTTAATACAGGCTGAGTGGCAACATACACCAGGCGATGCGATTCGTTTTATGAAAAATGGGATTGAAATCCCGTTAACGCCAGGTACATCCTATATACATGTGGTACCTGCAGATACTTCACTAAAAGAACATGTAACCATAGAAGCAAATTAGAAAACGAAATACACCTTTTTAGGGAAAAAATGTCGGATAATGACCTTCCATGTCGGGCACTGTATACGTATATCATGAAATTTGCTTTTACAAACATTACAAAAACATTGATGAGTGTGATAAGATAGCAAAGGTTGTCTATTGCAGTCGAAACAGGTTGCGGATATTTTCGTAAAGGGGTAATCGTTATGAGATTGAAGAAAAAGGATATATTCTTCGAGACGTTGGAAAATATGGCAGATACGATCGTGCAAGCAGCCGATTATTTTGCCCAACATACTTCAAATCTTCAAGATGTGACTTTGTTTACAAATGAAATGAAGAAGTATGAAAATAAGTGTGATGATTACACACACACGATTATTACTGAGCTGAACAAGACCTTCATTACGCCGTTGGAACGCGACGACATCATGGAACTGACAACAACCATGGATGATGTGTTGGACGGTCTTGAAGCGACGGCTTCTCGTTTTTATATGTACAACATTACGGAGCCGGACGAGTATATTGTGCAGTTCGCTGATATTTTGCGTCAATCAGCTTACGAAATTCAGAAAGCTGTACATTTGCTTTCACAGAAAAAATTGCTGGCCATTCGTGAATACACTATTCGCCTGAATGATTTGGAAAATCAAGGGGATGAATTATTGCGTATTTGCATCAAAAACCTGTTTGCAACTGTAACTGACCCTATTGAACTGATTAAACGCAAAGAATTGTACGAACGCCTTGAAACGACAACGGATTCATGCGAGGATGTTGCAAATATGCTGGAATCCATCATTATGCGTAACTCGTAAGGGAGTCCTTTTACATGGATACAAGTTTATTGGTATTGGGTATTGTTATTTTTCTTGCTCTGGCATTTGATTTTATTAATGGTTTTCATGATACGGCGAATGCAATTGCAACTTCGGTATCGACCCGTGCATTGACCCCGCGACGTGCGATTATTATGGCTGCGGTCATGAATTTTCTCGGGGCAATATTGTTTACAGGGGTTGCGAAGACCATTGGTGGAAGTGTCGCTGATCCAACCAAGCTTACGAATGGAATTGATATCGTCATTGCGACGCTGATCGCTGCGATTATCTGGAACCTTCTAACCTGGTGGTTCGGTATTCCTTCATCCTCTTCTCATGCATTGATTGGTGCATTGGCTGGAGCGGTGTATGTAGGTGCTGGATCGGATAAATTAAACTGGAGCGGCTTCATCGGGATTGTCGAAGGACTTATTTTCTCCCCGTTGATTGCTTTTGTTGTCGGTTACATCGTGATGATGATTTTAAAATACATCTTCGCTCATCGTAGTCCGCATACGGTGAACAAAGGGTTTCGTACAATGCAGGTCATTACAGCAGCGCTTCAGTCGTTCACGCATGGTACGAATGATGCTCAAAAGGCGATGGGGATTATTACATTCGCACTCGTTTCAGCGGGGTATCAGGACCATTTGGAAGTACCCATGTGGGTAAAAATTTCAGCCGCAACAGCCATGGCGCTGGGTACGTCTATCGGGGGCTGGAAAATCATCAAGACGATGGGAACCAAGATTTTTAAAATCGAGCCAATTAACGGATTCGCAGCTGACATTTCGGGAGCCTCTGTTATTTTCACAGCTACATTGCTTCATTTGCCCGTAAGTACCACTCATGCCATTACTTCGGCTATTTTGGGTGTGGGTTCTGCGAAGCGCTTTTCCGCTGTGCGTTGGTCGCTGGCCGGTCGAATTATTATTACTTGGGTGATAACGATACCGATTTCTGCGCTATTATCTGGATTGATTTTCAAAATTCTTTTCTAGTTCATTATTATTTCTTGAAAAAAAGGTACACACTATAGAATACACAATAAGCTTCCGTCCGCTTTTTGCGGCAGGGGCTTATTGGCATTCTGGGACTCTTCAAAGTTTTCACATCCAGATAGTTCCATGAAACGTTTTTCAAAAATACCTGACATCAAAGTAGTCAATTTTTAATAACTCCTGTAGAATAAACAGAAAACTTTGAACCGTTCAACTGACTGGAGGAAATTATGCAAAAATCTAGAAAACTAATAGCACTCATGATTTGTTTGTTTTTTGTGGTTGCCCTGGCCGGTAATTTAGGTGTAGTGGCACATGCAGAAAATAAAACAAAGTATGATATCGGCACGGATACAACGTTCGCGCCTTTTGAGTTTGAAGATGTAGATGGAAAATTTGTGGGAATCGATATGGATTTGCTGGCGGCTATTGCCAAGGATCAGAATTTTGAATATACCATTAAGCCTCTTGGCTTTAACGCGGCAGTGCAGGCTCTTGAAACGAATCAAGTGGATGGCGTCATTGCCGGGATGAGTATTACCGATGAACGCAAGCGGAAATTTGATTTTTCCGAGCCTTATTTTGATTCAGGCGTCGTCATGGCGGTCCGCAAGGATAATGATACGGTTAAACGCTATGAGGACTTGAAAGGACAGCGTGTCGCTGTCAAAACAGGAACGGAAGGTTACACATTCGCAGAATCCATTAAGGCCAAATATGGTTTTACTACAGTACCGTTCGACGATTCTTCTCAAATGTATGATGAAGTTAAAACAGGTAATTCGGTTGCCTGCTTTGATGACTATCCGGTATTGGCATACGGTGTAAACCAGAATAACGGCCTTAAGCTGGTAACAGATAAGGAAAAAGGTGCTTCTTACGGGTTTGCTGTTAACCAAGGCAAGAACCAGGAGTTGCTGGAGAAATTTAATGCAGGGCTTGTTAATCTGCGCAATAGCGGAGAATACGATAAAATTTTGGCTAAATACCTTGGCGAATCGGGCAAAGGTGTGGCGCCTGTAGAGACCAGCCGCTGGGGATTGATTTCCGCTTCGCTGCCTTCGCTGATTAAAGGCATGGGAAATACGTTGCTGTACACACTTGTATCTTTACTCGTAGCCTTTATCCTAGGGTTGGTGTTTGGCTTTATGAAAGTAAGTCATAACAAGGTGTTCCGTGGTATTGCTACTGTTTTCGTCGATATATTCCGCGGTATTCCGCTGATCGTGCTTGCTTTCTTTATTTACTTTGGTATTCCACAGGCACTGGATTTCAAAATGCCGCTTTTTGTTGCGGCTGTATTGACGCTATCCCTGAATGCGGGTGCGTATGTAACTGAGATTATTCGTGGTGGTATTCAGTCCATTGATCCGGGACAAATGGAAGCAGCTCGTTCGCTTGGTCTACCATATCGCACGGCTATGCTTAAAATCATTTTGCCACAAGCTGTGAAAATCATGATCCCGTCGTTTATCAATCAGTTGGTTATTACGTTGAAGGATACGTCCATTTTGTCTGTCATCGGTCTGGTCGAATTGACCCAATCGGGTAAGATCATTATTGCGCGGACATTCCAATCCTTTGATATTTGGCTGGTAGTAGCGGTGATGTATCTTATCGTCATTACAGTCCTGACCAAAATTTCCAACCGTCTTGAAGGGAGAGTTCGCCGTGGGTAAAATTATCGTTAAAAACCTGAAAAAAAGCTATGGTAGTAATCAAGTGCTAAAGGGCATCGACATGCAAGTACGTGAAGGCGAGGTTGTGTGTGTCATTGGTCCCTCTGGTTCGGGGAAAAGTACGTTTTTACGTTGTATGAACATGCTTGAAGAAATTACCGCAGGTGAGGTCATTGTCGATGACTACAACCTGAGTGACAAAAACGTGGACATTAACAAAGTCCGTGAAAATATAGGTATGGTATTTCAACATTTCAATCTGTTTCCGCATATGACCGTGCTCAAGAACATTATGTTCGCGCCGACTGAACTGGGGAAACAGTCCAAGGCAGAGGCTCGGGAAACGGCTATGAAGCTGCTGGATCGTGTAGGTTTAGCCGATAAGGCAGATGCACTGCCAGGACAGCTTTCCGGCGGTCAGAAGCAGCGTGTGGCGATTGCACGTGCGCTAGCCATGAACCCAGACATTATGCTGTTTGACGAGCCTACCTCGGCGCTTGATCCTGAAATGGTGGGCGAAGTGCTGGGCGTAATGAAAGATCTGGCGCGTGAAGGCATGACGATGATGATCGTAACGCATGAGATGGGGTTTGCACGCGAAGTAAGCGACCGTGTTGTGTTTATGGACGGTGGTTACATCGTAGAAGAAGGAACGCCACAAGAGGTATTTGGTAATCCGAAAAACGAGCGGACTATTAGTTTCTTAGAAAAAGTATTGTAAGTGGGGCAGGGTTTACGTTGAGCGTAGATAGAGCTGAGAGTGCCGCTCCGCGTTCCATTTGATCTTTCGATCGCTGTTGCCCCTGGATTTTTTTGGATTATATAAGACCTTATAAGGTGAAAATTCAGGGGCAAAGGCGAACGCTGCCGCTTCTACAGATTCAAATGGACCTCTGCGCTACTGCTCGCTGAACCTACTCCTTTCTTCGTAAAAGCCTGCCCCACTTTTAAATGAGTAGGTATAGGCAATGGAATTGGCGCAGCGCCTTGCTTGCTGCGCCGAGGGGGATATAGCGAGGTAAGCATCCGACCGCTTAGTGGCTTTTCGTGTGCATCTTTAATGAACGTGAGTGATTTTTCTTTTATGATGTTTATTTTCGTAAGTGGAGGGCTTGCTTTGAAGATAAGAACTGCTCTGCACGAGGATAAAGGATATCTTGGGACGGCTTGTTGACCCTGAGATATCCTTTTCTTATTTAGTGTATGGGAATGTAGAGCGTGAGATTTGTATAATGTTAATTGGCTTATATAAAATATAAATAACATATCAGACGGAAGTGTAAGCGAGGGGGACGTACGGTGATACGTACATTGACTATAGGCCATGATCATCAGGTAACAGTGGGAAAACCATTGGATCAGATCGTCATGGAGGATTACATATGGATGTGGGTAGATTTTAGCGAGCCTACAGATCGCGAGACGGAGCTACTGACGAGTTATTTTCATTTTCACCCGTTGGCTGTGGAGGATTGTATGCATGTTCTGCAACGTCCCAAATTGGATTATTACGAGGATGTGCAGTTTCTGGTCGTGCATGCGCTTGATGTAGATACGTTAGCTGCGGAAGAAGTGGATATGTTTATTAGCAGTCGTTTTTTGGTTACATATCACCATCGTGAGTTAGAGGAGCTGGATCAAGCCTGGGAGCGGATTGTCCAGCATGCGAATGAACGCAAAATATGGTCGCGAGGACCGCTGGCTGCAGCCTACACGGTGATGGACAAGCTGGTAGATAACTATTTTCCGAGCCTTTTTATGATTGAGGATGAATTGGCCGAGCTGGAGGGCTTGGGCGGTCGCGAATCCGTAGAGGAATTAATGAAGCAGGTGTTTGACCTGCGTGGCAGGCTGCTCAAGCTGCGCCGTACCATCGTACCCATGCGTGATCTGATGTACCGAGTTTTGAATTCGCAGCATGTGCAGGGCCAAGGAGACCATATGGCTTATTTTACCGATATATATGATCATTTATTGAAGCTGACAGACATGCTGGAGGCCGACCGCGAGATGACAGCCGACCTGAGGGACAGTTATATATCGCTCAATTCCAATCGCATGAATTCAATTATGAAGACGCTGACCGTAATTACGACCGTTTTTATGCCCTTGACGCTGATTGCAGGAATCTATGGTATGAATTTTTCGAATATGCCCGAGTTGGGCTGGAAATATGGATATTTTGGCGTACTGTTCTTCATGTTTTTGTTGAGTGTTGCAATGGTGGTCTGGTTTATGCGCCGAGGCTGGTTCAAATAGTATAGTCTACTTTCTTGTGCGTTTGCGCGGACGTCTGCGCGGGGTAGTGGTACTTTTGCGCTGTGTCTTTTTCCGGCGTCGGCGTGGTGGTGTATATTCATCCAGTTCCTCAGTAATTTGTGTTGTAGATTTTTTGCTTGCGTTTTTGTTGAATGCTGGGAGCGAGCCCATAATCAGTTTTGCCATCGGAGCAAATTGCTGCACGCTAGACATGATCTTTTGTACCTTGCCGACCGTAGCAACAATCCCGTCAATACCGCCCATACGGTCAATAATACCTTTAATATCGTTGAGATTACCAAGATTGCCAAGGCCGCCAAGCAGTCCTCCTTTGGCAGGGGCGGGGTCTGGTGTAACCACGGCAGAGTCTGTTATACTCGCTGGCGCCTCGTAAGGAACCAGTGCGGAGGAATCGACTTGCGGAACCTCGCTGTATGGATCGAGTCCAGGATAAGGAGTTGAACTATACGGATCGGAAATGGCACGCGTTTGCGCCCTCCGATGATAGTAGTGTCCAGGCATGAGATCACATTCCTTTGCAGGTTGATACTCTACTGTATGTTACAAACGCACAGTGGGTTTAGGCGCGTGTCCCGAAATCAGGTATAAAAGCGGATTTGGGCATTCGTACGGTATATTTCTATGATCATAATGTTGTTCTGTAATGCGTGAAACCGTTAATGCTTGAAAAACCGACTAATCCTCGGGTACAATGAGGAGAGATCGTAACCTTGGGAGATGATAATCCATGCAGCTTAAAAAGCTTAATGATAAAAGTATTGATCAATTGTTCGAAGCTATTTTAACTCTTAAAAATTTGGAAGAGTGCTATGTATTTTTTGATGATCTGTGCACGATTAATGAAATTCAATCCCTCTCCCAACGTCTAGAGGTTGCCCGTATGCTAGGCAAAGGCAGCACATATAATCAGATTGAAGCAGAGACAGGGGCCAGCACAGCCACCATTTCACGTGTTAAACGTTGCCTGAACTATGGTAATGATGGGTATAAAATGACTTTGGAACGTCTGGGACGCTAATGCGGAGCCCTGGGATACTGGTCATCAGCCACGGCTCTAGGGATCCGTATTGGGTGGAACAGGTGGATCAGGCAGTTGCAAAGCTTCATTTGCCGGAAGAAATACCGGTAGAGGTTTCATTTTTGGAAACGGTTAAAGAAAGATTGATTCAAAATGGTATTGACCGTCTGGAGGCCTTGGGTGTAACAGATATATTGGTTATTCCTTTGTTTGTGTCATCAGGCAGTACGCATGTAGATGAGATTAGCTATGCGCTGGGTGTCAAAGATGCGCCGGACAAAGAAACAGATTTGAAGCCGTTTCAAATGAAGGCGCGAGTGCATTTTGGCAGCCCGCTGGATGACGGAGAAGATGTTGCCCGCATGGTGTGGGACAAGGTTCGCCCGCTATCAGCCGACCCTGCGAGAGAGGTTATTTTACTCGTAGGTCACGGCAGTGTGCACAACGGCTTTTTTCAGCGCTGGGAGCAGGGGATTTCTTCGTTGGCCCGTACAGTGCAAAGCGTGAGCGGTATCATCACAGACCACGCTTTGCTAAATCCCGAGAGTGTGTACGACAAGGCAGCGTATTGGAGTCAGGAGCGGGGTCATGATGTTATTGTGGCACCGCTATTTTTGAGTTCGGGATATTTTACAAATCATATGATTCCTAAACGCTTGCAGGGGCTCGAATACCGTTATTCAGGAGAGCCTTTATTACCGCATCCTTTGCTCACAAGCTGGATGGACAGACAAATTCGTGAATTATTGCAAAGCGTACAGAAGCAAGCGAGGACAAGTAATAGGTAGTCTGGTTCGGCTATAACGTCATTTCAGCCTTAAATTTCCTTATTTGGGCAAAGTCTGGCTTCTTTTATTGTAAAAGAGGTCTTTTTCCAGTATGATGATATTTTGTACAGACTGAATGTGATGAACTGCTATGTGAATATAAATATCATTAAATATACGGGTGGCGTAACGGAATGAAAAGAGCTAGATTAATCTATAATCCGACCTCTGGGCGTGAGGAAATGAAGCGTCGTCTTGCAGATGTTTTGCAGCGCCTGGATGAAGGTGGTATTGAAGCCTCTTGCCATGCAACTACGGGTGAAGGGGACGCAACACGTGCTGCAATAGAGGCCATTGAGCGTGGGTATGACATGATTATCGCTGCTGGTGGCGACGGTACATTGTATGAGGTCATTAACGGGATGGCTGAAAGAGAAAACCGCCCACCCCTAGGTGTGTTTCCTCTGGGGACGACGAATGATTTCGCCAGAGCACTGGGCATCCCCAAGCACTGGGAAGATTATTGCGACCTCGTTATTCGTCAAAATCCGAAGCCACTGGATATCGGAAAAGCGAATGACCGCTACTTTATCAACATTGCAGGCGGGGGGACTTTAACCGAGCTTACGTATGAAGTTCCGAGCAAGCTAAAAACGATGATTGGCCAGTTGGCGTATTATTTTAAAGGTATGGAGAAGATGGTCAGCCTTGCTCCACAGGAGCTGATCATCAAGGCATCGGGTCAGGAAGTGATTCACGACGAGTTTATGCTATTCCTGATTGCGAATACGAATTCGGTGGGCGGGTTTGAAAAGCTTGCTCCCGGGGCGACAATAGATGATGGGCTGCTTGACGTCATCGCTGTGCGGAAATGCAATCTGGCGGAAATGATCCGATTGGTAACACTTGCGCTGCGTGGTGAGCATTTGCAGGATAAGAAGATCGTTTATTTTAAAACAGATTACATGGAAGTGACTTCACCTGGCTACGTCCAGCTTAATTTGGATGGCGAACTGGGAGGCACCTTGCCAGCGACATTCCGGAATTTACCTCATCATTTGAATGTTTTCCGGTGAGGGATGATGAGAAAATAATTCCGCTTCCGGGTGGAAACGCAGTGTTATAGTGTATGGAATGCAGAGTAGGTAGCTGTTTTTTGTGTGAACATATTGGTTTTTGCCGTTCTCCGTGGGGGAGTAACGGCATTTTCGAGTTGATGTTTGTATAATTGGATGATGTTAGTATTGTATGTACTGTATCAAAAGATGATCAGAAAGAAGTGACAATCATGACGAATAACCGTAGCGGACGTGGAAAAAGCCGCCGGAATGCAGCGACAGCAACTCCTGTTCAAGGAAATCAGTACAAAAAGAGTATGAAGGCGATAAGAGAAGAAGAACCGGAACAGTCTCGAGTTAGAGCTGGAAATGGGATGCTTCAGGTCGAAATCGAAAACAAAAATGGAAATGTGAATGAAGTAGTTCGGAAGAAAAGGGGAAATGGACGAGATACTCGTCGTTCTTCCAACGGTGGACGAAGTCAGGATGCTTCCAATCGTATCCGATCCAGTGCAGAGCGTACCGATCTGCCTGTGCAAAAGAACGATGAGGCCGTGCTAGACATCATCGGCATGAACCACGATGGCGAGGGTGTAGGGCGTGTCGAGGGTTTTACGCTGTTCGTTCCGGGCGCGTTACCAGGGGAAAAGGTACGAGTAAAGGTGCTGAAAACGAAAAAACAGTATGGCTATGCCAAGCTGCTGGATATCGCGCAGGCTAGTCCTGACCGAATTGCAGCTCCATGCGCCATCTACGATCAATGCGGTGGCTGCCAGATCCAGCATATGAGCTACGAAGCGCAGCTCAGCTGGAAACGCCAGCATGTCGTGGATGTGCTAGAGCGTATCGGGAAGCTGAGTGTGGCTACGGAGTCCAGTGAGCATACTGAGGTTTTGGCTGACTCTGCGGATAGAAATGCAGACAGCATGTCGCGTGTACAAGGCGTAGTCGTGCATCCTACGCTTGGTATGAGTGAGCCGTGGCGGTACCGCAACAAAGCCCAGGTGCCGATTGGTGTCACCGAGGGTGGGCTTGTCGGCGGTTTCTACGCACGTGGCAGCCATCGAATTGTGGATATGAACACCTGTCTCATTCAGGACGAGCGTAATGACGAAGTTGTCGCACGTGTGAAAGAGATTGGCCGAATGCTCGGCATCAGCGCATATAATGAAGAAACCGGACGTGGACTGCTGCGCCATGTCGTTGTAAAGACCGCTTTTCGCACGGGTGAAATGATGCTGGTGCTCGTGACGAATGGGCGAGATATTCCGCACGCAGATGCGTGGATCGGCAGTATTCGTGAGCACATCCCACACGTGGCAAGCATATGCCAGAACGTGAATACGAAGCGAACGAACGTTATTTTTGGCGACGAGACTCGTGTACTGTGGGGTCGTGACGTGATCTACGACTACATTGGAAACGTCCAGTTTGCGATTTCCGCGCGATCCTTTTATCAGGTGAATCCCGTACAAACAGAAGTGCTGTATAGCAAAACCGTCCAATATGCCGGGCTCACGGGCAAAGAAACGGTAATTGATGCGTATTGCGGCATCGGCACGATTTCCTTGTTCCTCGCTCAGCATGCGGACCAGGTGTATGGGGTCGAGATCGTCAAAGAAGCCATCGACGATGCACGAAGTAATGCGCTATTGAACGAAATGCGTAATGTGAAATTTGAGGTAGGCGCGTCCGAGGACGTCATTCCTGCGTGGAAAGAGCAAGGCATCACCGCCGACGTTATCGTCGTCGATCCACCCCGCAAGGGCTGCGATCCACGCCTGCTCGACACCATTCTGGAGATGAAGCCAGAGCGTGTGGTGTATGTATCTTGTAATCCAAGCACACTGGCGCGGGATTTAAGGATATTAGAGGATGGCGGGTATAGTACTGTGGAAGTGCAACCCGTAGATATGTTTCCGCATACGGTGCATGTGGAGTGCGTGGCTTTGTTGGAGCGGCGGGGTTTGGAGTAAGCGAATAGTTGAGTTGGGGACGAAATGGGGACGCGAGCTTGTTCATATCCCGTTTTGTTCTTCGTATGTACTAAAAAGCATTAAGCCAAAAGAGTCTGAGAGCCATTTGGCACTCGGATTCTTTCCGTCAGCCCCGCTCTTTTATGATAAACAACAATAAGAGAATCTATATAAGCAAAGTTTAGTTTGGAGCAGAATGACATAGTAAACTTAGCGCTCCAAAAATTCAGTAAGTCGAAAGTCCAAATATTAAAAGCGGAGTTGTCAGACGGTTTTCACATGCTGACAACTCCGCAGATTTTCTGTTACAGGTTTAAGGTTTTAACGTGACTTCAACCCGGTGAAGCTGTCCGTCATCGAATAAAGGAAGTAGGCTTCCAGAAATCAAGTGGCCATCTACGTGGATTTCGACCGTCCCTTTGGATATATGCTCAGGGTTGGTAATGGATATGTGATATTGATTACCGCGGAATTCACGATATATTTCTGCCGAACTCCATTCTGGCGGGAAGCAAGGATCTATCCGTAAGCCATCATAATCGCGTTTAATTCCAAGTATGCCTTCGTAAAGACTCATGAGTCCCCACGCGGAAGTTCCGGTCGTCCAGGATTGATAGGATTTCCCATAAAACTTGGGGTGTATGGAATAGCAGTTGGTAAAGACGTATGGCTCTGCCCCGGATTGTGTAGACGGGTTAGCTTCACTGTCTGGAATGATTTTCTTCAATGTCCGAAGAGCTTCTTCACCGCGTCCAGCTTTGCAATCCGCAATAATCTTGAAGCCTGTAGCATGACAGTAAACTCCGCCGTTCTCGAATAATCCCGGAAGCATGCCGGACATTCTTCCGACGTTAGGGGAATATTCCGGATAAGGAGGCATGTTGATTGGAAAACCAAACGCGTGCTCCATGCTATCCATAGAATCCAGCACTTTTGGGAGTTTTTCATCATCCGGAATGTCCGCAAGAATAGCCCAGGATTGAGCGTTGATGTAGATCTTGCTGCCTTTGCTATCTTTTGAACCGATGTTTTCCACTTTGCTCAAAGCGCGCATATACCAATTTCCATCCCAAGCCGCCTCATTGATCGCGTCCCGGAGCAGTTCGTACTGAGTGGTTAAGTAGTGCGAATAATCTTGATCTCCGACAACTCGCATTAGAGTACTCAATTCTCTCAGGCCGTAACAGAACTGTTCCGAGAGCATGACAGACTCTGCTTGGGGATCGGTTGTAATATTCAGGGCATCATTCCAATCCGCAAACATGATGCGAACCAGACCATTTGCACCTTTATCCTCAATCAATCTGTTTACGGCTGCTTTCACATGCTCAAGCATCGTTCCGGAGCCGCCGTCCTGGTATTCGATCTCCATGTCCAAAAGTGAATAATCTCCAGTTTCTTTGATGAGTTCAACGACTGACCATATGATCCAGAAAGGTTGGTCCGAGTACCGTGTGTCATCATAAGGGAACCAGGTAAGTACGGCATGACCTTCCTTGAATTGATGTCTCAGACATTCAATAATTTCTTCCTTGGCTCGATCCTGCCGATAATTCAGCAGGGCAACGGCAATCTGAAGATTATCCCGGACGCCTTTCTTGCCGACGATACAAAAATCGATTTGCTTCTTTACCCATTCGTTCATAATGATATTGAGTTTATCATCCGGTGTGGTAACGCTTAAGCTTTGGTACTTGGATTTATAAAAAGCCTGGGTTTCGAGCAATGAGGTTTCAAGCCGCTCCTTATTGAAATATTTTCTTCCAGTCTGAATGGCTTCTTCAAGGTTCTCGCTGACTCCCATAACGAAGTAGATCTCTTTCTCCTCGCCCGGAGCTAATACAAGTTTGTTTTGCAATACACCTCCCAGATTGGAAAGCGTGGTTGTTGAATTCGTGCAATCCCTGCCTTGAATGAGGACATCGGGACGCTGGAACAAGGGGGCCGGTATGTTATCGAGCTTGGTGATGGACCCGAGCGGACCGAGAAATTCTCCAAGATCGCCATCGTAGGCGTGTACAGTCTCCGAGCAGGCAATATAGCCGTTATAACGGGCATGCGGTGCAAACGGATGCCTCGACTGACAGTAAACACCGTTCAGCTCGGAATCGAATAAAGTTTCGCAACTTCTGTACATCTCATAATAACGGGGATACTTAAAACCTTCTAACTCAAAGCTCACTGCAGAAAAGAGGCTGATATTTTTTTCTTGGTTTGTCTGATTTTTAACTGTTACAACCCATACTTCATTGTAACCCTCATGAGGGACAAACAGTTTCCAAGAAGCACGAATGCCATCCTTTTGGGATTGAACGACAGAATATCCGATACTGTGCTCACAAGTAAAGTCATCCACTGCTTCGTTAAGCGGTCCTTCACCGATGTTCCAGTATTCACCTGTGTCATCGTCTCTCAGGTACATATATTTTGCATCCTGACCATTAATCATGCACATATCTGCTTTGGAGTTGATATAATAGCTACGGCCGTGTCCAATCTGAGATACCTGTGTGCAGTACCCTTGCTCGCTCCACAAATAATTGTACCAGTACCGGGGAGTTCTAGGCTCTGTAATTACACATGAAGTACCTTGATCTTTAAAATAATGGATCTTGTCAGTTTCCAACTTTAATCCCTCCGTTTGTAAAGTGACGTTCTCGGTAGAATGAATTTCTCTCTAAAATAACGTATACAGAATGATTTTAACTTTACTTATTCAGGGACGATACCAGTCAATCTTCAGATTTTATTGGGGAATCTGCTATATAAACAATTTTTAGCGCTAAAAAAGTACGATTTTAACAAGGATTATGGATTGTTGGCTCCCTCGGGAGAAGAAATTGGAAATGGCAGTCTTCAATCTTAGATTTTTAAAGAAAAAAGACGGTTTAACAGGTAGGTCTATGAAAAAGTGTGCTCTATAATGAAGAGGATAAGCCTCTCAAAATAGTTGAACCAAAATAAATCAGCACTGCCTAAGCATAAAATTTACTTGGAAACCAATATCAGCATGGTTGTCGGACAGTCTTTTGTGGTTTATGATATAGCACATGAAGCAATCATTCAGTTGTCCACATTTCAAATTCAATCGCAGTCCGCTTCGGTGGTCTGCTTTTGTTGTTTGCAAATATAGCGTAATGGAACTACGTAAAGGGGGTAGCTCATGAAACTGCTGATCGTAGATGATGAAGAAAGAACGAGAGAAATGCTGCGCAAGCATATTGCGTGGGGGGAAATAGGTATTCAAGAAGTAGAAACGGCACGCAACGGTGCAGTGGCACTTGAACTTTGCCAGAGTTTCCATCCCGACATCGTACTTTGCGATATTCGGATGCCGAAGATGAATGGCATAGAGTTTGCGCAACGATTACGTGAAAGCGCTATCTCGTGTAAACTGTTGTTTTTGAGCGGGTTCTCGGACAAAGATTATTTGATGTCGGCGATTCGACTGAACGCTCTGGATTACATTGAAAAGCCGATCAACCCGAGTCAGGTCCGAAAGGCTGTTCAAGCTGCGGTAGAGTCCAGAAAGCAGGAGAATAAAAAGCGGTTGGAGGAACGCCAATTGCAGGATGCATATGATGAAGGGCTGCCTTATTTGAGACAAGAGATGGTTCGTAAACTGATTTCCGATCCTGATTCGCTCAATGCGAAGAAAGCTTTGGAAAGCAGAGAGACTTTTCTTCTGCCTCCAGATGGGACATTCACTGTAATCGCGTCATCGCTGTACTGGCCACCCACCCAATATCCCGAAGACCCCAAGCATGTGCAGGAGGATTTACTGAGGGATCTGAACATGAACAGCATGCTTACTTCGTTGCAAGGCATTTGCGGTTTTGATTCCAGAAATTATCTGATTGTCATTCTTCCCGGATTCTTCGGCAATAGCTATAAAGACCGGCGTGGCATATTGGAAGAGCTATATACCGAGTTAACTGGAATCATCGGAAGAAATATCCGTTTTCGTATGGGAGTGGGTGAGCTGGCGCGAGAACGGATACAGATTCCGAATTCGTACAAAACCGCTTTGGACGCGTGTAATCTCCATTATTACATCGAAGGCAGCTCGTTGATCTTTGCAGATGCCATTGGTGCCGGTCAGAAACTGGCCATAGATTGGAACGTGGTGCGCAGTCTTCACAGACTGCTGAAGCAGGGCGAGTTTCAAGAGGCCAGGGGTCTTATTGAAAGCTGGACCGTGAAAGCCAGGGCGGTTCGCGATTTGGATATTGCCCGGCTCAAAGACTCCTATTTCCAATTTTTGTTGGTGATTCTGGATGTGGCGGTGCAGTTGGGATTCATGGGAACGGATGAGGATACGGAAAGGAGATATATATGGGAAGAAATAGATATTATTCCCGATCTGAAAAGCATGGAGAATTATATTCTTTCTTTCTTTGACTTGTTCATGATATCGCCTGAATCCGGAGGGATTACCTCCAAAATGAGAGATATCATGTATTATATCCAAAAGAACTATCAGGAAAAGGGGTTAACGATTCTGGACATCGCCAACCATGTGGCGCTAAGCGAGACATATCTTTGCTCGTTGTTCAAAAAACAGCAGGGAGGTACCATCAAAGAGTATATCTCTTCGCTGCGAATAGAGAAGGCTAAGGAGCTGCTGCTTGTCAAAGAGTTAAAGCTGTATGAAGTGGCAGACCGGACTGGCTTAACGGACGCCAATTACTTCACTACATTTTTCAAAAAAAATGTGGGATGCACACCTTCGGAGTATCGTGAAAGGATAGTCAAATGAAATTAAAGTTTTCAGGACGATTCACTAATTTCAGTATTCGCTATAAGCTTTTTGCTTCCTATATGCTGGTGGTTATTATCCCGTTTGTTATGCTGCTCTTTTTGCATCTCCACCTAACCGCAAATGAAAATGAGCAGCAGGCCATGTACACCGCCCGCAAGATGTTGGAGGAAACGAAATCCTATATTCAATATCGTGCGGAATCAGTCAAAGAGGTGCTCAATTTCATTGCTTTCAACGATACGGTGCAGACTTTGGTAGCTGAGGATCCCAGACGTTATGAGGATGTCAATGTCTGGGGGACGGACACTAATAAACTGGCTCGGGTGCTGGGGCAATTCCGATACAATTCCGATATTGAAACCGTTCAGCTCTATATGAAGCAGGGACCGGCTTCAACTGCGGAAAATTTCGACTACATGAGCATGGACAACCTGGAGCGTAGCCCCTGGTTCACTCATTTTATCGCTTCGCACGCCGCTTCCACCTGGGTGCCTTCTTCCATTTTCGATCAGGAAAAAAGAAATGAAAAAGTATCCGTGCTTCGAGTCATTCCGAATGCCCACAATATGAAGGAGAACGACGGCATTGTACGTGCTCAGATCTCACAGAGCACACTGCGTTCGGTGCTGGATCATGCGATCGCCACTCCGACCACCTCTGTAGCATTGTTCAATGATCGTGGCGATATTATCAGCACCTCAGTAGGCTTTCAATATACGTTCAATGAATTCATAGGAATATTGTCGCAGTCTCTACGCGATGAGGAAGAGGATTACTGGACGGATTCATTGGAGTTCAATGGACAGCGAATCCTTCTGGGAGTACAGTCTATTCCGGAAACGGATATGAATATAGCGATGATCGTCCCCTTCTCCGACATTCAGAAATCCAGCGACAAGATGCGTAGTCGGCTAATCCTGATTTTTCTGCTTATTATTCCATTGACTTTCATACTATCCTTCCTTGTCGCCGGTTCGGCAACCAAACGCTTGCGGCGACTCATTTGGCATGTGCGCAAAATCAAAAACGGCAATTTCTACCTTGCCCCACTTCCCGCCAACAAGGATGAGATCGGTGAGCTAACCAACAATTTCAACCTTATGGTGGAAAATATATCAAAACTAATGCAGGAGACTTATACGCTCGGGCGCGAAGTGAAAAACAAGGAACTCAAGGCGCTGCAAGCACAGATCAATCCGCATTTTCTCTACAACACTCTGGATCTGATCAATATTATGGCTATTGAATCCGGCAATGTGGAAATATCGAAAGTCGTGGATCGATTGGCGTTATTCTACCGTTTGAGTTTGTCAAACGGTCGGGAAATCGTCACCCTGGAGAGTGAAATTCGGCATATTGAATCCTATGTGTCTATCCAGAATATGCGTTTTGGCAATGCGATCACACTGATCGCAGAGATTCCGCCATCGTTGCTGGGCTGCGAGGTGCCCAAAATTATGCTGCAACCTTTGATCGAGAATGCAATTCTGCATGGCATTATGGAAAAGACAGTAGAAGAGGGGATAATTCGGGTATCCGCTACGACCGAGAATAAGGCATTGATCCTGGATATCTGTGACGATGGCATAGGCATGGGGGAAGAAGTGCTGTTGTCATTGCTGACTGGGACTGTAAGTAAACGGACAGGTGGCTTTGGGATTCGGAATATTCAAGAGCGGATTCAACTGAACTATGGTCCGGAGTATGGGTTGTCTTTTAAAAGCCTGCCGGGGAAAGGGACTGTTGTACAAATACGGCTTCCCGCGTCGAATGAAAAGTAAGCGTTATCATAATTTATTGAAGGAAATAAAAGCTTTGTCCTGTATGTGAGAAACTTAAAGCCTACTACAATAAATGGAGAGAAAGAGAACACATACTGAAGGAGGCTACTTATGGGCACCAAGCTGGAGCGGGTTGCGACGCAAACCAAAAAACAATCTAAACTACTGTCTTTCATGCAGGAGTTAAGAAATAATCGGGTGCTGTATACGATGTTTTTACCGATTGCTATCTTTTTTATCATCTTTTCCTATATTCCAATGGCAGGTGTCGTCATGGCTTTCAAGGAATTCAACTACAGAGACGGCATTTTTTTTAGCCCGTGGAACGGATTGGAAAATTTCGAATACTTCTTTCAGTCCGGCAAGGCATGGCTCGTAACAAGGAATACGATTCTTTATAATTTAGTTTTCTTGGGAACCTATACTTTTTTCTCGGTTCTGGTAGCGGTATTGATTTCGGAAACCTATAACAAGTTTTTCAAAAAGACCGCCCAAACTTTTATGTTCCTACCCTATTTCATTTCCTGGGTTACGGTGTCTGCGTTCGTTTATAACTTTTTGAATTATGAATTCGGTATTGTAAACGTATTCTTACGTAATATCGGCCTAGAGGCCATGGATATTTATTCGACGAGCGGTTATTGGTATTTACTTCTTCCATTTTTATATATATGGAAATGGGTTGGGTTTGGCAGCGTTTTGTATCTGGCGACGATTGTCGGGATCGATCAGGAAATTTACGAAGCGGCAACGATAGACGGAGCCACTCGTTTTCAAAAAGTCATGAGAATTACGCTGCCCTTACTCAAACCGACGGTAGTGATATTAGTATTATTGGGGCTGGGAAGGATCATGCGAGGCGAGTTCGATATGTTCTACCAGCTGATTGGTAACAATGGTGCGCTGATGAATGCTACGGATATTATTGATACCCTGGTGTTCCGCTCTCTTGTAGGTACACAAGATTTTGGCATGGCTTCTTCGGTAGGCTTCTATCAATCCGTGCTTACGCTAATTATTATCCTGTTCGCAAACTATCTGGTGCGTCGTTACGACAAGGATAGCGCGCTGTTCTAAGCTGATCATAAGAAAGGAGGAAATGATTTATGAAAGAAAACAAGTTGAATTCTGCGCCTTTATTTCAGGCATTTTCTTACACGGTTGTGGCTTTGGTCGCTATTATATGCCTTCTGCCTTTTATCGTCCTGATCTCCGGTTCCATCTCCGATGAAGGACAGGTTTTGGCGAAGGGGTATTCCTTTCTGCCGCGAGGCTTCTCGCTGGATGCTTATGCTTTTATTTTCCGTAATCCCGGCGACATTCTTTCGGCTTATCGAGTTTCAATCTTTGTGGCAGTAGTCGGAACGGTGCTGTCGCTGTTAATTTCTACAATGGCTGCCTATGTTATGTACCGCAAGGAAGTACGATATCGCAATCAGCTCGCATTCTTCCTGTTCTTCACCACTTTGTTCAATGGTGGACTGGCTCCCTTCTTCATTTGGGTCACCAGTTACTTGCATCTGAAAAATACACTTGCCGTCCTCATTCTGCTCCCCATGTTTAATGTAATGTATATACTGATTTTGCGCAGCTTCATTCAGGGCTCTGTACCGGAGCCTCTGGTGGAATCCGCCAAGATCGACGGAGCAGGTGACTTCCGAATCTTCTGGCAGATGGTACTGCCACTATGTAAACCTGCGCTTGCTTCAATCGGATTATTCACGATTCTGGCTTACTGGAATGACTGGTGGACTCCGATGATGTTTACTGACAAAGAGCAATACGTACCTTTGCAATATATGCTCTATAAAATGCTGTCTTCTATGAACATGTCTGCAGCAATGGCCCAGCATATGTCGGATCTGGACACACCGAAGGAAACATTCAAGCTCGCTATGACGGTAGTTGCCACTGGCCCGATTGTAATTCTATTCCCGTTTCTTCAGCAGTATTTCGTCAAAGGCATCACAATCGGCGCGGTGAAAGGTTGAATTTGCTATATTAATACAGATTTTTCCGTTATAAGTCCTACAAGATAGAGGGTTTATATATTTTTTTCATAAAATGAGGGGGGAATAAAGATGAAGAAAGTAAAGAAAAATGCGCTGTTCATTCTTACCCTATTGCTGTCGCTGAGTCTGCTGTCTGCCTGCTCCGGCAATAACTCGGATGCGGAGAGCGATCCAGCAACCAATCAGAAAGAAGTAGTATTAAAAGGATACCTGCTCGGTGAAGCGCCGAAGGGAATGCCCGAAGTGCTCAGCGCACTCAATGAAAAACTGAAAAAAGACATCAATGCCACCATTGAGTTGAATTATATCAGTTGGGGTGATGTGCAGTCGAAATATCCACTACTGCTGGCCGCAGGCGAGGATATTGACTTTATCTTCTCAGCGGATTGGAACTATTATATTGAACAAGCGAATAAAGGGGCTTTCTATGAGCTGAAGCCGGAAGATATCGCCAAATATATGCCGAAGAAATCGGCTGCCATTGATCCGGTCGCTTGGGAAGAAGCCAAGGTGGACGGCAAAATCTATATGATGCCGAAAACCACCCCTGACAGTTCGGTATTCGTATCAGTGCTCCGGAAAGATATCATGAAAGAAGCGGGCTTGACTAAGGTAGATCGTCTTTCTGATATTGGTCCTTATCTGGAAGCTGTGAAGAAGAACCACCCAGACATGGTTGGTCTTAACCTGGATTCCCAAGTGGACCTGCCGACTCCTTATCAACATTTGATGCGTGATAAAATCGGCTACACGGGGGGCTCTCTTGGTGGTGGTCCGTTGGCACAAGGGGTCGCGTTTGATTTTGACGATCCAACAGGCAAGATTTACAGCATGGTGGAGGAGCCTTATCTCAGCGCACAAAAATACGCAGCGAATATCATGAAGGATTGGTATGACAAAGGGTATGTCAATAAAAACCCGTATTCAAACAAAATCCGTTCCAAGGATAATTTCGTGGAAGGTAAATCCGCAGTAGCATTTGGTAACACGATTGATATTGCGGCTACCGTCGAAGCCGCCGAAGCGAAAGGAATTGAGACGTACATCATTCCTTCTTTGATGCCAAATGGGAAAGCGCCAAAAGGCGGATATCTTGGCGCAGGGATTTCCATTGCGGCCAATTCCAAGAATCCGGAACGCGTCATGCAGGCCTTTGATCTGATTATGGATGACCCATCCTACGTATATCTTACTTATTTTGGCATTGAAGGGAAGAATTATATCGTTACGGCAGATGATAAAATTGGCTTGCCGGAAGGAGTAACGTCCGATAACAATACCTATCCGCCGGATGCTTCAGGCTTCTGGTTCGTGAACAAGGGCTTGTTCAAGCCGATGAACACTTGGCCGGAATCTTATGTTGAACACTACGAAAAGCTAAAAGATCACATGACAGATTTTACGTATAATGGTTTCAATTTTAATTCGGACAAAGTCAAGACGCAGATTGCCAACCTGGCAAATGCTTCGACGCAATATGCCAACCCGATTTACATCGGTGCAGTCAAGGATGTAGATAAAGCGTTTGACGAACTGATCAAAAATCTGAACAGCGCCGGTCTGGATACGGTAAAGGCTGAGGTGCAAACCCAGGCAGATGCGTTCCTGGCGAGTAAGAAAAAATAATCATTTTACAAGTATTGAAGTACAGGTTAGTGGTACAAAAAAACAAAGCAAAAGCTCAGCGGCATGTGCTGCTGAGCAGTTGCTTTTTTAGAGTGAATGTCGATGCTTGAGTTGTTTGCTCGTTTGTATATCGAGGATTTAAGAAAGGAGCTGATCTTTGATGAAGCAGGGATTGAATCCGTATCTTCCGCCGTGGGAATATATTCCTGACGGAGAACCGCATGTGTATGGCGACCGAGTCTATGTTTACGGTTCTCACGACAGATTTAACGGATATGCTTTTTGTCTGAACGATTACGTGTGCTGGTCGGCACCTGTAGACGATCTCGCGGATTGGAAGTACGAAGGAGTCATTTACAAAAGGACGGACGATCCGAAAAACGCTGACGGAGATATGTGTCTGTATGCACCGGATGTCGCAAAGGGATCAGACGGAAGATATTATTTGTATTACGTTCTGGACAAACAACAAATCGTCTCTGTTGCCGTTTCCGATATGCCTGCCGGACCGTACAAATATTATGGCGATGTTTGCTATCCGGACGGGATACCTCTTGGAAACAAATCCGGAGACGAACCGCAGTTCGATCCGGCGGTTTGGGTAGAAGGGGATGAAGTGTATCTCTACACCGGCTTCTGTATGATAGGTGATGCAACCCGAACAGGAGCAAGGGTCACAAGCCTGGAAACCGATATGATTACAGTTAAAGAAGGGCCGAAAACCATCGTGCCCAGTGATACATACAGTCAGGGTACAGGCTTTGAAGGTCATGAATTTTTTGAAGCGTCTTCCTTAAGAAAAGTCGGAGACCTCTACTACTTTATTTATTCCTCTGTTCAGTTTCACGAACTTTGTTATGCAACCAGCCAATCGCCTTTCCAGGGATTCGAATTTCGGGGAACGATCGTCAGCAATAACGACAGCTATATCGATTCCTATAAACCTGCTGATACCGCGATGTATTACGGAGGGAACAACCACGGAAGTATGATAAAAATCAAAGATAGCTGGTATGTGTTTTATCATCGGCATACCAACGGAACATGCTTTAGCAGACAAGGCTGCATAGAACCTATTCAGATCCTGGAGGATGGCCGAATACCTCAAGTCGAAATGACCTCCAGCGGAGCCAATGGCGGACCGTTGATCGGTAAGGGAGAATATCCGGCGTATCTCGCCTGCAATCTTTTGCTTGCTGATGAGGAGTTTACACTGCTGGAACCTGGAGAATGGGCGGATTGCCGCTTCCCCAAAATTACACAAGAAGGCAGAGACGGGGATGAGGAGCCGGGGTATATCGCAAATATGAAGTTGGGTGCCATAGCGGGTTTTAAATATTTTACCTGCAAAGGTGTAAAGGAAATTTCAATAAGGACTCGCGGAGGATATGGGGGAGCATTTGAACTCATGACTACGTGGAACGGGCCTTCGCTTGGGAGCATTCCAGTAACGGCTACGAACGAATGGAAGGAACATTCAGCAAATATAAGCATCCCGGATGGCATTCATGCGTTGTACTTTAAGTACACTGGGTGGGGAAGTGTAAGTTTTGCTTCGTTTTCACTAGATTAACGGTTCAGCCAAGGATTGGAGGGGATTCGAATGAGATTTACAGCTCGCTGGCTTCCTACAAGCGGGATTGTCAAAGGGGCCTTCCATGCGATCGTGGATGACTTGGCTAGTCTTCAGTCCAGTAGGACAGAGAGGGCGATTAAGCCGGGTCAGGTATGGCTAGACACGGAAGGAAAGCGGATTCATGCTCATGGAGGCTCCATATTTTATGAGAACAACACCTTCTATTGGTACGGAGAGAACAAGGAGAAGACGACTCCCGGCAGCGGAATCTGGCATTGGGGCGTGCGCTGTTATTCCTCAGGGGATCTATATCAATGGAAGGATGAAGGTCTTATCATTCCTCCAGTGGAGAATGATCCCGACTCTGCTCTTCATCCGGCGAGTAATATGGATCGGCCCCATATTATTTTTAACAAGGAAACCGGAAAGTATGTGTGTTTCCTGAAAATCATGGAAAGGGATCAGACGCAGAGCTTAACCATCTTGACTTCTGATCAGTTATTGGGACCGTATACCATTGTAAAGACGAAATTCCGCCCCTTGAATATGAGCGCCGGGGATTTCGACTTGGTTATTGCACCGGATGGGAAGGCGTATTACTATTTCGAGCGAGTTCATAGTGAATTGATCTGTGCGGACCTGACCGCTGATTACACTGATGTCACGGGATATTACTCCACTCATTTCCCGAATAACCACCCACCGTTTGTCCGTGAAGCCCCAGCCCATTTCGAACGGGGAGGTCTTCATTATTTGGTGACATCAGGAACGACAAGTTATTATCCGAATCCGTCAGAAGTTGCATGTGCGAGAACATACCATGGCCCATTCGAGATTCAAGGCAATCCTCATAAAGAGGACACTACGCAAACGTCTTATCGATCCCAGATTTCATCGGTATTCAAGCATCCAAACAAGAAAGATCTCTATATTGCAATGGGGGATCGCTGGATTACCGATGAAGCGGGAAATGTTCCTTACGAGATTATTCGGGATCGATACGATCGTTATTTCAATCCAGAAAGAGCGGATGAACCGTTACCTGTTTTGGAGCACGTTTATAATACAGAGGAGAACACACATAAAGCTGATTATGTATGGCTGCCATTCCGCTTTGAGGGAGAGAAGGCTTACCTGGACTGGAAAGACGAGTGGCGCATCGAAGATTACGATTAGAAATATGTTAAGGATCTAACCATCGGTGTAGGTAAAGCTTATTCCAACAGTATAGAAAGCGAGTTGAAGTATAATGATCGGGACGTGGCATTTCTTGATGCAGACTCCAGAATCAAATATAAAACTGCAGTTTTTCATCGAACAAAAGGAAACTTATACATTGTCTGTTATTGCCGAGCCTTTTCCTTTTCCTATTGAAATTCAAACAGTGATGGTGGAAGGAAATGTGCTGCAAGCTAGAGGAGCGTCCCGTTACGTGCCGGATGAACCAATCGAATTTGATTTGACCTTTGAGAACGAGGAATTTCATGGCAGAGTCAAACTGCCCCATCAGGAAGCCTTTCTCGTGAAGGGGGCTCGAGGTCCGGGACCTTCCCTCCAGGATATGCTGATTTCAGAGCTCGTTCCCTATCGGAAGAACGAAGTGAAGCAGCGCGATGAGGAGGAAATCCGCCAGGCCGTAGAAGCGCTGCTGGACAAAATGTCTATCACCGATAAGATCGGTCAGATGAGCCAATGTATGTCGACGAACATCTCTCTCGGCTCAGATGTGGAGTCCGATTCGCCGGAGAAGCTGATTGGGGAAGGCCGGGTCGGCTCAGTACTGTCGGCGATTACCAGCCGCCGCGTATTCGAGCTGCAGAAAATCGCGGTCGAGCAGTCCCCCCATGGGATTCCCTTGTTATTTAATTTTGATGTGATTCATGGATTTCAGACCGTCTTTCCGGTGCCGCTAGCCGCTTCCTGCAGTTGGGATATGGAGGCCATCCGTGAAGCCAGCGCGATCGCCGCAAAAGAAGCCACTGCCTCCGGCAATACCTATAATCATGGCCCGATGGTCGACATTACAAGGGATCCGCGCTGGGGCCGAGTGGTGGAAGGGGCCGGAGAAGATCCGTATCTGGGTAGTCAGATTGCTAAGGCTCAGGTCGAAGGGCTGCAGGGAGACAATTTGTTCGATCCGGAGACGATGATTGCCTGTCTCAAGCATTTCGTCGCCTATGGCGCCGCCGAAGCCGGCCGGGATTACAATACGGTCGATATTTCGGAGGGTACGCTCCGAAATGTATATCTGCCGCCGTTCCAGACGGGAATTGACGCGGGTGCCGGGTCAGTGATGAATTCATTCAATACGTATCAAGGCGTGCCGGTGGCAGGCAGTCGTTATCTGCTGAACGATATGCTGCGCAAGGAATTGGGCTTTGAAGGTGTGTTGATTTCCGACTACGGGTCCATTGATGAAATCGTCGCACACGGAAACGCGAAGGACACTAAGGAAGCGGCGAAAAAAGCGCTGGATGCCACGATGGATATTGAAATGGTGACCCGGTCGTACGATCATCTGGAGTCGTTGATCTCACAGGGACAAGTATCGGAAGAACAGCTCGATGAAGCGGTCCGGCGCATTCTGACCCTGAAATACAGGATCGGCATTATGGATGACCCATTCCGCTATGTACGTCCGGAGAAGGAAAAGGAATACCACTTCAATCTGCAGCATCTGGAGGCCAGTCGAAGTCTTGCGCGGAAGTCAATCGTGCTGTTGAAAAATAACGGGTTTCTTCCGCTGGCGGAAAAAAAACAGAAAATTGCGGTAATCGGTCCGTTCGGCGACAGCAAGGACATGCTTGGGCCATGGCAGTGGTCCCGGTACGAAAAGGAAACCGTAACGCTTAGAGAAGGTCTGGAGCACAAAGGGATTTCCGAAACGCAACTGCTGTTTGAGGAAGGCTGCAAGGTCGAAAAGGCGCTTGCCGGGGGAGTTGAGCGGGCAAGCGCCGCAGCGGAGCAAGCGGACGTCGTGCTTCTGGCACTGGGAGAGAGCAGCGACATGTCCGGGGAAGCGGCCTCCCGAATGGATATTCATTTGCCGAAGGTGCAGCAGGAGCTTGCCGAGGCGGTGATCCGGACAGGCAAGCCGGTCGTTCTGATCTTGACCAATGGTCGTCCGCTGGTACTGGATAAGTTGGCGGACGAAGTGGATGCGATCGTCGAAACGTGGTTCTTGGGATCCGAGGCGGGTCATGCCATTGCCGATGTGCTCTTTGGCGATTACAATCCGTCCGGCAAGCTGACCATGAGTTTCCCGGCCCATGCAGGCCAGGTGCCGGTCTATTACAATCACTTTCACACTGGAAGACCGGTCACGGCAAGCAATCAGGGACAGAAGTTCTTTTCGCGGTATATCGACGGTCCGAACGAGCCGCTGTATCCGTTCGGATACGGGCTGAGCTATACGACTTTCGCCTATTCGGACATCCGTCTATCCCATACGCGGATGAACGTTTCGGAATCGATCATGGCCAGCGTGACAGTTACCAATACCGGAACGGTACCCGGAGAAGAGACGGTTCAACTGTATATTCACGATCTGTATGGCAGCGTGGTTCGTCCGGTGAAGGAGCTAAAAGGATTTCGGAAAGTAAATCTGGCTCCAGGCGAAGCGCAGGACGTCGAATTCAGCATTACAGAAGCGGATTTGGCGTATTGGAATCCGGAGCGGAAGTACGGAGCAGAGCCGGGAGCATTCAAAGTATATATCGGATCAAGCTCATGTGAAGTGAAAGAAGCTTCGTTCGAACTTTTGTAAGATTAATTAAAAACCACTGGGAGGCAGAGAGATGAGCTATAAAGATGCAAGCAAGTCCATTCAAGACAGAGTCGAGGATTTACTGGGAAGAATGACCTTGAAGGAAAAGGTAGCCCAGCTGTATTGCGCCAATGTCTCCGACAGCGACGAGAGCGTGGCCCCGCTGAAAGAAGAGATGAAGGATGGGATCGGCACATTGGGCTGCCTGAACGCATCACTAACTGGAGACAACAAGAAGGATATCGAGAAGTTGAGAAGTCTTCAGCAATATCTGGTGGAAGAAACCCGCTTGGGGATTCCGGTGCTGATTCATAATGAGGGGATCGCCGGAGCGCAAATCCCGGGAGCGACGACTTTTCCGCAATCCCTAAACCTTGCAGCCACATGGGAGCCGGAGCTGGCACTCAAAATGGGGGAGGTCGTCAAAAAACAACTGATCGCTTATGGATTCAGAGTTGTGCATTCTCCCCTTTTTGATCTGGGCAGAGATCCTAGATGGGGTCGAATCGGTGAGACTTACGGAGAAGATCCATACCTGGTAGCACAGATGGGGATGGCCTTTGTCACAGGAATCCAAGGTGAGAATGAAGTGATGGCTGCCGCCAAACATTTTATCGGTTACGGCAATGCCGAAGGCGGCAGAAACGGCGGGGAACAGCAAATCGCAGACAGGAAATTGTTCGATACCTACTGCTTTCCGTTTGAAGCGGCCATCCATGAATCCAAATTAATGGGTGTAATGAATAGCTATGGCATTTTGAACGAGGAGGCCGTTTCCACCTCCAAATGGCTGCTGACCGATGTGCTGAGGGACAAATTAGGCTTTGACGGTCTGGTCGTCGCCGATTACGGAAGTATCCACCATGCCTATTCTCGTTACCGGGTGGGGGCAGATCCGAAGGAGACCGCTATCCTGGCACTTCGCGCCGGCATGGATGTGGAGCAGCCGAACAACTATTGCTATAAGTATTTAGTGGAAGCTGTTGAAGCCGGGGACATCGAAGAGTACTACATTGACCGTTCCGTTAGACGTGTGCTGGAAACCAAATTCAAGCTGGGTCTGTTCGAGAATCCGTATGGCACGGGTGATTTCTTTGCTGAAATCGCCAAGACGGAATCAGCGCAATTATCTCAGGAAATCGCCGAGAAATCCATCGTGCTGGTAAAGAATGAAGACCATATTCTGCCGCTTCAAAAGAAGCTGAAGATCGCGCTGATCGGTCCCTCGGCAGATGACAGGACGAACTTTTTCGGAGGATACTCCTCCGTGAATTCGGCGAGCACCACAAGCAGTGACTTCGACAAATCCGAAGAGGATAATTTCCTGAAGATGATCTATTCCGGCGCCATCACGGAGCATAAGGCGTCTTATCAAGCTTTAGGAATTGATTTTGAAGACAAGCCATCCCCTGAACAAAAAACAATGATTATCAATTTAATCAAACAGAGCCTGAGCTCAGGGAGTACAACGAATAAAGTGTATGACACAACAGAAGAATTTGCTCGGAAATATTATCCGGATTGCAAGTCGGTAAAAGATGTTCTCGAAGAAGAGTTCGGCAAGGAGCAGATACTGTACGCCAAAGGTTGTGCTATTCGCGAAGCTATAGATGGAGGAATAGAGGCCGTAAGGACAGCCGTTGAGGAAGCGGATATCGTCATTGCGGTGCTGGGCGGCAAAGAGAGCATGATTGATCCGCAGGCCACCTGCGGGGAAAACCGGGATAATATCAACATTGAGCTGGAACAGCCTCAACTGGAAATGATGGACGAGGTTTTCAAGTTGAATAAACCGGTCATTTCCGTAATTGTAGATGGCCGTCCTCTGGCGACGCCTTCGATCAGCGAGCACAGCAAGGCGGTCTTGTACTCTTGGCTTCCGGCGCAAGCCGGAGCGCAGGCGTTGGTAAATATTCTTACCGGACGAAGCAATCCGAGCGGAAAGCTGCCGGTGACTATTGTAAAAGAAGTCGGCCAGATCCCGATGTACACCAGCAGATTGTCGCTCTATGTCGAAATCGATGATTGGGCGGAGTATATTGGCCACGACAAGACCAGGCCGCTGTACCCGTTCGGACATGGTCTCAGTTATACCCAGTTCGAATACAGCGACTTGAACTGGAGCCGCACCGTTCGGCCCGATGGCGAGTTGAAACTGGACTTCAAGCTGAAGAACACAGGGTCTTGCGCGGGAGACGAAGTGGTTCAAGTGTATATAAGAGATCAGGTTGGCAGTGTCGCCCGACCTGTGAAGCAGTTGGTTGGTTTCGTAAAAGTAGGCCTTGAGGCTGGCGAGACGAAGGAAGTTGCGTTCAGCGTAAGCATGAAACAGCTGGCCTTCCACGACTTGAATATGGAGCAGGTGGTGGAGCCCGGAAAGATGGAAGTGTTCATCGGCGCTTCTTCGCAGGATATTCGTCTGCAGGAAGTCTTTGAAATCACCGGAGACAAAGTTGTTGTGGACAGAAAGGTATTTACTTCAAAGGCTGTAATCGGCTAGACATACGAGGCAATAACTCTGCCTGCAAGTTCTGATTCATTAAATCAGATTCCACGATTCGGGGGTTGAAGATGAAGTTTTCGAGATCGGTTGAACGCTGGTGCATTTTTGAGATTGAATTACTGTCTTCGAAAGTTGTTGAAAAGCCGTTTCAGGAGGTACGGCTGCAAGCCTGCTTCAGCAAAGATCGAGCCGCAATCAAAGTGTCCGGTTTCTATGACGGCGGAACGACCTGGAAAATCCGGTTCATGCCTGAAGAAGAAGGGGCTTATTCCTTCCAAATCTCGTCTAATCTCGAAGAGTTCGACGGGTTATCCGGAAACTTCGAATGCACGGAGGCCCAGGAAGGCAATCACGGCCCGATAAGGGTAAACGGACAACATTTCAGCTACGCTGACGGAACACCATTCTTTGCAATGGGTACAACAGCGTACGCATGGACATACATGCCGGAAACGATCAGACAGCGGACCTTGGAATCCTTCACCGGATACGGCTTCAATAAGATTCGAATGCTTGTGTTTCCGAAGCATTACGGGGACGGGGAAGACGATATCATTATTGACTATACTCCGTCCGTATTTCCTTTTGCCGGGACTGCCGATAAATTGGATTTTCAGAGGCTGTTGCCTGAGTACTTCCGCAACTATGAGGAACGGGTCAAGGAATTACTGGATTTGGGGATTGAAGCCGATGTCATCCTGTTCCACCCTTATGATCGATGGGGCATCCACCGGGGCATGCGCCAAGAGGATGATCTGCTGTATATAAAATATATGATCGCGCGGCTGGCGGCTTACCGAAATGTCTGGTGGTCGCTTGCCAATGAGTATAACGTCATCGAAACGGCTGACGGCAAGATGGGCATTGGCATGGAGCAAAAGGATTGGGATTTGTTGGGGAGTTATGTGAAAACGAACGACCCTCACCATCATCCCATATCGATTCATAATATCCCGCTGGGCGATATTTATCCGGACCGGGACTGGATGACGCATGTATCTTACCAGCACCCCGATACGTACACGTTGCTTCTTGAATTAAAAAATATTTACAATAAGCCTGTGATTAACGATGAATATCAATATGAAGGAAACGCCAAGTACGACTGGGGGAACAGTGACGGGCAAACGACAGTGCTCCGTCACTGGTTGTCGGCCATGGCAGGCGGATATGCCTCTCATGGTGAAGTATACAGGCAGGAAGGCGACGATAAGGCGTTGTTCTGGTCCTACGGAGGGACGCTTATAGGTGAAAGTGCTCCCCGTCTGAACTTTATGAAGAAGATTCTGGAAAGCTGTTCCTATCAGGAGATGGACAGGGATACCCGTAATACGGAAGGGCACCATTATTTCGCTTTGCACCGAGGCACCGATGAATATTTGTTTTTTTGCCGTTACGATTTGCCTGGCAAGAACTTCTGGTTCGGACCCTTCGACGGAAGCGAGCCGGAGTACGAAGCCGCCATATACGATGTGTGGAATTGTGAATTGATTGAGAAGAAGACGATAAATAAAAATCAACTGCTTCCCATTCGGGAGTGGACGGCCATTCATTTAAAGAAAGCAACGGAGCAATAAAATCACCTGACTGAAAATAACCAAAAGACAGGCTAGATTTATTTTGCAGTTGTAAAAAGAGGAAAGGAGCATATCTATGTCCGTTAACGAAAAAAGTAATTGGATCTGGAGCACCAGCCCTTACGATCGTGATCGCGCGACATTTTTTTACTTCCGCAAAGAGCTTCGGATTGAACGGGACGTCCAATCGGCGATTCTGAAGGTTAGCGCAGATTCGAGGTATCGGCTTTATGTAAACGGTGTTTCTATTATACAAGGACCTTGCAAAGGCGACGATCAGGTCTGGTTTTATGACGAGGTGGATATAAGCACGGCGCTTCATGCGGGAGTAAATGTGTTGGCCGTGGTCGTTCTGCGTTACCCTCGGCATCATGGTAGAGGAAATCATTCGGTTTGGAGCACGGATATGCCGGGATTGTATTTGTCTGGCCGAATAGTGATGGAGAATGAAGCTGAACTGCCCCTTGAAGCGGACGAGACTTGGACAAGTTTTTACGAGGCAGGCATTACGCTGGGAAAAGCCAACTCCGAGTTCGACCCGCTGTCTATTATTGAAGCTGCTGAAGGAAACATTCTCACGCACGGATGGAAGCAAGCTGATTTTGACGATCGTCATTGGAGTGGGACGATAGCCTACCGAAACAATCAGGTTCAAAAAACGATAAGTCCGGGAGGTTTATCTCCCAGACCGATCCCCTTTCTTTATGAGAAACCGAGTCGATTTCATCATGTTGTATGCGCCCGAACGGCAGATACGGACACGAACGAATGGGAAAAGTTAATCTGTGAAGAACGTGAAGTAATCGTCCCGCCTTATTCCAAAACCGTGATTGAACTGTCGGCGGGGTATGAGGTAACCGGATTCCTTGAGACGGCGTTTGCGGGAGGCGCCGGAGCCAAAGTTTCCATACTCAGCTCAGAGTCCTACATTTATCCGAGCGTAGATGGAACCCACAGTATATTTTCACCGATAAAAGGGGATCGGACCGACTTCATCGATGGCTATCTGGAGGGGACGCCGGATACGTATCGGGTAGGAGGGTTTGGTTCCATGGAGCATCCCGAGACATATGAACCCTTTTGGTTTCGAACGTTCAGGTTTATTCAAGTCACAGTGGAAACGGATGCGGAACCGTTACGCTTCGCGCGTTTGAGTTACCGGGAGACCGGATATCCGCTTGTGGTCCAAACCAAAGTGGAAACGTCGGACGAGTCGCTTCGGGACATATGGGAGATCAGTGAGCGAACGTTGCGTCTTTGCATGCATGAGACCTACGAAGATTGTCCTTATTATGAACAATTGCAATATGCCATGGATGCACGGTCCCAGATCCTCTTTACGTACAATGTGGCTGCCGATGACCGATTGGCTCGACAATGTATCGATGATTTCTTTCGTTCCCAGCGTTATGACGGCCTGACCAATAGCTGTTATCCGTCAATAGGGCCCAACGTTATCCCCGGATTTGCGATTTATTACATTCTTATGATCCACGATCATATGATGTATTTCGGCGACCAAAAACTGGTTGGAAAATATCTGCCCTCTGTGGAAAGAGTGCTGCAATTCTTTGACAATCGTATGGACGATAGAGGACTTACGGCAAGAACATCGGAAGGCGGCATGGGCAACCCTTACTGGTCATTTGTCGACTGGGTGGCCGAGTGGAATGTGGGTGTTCCAAATGCCATTTCTAAAGGAACCGTAACTTTTGATTCACTATTGTACCGGATGGGGCTTCTTGCCGCTGCGGATCTATCCCGTTATGTCGATCGTCCGGATTTGGCTGCGAACTTTCTGAGGAGAGCGGAAGAGATCAAGCACGCCGTACTTGCATGCTGTGTCGGAAGGGACGGACTGATTCAGGATGGTCCAGGAGTAGAGGAGTATAGTCAGCATGCACAGGTGTTTGCTGTGTTGACCGATGTGGTTACCGGAAGCAATGCGGTTAAAGTCATGGAATTGGCTTTGGAAGATCGAACAATGGCTCAGTGCTCTGTGGCCATGGCTTACTATCTGTTTCGGGCGGTAGAGAAAGTCGGACTGTATCATAGAACGGATTCGTTATGGAATCCATGGAGACGGATGATCGCGAATAAGCTAACAACCTGCGTGGAAGACGAGGTAACGCAACGAAGTGATTGTCATGCCTGGGGAGCATTGATTTTGCATGAGCTGCCTGCCGTTATTCTGGGAGTGCAGCCGGCAGAGCCTGGTTACCGGAGCACTCGGGTAAGCCCGAACCCTGGTTATTTATCCTGGGCCAAAGGAGAGGTTGTGACGCCGCAAGGAATAATAAAGATAAGCTGGAAGCAGGCAGATGACGGAAGTATCGATCTCATGGTCAGAGCGCCCGAAGGAATAAAGGTAGTTAACAATTAAGCAAAGAAGCATTTGTTGATTCTATAACCATATTTTCAAAATACTTTTTCGTAAATCTAATTATATAGCTCGAAAGGAGAACGACATTATGTACACCGAAAATTCCACGCTAGGCGAATTGCTCAAAATAAAGAGGCGGCGAAAATTTTAGAAAAGCATCTACCTGGAATCGCCTCGAATCCGATGGCAAGAGCAAATTGAAGCAACAGCTGGAGAGTTTCCTCTGTCCTGCGTTGTATGGAAGGGTCGAATACCAGGCAACCAGTTACCGTTATTTACCTGATAAATCTGGAATTTGTTATATTGCCGTAGATAAAAAGAACGTACTCAATATGAGTGATATAACGAGCCCAATCAGATAGTATCAGTCGGAACAGGAAATTAAGAATGATCCCAATATTCAAGTTCCTATCAACAATGAAGAAATTGAAGCGATCAGAAAAGATACCAAAGGGACCGTTCCTGAGGACCGTCTAAAAGTAATTGCAAGAAGTAGAAAAATATCAGAATATGCAAATGAACTTTTGTCAGCACAGGCCTCATTGCGCAGCTCAGCTGGAAGCGACAGCATGTGGTGGATGTGCTGGAACGTATCGGAAAGCTGAGTGTGGCTGGTGACGACGGCACATCCGTTGATTTGCCGCACGTACAAGGCGTAGTGGTGCATCCTACACTCGGTATGAGTGAGCCGTGGCGGTACCGCAACAAAGCCCAGGTGCCGATTGGTGTCACCGAGGGCGGGCTTGTCGGCGGCTTCTAGCACGCGGCAGCCATCGCATCGTGGATATGAACACATGTCTCATTCAGGACGAGCGCAACGACGAAGTTGTCGCACGTGTCAAAGAGATTGGCCGAATGCTGGGCATCAGTGCATATCAATGAAGAAACCGGACGCGGGCTGTTGCGCCATGTCGTGGTGAAGACCGCTTCTCGCACAAGTGAAATGATGCTGGTGCTCGTCACGAATGAACGAGATATTCCGCACGCAGACGCGCGAATCGGCAGTATTCGTGAGCACATCCCACACGTGGCAAGTATATGTCAGAACGTGAACACGAAGCGAACGAACGTTATTTTTAGCGACGAGACTCGTGTACTGTGGGGACGTGATGTGATCTACGATTATATTGGAAACGTCCAATTTGTGATTTCCGCGCGATCCTTTTATCAGGTGAATCCCGTACAAACGGAAGTGCTGTATAGTAAAACCGTCGAATATGCTGGACTCACAGGCCAAAGAAACGGTAATTGATGCGTATTGTGGCATCGGCACGATCTCTTTGTTCCTCGCTCAGCATGCGGACCAGGTGTATGGGGTGGAGATCGTCAAAGAAGCCATCGACGATGCACGGAGCAATGCGCTGTTGAACGAAATGCGTAATGTGAAATTTGAGGTAGGCGCGTCCGAGGACGTCATTCCTGCGTGGAAAGAGCAAGGCATCACCGCCGACGTTATCGTCGTCGATCCGCCCCGCAAGGGCTGCGATCCACGCCTGCTCGACACCATTCTGGAGATGAAGCCAGAGCGCGTGGTGTATGTATCCTGTAATCCAAGCACACTGGCGCGGGATTTAAGGATACTGGAGGATGGCGGGTACAGTACAGTGGAAGTACAACCCGTAGATATGTTCCCGCATACGGTTCATGTGGAGTGCGTGGCGTTGCTTGGAAGGAATGGAACAGGCGCTGAATCCCTTGATGTACAAGGTTTTATAAGGTGATACAGTGTTTTCGAAATTGGTATAACAGAAATGCCTTCAATGATTTTTCGTAAAATTGCCGTAAAACTACATGCGGAGGCAGAATAACATAGCATAAGGAAAAGAAAAAGACGCTGGGGTAAATATTATCCCAACGTCTTTTTGTCTGCTTGCTTGGAATCCATTGTGAACAGATTTTCAAACTTATCGGCAGCGGCTTGATCGGCGGAGCGGAGGGCATGTCCGTATATGTTCATTGTAGTTGTGATGCTCCCGTGACCTATTCTTGAAGGTTAAAGAAAGCGAACCCGTAATTGAATTAATTTGGCTGTTCTATGATTTTTATAACGATTTTTGGATAAACCGTGTCCAGTGCACAAAAAGGTTCCATTTGGATAACGAACCAAGTCATTTAGATTATTTAGAGTATATTTATTACCTTGATTGTCAATTGGAAAACATCAAGGCGTATACACTTCTCCTACGTATTTTTAGTGAAATGGACGAAGAAGAGTATGTAATAACGGTTCAAATGATAGCTTCTCTAGAGAATCAAATCGAACGCTGTCGTGCATATTTACATAGCCAAACACTTGAAAGTAGGTTTGATTCAAAGGACGATGCCTTAAATGGAAGCCAATAGAAAAACTAACGAAACTAATAAATACGTTCTTCAAACCTGGATACTTTGTAGATCCGGTTAAAGAAAAGCTATTCCCCAATTTTGGACAAATTTATGATCGCGTTCAATTAAGCAGAATTTATAATAGTTTGGAGTTGCTGCGAGAGAAAAAGCAGCTCATACACGATAAGGCAAAAAAAGCATTTGAGATACAAGGCAAAACAGAAATTAAGTCGCTAATTGACTATCCCGTTTATTTTGTTAATTAGAATCTTGCAGATAGTAGTAATAGTCAGATTTATGGTACGATAGAATTACTTTCAAATGAAATCATTCGTATTGAAAAGGGGAATAGCATGCTTCACTTTGAAAAAAGAGATACTGGAACCGATATAAACTATATGTTGCATGTCAACGAAAACTACTGCTATTACATCGATGATATTAATGGTAAACTTCACTATGGTGTATGGAGTGAAATTGAACAAATGAACATTCCAATGTATGTTGATGGGTTGTATAAGTGGGGGCGGGCAGCGATTGATTTGCCTAAATTTGTACAGGAAAACGCGTTTGAACGCATGAAAAAGCTATATAATTTTTATTTGGAAAATAAGGACGAATATAAATAAAATGTCGGATGACATTTGAGGCCGTATGACTTAAAGCCCTCTTACTGTAGGGCTTTTTCACTATATTATGCAGGGTATAACAATTCGTGCGACGAATTTGTTAGGATACTATTTTTGACAAAATATTAACTAACACATGGTTTTATGACAAGTAGTTGTCGCGTAATTTTATTACAATTAGAGAAACAGATGTGGAGGCAGAAGTATCAATGGCAAAAGAAAACTTAGTTACCAGCATGGAAGATAAATTATGGGCTGCAGCAGATAAGCTCAGAGGGAGTATTGCTGCGTCAAAATATAAAGATGTCGTACTGGGCATCATTTTTCTTAAATATATTTCAGACCGATTCAACCAGCGTTATAACGAGCTCGTTGCTGAAGGTGATGGATTTGAAAATGACCGAGACGAATATGAACGATTCAATGTATTTTACGTGCCAGAAAAAGCTCGTTGGAAATACATAATTGAGCATGCGACCAAGCCGAATATTGGTCAGATGATAGATGAGGCTTTTATAGCGATTGAGAATGAGAACAAAAATCTCGCAGGGGTATTGCCGAAAATCTATTCTGGTGCAGATATCGACCAGCGCAGAGTTGGCGAAGTCATCATGGTTTTTGAGAACTCGGATACGCTCCTTATAGAAGAAGATGCGCTTGGTCGGGTATACGAATATTTCCTCGGTAAATTCGCATTTATGCTTGGTCAAGGCGGTGGAGAATTCTATACGCCTAGCAGTGTCGTGAAATTGCTCGTCGAGATGATTGAACCATACGAAGGTACGATATACGATCCATGCTGTGGCTCTGGCGGTATGTTCGTTCAGGCGCAGAAATTCGTTAAAGCTCATGGAGGCAATGCCTTCAATCTTTCTGTATACGGGCAAGAGCTGAACGCTGAAACTCGTAGGCTGGCGACGATGAATCTTGCGATTCGTGGTCTTGAAGCTAATCTTGGGAGTTCCCATGATGATACTTTTCATGGGGATCAGTTTAAAGACGAGAAGTTTGACTACATTCTGGCGAATCCCCCCTTCAATATTAGCGATTGGGGACAAGAAAGCTTGCTAACGGATGCCCGTTGGAAATGGGGCATTCCGGCGAAAGGTAATGCAAACTACGCATGGTTGTCCCACATGTTAACAAAGCTAAAACCGTCAAAAGGTGTTGCCGGTATCGTGCTAGCGAACGGGTCATTGTCCTCCCAAACATCGGGTGAAGGCAATATTCGGGCGCAATTTATTGAAGAAGATTTAGTTGATTGCATTGTAGCACTGCCGGATAAATTGTTCTTCACGACTGGTATTCCGGTTTGTTTATGGTTCCTTCGCCGCGGTAAAAAGCGTAAAGGCGAGGTCCTGTTCATTGATGCGCGAGATAAAGGAACGATGATCAGCCGTAAGCTACGTGAATTAGAAGACAGGGATATTTCGTTGATTGCGGATACTTACCATAAATGGTTAAAAAACGACGGCTACGAAAATGAAGTCGGATTTTGTAAGTCGGCAAGTCTTGAGGAAATCCAAAAGCATGATAATGTGCTGACCCCAGGTCGGTACGTTGGTGTGAAAGAGATTGAGGATAACGAGCCATTTGAAGAAAAGATGGAGAAACTCGTATCCGAGCTTGCCGATCTAATGCTAGAGTCTTCTGTTCTGGACGAGAAGATAAAGAAGAGTCTGGGGGCTATTGGGTATGAGCTCTGAAAAGATTAGCCAGTTAACAATTGGCGAGATTATTGATAATGGTTGGGCAGAAATGCAAACCGGACCCTTCGGAACCATGCTCCAAGCTGATTCCTATGTCACAGAGGGGATTCCAGTAGTAGCAGTAAAAGATATCGGTGCGAATCGATTCAAAACTGAGAAGATGGTCATGATATCCAATGATGATGCAGACCGACTCGGTAAATACAGATTAAGGGCTGGGGATATTGTATTCGGTAGAAAAGGTGCTGTTGATAGGCGAGCACTAGTTACTTCGGAAGAAGAAGGCTGGTTACAGGGCAGTGACTGTATTCGACTGAGAATAAATTCCGATCAAATCGATCCAGTATATCTATCGTATTACTTCGGTACAACAACTTATATTAATTGGATATTAAAAAATGCTCAGGGAACAACAATGGCTTCTTTAAATCAAGAAATATTAAAACGTGTACCATTCCCGCTTGCACCGAAAGCAATTCAAATAAAGATCGGGAAGATGGTTAAGCGTCTCGATCAAAAGATTGAATTCAACAATCAGATGAACAAAGTGCTCGAAAAAATGTCTCAGGCGATCTTTAAGCAATGGTTCGTTGATTTTGAGTTTCCGAATGAAAATGGTAAACCTTATAAGTCGAGTGGTGGTGAGATGAAGTGGTGCAAGGATCTTGAAAAAGAAATCCCAGTAGACTGGTTATCAAGTTCAATTGGCGATCTTGAGATTTCTTTAACCGACTTTGTAGCAAATGGTAGTTTTGCAGCTTTAAAAGAAAATGTCACTATATTCGAAGAGGAAAATTACGCTGTATTTATTAGAAACACAGATTTGAAGGATGGGTTAAAAACAAGAAGATATATTAATAAACACAGTTATGATTTTTTGAAAAAGTCACAATTATTTGGTGGAGAATTAATAATTTCTAATGTTGGTGATGTTGGTAGTATTTATTTATGCCCGAAATTAGACAAGCCAATGAGCTTAGGTAATAATTTAATAATGTTGAATAGTGCAGGACAAAAAAAAAATATTTATCTTTATCGATTATTCAAATCTGACTTAGGTCAGGGCTTAATTAAATCAATTACTGCTGGTTCGGTTCAAATGAAATTTAATAAAACAGATTTTAAAAAGTTGAAAATTACACTTCCAGAAGCTAAAGTTTTGAAGCATTACAATGAGCTCTCTAAAGTGTTGGAAAGAAAAATTCAATTGCTGAACAAAGAAAGTGACGGTTTAATTATACTTCGCGACACATTACTCCCCAAACTCATGTCAGGGGAAATTGACGTGTCCAAGCTTGAATATAACGATTGGCGGTGAAACGATGTTCACGGAAGAAAGCCTTGAATCGGTCGTTCTTGAATTGCTTCAAGACGACCTTAACTATCAAGTTTTAAACGGATATGACCTTAATCGAGACTTTCATACGGTAGTGTTGGAAGATGACTTGCGTGATGCTCTGTACACTCTCAACTCCACTCTTTCAGAAGAAGTAATCGAAGCAGCGCTTCGCAAGCTTCAATACATCGACGATGCCAGCCTAATCGGAGCTAACCAGTTGTTTCACCGCTATCTCATTGAAGGCGTGAAGATTGAGGTTTACGGAGAGGACGTTCCTTCCCGTATCGTTCGCGTCATCGATTTCGAACATCCGGATAATAACCTCTTTAAGGCGATTAATCAGTTTACGTTTATCCATAAAGCTGAGAAGCGACCGGATGTCGTTGTATTCGTAAACGGATTACCACTTGTTGTCATTGAATTGAAATCAGCGGTTCGTGAGGATGCAACGATCCATGACGGCTATTTGCAAATCAAGACGTATCAGGATGTCATCAAGCCGCTTTTTCACTATAATGCCTTCAGCATTATTAGTGATGGTGTAAATGCCCGTTTCGGCTCCATTACAGCGGATTATGACCGTTTTATGCAATGGAAACAGATAGATCGGCACTCTCCAATTGTAGATAAGCCTCATATCGCTCAAATCGGTACTTTGCTTAAAGGTATGCTGAATAAGGGACAGTTGTTGGATATAATCCATAACTTTAGCTTCTTTGCAGGTGGAAAGGCAAAGATTATATCTGGCTACCATCAATATTTTGGTATGAATAAAGCTATTGATAGTGTCGTTAATGCTATGAATGGCGACAAACATGGCGGAGTCGTATGGCATACGCAAGGTTCTGGCAAGTCATTTTCAATGGTATTCTTATCTGCTGGTCTTATTGCTCGATTGAATAACCCAACCATAGTTGTAGTAACAGACCGCAACGATCTCGACGAGCAGATACATGGTACATTCAGCAGCGCGGCGGATTTTCTCCGTCAGGCTCCAGTTCGTGCGGAATCCGGAGAACATCTGATTGAACTGCTAGAACATCGTTCTATTGGCGGTATTATCTTTACGACGATTCAAAAGTTTACGGAAGAGACAGGTCTACTCTCGAATCGCCCTGATGTTATCGTCATCGCCGACGAAGCGCATCGTTCACAATATGGAATTGACCCAGATATTAAAATTGATAAAAAGACACTCGAAGCCGAGCTCGTTTATGGGTATGCCAAATACTTACGTGATGCGCTGCCGAACGCGACCTTCATCGGATTTACCGGTACGCCGATTGATTCACATGATAAATCAACGATCGGTGTCTTTGGCGAACTTATAGACGTGTATGATATGACTCAAGCTAAGCTGGATGGAGCTACAGTTGATTTGCATTATGAGAATCGTCTTGCAAAAGTACATTTGGATGAAGGTGTTCTCGACCAAATCGATAAGGAAGTTGCAAGCATTGAAGCTCAGGGGCTTACTCCTGAAAAAATCGAGAAGTTAAAGAAAGACCTTGTTACGATGGAAGCAGTCATTGGTGACGAGGATCGACTTAATCTCGTCGTAGACGATATTTTAGCCCATTATGACATCCGAAAAGACATGCTAAAAGGAAAGGCAATAATTGTTGCCTACTCACGCAAAATAGCTTATCGCATGTATCAGCTTATTAAGGAAAAGTCGCCTGAACTGGCTGATAATATTGAGCTTGTCATGACGGACAGTAACAAAGACGAGCAAGAGATGCGAGATATCGTTGGAAACAAGCAGCATCGACAGACGCTAGCGAACCAGTTTAAGGATGAGAATAGCTCGCTTAAAATCGTAATCGTAGTCGATATGTGGTTAACTGGTTTCGACGTTCCCTGCCTCGACACGATGTACATTGATAAAATCATGAAAGAACATAACCTCATGCAAGCCGTTGCCCGAGTTAATCGGGTGTATAAGAACAAACAAGCCGGATTAATCGTTGATTATATTGGGCTCAGTAAATATTTAAAGGAAGCGCTCAATACCTACACAAGCCGTGATAAAAATAGTATTCCCGAGATTGAGAAAGCCAAAGAAATCCTCATGACGGAAATTGAAATACTGGAAGGCATGTTCCACGGTTTCGATTTCAGCAAATATATAAACGCAACACCCAAAGAACGCTTCGAACTCATTCAAGACGGCGTTGAACACGTGTTGAAAGAACGGGCGAAGGAAGTATTCTTAAAGCATGTGGCAAGGCTACAAAGCGCTTATAACATCTGTGCCACAGCGTTGGATTTTTCAGCTCGGGTGCAAGTCAGCTTCTTCATGGCTGTGAAGTCATTTATCGTTAAAATCGAACGTGACGGAATGCCTGATGTAGAGGCTTTCAAGAAGAAAATAACCGCCATGATCGAACAAGCGATTATAAAAGACGGAGATGAAGTTGTTTCAATTACAGCCAAGAAGGAAAAAAGCCTCCTTTCCGTTGAGAATTTGCAAAAAATTATGGCAATGAAACGTAAAAATGTAGCCGCTACAATTTTGAAGAAATTAATTGATGATAAAATTAAGTGGTTCGAGCAAACCAATATAGTTCGCTCCGGCTTCTTTTCCGAGAAGTTAAAAAACATTGTTGAGCGGTACAATCAAGCTGAAGACATTGATGTACTAATTAAGCAAATGATTGATATCGCTAAAGAAATCGAATCAGCAATCAATGAAGGCGTCGATCTGCAATTATCGCCTGAAGAACAAGCTTTCTATGATGCGCTTGCAAAGCCAGAATTGGTAAAGGTACATTGCCAGTCCGACGTCCTCCGGGAAATGGCGAAGAAATTACTCCAGCTTATAGCAGAAAATAAAACTCCTGATTGGTACAAACGCAATGATGCGAAAGCCAACATGCGTTCTCTGATTAAGCGACTGCTGAAGCAGTATAAGTATCCACCGGATGAAATTCCAGAAGCTACAGAACTTGTGATCAAGCAAGCTGAGTTGCAGATGAAATACAATTTGTATGAATCTAAAACAAGCTACTACAATCATTCCATTGCTGCTGAAAGCAAAGGATCATATTAGTCAAGGAGATTGCTTGCATGAATGTAAAAATCAGCCATCCGAAAATAATTGAAATGTTGGCTAAGAGCATTTCAGGTGATGAAGGTCCTTTTCCTCGTAGGAGTGGACCCAATCTTGTGGTTTTCTTTAGTAAATTTGGTTACAACGATGTATACGGAAGAGGATTTCCAACTAGATGGAGATACGCAGAGCAAAGACTGAATGAACTCATATTAAATGGTAAAATTGAAAATGTAATAGAAACGGCGTTATCCGTTGATGAGTTAGTATCTTTTAATGAAGTTAGTCTTGGTGGGGTAGAACGACTTCAGCTTGATATAATTGAATATGTAAATAGTAATATATTAAATTTAACAGACCAGCATGTTGTGAAGATAGATAACAACATTAAGCTTATGAAAAAGAAAGAAGTAAAGCCATTGGGGGAAGGTTTTTTTGCTGAAGTATATCCTTTGGTTAAAGACGGCAAGAAGTATGCATTAAAACAATTGAAGGCAGAGTTTTGGTCAGATCCTGAGATTTTACATCGGTTTAAAAGAGAATATGAATTAATGAGAAAGTATAATTCATGCCAACATACGATAACAGTATATGAGTTTAACGAGGCTGATCACTCGTTTAACATGGAATTTGCTGACCATACATTAAAAGAATATATTAATGATCACTATCACATCATGAATCAACAATGGATGGAACATATATGTGAAGGAATTATCCGGGGATTATTAGAAATGCATCCTGAAACAATTCATAGGGACTTAAGCTATAATAATGTTCTCATAATTAATAATGAGCCGAAATTAGCTGATTTTGGTCTTGGAAAGGATAGCACAAAAAATACTCATATAAAACAGTAACTGAAAAAGGTGTTGGTACAGCTCATTTTACTGACCCTATTCAGTTGAATAATGTCAAGGATGCAAATGTTCAAACGGACATCTTTTCTTTAGGAAGAATAATTGATTTTATCTTTAACGGAAGCGTTGTTAGTAGGGAACATAAATACAGCAGTATTGTATTGAAAGCTACTAACAGAGACTTATCCAGAAGATACCAGACTGTTAATGAACTATTTGATGCTTTTGTAAATTTAAAAAATACTGAAATAAATTACGATCCCATAGAAAAATTAGTTCAAATGGTAAAAGAAAAAAGTATAATAACTGAGAAAATTTATAATATTTTTACTAGAAGGAATGCTGGAGCCATTCTGACTGATTTAATTCTGACTAACTACCCAGCTGCATTGGAGATTTTTGGGGTATTTAGTATACAATACGAACATGAACTTGAAGGTCTACTACGTGATATGTTTGCTGATTTAAGAGATCGTCGCCTCTCATTTGGTGATTATGATGATTTTGGTCGGTTTTCAATGAGTATGCTTCAGGAACTAGGAGGCTATTCTGAAGCCACAGTTATTTTATCGGATATACTCGAATACGTTGGTTTTTCTATCAACAGATTCTCTATACAAAGACTTATCGATGAAAATAAAAACAATAAAAATATTCCATCTATCATTAGGGAAAGATGGGACTCCACCTAAACCTTTACTTGTGGAGCTGGTTAATGTGAGTTAAAAGCAAAAATAATATTAATTCAAGTAAGGATTGAGATATGGTAACCTTAAGACCCTTTGCAACTGCATTCCTTTATTATAGTAAAAGGAAAAATTTAACTGATCCATATGAAATGAATATGACAGAAGATAAACCTTTACAGAATCTACTCGAGAAATTAGCGATGCATTCTAGCTTTAATAATATCTTTGAGCCGGAACTGGCTGAACATCTTCTTTGTTCTTATGTACTCGATCCAACTGTTAAAAGTAAAACTAGTTATAACAATGCTGATGCTGATAATCTTTTACTTACTCTTCAACAAAATTTACAGGCGAATATCACTGGACAATGGGTATTGTTCCCATTAAATAATGCATATTTAACCTCTACAATTAGATTTAAAGATTTTGTCTTTATTGCTGGAAGTTTTGAAGAAAAAGCAGAAATATTGAGATTGTTAGGTGAAACATCCTAAAAAAAGCCAAGGAGAGGATGAGGTATACAACACTGAGCAGGTCTTCAGGCTTTTTCAATCACCCACTTTTAGCTGTGAGAATACGTGGTCAGCATCGAAATGTTGAACAAAATGCTCGTAGAGTCGCTTTTTATGCAAATTGTATACTGCAAGCAATTTATTGGGCAAGAATTTATCCCCATTTTCAGATGCCTATTAACTTTCATTATGATTACGAACATGAATCCAACCATATGATGCTTTACGGAAAAGAAGATTGGCAAATAAGACGTATACCCTTTCGATACAATGCTGAATGTAAAATTAACCTCAATTGGCTTGACAAAAAGAATTGCGGTTTTTTGTTAAAATATATAATACTTTGGTTCGTAATGGAATCACAGAAGCAATGACATTAAGGTTTTATAAAGGATTAAAGTTCTTTAAAAAAGCCATTGAGTCTGAAGAAAGAGAAGATATTTTTGAGGGCATTGGTTTGCTTTTGTTCCATTTAACAATAGCTGCTGAAACTATTTTATTAGAAAACCAGGATCATAAAAGAGCAGGATTATCTTTCTTGATTCCAAGACTTGTTAAATCACCAGGTGTATCCCCAAGTGATGACTCATTGCTTACTTTAAACGACTTGTGGCAGGTTTACTTTGTAATTCACCATATTTTATAAAAATGATGCAAAAGCGGTCAACAACTGATTTAAGGAATATTCTTCAATTTTGGTTTAGTTATTTAGACAACCACTGGCAGCAAGGGAAAAAATTAAATCCTGACCTGTATAGGCGAATGACTAGACCTAGAGAGTAAAATTGTCTAGTGTGGCTTGGGTAAAACACGGTAATATTTCGGCAATAAACGCAGCAATTATTACACGATTTAATCATATAGCGACAATTTAAACCCAGTTAAAGGGAGTTTAAGGGGGGATTGAATGAAGATTACTTTAGAAATGAGTAAAGGTGCATTAAGAACAGCAAAAAAAAGTATTTTCTGGAGAATTAACAAGAAATCAAGGAAAAATTGAAATCAACAGGCTTACGGGTATGAATGAAGGTTCAGCACAGGATTTTATCACTATTTTTTTAGCTATGATGAACGGGAAAGTATATAAGCGAGCTTCCAATAATGCTACCAATAAATTTTTACTTAAAAGTATTAGGCAAGATTTTGGCGAGAAATTCTATAGTAACGCATTAAATGCAGTACAGCAGCACATAGAGTATTACTCCACTTTTGAAAATTTTGGGTATTCATGTGTAGAAATTGACGAAAAGGGTCAAGGATATTATTCCTCGGCTCTTTTTTTAAGCCATTCGCTTGGGAACGGCGTAAGCTGGGGGAAGTTATTGAATATTTTGGCTTTGGTGGACAAACGAGTTGGTAAAAAAAGAATATTAAACATGTCTGATAAGATAAAATTAAAACATCCAGCCGTGCAGTATTTCTATGAACTGCGGCGCAGTACGTTATAGAAGATGGCAAGGAGGGGCGGCGCTCTTCCTTTTTTTGCGAGTCTTTTGGGGAGTCTGCTCCTCTCTTGGGTATGATATACTCATTTAGATGTCTATGCTTAACATATACTGCCGTTTGAACTACGTTGCTTAAACATGTTATATGTGAAGAAGAAGCAAGGACATGAACAGGTTAGCTTTACCATTTTGGGACCAAAGATTTGTCCTGGTATTTATAGAGGAGTTTTTGATATGACGAATAATTTTTGGCGTGAGTTGCCACGACCCTTTTTTATACTGGCACCGATGGAAGATGTGACGGATGTTGTGTTTCGCCATGTCGTAAGTGAAGCAGCCAGACCGGATGTGTTTTTTACGGAGTTTGCGAATACAGAGAGTTATTGTCACCCGGAGGGGAATAAAAGTGTACGCGGGCGATTGGCTTTTACAGCGGATGAACAGCCCATGGTGGCCCATATCTGGGGAGATAAGCCGGAATACTTTCGTGAAATGAGCATCGGTATGGCGAAAGAAGGCTTTAAAGGCATTGATATTAATATGGGTTGTCCTGTAGCGAATGTAGCGGAGAATGGGAAGGGAAGCGGTCTGATCTGCCGTCCAGAAATCGCAGCGGATATCATTCAGGCCACCAAAGCCGGGGGACTGCCCGTCAGTGTAAAAACAAGGCTCGGTTTCACTACCGTAGACGAATGGCGCGACTGGTTGACCCATATTTTAAAACAAGACATTGTGAATTTGTCCATTCATCTGCGGACAAGAGAGGAAATGAGCAAAGTAGACGCTCACTGGGAACTGATTCCGGAGATTAAGAAACTTCGTGATGAGGTGGCACCAGACACACTGCTGACCATTAACGGAGATATTCCGGACCGTCAGACCGGCTTGAAGCTCGCTGAGCAATATGGAGTGGATGGCATTATGATTGGGCGTGGTATTTTCCAGAATCCATTTGCGTTTGAGAAGGAGCCGAAGGAACACAGCAGTGAGGAATTGCTTGAACTGCTGCGGCTTCATCTAGATCTCCATGATCATTATTCAGCGCAGGAGCCACGTTCGTTCAGCCCTCTCGCCCGCTTCTTCAAAATATATGTCCGTGGATTCCGAGGGGCAAGTGAACTCAGAAACAGCTTAATGAACGCCAAATCAACAAGTGAAGTGCGTACATTGCTTGATGAGTTTGGAAGCAAGGATCATGATGAGGTAGAGGAACGTGGAAATTAAATTCCCAAGTTGGGAGACGGGCTGTTAGTAGGCATTGAAAACATAGGAGGATATATGTCCTGGAGTAAATTGAAGCAACAACTGGAGAGCTTCCGCTGTCCTGCGTTAGACGGAAGGGTCGAATACCGAGCTACCAGTTACCGTTATTTGCCTGATAAGTCTGGAATTTGTTATATAACTGTAGATAAGAAGAACATACTCAATATGAATGATATCACTAGTCCGATCAAATGGTATCAGACGGAGTTGGAAATCAAGAATGATCCAGATATCCAAGTTCCTATCAGCAATGAAGAAATTGAAACGGTCAGAAAAGATACTAATGGGAACGTTCCGGAGGATCGTCTACAAGTAATTGCAAGAGGTAGAAAAATATCAGAGCATGCAAAGGAGCTTTTGTCAGCACAGGCCTCATTAAGCAAGTCTAATTTTAATGTTGTAGCTAATAAGTTTTTAACTACTTCTATAGAGGACAGCTTAGAGAGTAATGATATCTTATTGAATATTCTAGCTTTAGTGGACAGACGAGTTGGAAAAAAGCGAATTTTAAACATGACCGAGAAGATGAAGTTAAAGCATCCAATGGTGCAGTATTTTTATGAACTACGGCGTAGTACGTTATGAAAATAAATAACTTTTATTGAAAAAGTATTCTTTAGCCAAAACCGGATTCCCCCTGAAAATAAAGGTAATATGATAAGAGGTTACCGTAGTATTGGACAATAATGGTTATTCCTAAACTAATAATTGAATTGAAAACGATTAAAAACTCTTCATTATTCTTTAGGCAGTATGTTAAGTTGTTTTTATAAAGAACACAACGGAAACGATAACCAGATGAATGAGTTATTAAGTTTATTCTTACCTTATTATTAAATACCAAGATAATCATAAATAATAATCGAGAAGATACCGGGGATTCCTTAGGAGGAGTCCTTTTTAAATTTCATCAAAGTTAATGATTTTCAGTCCCTTAAAATGATATTATTTACGCATAGGCTAATAATCCTATCAATTTTAATGTAGTGTGCGGGAGAAAACAAATGAATGCAAATTTCGGAGAAGAATTGGTGTATTGGTATCTTAGATTAAATGGCTTCTTTCTTATTAATAATTTTGTTTTACATCAAAATAGTGAGGGAAGGACATCCGACGCAGATTTGTTAGCTGTTCGATTACCATATGTATATGAAGAAACAGGCGGTAGGTTAGAGGATTGGGATCCGTTGTTACTTTCTTACTTCGAGCCAGGGAAAACAATAGGGATTATTTGCGAAGTAAAAACAGGTCTCAACTTTAACACCAATAAAATTTTTCAAGATTATAATGTGAATAAGTCTGTACAAAGAATTGGATTTACGAGTAACGAGTTAGATTACCAAGAAATTTTTGATAACTCTATGGTTAGTTTTGGAGATTATCAGATAGCCAAGCTGCTAGTAACAAGAAAACTTGATAATCCCAAAAGTGATTGCTTACATATCAAAATGGTTCACATTAGAAGTTTCCTACGGGAAAGGATGCATAAATATATGGACCGGAAGTTGGGAGACCGTATGTTTTTTTCTTCTTCATTACTTCAATATTTAATATGGGATGAAAGTTTAAAAATGAATCGGTGAGATTCAAAAAGTGGTTCCTCTGATATAGAGTGTACAAAAGACGACGTTTATTTGCGTCAAATAGCCCAAAGTTCCATGAATGCGATGCTTATTGAACCAGTTGACGTAATCGTATAATTCCAAATCTAAATGACGAAGGCTCTGAAAGCTCATCTGGTTCAAAACTCCGTTTTAATGATCTTATAGGTGGCATCAGCCACGGCGTTTGGGGTTGCAGTAACTTCCCAAGATGCTGAATGCGAAAGATGTTTCAAAGGATATGCATAAAAGGAAAGGTCTTGCTTTTTAGTTACTTCTTTAATCTGGAATTTAAAGTTTTCCCTATCATGCCGATAAAGAAAGGATAAAGGTACTTTTTCTCGAATTATATCTAATAAAAGTTAATGCACATTCTTGGAGGAACACCATGTTACCCAACGAGCTTTCTACCATTTTCCGAAACAAACAAAAATCCTATAAGATGGTTCTTATTCTGTCCCTCATCGACGAATATGAAGAGAACCACAATCTAGTATTTCCGCTCAACAAAATTGCTGAGCGTTTTTTGGCTTATTACCGACATCATAGCACTGCAGAGAACCCAGTGGATGCCCCGCCGCAGAGAGAAGCTTCAAGCTGGAATGATTATACGTTAGCCCAGACGAAGACACTGCTTAAAACACCGATAGATGCGTTATCATCGATACTTGAATTCAACAACGCTCAGCAAGCCATTACTTTTAAGTTATCCATTACGAATGAGCTTAATGACAATGTAATTCAGGAATTAAAAGCATATGCGCTAAATGAGTTAGACAGCTACAATAATCAACCGACATCTAACGAGATAGGAGCCGCCTTTTCACTGCAAAATACTTTAACTGAAATTTTAAATAGTTACCTACACGCCAAAACACAAACTTTTGCGAATCATCCATTAGGTGTGTTGTTTAGACAAACTATACCGGAACAGTTAAGGAAGCTGCCCTTTATTGATGAGAACAATAAAATCGAAGGGTCTGTGGGCAAGGGCAGATGGGCTAACATTCCGTGGATTGCGATTATGGATAAGCGAATTACAAGGACAACACAGCAAGGAGAATATATCGTTTATTTATTTTCAGAGGACATGAGCAGTGTATATCTTACATTGGCTCAAGGGGTGACTGAACCTACAAAACGTGGCAAAAAAGAGGGTTACCGATACCTTGAACAAAAGGTCACCGAAATGCGAGATCAGCTTCCGCTTGAAAGCATGCAAAAGGATGATAACATCCACCTGACAACAAGCGGTTTAGGACGGGATTATCAAGTATCCACGGTTGCTTATGTGCGTTATGATCGGGACTCTATCCCAGATGATGATCAACTATTGGCCGATTTAGAAAATGTTATGAACAACTATAAGCTTTATGTGGACAGCCTGATACAAGAGCCAGTAGAAGAGAATGAGCCTACTTTCGAATATGAGGAGCTAGAGCCATTGGATCCATTAACGGTGTCGCCGCGAGTTGAGCAAATCAAAGCTTATATCGAGCAAAGAGGATTTCATTATCCAACGGGGCTAATTGAGAACCTGTATTTATCTCTGAAGACTAAACCATTCGTCATTCTAGCTGGAGTATCGGGTACGGGCAAAACGAAGCTTGTTAAGCTATTTGCTGAGGCACTTGGTGCGACTGGGAGTAACCATCAATTCACGTTGATTCCAGTAAGGCCGGATTGGAGTGATCCGTCCGATCTTTTGGGCTACAAAGATTTATCAGGAGCTTTTCGTCCAGGTCGTTTAGCGGAAGTGTTGGTGGATGCTTCACAGCCAGAAAACCAACATAAGCCTTATTTTATCTGTCTCGATGAGATGAATTTGGCTAGGGTGGAGTATTATTTTAGTGATTTGCTTAGTATCATCGAAACCCAAGAATGGAATAACAATCAAATTGTGACTTCAACGCTGATTAACCGAGATTCCTTAAGGTCAGAGGATCAGTCGATCTATGGGGATCTATATTTGCCAGATAACGTGTATTTGATTGGAACAGTCAATATGGATGAGACTACGCATCCTTTTAGCAAAAAAGTGTTAGATCGTGCCAATACGATTGAATTTAACTACATCAATTTACAGCAGTATCCAAACGATCATCGGGTAGAGCACCAAGAAGTGATAGTGGCCGAAAATCAATTTTTACGCAGCGAGTATTTACAGTTAGTGGACGTGTACAGGGATTATAGTGATTTGGTACATAAAACGACAGAGAAGCTCGTGAAGATCAACCATATCCTAGAAGAGATTCATGCCCAGGTCGGATTTCGGATTAGGGACTCCATTTGTTTTTATATGGTATATAATCAACGGTTTCAATTACTTACTGAGGATGAGGCGTTTGATTTGCAGCTTCTTCAGAAAATACTTCCGCGTGTCCAGGGTAGTAGCTTATCTGTGAAACGGGTGTTACTGCAATTGATGCAAGGAGCGCTAGGGAAGTCTTTAGTAGTAAATGATCTTATTGAAGATGCTTCAGGCCTCTACCAGAAATGGAGCTCCAGTCAAGGAGAAGAAGATGCGAGGCATCCTCAAACTGGTAGAAAAATTGCCTTCATGTTACGGAGGTTGGAGGAAGATGGATTTACCTCATATTGGCTCTCTTAGTCAGAGCGTTGAGCTTCTTCGTGTCGAGACGAATCTGTTTAATTTATATATTCAAGGCAAGCCGTTTCATCCGACCGTGGAGTTTTTGCAGCTTCACCGCACTGAGGAAGGGAAGTGGGTGGATACCTCACTGCAGGTGTCTACTCTGTCCACGGTTCTATCTATTGAAAAGGTATCTGTATTTACTCCTCAATTAGGCGAATTGTCACCATGGCAAACAGGTGACCCAAGCTACCCGATCTTTTTCGAGACGCAGTCTTATGAGCTAATTATTGAGAAAAGGCAGGATATAGCGTTAACCTTTCACCATGAGAATGTAAACTTGCGTCAAGCGATTAAGCCCCTCGGTAAAACGATTTTATCCGGTATTCTGAACTTTCAAAATGAAGTCGGACTATCCCTTTTGGAGCTAAGATTTAATGGGCAGCCGATTTGTCAGCTTCAGCTCGAGATATTTCCAGCAAAGATGGACTACAAAAATGATTACCAAATGATCCTGAAAGATGTGAACCAACAGATTTATAATCTATCCTTTGACTTTTTGCGAAAAACCTACAATTTGACGGGTTTAAGAGAGACACGTAATCAAAGTCTAACTGAGTTTTTTACCATCCTTCAGCATGTGTTCGAGCAGCTTGTTCAATCTGTGGAGCGGATTAAGGCTTCTCCGCATACTAAGCTAGTGAAAGAGGAGCGAATTGTAGAAGCTGCCCGAGCGAAGAGGGTGGGCAAAGAGAACGTTCCTTTTATAACTAAACGTCCCCATTTGTTAGTGTCGGATGAGAGGCTTGGCTTTGTACCGTTAAACAACCAAGGCTATTACCCAAGTCATGTATTGGAGACGAAACGGCAAATTAGCTACAACACGATGGAGAATCGCTTTGTACGTTGGGTGCTGCTCCGTATTTCGAGCAAGTTGAAGGATATAAAAGCACGTTTGATGAAAAAGGGTCGCTTACAAGATCCCTTGCTAGCGAAGCGGTTGGAATTTATGCAAACACAAATAAAGCGTCTATTGAACCTGGATTTTCTAAAGGTTGGCGAAATGAAGCAATTGTCGATCTCTTTGGTGTTACAAATGGCATCGGGGTATCGGGAAGTGTACCGGAATTATTTGATGCTTATGAAGGGCTTGTCCATTCAAAATGACCTCTTCCGTATTTCCATGAAGGACTTAGCACAGCTATATGAATATTGGTGTTTTCTTAAAATCCATGATCTTCTTAGCCGGAAGTATGAGCTTCTCACCCAAGATATGATTAAGGTTGATCGCAGGGGCTTGTTTGTAACCCTGGATAGGACACAGAAGGCCAAGATGGTATATCGAAACCCGGTCAATGGGGAGGTATTCACCCTTTACTACAACACATTACCTAAAGGCGATCATAGCCAAACACTGGGGCAACAGCCGGACAATGTTCTTACACTGAAGAAAAATGAAGCGGCGGTGGAATATAAGTATATTTTTGATGCCAAATATCGCTTGAATCCTGGGTATGAGGGAACGTCGTATTTCAGAAATTACAAGATGCCGGGTCCTGAGGAAGATGACATCAACACGATGCATCGCTATCGGGATGCTATAGTGTACACAGATGCACATAGCCGGGAGCTGGAACGAAGCATGTTTGGTGCTTATGTATTGTTCCCATATCATGATGAGGAGCGGTTTCAAGAACATAAATTTTACAAAAGCATTGAGTTAATTAATGTTGGGGCATTTCCATTTTTACCGAACTCAACAAAGCTGATGGAAGCTTTCTTGGATGAGATTATCATGGACAGTCCTGAGAAAGCCTATGAGCGTTCTACCCGGCCGCGGGGGACGAAGAGTTATTATCAGAACAAAATGAGCGGCAAAAATATTATGGTTGGTTCGTTGCGGGAAAAGGCGCAGTTAGATTTAGCATTAAAATACGAGTTTTACCATATACCATTGGAGAATATCTCTGATCACAAATTATTAACACAGATAAAATATGTTGCTCTTTATCAGTCACGAAGTCAGTTTTTATCCACAGGCGAAACCGGGATTCATTGGTATGGGAAAGTGGTTGACTGGAAGGTAATGCGGCGTAAAGAAATCACCGAACGTCCTTACAGGCGAGGTACGGAAGATAAGCTATATGTGAAATTTACGGTAGAAAAATGGATGAAGAGGGACAAGCCGATTGTATCTGGAGGGAGAGGGATTTATACGGTGTTGTACACATCTAAATATATGTTTGACCGTGCAGCAGAGATTGCTGAACTCAAATTGGAAACAGAAGAGGACCTGGTGCAGTGGCGCGAGCAGAGACGTTTAGGTACAGTTAAAGTGGATTTGAATCATGAGCAGGTAGACTTGGCTAGTAAGGTGTTGGGGGTCCGGCTTAAGGAGTGAGGAAGCATTAATTCTTTCTATCCAGATGCTGAGAAAATGAAAAACATGGATTACTAGGATGTATGATGTTTTAGAATTATCTTTAGACTAGCAAACAAGGAGAGAACTGGAATGCCGATCGAACTAGGAATTTGGAAGATTAATGGAGCTGTCGAGAAAATTCACTTTTCTAGTATGGAGACCGAACGTAAGCTCGAAGATGTTATCACACATGATATTAGCATCATCGATCCTTCGTTATTGTTAATTGGGAGACAGATCAATACAGCCTTTGGTAAATTCATTGATATCCTTGCAATGAACTCGGAAGGGAATCTAGTCATTATCGAATTAAAACGTAATAAAACGCCACGAGAAGTAGTTGCACAGACACTGGATTATGCCTCGTGGGTTCAACAGTTGAATTATACGAATATCATTGAGATCTATAGTGAGAGAAATCCGGGAAAGCAATTGGAACAAGATTTTGTAGACTATTTTCAAACCGACTTACCTGAAACTTTGAACGAACTCCATCAATTGATTATCGTGTCAGCAGAACTGGATCCAGCAACAGAACGAATCATTAACTACTTAACGAACTTCGGTGTCCCGATTAATGCACTCTTTTTTCATTATTTTAAAGACGGAGATAATGAATATCTGGCCAGAAACTGGCTCATTGATCCCAACAAAGTTGAGGTTAAAACATCTAATGTGACGACAAATAAAACAGGAAAGGCTCCATGGAACGGGAAAGATTTTTATATCTCTTTGGGAGACGGTGATTATCGGAACTGGGAGGATTGCAGACGATACGGTTTTATTTCGGCTGGCCAAGGAAAATGGTACAGCAGATCGCTGAATCTTCTGAAGCCGGGTGCCAGGATTTTTGCATGTATTCCTAAAGTGGGGTATGTTGGTGTCGGAATCGTGCAAGAGGAAGTGGTACCCATCAAGGAGTTTCAAGTGATGGTAAATGGAGTAAATATACCACTGCTTGATGCTGATATACATGTAAGAATGGATACAGATGTCGATGACCCCGATTTATGCGAATACGTTGTACAAGTGGAATGGGTCAAGACTGTTTCTAAACAGGAGGCGATCTGGGAGAAAGGGATGTTTGCGAATCAGAATTCTGCCTGTAAATTGAGAAACCAGTTTACGATTGAACGCCTTACGGAGCATTTTCGACTGGAGGAAGAGAACTGATAATAAATATGTCTCTTTCATTAAAAATGAAATTGATTGGTTATCATTATTCAAGGGTCTTTCCTGGTTGCCGCAATGTCCTACGTCACCCACTATGATATTTGGCGAGAAGTGGACGAGCTGCTTGATTCGGTTTGGTAAAATAGATATTAAACCCACCCCGTAAACTCCAGTATAGACGCTTTTGCGGATTGCGCTTCGGATTGCGCCCCTTTACGCCATTCTTTGGGCGGCTTTCCCATAAGCCTGGAGAAGCATCGGTTGAAGCTGGAAATGGAGTGAAAACCGACTTGTTCGGAGATCGAAAGAATAGAATCCTCCGTACTTTTTAACTGTTTGCAGGCCTCTTCGATTCGGGTGCTGTTTAGGAAATCGAGAGGCGACGTCCCCATAATTTCATGGAATTTTCTTCGGAAATGAGTTGTACTTAAATGGCACAGATCGGCCAAAAAGTCCATCGTAATGGGGTTCATATAGTTTTTCGTGATGTATTCCAGAACCGGAGAAATGACAAAATCGCTTTTCAGGCTATGCTCTGTTTCTTGATCTGCCAACAGTTCATTCCTGGAATGAATTCTAAGGAGTTCTATATAAAGGGATAGCAATAAGCCGTAGGCACTTTCCTGATAGTAAGGATTCTGCTGTTTTAATTCCTCTACGATTGAAGTCGCAAGTGTATACACCTTGGGATACTGCTCCTTATTCAATATACAGTTTTTCCCCTTCACCACCCACAAATTTGGCTCGAAGTTGCTGTAAGCACTTTTAAATGAATGTTGAAAGAGGTCCTCTGGCGAAAAAAAGATATAAGACCAAAGACTGGCTGTATTTGGCGAACTGTACGTGGTATGAGGAAGATACCTGGGGATGAAGGTGACGTCTCCGGCTTTAAAGGGTACAGATTCTCCTTTGATCTCCATGATACCGCTATCTGAATAGCATATACCAATCTCCAAATGGTTATGGAAATGGAGATGTTCACTTTTAATATCTGAAATCTTCCAACGCTCACCGCTTAATAGCAAGACAGGGAAATTTATAGGCAAACTGTAGTGTCGGTATTCTATAATGGGCTTCTTTTTTCTGGGCATATTCAATACTCCCATGACTTTGATTTTAACCAGCACATATACATCAGGATTTTGCAAAATTCGATTCCAATCGCTCCAAGGTGCAATATATAGACGAACTAGACCTATATATTGTTTATTGGAAGTCGCTTATTGGATTTTTTCAAAATCCTCACATAAATGATTGGAATTGCGCAGTTTTGTTGCGAATATGCTTAGATGGAGACTATTTTACTGCGTACAATGGAATAAGTAAAGCGTTTTCAAAACGGCGACGAACAGCTCTCAAGCGCCTTTGGGGGCGTGTGCGCTAGGAGAGGGGAATAAAGATGCTTCAATTGAATTATGACAAGGAAGAGATATCAAAAGTTATCGACAAAGTCGTCAGAAAAACAATGGCGATGGATTTGACGTGGGACTGGCCTTGCGGTGTGGCTTATTATGGTGTATCCACGGCCTATACAAAAACAGGAAATAAAGACTATTTGAATATGCTTAAGCAGTGGGCGGATGAATATATCGAGCTGGGTCTGCCACACTGGACGGTAAACACATGTGCTATGGGTCATATGCTAATCACATTGTATGAAGAAACAGGAGACCCAAAATATTGGGATATTGTGATGAGCAAGGTGGATTACATCCAAAACAATGCTCTCAGGTTCGGAGACCATGTTTTGCAGCATACGGTATCCGTGGCTAATGATTTTCCAGAACAGGCATGGGCGGACACGTTGTTTATGGCGGCATTTTTTCTGCTCCGTGTAGGAACCAAATTAAAGGATGAGGCAATGATCCAGGACGCCTTAAACCAATATTACTGGCATATCAAATACCTGCAAGACCCTAGTAGCGGTTTCTGGTACCATGGCTACAATAATGTCAAGCAGGATCACATGTCCGGATTTTTCTGGGGGAGAGCGAATGCTTGGGGAGCATATACCATGTCTCAAGTTAAAATTCATTTGAAAGACTGGTACTTGTATCCGCAGTGCATGGACATAGAGTGTTCCCTTCGGGACCAACTAGCGGCACTGAAGGGGGTTCAAACGGAGAACGGCCTGTGGCGGACGGTACTGGATGACGAGGAGTCCTACGAAGAAGTGTCTGCATCTTGCGGTATCGCGGCGGCCATGATCAATAACGGCAATCCGCTGCATACCAAATACGTGCATAAGGCATTGGAGGGCGTCTTGAACCATATTAGCGAGGACGGACGGGTACTAGGTGTGTCGGGCGGCACAGCGGTTATGAAAGATCGGGATGGGTATCGCAATATTCCAAAAGACTGGATTCAGGGCTGGGGTCAAGGCCTGGCATTGGCTTTTCTATCCGATATGTTGAATTAGGAGGGAACCAAGTTGTCCAAACAAACAACGGGGGCCTTTACACTACCGGGAGAATCCGGTTATGAGGCGCTGACCCTGAAATTAGCTGAACGGTGGGGTGCCGATGTCATCCGTGACAGTGACGGCACGCAATTGTCCGATGAGATTATAAACGCTGGGTACGGCATTTATTCAACAATCTGTATCATTAGAGATCATAACGAGTGGGCGTCCCACCATCTTGACAAGCTGCAGCAGTGTTTTTTAATTACAAATCCGAAGGTAGCTGTACAAGATTATGTATCCATCTATCTGATGGAGGATTTTTTTGCTGAACAATTCAAAGTGAATGATTCCAAAGAGGCGTTAAACTATTGGCAGGTTTTTGACAGAACGACTGGGGAGGAAGTTCCAAGAGAACAGTGGAATTATGAAAGGGAATCCGGAAATGTGGTCATTACCGGAATTGCTCCTTGGCATAAATACACGGTAAGCTTTATGGCCTACCGGATCTGGGAAGAGATTTCCATGTACAATCACACCACGAATCACTGGGACAAAGAGCATTTGATGCAGATTGATCCCATCTATGCAGAAACGCAAAAGTATCTGTTGGATTGGATGGAAGATTGGTGTCTCCATCATAAGGAAACCACGGTTGTTCGGTTTACCTCCTTATTTTATAATTTCGCCTGGATCTGGGGCAGTAATGAGCGCAATCGCCATCTGTTCTCTGACTGGGGTTCATACGATTTTACGGTAAGTTCAAGAGCGCTTGATCTGTTTGCCAAGAAATACGGGTATTCGATGACTGCCGAGGATTTTGTGAATGGCGGGAAATACCGCGTCAGTCATATCCCGGCTGAGCAGCGCAAGCTGGATTGGATGGCATTTATCAATGATTTTGTAATCGAATTTGGCAAGAAATTAATTGACATTGTGCATAGGCACGACAAGCTGGCCTATGTTTTCTATGATGACAGTTGGGTTGGCATGGAGCCTTACAATGACCGTTTTCAAGAGTTTGGATTTGACGGGTTGATCAAATGTGTGTTTTCAGGTTACGAGGCGCGCCTTTGTTCAGGTGTAAAAGTGAATACGCATGAGATTCGGCTGCATCCATACTTATTTCCGGTTGGTTTAGGCGGGCTTCCTACCTTTATGGAAGGGGGAAACCCCACACTGGATGCCAAAAAGTATTGGATTAATATCCGGCGTGCCTTGCTGCGGGAGCCGATTGACCGGATTGGACTGGGCGGATATTTGCATCTTGTAGAGCCTTACCCGGATTTTTGTGATTATATCGAAAAGATTGCCAATGAATTCAGAGAAATTAAAGAACTGCACCATGAAGGCAAACCCTATCACATGAAGACGAAGGTAGCTATTCTGCATAGCTGGGGAAAATGGAGATCGTGGACATTGTCCGGCCATTTCCATGAAACGTATATGCATGATTTGATTCATGTCAATGAAGCTTTATCCGGATTGCCGATTGAAGTGCAGTTCATTGATTTTGAAGATATCCGTCAGGGAATTCTACAGGATTGTGATGTAGTGATCAATGCTGGCTCTGCTGGTTCAGCATGGAGTGGTGGAGAGTACTGGAATGACAACAAGTGTGTGGACTTACTGACCCAATGGGTTTATGAGGGTGGTACCTTTATTGGCATCAACCAGCCCTCTGCGGTCGAAGGCCATGACAGCTTTTTCAGAATGGCGCATGTTCTCGGACTGGATGAGGATACAGGCTCCAGAGTAGGTCATGGAAGATGGGCATACGAGGCTAGCGATGAGCATGGTTTGGTGCCTGAAGGAGCCAGTATAACGCCAAAGAATAGCATTTATCTTACCGATGGGTCAGCGGCGGTAGTTGAGGAAACGAGTGGTATGATAACACTGTCTACGCATGCCTTCGGTAAAGGAAAGGGAGTTTACCTTCCTTCATTCGAATTCAGCTGGGAAAACACAAGATTGTTGCTGAATATAATTCGCTTTGCGGGCAATGAGTTACATGAAACGAAGTACATTACAGATAACCTATACACAGAGTGTGCTTATTATCCAGAAAGTAAAATGTTGGTAGTTATCAACAATAGCGATCAAATTCAAAGAACGACGATTGAAACGGACTATGGCAAAAAAACCATAGAATTAGACCCGTATGACACCAAGATCACTCATATTGGCGATTAATAAAATCGGTATAGGAACAGAAAATAATGAGAAGTAACGGTATCAAGCCCTCCTTTATTTTAAGGAAGGGCTTTTTGTTTCAGCACCTCCAGAAAATCAAGCCAATTTACCGGGGATTTTGTCCATTCAAAAGTATTTACTCCATCATTAACTATAGGTATAACAATGAAGGAGATGATTTCTTTGAGAAAGGCCACCTTAATGAAAATTAAAAAAACGGAGGCAAAGTTGGGGAAAAAACTGAAAAAAAGTAGTCACGTGATTATGAATCTTAAAAAAGCCATTCGTGTAACTCAACTTGGGGATGGATTCGCACGTTTCACTTTCTCTCCGGTCACTATTCCGCCAAATAGCTTTAGAAGCACTACGATTAACGGTAACGACTACAATCTGATTAGCGGTTCATGGATTTTTTCTGGGAATCAGCAAGGGTTTCTTCTCGATAACTATTCTGCGGCTGAAGACAGATGGTTCTTTACTGCATGGAATCCAACTGGGTTCACAAGAACGGTATCCTATGCTGTTATCGCCAAACGGAAGCCATAATTCAAATGTCATCGTTAGCAAGGAAAAGGAGCTTGAGCCTTCTTTTCCTTGCTAAAATGCAGAGAAAATTTTAAACAAACCTTCGATAATCTTATAATTTTTGATAGTGGTTTAAGAGGTGCTCAACTCTATCTTTAATAATCTGTTTTAAAGATTCAGGCTTCACTGATCGTACATAATGACCATATCTCATCAAATAATGAGCTATAAATTCTTCTTCTCCTGGATTATAGAATCCCTTAATGACTGTCTTATCACCATTTTCTATTTTCATAGAAGGATAATGTTCTTTATAAAAAATATCCTTGGCTTGTTCTAAAATCTCTACTTCAAAGTCAATGCTCTTTTCAGATTGATACATTTCTAATGAACGACTCAGGAGTTCATCTATAGAAAAGCGAGAATTGTTCTCCTCTTCTTCTATAAAGGTTATTCGATCACATCTGAAAACTCTATATTTATTCGTTTTTAACTCTATTCCAGTAGCATACCATTGGCCAAACTTAGCGGAAATTTTGAAAAATTGAACATAGTAACTTTTTTTCTGATTATTTTTTACATATTTAACTTTACACGTACTCTCATTAAGAATGCTTGTTAGAATTTTATCTAAATAACGACTAACATGATTATGCTGATATATTTCAAATTGTAGAACCTTTTTCATTTTATGAATCTGGTTTATTTGTATTTTAGAAAGACAGTGTTCAAACTTTTCATTGAGTTGATTAACACTTAAATGAAAGGGGGTAGATTGATAAGCTTCTAACGTCAACATTGCAAAGTACAGAGCATATACCTCATCCATCGTAAAAATAATGGGGGATAACAATCTATTTTTTAAGATACCATATCGTCCATGTCTGCCATGTTCCGAAAAAATAGGCATACCTAATTGTTCTAATGAATTAATATCACGTAGAGCTGTACTTTTTGAAATATGGTATTTATCCATTAGATCATTTAAATTAAAGAATTCTCGACTGTTTAAGTATCTTATCATGTCATTTAATCTTTCCGATTTCTTCATCTAGGTCTCCTTATAAAGGTGTCACGTTTTGATACCTTTTTATATGATAATAAGTTCAAGGGAATATATCAAATTCATAAGATATCTACCTGAGGATTTTACAAAAATCCTTACTAACAGCATATATAAAAGGAGATTGATACCATGAGTACAACACTGGAAGTAGCTATTTTCTTATCCATGAACGGAAAAGCAAAGGAAGCTATACATTTTTACAAAAAACACTTCAACGCAGAGGAATTGTTTCTGGTTACCTATCAAGACATGGCCCAACGTGACAGCTCCATACAGCTTACTGATGAAAATAAAAATTATATTTCTCATTCAGTCTTAGTAATCGGAAAAACAAAAATAATGATAGCAGAAGACACAATGAATCCCAGTGAAAAATATACAGTTGGTAATAACACTTCATTATGTATTCAAAGTGCTGAATTAGAAGAAATTAAACATTTTTATCATAGCTTAATTACAGATGATCGAGTGAAAATTATTGTGCCTTTATCTAATAATGTGTTTAGCCAAGCCTATGGTATTATTGAAGACCCGTTCGGCATTCAAATACAATTAATGTTTGATAATCGATTACAATAAAAAAGTATGTTAAAAGCTAAAAAGCACAATAGCATGGTGAAAAGTGGATAATAAATGGACAGAAGTAAAAACTAAAAGGGGAAAATCCAAGATACACAGCAGAAAAGGAGACACTATGACGGAGAAAAAAGAAATAGCCGATAAAATAGGATGGAATTTCGACAACAGTTATTCTCGTCTGCCGGAATCATTGTTTACAAAGCTCAACCTAACTCCTGTCCGCTCACCAAAGCTGATTATACTTAATCAACCTTTGGCAACATCACTGGGGTTGAGCGGCATGGAGCTGCAAAGGAATGTTGGCGTAGCAGAGCTGGCCGGCAACCAGGTTCCAGATGGAGCCGCACCTCTTGCTCAAGCTTACGCAGGTCATCAATTCGGGCATTTTAACATGTTAGGAGATGGGCGTGCTCTGCTGCTTGGCGAACAGATCACTCCCTCGGGTGAGCGGGTTGATATTCAGCTCAAGGGTTCAGGCAGAACGCCATACTCCCGTGGTGGTGACGGTCGTGCGGCACTTGGTCCGATGCTTCGCGAATACATCATCAGTGAAGCGATGCATGCGCTGGGTATTGCTACCACCCGCAGCTTGGCGGTGGTATCCACGGGTGAGTCGATCATCCGGGAAACCGAGCAGCCCGGTGCCATTCTGACCCGTGTGGCTGCCAGTCATCTTCGGGTCGGAACCTTTCAATACGTCTCAGCATGGGGCACGTCCCAAGATCTCCGTACTCTGGCTGATTATACATTGGAAAGACACTACCCGGAAGTTGCCAATGACGAAAACCGTTACCTTTTACTGCTACAGGAAGTGATTAAGCGTCAGGCCGAGCTGATTGCCAAATGGCAGCTGGTTGGTTTTATTCACGGGGTGATGAACACCGACAATATGACCCTTAGCGGAGAAACCATTGATTATGGTCCTTGCGCTTTTATGGATACCTATGATCCTGAGACGGTATTCAGCTCCATCGACAGGCAGGGCCGCTATGCTTATGCCAATCAGCCGCATATTGCTGCGTGGAATCTCGCGAGATTTGCTGAGACGCTCTTGCCACTGCTGCATGACAACAGGGAGCAGGCTGTCACACTGGCTGAGGATGCAATTTCAGATTTTGTAAAAATATTTCACCATCATTGGCTTGCAGGAATGCGCGCGAAGCTGGGGATCTTTAACGAAGAGGAGGATGATGAATCTCTTATTGAGGATCTTCTGAATATCATGCAGAAGCATCGTGCGGACTACACCAATACCTTCCGAGTCCTAACTTTGGACAAGCTGGAGGATACAGTTCTGTTCGGCACTGAGGACTTTGCCCAGTGGCACGAGCAGTGGCAGACGAGGCTGGACAGACAGCAGGAATCACAAGCCTCCTCGCGTCAGCTGATGCGCAGCAGCAATCCTGCAATCATTCCACGCAACCACCGGGTAGAAGAAGCACTGGAAGCTGCGGTGGAACGAGAAGACTACCGTGTGATGGAGCAGCTTCTTGAAGTTCTTTCGAACCCATATGCCTACTCTACCGAACAGGAAATGTACTCTACATTGCCTGAGAAATCCAACTGCTCATACCGAACCTTTTGCGGTACCTAATGTAATGTAATCATGTTGAACAACTCGATGATAACCTATATCATGCGTTGGTGGAGAAGATGGCCATTCTCTCACCAACGCATTTTGTTTTTATAGTGGTAGGTTGCAACTGATTAATCCAGCTCCTGACCGTCATTTTCGATCTGTATGTGTCCGCAATAAAGACATTGATGCGTACAATTCTGTGTAAGAGCAGGCTGGCCTTCGATGTGCATGTCGCTTTTTCCGTTCAACCAAGGCATCGTAAGGACAGGAATACACGGGGCCTTTTTCACCCCATAAATATCGACCATCTCACTGGCTTGTACAGCCGGATTCAGCGGACTGGAGCAATTCCCAAAAGATTTTATGTTCACTCCAGGTACATAATCTCCAATATTCATCTGTGCTTTATTTTTGACATACACCCCGTGGCTAAAAGGGCGCTTCAAACGCGTAGGCTGTGTACCGTAACTACAGCTTAAAATCGCGCCTGCCACGACGTAGCTTTTTTTCGCACCTGTTCCAGGCTGCACACTTGCTTCTTCCATACGGATTATTCCTCCTTTGTGGCCATCTCCACTTTTTGAACACGAACGCCTGTAAATGGACGACGCAGCAGACTTTCCGCTACCGCGAGGTTGATATAAATATGTGCTTCCAACAAGCCGGCGATCCGAAATATAGACGATTTGATTTTCCCGTGTTTAAGTACCAATTGCTTCAAGGTGTGGTCGGGATACCACTCGGTTTGCGAGGAAAGACATTCCACCACAGGTGGGCGCAGTATCCAGTACACATCCTGCCTGGCTTGCTGAAAATCGGTAAGTATAGCAGCCTTCCATTCCAGCTCCGGCATATATTTTTCCAACAGGGCTTTCACGGAGTCTGAAACCAGCGGCAAAGGGAACTCCAGAAAATCCGGATATACGGTTCGTGGATCTGTATGTACTGCTAAAAACAGGGGAGTGTCCTCCGCCTGAATGGTATGACCCGAAAGAAGCTCTTCCACCTGCAAGGGAGACAGGGGCGCAGTCTCTACCCGATGCTTTACGCGCTCGTCCACCATGAGTCGAAAATATCTCATGATATCCACTCCCCTTTACTCACTGCATCTGTTATCTGTGTAGCCAGTGGCGTTTCTACAACAGAAAGGCCAATAGCTTGGCTTAGTTGGTCATCTGTAAAGATTGCCCGGTGTAGTTTTGCTCCTGTAAAATTAGCGTTTACTAAACATGCATCTATAAACGAAGCGTCAGTAACATCGGCTCCTATAAAGCAGGCACCTGTTAGATCCGCACCGTTAAATAAAGCTCTTTGCAGCGCGGCATCTTGGAAAGCAGCTCCTTGAAGCTGTGCATGTTGAAAACTAGCTCCTTGTAAATTCGCTTTTGTAAAATCCACTCCATCCAATCCTAATGGTTCCCAATCCAGCCAAGCATCCGATCCATACTCGCTATTGCTTATAACTTCGTCCAGTATAGCCTCTTGTAGGGAACAGCCACGGAAATCGGCTCCGTGAAGCAGACTGTGCGAAAAGTCGGTTCCATCTAGCTGAGCTTCTTGCCATACCGTGCCTACGAGGATACATTGATGCAATCGACTTTGTTGCATCTCGATCTGGCGAAAGACTGTATAGCGAAAATCCAAGGAACTGTAATCTCCATTCGACAGTTGAACTTGAGACAGTGCTTGGTAGCTGTAGGCCGATTCTTCTTTTTCCTCCAGCCAAGACTTTATGATGTTTGCATCCATGGTTCTTCGATCTTCCCGGTACACGGAGACACTATGATCCATATACTCCCCGACGCGAATCTCAAAAACTTCTTCACGATCCAACGCCTCAAACTCTGGTAGGTCGACTGCTTGCTTCATAGCCTGACGAACCAGACTAACGATCATCGTATGAAGATATCCTGCTGCTTCCAGCATGATCTGTTCCAATTCAAGTTCGGAAAGGGAGACTTGCTGCTTCAAGGTTTCAGCCCCAAGTTGTTCACGTAATTGAGTCCAATAATGAAAAATCCAACTTGCATCGTACTCCAACTGAACGGGCTCAGCATCAAGCATCCATAAGGCATCCGTAGCTTCAACAAGATAAGCGGGCTTCTGTTCAAGCCAGGTGGTGCGCAGCATAGAGTAGGTGATGTAACCAATATGACCTTTACGACCTGTGAGTTGCTTTTGCCGAACCCGCTCACAAAAGGCGCGAAAATGTTCTACTATATGCTGTAATCTTTGTGTTTGTGTTGATTTACATTTCAACGCCCATTCTTTGCGAATGAAAGACCATGCCTGATAAAGAGCCTCTTGTTGCTGATCTAACACATCTGTTTGCTTTTCCATTTCTAATCATCCTTAATTCGACTTCACTTCGCTGCCTTTCATATCCGCCGATCCGCTTAATTCAATATGACTGCCATTACAATCCATACGGAGCTGACTACCTGCGGACAGACTCATCGTCTTGCCCGCAGACAGGCTGAGATTGCCTCCCGCCGTAATATTCACCTGTTTGCTGCTCGCAATATGAATGCCTTCTTTATCGTCCAGTTTGATATAAATAGCGCCGTCCTTGCCTGTAACGACCAGTTCATCCGGTCCCAGCCGAATTTCCTTGCCATGCGGGGTACGCCATATTTTCATTTGAGGATTGGAAAAATGGTTATGCGTACTCTTGCGATCTGCCCTTCTCACCGCACTACCTGCCACGCCGTCTTCTTCCCGACTACCGGGGAAATAGAGGGAAACGGAATCGCCTTTTTCCGGCATAACGTACCAGCCGGTATGACCACCGCCACTGTACACAGTAGAATAGTTGAACCAATGTGCTTTGCTTGCGTCCTGCTGTTCATCACAATCCAGATGGATGCGCACCTGATCCTGGCGTACGTCCAGCACAATACCGCTTAATGAGGCTCCTGCCAGCTTATCCTGGTAGTAGCTTTTTTGCCGAAAGCCCTGGTAAGAACCCAACACATACTGATGCCGCAGCAGTCCTTGACTCATGGCGGTGTAGGCTTCCATCACATACAGGTTATGCCCCTGAAAATTCAACTGAGCGCCCAAGTCGAGTACCTCATCCGTTTCTACCTCATAAAAAATAAAATCGTGTTCACTCAGCTTGGTTTGCTCATTCTCCTGAAAATAACGAAAAGGAAGCAATTGCTTACGTACGGTATAACGGGTATGATCCAGTATCGCCTGTGCAGGGCTGTCCTCGATACCAAAATAAAATTTGGGACTGTCAAAACGGGCTACAGGCATCAGACTCGTATGATAACGGGAGGCTATGCGTCTTAAAAACGCCCAGTCTGTCTCCTGATACTGAATGGCAAGCCGTCCGATGGCTTCTCCTCCAGTAGCCCCGTCGATCACATCCAGTCCTTCATAGTCCTTACCAATGTGCTCCAGCATTTGAGGAATCGTCATTTTCGTATACTGAAAAGAACGAGTACGTTGCTTTATGTCCATCCGGTACGTATGGGAAATAGCTTCCACCTCCAGATAGTACACACCTCGCACAACTTTTACCTCGACCGAGAGGGCAATCCCACTAAATAGCGGTTTGCTTGCGCCAGATTCATCTTGCTGGCTGACTTCAATGATGGTATTTTTTTCTGTCGTTTCCACGTAACTGTCTTGCAAGTCTTCGGGGATAACACCTGTAAAATAAAGCCGAGTATGCTCATTGATTTTTTTCGTTAAGGTAAGCTCCTCCAGATCAATTTGTTCATAAGGGTGAATGTGAATTTGATCGTATCCCAGACTCATGGTGTAGTCATTCCTTTCTCATTTGTAGAATAGGCGGAGGGTGGAAGGACGGAAAGGGATTGAACCCAGTATTCTGCTACAGGTAACCATACTTCGAGATCTGCCTCCAGACAGCTAAAGGAACCTATGACAACTCGTCCATTGTGGATAAAGAGCAGCATTTCGTTGTATAGATTACCGTCGATCCCCGCCGCCACAAAACGAATCTGCCCAACTGAAAGTCCGGAACCGTTGGTGACCATTTCGGTACCTAACCAGTTGCGAATCGGTTGTACAGACCGTAGAATATCCGCCATTTGCTCTACAAAATCGGGCAGTTCTTCCGCTTCCAGAGCGGTATCTGTAGGATTAAAAGTGATATTGATGGTCTCCTCAGATGAGGTATAAATGACCTTTGGTCGATGCTCTGAAGGATATTTGATTATAGCTTGCTCCATTGGCATAGGAGTAAAGGACTTGGGGATGTAGAAACCAATCTCTCCGTGTAGTATTGTAATGGGCTCCAACGTGAGATAATCATTTTCAATATGAAGTAGCTTTGTTTCTTCAAACATGGAACCGTCCTGTTCCGATTTCTGAGTTTGAGCTGGGATGGATTTCATATTATCGTTATTAGCTGTCTTCTGATCCACCATTTTAGCTTTGAGGCTAAGTATATGCTCGTCTAGATAGTTCATAGGAAGCCCCCTTTTAGGAAAAATACACGTTTGTACTTGAATATGTAAAGATGGGAGGAGATATTTAAGTACAGAACCAGCATATGTATTTATCGGTTAAAAGAGAGATTTAGTTTACAAAATGAACCATTCGTTGCGGGGCTACATTGTTCGATTTTAAATTCTATTTCATTCCAAAACCCCTTTTTGCCGCAACAATTGGGTTGTAGTACTCCAAAGTAGGCGTTGCATCTCGGTATCCCCACCAGGGTAAGTCGGCACAATTAGCTTACCAGTGCCAACATTAAAATATCCGCCTGTCACTTCTTGATATTGGTTTTCTGTTGCTAAACGAATAATGATGTCCGCTCCTTTCCGTGGGTCTCCAATATGCAAAGCGTTCAATATTTTTGCAAGTATCGAAGAAAATCCTAACTCGCGACCAAGGCCGGTAACGTTAAAGCCTGGATTAAGTGCGTTTACTACGATTCCAGTTCCATCCAGCTGACGTCCAAGTTCTTCTGTAAACATGATATTAAGAAGTTTGGTCTTTCCGTATATCTTAGATGAACCTCTTGCGGTAAATGCAGATGTATCTGTTAAGTCCTCCGGTAATTTTAATTCACCATGGTTGCGTGATGCTTCAGAAGCCACATTGACGATCCTAGCATTTGTGGATTCCATTAGTGAATTGAGTAGTGTATGCGTTAACAACCACGGGGCAAGATAGTTTACTGCTATCATTTCTGTCAAACCCTCTGAGGTTATGCGTTGTTCAAATCCATGTAATCCAGCATTGTTCACTAATACATCAATCTTTGGATAATTAGCTTTAATTTCATCCCCAATACGTTTGACTTCTTTCATAAGAGACAGGTCCCCGAAAAAAAAGTCTACCTTTGTACTTGGCGCCAGATCTTTTAAAATATTTTTAGTCGTTTCAGCACGTTTTTCATTTCTGGCTGTTAAAACTAGATGTGCCCCGCGTTTGGCTAATTCAATTGCTACCCATTGTCCAAGACCGTTAGTAGCACCAGTGATTACTATAATCGGATATGTCGACATATAGATCATCCTCCAAATTCTCGAACCAATTACATTCATATTCATGTCTACGCTTTACGGTTGTGGATGCTTTATACTGTAGATATTCTGCTTGACACTTACTCAAAGTTGAAAATATGATTGACATATATCAAGTATATGTATTTTGATTGATATATGTCAAATATATCCGAACTAATTCAAATAAGGTGGAGACATATGGATCATAAAACTCAACATCCAAATTCTACAAGAGAGCAATTAGAACGGAATCTTGGTGAACAACTTAATGCACTTATAAGCGCTTCGCATGCACTCAATGTAAAAACTGCGGCACTTTTCGATCCATCATTACAACCTGCAGCTTTTCTGATTGTACGTTGTCTCCTGTCATACGGTCCGGCAAGCGCTACATTTTTGGCGGAATCCACCGCTATGGATCGAAGCTCTGTTAGTCGGCTTGTTACTCAACTTAAACACTTGAATTATGTAAAAAGTGAAACTCATCCTGAGGATCGTCGGGGAGTGTTGATATCCCTGACAGCTAATGGTCGTGAAAAAGCCTTGGAAGCTTTAAAAGAAAAAGAAAAAGAGTTTTATCAACGTATTTCAACATGGGAGGATTCCAAACTTGAAGCGTTTATTGGTATGCTGAAGAGTTTTAATGGGCAAGAGTGCGAGGAGTAATGATTCGACATAAAGCATCGTATGATGTAAATAGGGGGCATTCAAGAGTGAAAGAAAAAAACATTAGGGAAATTAGGGGAACTGATTATCATGATATTTATTTATTGAACCAAGATTTTAACCCCAATCTAGATCTATTTCCTGAAGAAAAAGTAAAAGAGAAAATTGAAATGATTATAAAGGAATCAAAAGATGTGATCTTTGTTTGTGAAGAAAACAACGGGGTGTTAGGATATATTCATGGAAGCCCATATGAATTACTTTTTTCTGAATCTTTGGTAAATGTACTAGGATTTGTTGTTAAAGAAAAGTATAGAAATCAAGGTATAGGTAGCATGTTGATTGAGCGTCTTGAACAGTGGGGAAAGTCCCATGGATTTTCTGGGATCAAACTGTTATCTCACCCAAGTCGGATACAGGCTCACAGGTTCTATGAACGACGTGGCTATATGTTTACCAAGGATCAGAAAAATTTTATAAAAAATCTCAAATAAATACATATTCATTCATCATTGAATAAGTGGGTTCAAAAGCCTGATCTTCAACTCCTTGTTTGGAATTCATGCCTATTTATATCACAAGGTAATGTTTGAAATGTTGCTCTTTCATTCGGAATTCATGTTTTCCACCGTTTGAATACAGATTTCCAATAGACCTAATATCGTGATATTAATCATTGAAAAACTAGTTATGTTTAGTACTCTAATGCATCGCATTAAATTGACCATTGTTCAGAAAACATGAATCACCTTCCTTTCCATTTCATGCCTAAATATGTCTGCTAATTAGCAGTTGTATTTAGGCGTTTTTTGTCATACAATGCATCTAATGCTACGGACTCGGTCTTAGAAACAGTAAGGTTTGGACGGTAAATAGGACGTGGTTTCCTTGTATATTTAAGAATCGTGGAACTACTTTGTAGTCGTTCACTCACGACCACGTCAGTCTGAAAAATTAATAATGTTTGGGGGCAGTTTTCCGGATCATTAGCGTTTGATGATGAACATATACGAAGGGGAGCGTTCTTTTGGAATCGAAACAATTAACGAGAGGGCTAAAGCCACGGCACGTTGAGTTGATTGCGCTTGGAGGCACGATTGGCGTCGGTTTGTTTATGGGGTCGGCAAGTACGATAAAATGGGCAGGTCCCTCAGTGCTGTTGGCTTATCTCTTAGCTGGGATTATTATGTTTTTTGTCATGCGGATCATGGGGGAAATGCTGATTCTTGAACCGGTGACAGGCTCATTCGCTACATTTGCTCATAAATACATCAGCCCTTTAGCCGGTTTCTTGACCGCCTGGAGCTATTGGTTTTTATGGGTTACCGTAGGGATGGCGGAAGTCACTGCGATTGGGGTATATGTGGGCTACTGGTTTCCAGATATTCCGCAATGGCTACCAGCTTTGGCAGGTGTAATTATTATTGCATTGGCCAATTTGGCGGCTGTGAAATTTTATGGGGAATTTGAGTTTTGGTTTGCGATGATTAAGATTGTCGCTATTATCTTCATGCTAGTAGTGGGTACGGGGATGATCTTCTTTGGACTCGGTAACGGTGGACAACCGATAGGTCTATCCAATCTGTTCAGCCATGGCGGCTTCTTTGCAGGTGGCTTGAAAGGGTTTCTATTTGCACTCTGCATTGTAACAGCGGCTTACCAAGGGATAGAGATGGTGGGTATTACGGCAGGTGAAGCTGAAAATCCGAAAATGACACTGCGAAAAGCTATTAAAAACATCATTTGGCGTATTTTGATTTTCTATGTGGGTGCAATCTTTGTCATTGTTACGATTTATCCTTGGAACCAAATTGGAGAGATCGGTAGCCCATTTGTTCTGACTTTTGCCAAGGTAGGAATTGTGGCCGCTGCGGGTATCATTAACTTTGTTGTACTTACAGCTGCGATGTCCGGCTGCAACAGTGGTATTTACAGTGCGGGCAGAATGTTATATACATTAGCTAAGAACGGACAAGCTCCCAAATTTTTCGGGAAAGTTTCCCCAAGCGGTGTTCCTAGAAATAGTATTATTACGACCATTTCTTTGCTGCTGGTAGGAGTGATATTTAACTACTTAATGCCTGATTCCAAACTGTTTCTGTACATTTACAGCGCCAGTGTTCTCCCAGGCATGGTACCGTGGTTTGCATTAGCGATCAGTCAATTTAAATTCAGGAAAAAGTGGAAGGACGAAATGAAGGATCACACCTTTAAGTCTCGTTTTTTTCCGATCAGTAATTACATCACCATTACCTTTTTGTTGCTTGTGATCGTTGGAATGTGGTTTAATCCAGACACACGCTTGCCGTTGATTGTCGGGGCAACATTCATGGCGATCGTCATTGTTGGATATTTTATCTTTGGCATAGGAAAGCGGCAGAGAATTGAAGAATTAGAGGAAAACTAAAAAATTGCTAAATATGTAACATTTGCCGAGCGCAATTCAGATGATCCTGAGTTCGCTCGGCTTTTCTTTTGCATGACGAGAGAGAGGGCTATGGAAGGTTATTACTGAGGTATAGAACCGTGTGGTTAGCCTGTTCGTACTACAAGTGTAAATATAGAGACAAAAAAAGTGAGAACGAAAACTGAGAAGTTTATTATTGCTACACTCTTACGATTGGCTTTAAACTCTGTAATTCCCGAAAATAAAAACATAAACGCTAAAAAAAATTGTGAGACTTTGTATAAGTCCTCGTAAGTGTCTGGGTATGCGAGTGATAAGGTCAGCCCCTTGTATTTCAAATAAATACAAAAGGAGGAAAAAGACAATAAGATGGTAGACAGAATAAAGTGAAGGTGTCCCAAGTAATACTTTGGGGACACCTTCACAATTAAAATCACTTGTACAACTTATGATTTACATAGCTTACATTGTGCTAATGTCAATCACGAATCTATACTTCACATCAGAAGCTAACACTCGTTTGTAGGCTTCGTCAATCTGGTCGGCCGATATCACTTCAATTTTAGGAACAATATTGTGTTTTGCACAGAAATCCAACATTTCCTGTGTCTCACGGATTCCTCCTATCATTGAACCAGCAAATGAACGGCGATGTCCGATAAGGGACATCACATTTAGTGACAACGGCTCTCCAGGGGCACCGACATTCACCAAAGTTCCATCTAGATTGAGTAGTGCAAAATAAGCATCCATATCGATGGCAGCACTTACCGTGTTAATAATCAAATCAAAGTGCCCAGCAAGTTTTTCAAATGTTTCTGGTTCGCTTGTAGCATAATAGTGATCCGCACCAAATTGCAAGCCATCATCTTTTTTCTTTAATGTTTGGGATAGAACGGTTACCTCAGCACCCATAGCATGTGCGATCTTGATAGCCATATGGCCAAGGCCTCCCATTCCCACAACGGCCACTTTCTTATCTGGACCAGCACCCCAGCGGTTCAACGGTGAATAAGTCGTAATACCTGCACAAAGTAATGGAGCAGCCACGTCAAGCTCAATGTTATCTGGAATTTTTACTACAAAATCCTCAGTTACGACAATGTGGGTAGAATATCCGCCTTGTGTAGGCTCGCCGTATTTGTCAACACCAGCATAGGTAGGGACATTTCCTTTAAGGCAGTATTGTTCTTCTCCTTTACGACAGTTCTCACATTCGCCACAGGAATCAACCATACAGCCAACCCCTACCCGGTCACCAACTCTGTACTTTGTAACCTCAGATCCTACCTCCGTGACAATCCCTGCAATTTCATGTCCAGGTACGAGGGGGTAGTTCACTGGCCCCCATTCGCCGTGAGCAGTGTGGATGTCAGAATGGCATATGCCTGCATATTTAATTTCAATCAGAACATCGTGTGAAACAAGATCCCGTCGTTTAATTTCAGCCGATCGAAATGGTTTGTCTGGGCCATCGACAGCTCGTGCTTTAGCAGTTATCATAAATAGCCTCCTATTATTTGTATTTTTCAAGAGAATGCAGTTATATCGGTATAAATTGAAAACAAGCTGAAGTCGGTTGAAGTTCCTCTTCATTTATTTCCATTTATACTTTTTCTCTTGCAAATCAATGTTAATCCTTATAGTTAACTCTAAGTCAAGTGCAGATTTATAAGCCTCTATCCAGTAATGTTGTTTTCTTGCTAATTATATTTCGTTAGATAGCACCTGATTCTACTTTTCCTATAAGGGGACTTTGACATTCAACAAATAACTTGATAGAATCCCCCTTAATTATAGAGTTAACTCGAAGTCTATGTCATTAAAAATAGGAGATACATGATGAAGACATATTCTATCAGCGAAGTTGCAAAAGAATTGAATCTTACAGCATACGCTTTGCGTTACTACGACAAGGAGGGACTTATGCCTTTTGTAGAACGGACGTCTAGCGGAACAAGATTATTTAAAGAATCCGATATCGACGCTTTAAAAATAATTGAATGTCTAAAATCCACCGGGATGCCGATCAAAGAAATTAAAAATTTCATTGATTGGTGTTCTGGTGGGGATTCCACACTACAACAAAGATATGACATGTTTATGGAACGTAAAGCTACTGTAGAAGCACAAATGGAAGAACTTAAAAAAACAATGGAAGTTATTGAACATAAATGCTCATATTACAAAACTGCATTGGAAGCCGGAACGGAAAATATTCATAAAAACAATAAAATAGGGAGTCTCATTACTAACTAATAGAAAAGCATCTGTAATTCATCCATTTCTATATGAATTACAGATGCTTTCGTTTGTAATATTCGATTTACTACAACCTACTGATTTAAAACAGCACGATCGGCTTTAGAAAACTAGGAACCAACTATAATGTAACTTGAACAGGCAGGAGTAGTACCGAGGATCAAGTATTCCGAAAGTCAACTGGCAATTTGCCCATTATATAGGTTGAGAGCGCCGCGAATGAAAAAGCCTTCGCTGCAACCGATCAGTAAAACACAGACAAATAGTAAATTATCAAGGACATAATTTATCCACACTTTCTTCTAATATTTAACTGTCGATAGAATTATTGAAAGGCTATAATGCTAATGATGATTTGAGTGTACTTGGAGAAAAGAGGTTGAGGGTATGAAGTTGAAAAAATGGCCGTTAGTATTCATGCTAGGTATTATTATGCTGGTATCTGTAGGCTGGAACAGTGGAATATCTTATGCAAAATATTATTATGAATACACTTGGGATCAGTACAAGGGGACTGAAATCAAGACGTACAGGCTGACACCAGTAGCTGGAAGAGCTGGATTCATGGATCAGGAAAAGGCCTTAGCTGCTATTGGCAAAACCCCGAATGTGTATGGAAAGTTCAGTGGCTATAGAACAGAGAAAACAACTGAAATTGCAACCAAGAGTGTAACAGATGAGGTTTATAAATATGCAGTTGTTGATTTTATTAGCGACAAGGAGCCAGAAACTGTAGAATACGTTAATCCAAAAGGTGGAATTCCTAATACATGGAACGGAACCGATGAGATTCGAATTTTTATGAGAGGATCTGAGGCAGCTTCTTTGGCAGAACTGTTTTATGAGGGAACTCCAAGTGAAGGACGCTATCATTTTAATGCTGACGATGTCTACTTAGTTACATTCTGGTCCAGCACAGTAAAACCAATCACTGAAATGTCTGCTGAAGCACTAGTTGAGGAAGGCCCCCCTACGCTTATAAATCGAGAGTTGGTAGGCCAAATAAAAGACAAAGATCCTGCTGCTTATCCGCAAAACGGAACTTTAAACGGCTACTTTTATGTTTATAAGGGTTCAGAGTTTAAAGAGAATTAAAAGAGCAGACAGGATTTAATAAGTATATATGTACACGAGAACGAGATAACATTTTGTATTCTCCAAGCGAATGCGGATACAGATGTTATCTCTTTTTTTATTTGTATACGGGATCAACATAGTAACTCAAAAAGAGATAAATATTTAATTACCAATGAAAACCATTGTTTAGTGATAGGGAATTACGGCTTAAAAAAACATGGTGAATAAACAGGACAGTAGATTGCCAAAACCACTTTTTTTGCTGGCTTTATTCAATCCTAGGGAGAATATTCCGATAATTCAAGTATATACAGTTTGGTGTTAACAGTAATGAAAAACCGTTTGAAAACAAGAGAGATTAATTTTCAAAGTTGATATGAAGGTACAGGCGAAAGTGGCCTCAGTGCTATCTCGTAAAGGAGGTGTAATGATTTCGAATAATGAATTATGAAAAAAAGTTAAAACAAATTAGGCATTACATGGCTGGTTTACTGGCTGTCTGGTTGTTCTGTATACATAGTGCGCCTGTTTTTGCGGACAGAGCCTTTAACGATATCGAACATTCCTATGCAGCTGATGCGATTGAGGCCATGGCTGCTCAAGGTTATGTTACGGGTTATCAGGACGGGAGCTTTCGACCTTTACAATTTATCTCGCGACAGGAATGGGCAAGCATTTTCGCTAAAACCTTAAAGCGAACATCGAATAACAGAGGCATAACTTCTTTTCGTGATGTGTCACCGTGGGCTTTACCCTATGTACAGGCCTTGCAGGAAGAGAGCATTACGAAAGGAATTAGTGATCAATTATTCGGTGCCAAGCACAATATGACTCGTCAGGATATGGCTGTTTGGTATGCTCGGTATTTTGGTGTTACTGAAGATACCCGATCGGCTGGTATATCCAGTTTTGTGGATCAATCGGATGTATCAGGTTATGCACAAACGAGCGTATGGCTGATGGAACGGTTGGAACTGATCGAGGGGGATACGAGTCATTATTTCCATCCCAAAGAGTCTGTGAGACGGCAGGACGCCACGCTGGTTGCTTATCGAATATGGTTAGGTGGTGACGATCTGAGAGAACGTGCCAAGCGTTTGCTAGGGTCATTAGGAGATGGAACTGCAACGATGCCTCAGACGACCAGCCAACAAGAATCGAAGAAGATCGAGGTCGATGTGACACCGGAAATTAGTCAACAACCTGTGAATTCGGAAATCGAGGAGCCTAAAAGGCATCGCCCAAGGCCTGACTCACCAGTAACTCCGGTACCACCAACAGAGCCAAAACCGGAAACGCCGGTGACACCACCAGAACCGAAGCCGGGACCTAACCCGAAACCACCAGTAATTCCGGTAGATCCATCGGATCATTCTTCGGATTTTCTGGTAGATGAAGTCGTAATCAAGGCGCCGGAGCTGGTAAATCAACCGGAAACGTACCCATCATACCAGCTATCCTTTCAGCTCTACAATAAAGGGCGACCCGTAAGCATTCCTGCTGCCAGCGTCACAAGTGTTACGTACACATTTAGTGATGGGCTAGGTATTTTTGATGAACAAGGAAAAATTAGACATCCCGAAAATATTCCGGCTGCGGACAGCTTCATTCCTGTAGAAATGAAGGTCACCGTTGCCAAACCTTATCAGGTTCTCACAGCTCAGGCCAAGCTGAACGTGAAAGGGAAGACTCCGCCGGCAGAACCACCGAACGTAATCAGGTCCGTATACTTGGCCACGTATACTATTTCAGAGGCGGCTACTTTAGATCCTGCTGCTTGGAGTATGTCCTACGTATTTCATAATGCTAATGGAGAGGTAATAGCTCCTGGATCGCTGCCGTCAGACTTGATACTTCGGATAGAGGATTCCAGAGGAATATTTGACGAGAATGGAAAGATTGCCAACCTGCATTTGATTCCGACAGTGAACTCGGTCGTTCCGTTAAAGATCACGGTTGAGTCACCATCCCAAGGGATTCTCTTCACATCCGATGCGGAATTAACAGTAGTACCGGGAGAACGCAAAAAGCAATACTTTGCTGTCTCCATCATGCTGCAGGGAAGCGTAACTACCGTTGACCAAATTAAGCAATCTCGTCAATTGCTGATGGACCACTTTGGTCCCAATATCAAAGTGACATGGGCGATGCAAAACGGTTTTGTTTTTGCAGAAGCAAATCGCCCGCAGCTTAAACAGGTTCTGGAATTCGTCGATCAGTATGGAGATGAAGTCGGAATTCTGGCGGGGTACCCGAACCAGACCGAGCCCGGGCTTCCTGTTTGGGAAGCAAAGATGGATGAGTGGCTATACATGTATCGTTATAATGCATTCAATGAGCTGCACCAATCCGGTACAATGGGATCACCATCCGTGTTTGAAAGCATGGATACAGACCAATATCGGAAGTATCTGCCGAAATCATTGACCAGCTTTACGGTGAATCCCGAACAGACTCAATGGTTAAAAGATCACTATCGGATTACATCCGCGATGGGATGGTCGGCTACACAATATAATGTCAACGGTATGTATGGTGAGGGCTCACCTTTGATGCCTTACTGGTCCCATAAGGACAATCCAATTGTTCCCGCACAAGGAATTGCTGATAATAGCGGTACCGTATTCATGAACTCGGTTACGATTGATCCAATTGGATCACGCTATACGAAAGATTCCTCACGCTGGACTCTTCATCCGCTTGACCCCTATGTGACGGAGACGGATGCGGCACCACAACTGTATATAGTACAGCAATATTTGGATAACCCTTATCAACGTGTAAATACGGTAAACTACTTGTCCATTATTTTGGACATCAACGCACTTGCCAACACCCATAACATGGGTCCAATATGGGAGAACTTTGTGAATCATTTCCCGCTTGATCGCAAGGTCGAGATTGTGGGTGTGGACGGGCTGAAACAGATTTATGAATCGGTAGCAGGATCTAATAATGATCATACGGAGTTTACACTGATGTTTAGGGGCTCTGGTATTAAGACGGCTATGGATTCCAATAATTCACCGTCGAATCTGCGTTACTTGTGGACCGAAAATGCCTCACAGCGGATTATTTTATCCAAAGAGGATGGAGATGCGGCATGGTCCATTATTGACTTTACCGATTATACCCGAAAACCGGTTCCGAAGCTGGCCTACAACTTGGATGGTCACACGGACGTAAGCTATGTCACCGGAAGGAACTTCAAGCTATGTCCAACGGCTCCTTTAACAGCAGATGAAATTCAACGCGTAAAGGATCGTTTGAAGGAGATTTACTTTGCAGAAGAAGTAAATTATCAGTAAGTAATTGGAAAAAATTAAGAGCTGAGGTTTTATGAAAAGGGGGCGTCCCCACAGCCATCGAAATGGCTGTGGGGACACCCCTTTGTTTTAGAGAAAAGGTTTTACACCCACTCAATAACCTGATCTACAGATCGCCGAGTTTTGCCACGCGGCTCGTTGAGACGGTAGCCAAATGCCACCATACAAGAAATACCGAAATGCTTGGCATCCATAATGCCTTCTTCAGAGAGGATGCGTTCGATTTCCTGTTTATTAAAACCTTCGATAGGGCAGGAATCAATACCGATTTGAGCTGCGGCAGTCATCATATTGCCCAGTGCGATGTAGGTTTGTCGGCAGCCCCACTCGAACAAGGCTCTTTTATTTTCCTCCAGCCCAAAATCTGATTTTAGAAAGGCATCATACACTTTCTCTCTGCCTTGCATCACGTCAGCTGGTAATTGTTGCACGTTCTCCATTATACTCTTGATATAATCGGAGGAGGCTACCATATCTTCAGGAAGTCTAGAGAGAATGAGTACAAAATGGCTGGCTGTTGGCAGTTGTTTTTGGGCCCCCCAAGAGTAAGGCAGTAGCTTCTCACGCATAGCTTTACTCTGAACGACAACAAATTTCCAAGGTTCAAAGCCAAACGAGCTTGGAGATAAACGACCGGTTTCAAGAATAAAGTCGAAGTCAGAATCGCTAATTTTCTTATGACTATCAAATTCCTTCGTTGCATGTCTGAACTCGTATGCAGATAAGATTTGATCTTTAGTAGTAGCTAAGGTTTCCATCGTTATTCCACTCCTTATGGATGTTGATTAAAATTGACGCTTACCAAGTGACATGCTTAATATTAGAATATACATGACCGTTTTTGAAGTACGCACATTAATGTGCTGTAGTATATAAAATGATACTAAGGAGGAGAAAAGCCTATGCGTAATCGGAAAGGCGGCTTTGGGGAATGTACCGCTGGAAATGATCAGGCGTGTCCAGTTGAGTTCACGCTGGACGTGATTGGGGGTAAATGGAAAGGGATTATTTTATATCATCTCATGTATGGGACTAAGCGATTTAGTGATTTTCGGCGGATCTGTCCGGGGATCACCCAGCGTATGCTGACACTCCAATTGCGCGAGCTGGAAGAGGATGGTGTCGTTCACCGTGAAGTATACCAGCAGGTTCCGCCTAAGGTTGAATATTCTCTCACCGAATTCGGAAAAACGCTGATCCCGATTATTAACCTGATGAAGGATTGGGGAGAAGAATATAAAACAAAACAGCGATCACCAGAAAGCAGTCTTCAGCAACCTAGCCCCAATGTGTAGGTTTTTGAAGACGGCTCCACGAAAAAGACCTGGCCATCACTTTGGCAGGTCTTTTGGTTTATTAAAAAGGAATGTGCAAAGTTCGTTTTTCGGTTGACAGCAAGGACGACGCTTGATATATTTCTTGCGATATTGATAATCATTATCATATGTATCGGAAGATCATCTGCACAATATATAGGGGGCTAATCAGTTGAAAAGAAAATCGTATTTTATGATGACAGCTATGTTACTTGTATTGACTGTATTCATCAGCGCTTGCGGCGGAAATAATAATGGAAGTAATCCGGCTTCATCTTCAGGAGATAAGCAAGAGTCGGCTTCTACTGGAGAGACGAGAAGTTTTAAAACGGTTAAAGGGGATATTCAAATTCCGACCAAGCCACAGCGCATTGTAACGGATTTTTACGGTGGAGAATTGCTGTCCGTGGATGCTAACGTGGTGGGTGTAGAGCCAACTGCGTTTCAAAATCCTTTTCTGACCGATTTGCTGAAGGAACAAGGAACCAAAGAGGTGGGTGATCCGACCAATTTGGAAAAGACGTTGGAACTCAAACCCGATCTGATCGTGGTTATGAAGGATACGAATTATGAGGCTTTGTCAAAAATCGCACCTACCTTGTACATTCCGTACGGTACGACGACTAATATCTATGACACGGTCAAGCTGTTCGGTGATATCGCCGGGGAAAAGGAGAAGGCTGAGCAATTTATTGCTGCATTTGATAAAAAGGCCGCTGAAGGTCGCGCACGTCTTAAAGGTGTGATTGACGAAAAGGCAACTTTCGGTCTGTATGAGCTGACGGACAAGCACGCACTTTGGATCTTTGGCGACAATGCGGGTCGCGGCGGACAAGCCGTGTACAATGCGCTCAAACTGAACATGCCAAAGAAAACAGCTAACTCCAAGGAACAAACGGTGCAGCTTTCGATGGAGGTGTTGCCGCAGTATGATGCAGATTATATGTTCCTGACTACGTATGACCCGGAGAAAAAGGGTGACGCACTCAGACAACTGAAGTCGTCTGCTGTGTGGGGGAATCTTCCTGCGGTGAAGAACAATAGAGTGTTCTTTAACGATTTTGATACGTACTATCGCTACGATCCAATCGCTATTACAGGACAGATTGATATGATCGTAGATATGCTGGTCGAAAGAGAAAAAGAGAATAAAGCTAAATAATAGGTGTGAGATTCACATGGATAAGCACTTCACTACACGGACAGCTGACCGGGGTGAGGTGCTTTTTTTGTTAGATTACTGAATAACTGAATAACAAAAAAATGACAATACGAAGTATAATAAGCCAATATGTGATCTTTCTAATCTTTTTCAAGAGAGTAGTAATGCGGAGATTAACAAGGAGGGAGTCTATTGGAAACATTCTCGACAAATGAAATCATTCAGGTTGACCTAATGGAAGCATTTCATCAATTCTTCGGTTTAAATATAATTGAATCTGTTCCCATCCAACGAGGGTGGTTAAATCTAAAATGGAAAATCACCACGAACAATGGGACTTTTTTATTGAAACAATATAATAAACAAAGATATAAGGATTATAATTTTGATGATCTTTTGAGAGCGTTTTCTCAACAAGAAAGATTGCATGGGCTTGGTCTGGCGTGTCCACGGTTATTTAATCATGAGGGGCAAGTCTTTATGGAATCTGAGCGGAGAGAACGCTTCCTAGTGATGGAATTTTGCTCAGGGACGTTGGTCTCACCAGGAGAGGCTAATATTCACCAATTATATGAACTTGGCAAGGCAACTGGAAAAATGCATCGCTGGTTAAACGACGGGACGCTCAGAAGCAAAAGTACCACGAAACTTGTGCTTTCCAGCCGTGAGGAACGTTTAGCCCATTGGGATTCAGTATGGAAACAAGCGGAGGAAGCCGATAAAAAAGAGCTTTTGGCTGATATCGAAACCCAGCGTAAAGCAACAGAAATGATACATATCGAGATGATGGATGCACATTCACCTGGTTGGGCCCATCGTGACCTTTGGGCGGACAATGTTCTATTCAACGATGATAAGCTCAGTGCAATTCTGGATTTTGACCGATTGGATTATGACTATCCACAGTTGGATATTGCCCGAGCAGTTATGTCTTTTGCCTGGGATAAGCAGTTAAAACTTCCCCTTGTTTCAGCATTTATGGTGGGGTACAGGGAAGAGCATACGATGGTAGAGGGCTGTTTAACAAGATCATTACAATGGCTGTGGTATATGGAAAGTGTTTGGTGGATCAACGCCAACATGGACGAACATTCTGTGCCTATCCGATTCGCTAAAGAAATGAACTGGCTTGCTAGAAATTATAAAGTTCTGCCTGACTTATTAGCAGATATGTAGGGGTTATCTAGATGGAAAGCAGAATGGATTTATAAGCGTCAACCAAAACGAATAAGAGATCGCATATTTATACGCAGTATATAGCATAAAAAACCAGTCCATCATGAATCATGTTTGGACTGGTTTTTTATTTGCTGTTTCGTCGTAATTTTGATAGTATCTTCTTTTTGTATCCAATTAGCTATTTCTTTTGCAAGTACGCAGATATGTTGGTTAGAACAGGTTAAACACGGCTATAATCAGATTAATTTGCGATTCGACTGCGCACGGTCAATAAGGTTTGCTCTTTAATTTGTCCGATTTCACGGATGAGTGCGGCCGTTTTGGCCTCGTAGGATTGTTTGACATCCAAGTCCTTTAACGAGGCAAGGTTAATGTCAACGGTAAGCAGGGCAGATTGAGCGGCGGCTTCGAACAGAATCGCGCCGATGCCGAGATCCGAAATCACATTTTTATTGGACATTTCCACAATGTTATACGCTTGCGACAATCCGTCTCGGCATACTTCCAGCAGGCGCATGGGTACCTCAATGGCAGCGATCACCGCTGTCTGTAAGGAATGAGTACGATAGCGCTTTTCTTCGTCTGTTTCCTTGGGCAAACGCAGCGCGGTCATGTACTGTTCAAAGGATTGGATGTCTGCGACCATTAATTCCTCACAATGTGTAGACAATCTTTCCATGCTGCTAATGACGTTCGTGATTTGTTCATGGATGTGCGCGTATTTTTCTCCTTGTGAAAGGTTGGCGGTCATGGAGGTCATAGCCGCGCCTAGGGCCGCAGACAGTGCGGATACACTTCCTCCGCCGGGGGTAGGCGCTGCACTTGCAGCTTCTTTCAGAAAATGTCCGATGGAATGATTCCACGACAGTTCACTCATGAATAGACCACCTCTCTGGAGTAGTGTTGCAGATGAATTGCTTTGAGCAGATTTTTGTACAAAATCGCAGTCGTTAAGGTGCCCACACCGCCGGGAACCGGAGAAATGGCATGCACCTTTTCCCCAACGTCTAAAGCGGCATCTCCCACTATTTTTCCCTCTAGCGTCTCATTAATTCCCGCATCTACTAAAATCAGACCGGGATGAACCATATCCTGTGTAATCACATCAGGGCATCCGACTGCGACGAAGGCAATGTCTGCATGGCTTAGATGCTCTGCAATATCACGTGTACCTGCATGACAGGCGGTAACGGTGGCATTTTCTCTTTGCAACATGTGGAAAAGGGGAAGTCCCACTGTCTGTCCGATGCCCACGAGTGTAACATTTTTGCCTGCCAATGTGTGACCGTAATGCTTAAGTAGCTCGATACAGGCTTGAGGTGTTGCGGGATATAGTCCGGCGTCACCTGTTACGGTAGCCAGCTTGTTATCAGGTGTAATTCCATCAATATCCTTGTAGGGGGCGATGGATTGTTTAATAACGGAGGCGGAAAGATGTTGGGGAAGCGGCAGTTCCAGCATAATGCCATGTACATGGGATGCATCGTTCAGGCTGCCGATCAGGTGCAGTAGCTCGGTTTCGCTAACATGACGATCAAACGTATGGAGATGAAATGAGATGCCCAGCTTCTCTGCTATTTTTTGCTTGGTCCGTGCATAGTATGCAGATGCCGGATCGCCTTCTACCAATAGGGTTGCCAGATGGGGACGGTGTCCTTGCTGCTTCATTTCTTCTACCTGTGAACGGATCGTTGCATATACTTGCTCAGCTGCTTCTTTGGATTTCATGATAATAGCCATAGTCCGAGCCTCCTCTGAATTTATCGCATAATGAAATCAACAGGGTGTCATGGTCTTGTAAAACGAAAAAAAGTATTTGCACAAGGTCGTCAAGACAGACGAATCCTCTGCAAATACTTCTCCCAGGCGAACGGTACGCTTTTTTTGTATGCTCCCTCGTGGTTCATTCCACTGACTTCGCCAGTCACATACAGCGTTATTATACCTTATATTTTAACAAACAATCATCAGAAAAGAAACCCGCGAACATTTGGAAAACGGGTTATGTTACTTGTCTATATGACAAATGTCATATACACGAACTGACGTTTATGACTACAGCGCCTACAGCGTTCTCCTTATACTGAGATTAGATCAACATGTACGCCTAACAGAATCAAGGTATAGGCGTCATTTTAAAGGAGGATCATAATGAGTATGACACAACTCCCATTAGCCCAATTGAAAAAAAATATGGCTCCCTACGAGAAGATAAACACGAAATCCAGCGTTCTGCAACTCATTAACACCTTGGGTCCACTGATTTTATTATGGTATGCCGCCTATCTCAGTCTGTCGGTATCGTATTGGCTGACCCTTCCGCTTACTATTATTGCTTCCGGGTTTGTTATACGAACGTTTATCATTTTTCATGATTGCGGTCATCAATCGTTCTTCAAAAGCCGCAGGCTGAATGACATTGTGGGCACAATTACAGGTGTTATTACACTTTGCCCGTATGACCAATGGAAAAATAGCCACGCGATCCACCATGCAACCAGCAGTAATTTGGACAAACGAGGTACAGGTGATATGTGGGTGCTTACGGTGGAAGAGTATGTAGAAGCTTCTGCATGGACACGACTAGCTTATCGTATATACCGGAGTCCATGGGGTATGTTCGGACTCGGTCCGATCTACACTTTTTTGATTTCCTATCGCTTTAATACAAAAACGGCGAAACGTAAGGAAAGAATAAATACGCATGTAACGAATATATCTCTAGTTTTATTGTATGCACTGTTGTGCTGGGCCATCGGCTGGCAAGCATTTGTTTTAGTACAGGTACCTATCTTTTTTGTATCGGGTGCGCTCGGTATCTGGTTGTTTTACGTACAACATCAGTTTGAGGATTCTTATTTTGAGCATGATGAAGAGTGGAGCTATATTAATGCAGCCGTAGAAGGCAGTTCTTACTACAAGCTTCCTAAAGTATTGCAATGGATTACGGGCAATATCGGATTTCATCACGTTCATCACTTGAGTCCTAAAGTGCCAAATTACAATTTGGAGAAAGCACATGAAGCGACACCGTTACTTCAAAAGGCGACCACGATCACAGTGAGTAGCAGTCTGCAATCTTTGAAGTTCCGACTTTGGGATGAAAATACGAAAACCTTTTTGACCTTTAAACAAGTGAAGCCGCTCCTCAGCAAACGTATTGCAGTTACGAAACCCATCCCTACACCTGTCGTAGGAACAGAAAGTAAATAACTTGTACAAAACTCTTCTGAAGAGATGTTGAAAAATTACAGTTTACTTTGAGAAATCTAAAGGGATAACATCCTTTTGGATTTTTTTGTATATATTGAAAATGCAGTACTTTCATTTTTTGTTTTAGCAAGCGCTATTGACAAATCGATCGTCAACCTATACATTCTATATATCGAAACGATATATTTCGATTATATATATATAACTTAGCTACATGTAAACAGAGATAAGTTCCCTTTGATTTCAGAAGAATAATTCACTATGCCAGGAAAGAAGGAATAGATTTTATGTTGATTTATGTAATACTTGGGTTCCTCTGCGAAAAGGATATGACAGGATATGAAATCAAGCAGAAGATGACGATAAGTACTTCCAACTTTATTGATGCCAGCTTCGGAAGCATATATCCTATGCTGAAAAAAATGGAAAAGGGGGAGCTTATCACGTATGAAGAAGTGGTAGAGGAAGGCAGATTCAAAAAATCATATGGTATCACGGAAAAAGGAAAGAGTGAATTTATAGAATGGTTAAAAACACCATGTACTTTTTCCCCCTTTAATTATGAGTATTTAAATAAGCTTTTCTTCTATAAATATCTTGACGAGCTTGAGGTTGTTCGATTGATTGCCAGCTTTCAAACTACTGTTGCCTGTGAATATAACAAGCTTGCCTTGATAGAAGAGAAGCACGTTCATCAGATGGGTGTATATGAGCACGCGACGTTGATGTTTGGCAAAGAATATTTTCAGATGATTATGAATTGGCACGATGAACTCACAAGAAAAATTACAGGAAAGAAGGATAATGAAGATGAGAATAACAAAGAAATTTAAATTGCAGATTGCAGCTAAAAATGTGGATTTGTACAAATGGGTAACTGAGATGACTCCAGCTGAATATGAATCATTTTCAAAAGCTCACAAGGCAATGGGCAGTTATTTTGAAAATGGTGAATTCCATATGGTTAATGTGGAAAATATGGGGAATGAGATGATTGTTCAGCACTATCAATTAAAAGAGCACGCAGAGGATCATTTACGTTTCTACTCTGACAAGACTGAAGCATATATATGGCGATGGATACCCGCCATTGTTGGAGTTCCATGGGAAATGAAGATCACGCCTATTGATAACAACTCTTGCGAATTTAGTTGTACGATTGGAGCGGACTTTCCATCTCGGCTACTGGCTTTTGCAGCATGGATAAATGGTTTTGGTGGATTCTTTATGAGAAAACATTTAGCCGATGAGGGCGGAAAATTTGCTGAAGATATAGAAAAGAAATTTAATAACGTCAGGTATGTATAATTCATGAACGAGCTGATCAGAAATATAGACCAGTCCTATTTCAAAGCGCGATCTGGTGCAGTGGGTACACCCCCAGGAAAGGCTTCACCTTTGGTGCTTTCAAGCAGACGAGACCAGTGGTATGATAAGATAAGGGATATAAGTCATGTGAAGTAGAAGAGGGTGGGCAGGATGCAAAAATGGTATCAGATATTCCAAAAAAATACGGGACTTAGCCCTTATGTGTGGGTCGTCTTTTATATCCTGCCCTTTTACTATTTTAGCTCTTCATCTACAAGTCATATTATTCTGGGTACTGCTATTATTTTGGTGTTTTTTGCTTGTTATGTACTGGCTTTTGTGTCGAAAGGCTGGCTCATATATTTTTGGACCAGTGTACAGATTGCCATATCGATTACCATGACACTGCTGTTCAGTTATATGTATTTTTCGATATTTATCGCCTATCTGATCGGTAATATTAAAAGTAAGGCTGCATTTACGACGCTGTATATTATTTTAATGGTTATTACGATTGGATTGATCAACTATGGTTTTGTTTCTGAGAATCCCGTATTTATTAAACAGATTCCTTTTATCCTGCTCAATCTGATCGGTGTGATTCTCCTTCCGATTACGAATTTTAATCGCAACAAAAGCGATCGGCTCCAAGTCCAATTAGAGGATGCCAATAAGAAAATATCGGAATTGATTAAGCTGGAGGAACGGCAAAGAATTGCGCGTGATCTGCATGATACCTTAGGTCAGAAGCTGTCACTCATCGGGCTGAAGAGCGATTTGGCGGGCAAACTGATGGATCAGTACCCGGAGCGGGCTCATGTCGAAATTAACGATGTTCGTCTCACGGCGAGAAGTGCGTTAAAAGAGGTACGGGAAATGGTTACTCAAATGCGCGGCATGCGACTAGAGGATGAACTGCTACGTATTCGGCAGATTTTAAAGGCTGCTCACATTGAATTGGCCTTGAAGGGCGACCCGAAGCTGGAACATACATCATTAATGAATGAAAATGTACTTAGTATGTGTATGAAGGAAGCGGTGACAAATGTGGTTAAGCACAGTGGAGCCACCGCTTGTTCCATCACGATTGAGCCGTCTCGTAAGGAATTAACTCTTCGGATTCAGGATAATGGAGTCGGTATTACGAGAGAACATGGAACCCTTCGTGGAAATGGCCTGCAAGGTATGAAGGAAAGGCTCGAATTCGTGAACGGATGTATGGAGCTGCGTTCAGATCAGGGAACGACCTTGGTCATTAAAGTGCCCAATATCCCTGAAAAGCCGAACGAGGAGGTGGGGCCATGATTCGAATTGTTATCGCGGAGGACCAGCGTATGCTGCTGGGTGCTCTAGCTTCCCTGCTGGACTTGGAAGAGGACATGAAAGTAGTCGGAAAAGCAAGCAACGGGGAAGAAGCTTTAGAACTGGTGAAGCTGCATCAGCCCGATATATGCATTATGGACATCGAAATGCCGATAAAGAGTGGATTAGATGCGGCTGAGGAACTCAAAGGCTTGAACTGCAAGGTGTTGATTTTAACTACGTTTGCCCGCCCCGGGTATTTTGAACGAGCGATCAAGGCGGGGACACACGGTTATCTGCTCAAGGACAGTCCCAGTGAAGAGCTGGCTTCCTCTATTCGCAGTATTATGGCAGGTCGGCGTATTTATGCCCCGGAACTGGTCGATGATGCTTACGCCGAAGTCAACCCGCTAACAGAGCGTGAAAAGACCGTTTTGGCGCTCATTGCTGACGGAAAGAACACAAAAGAGATTGCTGGGGAACTGTATTTAACGACAGGGACGGTGCGCAATTATATTTCAGTCATTCTTGATAAGCTGGGTGTCAGTAACCGGATTGAGGCGATCACACGTTTTAATGAAAAAGGTTGGTTTAAATGAGAAACAGGGACGCTATGAAGCAAAATATAGCGCTCTGTTTTTTTGTTTTATCCATAGATTTGGTATGCCTTTAGCGTACTACCTTGTGATACAATAGGATAGTTGTCCACAGGATGGACTGGAGTACAAGGAGGAGCAGAACCGCATGAAACAAGCCCCATTTATAGCCGTTGAAGGGCCCATCGGAGCAGGTAAAACGACGTTAGCTTCGATGCTTTCAACCGAGCTACATTTGCCGATAATCAAAGAGATTGTTGAGGAGAACCCATTTCTCGATAAATTTTATCAAAATATAGATGAGTGGAGTTTTCAGCTGGAAATGTTTTTTCTCTGCAATCGGTATAAGCAGTTGGAGGATACCGGTCTGCAATATATCGAGAAAGCTCAGCCCGTTATTTCTGATTACCATATCTACAAGAATTTGATTTTTGCAGAACGTACGCTTAAGGGTGTGAAGCTCGAAAAATATCGTCAAATCTATCATTTGCTCACAGATGATATGCCTAAGCCGGACATTATCATTTATATCAAAGCAGATTTGGATACCTTGCTGGGGAGAATTCGCAAGCGTGCGCGCTCTTTTGAACAGGAGATGGACCCCGCCTATCTGGAGCAATTGATCATAGATTATGATAAAGGCATGCAGTTTCTCGCTGAACAGTCCCCTTCCCCTCGTATATTGACCGTGAACGGGAATGAAATTGATTTTGTAGAAAATCAGGCACAATTTAAACAAATTGTTTCCGATGTAAAGGAGCTTATATAGTGAATAATTACAACATTCCTGCGAATGCCCTGATTACGGTAGCGGGCACAGTGGGTGTAGGTAAATCCACGCTGACCGGTGCTTTGGCCGGACGCCTTGGATTTAAAACCTCTTTGGAACAGGTCGATCATAATCCCTATCTGGAGAAGTTTTATCACGATTTCGAGAGATGGAGCTTTCATTTGCAAATTTATTTTCTCGCGGAACGTTTCAAGGAACAAAAGAATATTTTCCTGTCTGGTGGAGGCTTTGTGCAGGATCGTTCTATTTATGAGGACACAGGCATTTTTGCGAAAATGCATGCCGATCAGGGAACGATGAATCCTACCGATTATGAAACGTATACTAGCCTGTTTGAGGCGATGGTGATGACACCGTTTTTCCCGCATCCTGATGTGTTGATCTATTTGGAAGGCAGCTTGCCCTCCATACTGAGTCGGATTGAGGAGCGCGGCCGTGAGATGGAGATCCAGACCGAGCGTTCTTATTGGGAGCAAATGCATCGCAGATATTCCAATTGGATTAACGAATTTGATGCCTGTCCTGTACTGCGTCTGAACATTGATGAGTATGATGTACACGACCCTGCTTCCATGGATACCATTTTGGAAGAAGTAGGAAAAGTGATATCAAAAAAATAGAGATATAACCCCAAATAAATAACAGGGACTGTGGTACAATCAGTATAAATTAAGCTGATAGACCGCAGTCTTTTTTTGTCGAATGAACATGTTGAAGCACGAGATATGACTAACGGTATAGTGGACAAGATTAGGCTGGAATGCGAGAATAGGTACATATGAATTGTAATGACTCACGGGAAGGATGGGATACTGTGATGCGTTTTGGTATTGTTGGAACCAACTGGATAACAGAGAGGTTTATTCAAGCTGCGATGGAGACGGACGAATTTTCCCTGACGGCGGTATACTCACGCACAGAGGATAAGGGCAAAGCTTTTGCTGACAAATATAACAGCCAGCCGGAGGTTTTTACAGACCTGGCGCAAATGGCCGCAAGTGATCAGGTCGATGCCGTATATATTGCCAGCCCCAATTCCTTACATGCGGAGCAGGCGATCTTATGTATGAATCACGGAAAGCACGTGTTGTGTGAGAAACCTTTTGCGTCTAATGCAGCAGAGGTGAAGAGCATGATCGAAGCCGCGCGCAACAACGATGTTCTGCTGATGGAGGCCGTTAAATCCACACTTATGCCTAACTTTAAAATAATAAAGGATCATATGTATAAAATAGGCCGGGTTCGGCGTTATTTTGCAAGCTACTGTCAATACTCCTCACGCTTTGATGCTTTTAAGCAAGGTAAGGTATTGAATGCGTTTAATCCGGCCTTTTCTAATGGTTCCTTGATGGACCTTGGCGTGTATTGTTTGTATCCTATGGTGACTTTGTTCGGCAAACCTGAGGAGGTTCGGGCGGTTGGTGTACTTTTATCCTCTGGTGTCGATGGCGAGGGTAGTATCGTGATGAAGTATCCGGATATGGATGCTACCGTCATGTATTCCAAAATTACAGATTCCTATCTGCCTGCTGAAATTCAGGGTGAGAATGGAACGATGGTGATCGACAAAATCAGTCAGCCCTATGAGGTGAAAATTCATTATCGGGACGGCACGATTGAGGATCTGACCAAAGCTCAGACGCGTGAGCCCATGTATTATGAAATTCAGGAATTTATAGATCTGATCAAGAGTGGTGAACGTAACAGTTCCATTAACTCCTTGGAGTGTTCACTTACAGTCGCTGAAGTGATGGAGGAGGCAAGACAACAATTCGGCCTTCGTTATGAAGCAGATTTGAAAAATACTTCTGCACATTAGTCAGTGGAATGATCGAAATTGCAATGCACAAAGGGCTGCCGATTTTGCAAACTTTGCAAATATACGGTTAGCCTTATTTGGCTTTGTAGCCCTAAAAGTGTAAGCAATTGTGATGACAGGAGTCAGAAGGCTATATTCATTTTTTATTGACAGATTCTCCTTCTTGTCTTAAGGTGTTAACAATGCAATATGCAGTTAAATAATCCCACCTTCGGTCAAACGAAGATTAGGGAGTTTTTTTTAGGACATAAATCCGATTAAATCCACCGGATTACTAAAAAGGGATGGAGGAATACATACATTGTAGACGTAAGGAGGAAGCAGTTTGATAAAGTTTGAACAAGTTAGCAAAATATTTACCTTACCCAATCGTAAAGTAAATGCACTCGAAGAGGTTTCGTTATCGGTTGAAAAGGGAGAGATTTTCGGCGTGATTGGCTTTAGCGGTGCAGGTAAAAGTACGCTGCTGCGGCTTGTCAATTTACTGGAACGCCCCTCAGAGGGACGGATTATCGTTAATGATCAGGATGTTACTCAGATACGACCCAAGGAACTAAGAAATTTAAGAAGGCGGATTGGGATGGTATTTCAGACCTTTAATTTGTTTAACTCTCGTACTGTATATGGGAATCTGGCTTATCCGCTAAAGCTGGCTAAATTGCCCAAAGCACAGATAGATGCTCGTGTTAAAGAATTGCTTCAATTTGTTGGATTGGAGGACAAAGCGGATTCCTATCCAGAGCAGCTATCTGGCGGACAAAAGCAGCGGGTCGGCATTGCCAGAGCACTGGCGAATTCGCCTGATATTCTCATCTGTGATGAAGCGACCTCAGCACTCGATCCGGAAACGACAGAAGACATATTGAGGCTGCTGAAAAAAGTGAATGAGAAGTACCAGATTACAATCTTGCTCATCACCCATGAAATGAACGTGATTCGCAGTATTTGTGACCGTGTGGCAGTGATGGAGAACGGTAGGGTGATTGAGCAGGGCAGTGTGTTCGATGTATTTGCCAATCCACAGACGAAGACGACGAAAAATTTTATTCGCTCTGTACTGAATGATCAGCTCTCACCCAAACTACTGAGCAAGATTCGGGAGCATCACGCTGGCCGATTGTACAGACTTGTTTTTCGGGGTGGAGCGACCAGTGAACCAGTGCTTTCTAGAGCGACACGGAAGCATAATCTGGATTATAACATTGTATATGGAAGTATTAATGAACTACAGGGAGCGCTGTTCGGAAGTTTAATTGTCGAGTTAATCGGTGCTGAAGACGAGGTTAACAAGGTCGTGGAAGAACTGCGAACGACGGTGGAAGTCAGGGAGGTCGTCGATCATGAGAGTTAATTGGGATACGTTTTGGCTCAAGATAGTGGAGGCTACGGGTGAAACGCTTTTGATGGTCGTTGTCACGCTGTTTTTTGCCACTATTCTAGGACTTATGATTGGTTTACTGCTGTATGTGACACGTAAAGGGAGCTTGTTTGAAAACAAATTTGTGTTTCTGTTTCTAAACCTGCTGATTAATATTATCCGCCCGATTCCATTTATCATTTTTTTAGTGGCGATTAGCCCCTTTACGCGTTTAATCATGGGGACCACGATTGGAACCTCGGCGGCAATTTTCCCAATGACTATTGTAGCGGCCTTTGCTGTAGCGAGAATTGTGGAAAATAATCTGGTCTCCATAGATCCAGGCATGATAGAAGCTGCCAAGGCGCTGGGAGCGACTCCATTTCAGATCATCACGGGTGTGTTGATTCGGGAAGCGCTGGGACCTTTGATTCTTGGGTTGACGTTTATTACCGTAGCCTTGATTGATTTCTCTGCCATGGCTGGTACGGTGGGAGGAGGTGGCCTTGGGAACCTGGCAATGACTTATGGTTATCAACGATTTGATACCTCGGTCATGATTGTCACGATTGTTTTGCTGATTATTTTTGTACAGATCGCCCAATATGCGGGGAACTACTTGTCTCGTAAATTTCTACGGCGCTAATGGGAACAGAGTATTATACATAACGATTAAAGGGGAAATGAAAATGAAAAAAATATTTCGCTTGGGTTTACTAGCTATTCTTAGTGTAGCGGTTCTATCTGCTTGCTCAGCTAACGGATCGGGCTCAAATGAAAATGGAAAAGTACATGTTAAAATCGGGGTTTCAGGATCTGAGGACACGTATTGGGATGTACTCAAGAAGAAAGCAGAGGCTAAAAATATTGAAATTGAGCTGATCAGTTTCTCGGATTATACATTACCCAATAAGGCGCTCGCCAATAAAGAGGTGGATTTGAATTCCTTTCAACATTTGGCCTTTCTCAGTCAGTTTAATGTAGAAAATGATGTGAATATCGTCCCTATTGGTGCAACGATTATCGCTCCGATGGCACTGTACTCTGAAAAATTCAAAAACGTATCGGATATTCCTGACGGCTCCAAAATTGCTATACCGGATGATCCCTCCAATCAGGGACGGGCTTTAAAACTGCTCCAATCTGCCGGGCTGATTAAGCTGAAGCAGGATGCAGGCCTGTATCCGACCACGGATGAAATAGAAGGTAATCCTAAAAAGCTGGACATTGTCCCTGTTGTTGCCCAACAGACGCCGCGCGTCTTATCTGATGTAGCTGCCTCAGCTGTGAACAGCGGTGTTGCTACGGACGCCGGGCTCAAGCTGGATGGAGCCATCTACAAGGATGATGCAAGCAGCGAAGAAGCGAAGCCATATGTGAACGTGTTTGCTGCCCGTGCGGAGGATAAGGATAATGCGACTTACAAAACGATTGTGGATTTGTACCATGATGCTGATGTAGCCGAGGCGGTAAAACAGGATTCCAAAGGAGCTAACGTCGTGGTAGACCAGTCTGCCGAAGAGCTACAGACCACATTGGATAAGCTGGTAGCAGATGTTAAAGCACAAAAGAAATAAGAATGTTGAGCAGAAGTAGGGTTGGGAGCATACTAATCTATTTTCGAAACGAGGAGAGATTGTGATGAGTACAACGAATACGGTCGATACGCATAGACAGCGGATTATTGAGAAGATTGAAGAGTCTCGTCAGCTTTACACGGAAACGAGCCGGTTTATTCATGCTAATCCTGAAATCGGCAATCAGGAATTTCAAGCTTCGCAGGTACTGACGGGTATTCTGGAGCAAGCGGGGTTTGAGGTAACTCGTAATGTAGCGGGACACGAAACCGGATTTGTTGCTCGTAAGGCTTCTGCTAGAACAGGTCCGAAAATCGGATACTTGGCTGAATATGATGCATTGCCCGGTCTGGGCCATGCTTGTGGCCACAATATTATCGGAACCGCAAGCACGGCAGCAGCCATCGCCTTGGCGCAGGTGATTGACGAAACGGGAGGTGAGGTGTATGTGTTCGGTACACCAGCGGAAGAAGGCGGCCCTAATGGCAGTGCAAAAGGCAGCTTCGTGAAGCACGGGCTGTTCGAAGGGATTGATGCTGCACTGATGGTTCATCCATCTGGTGTGACCCGGCTGACCTCACCGAGTCTGGCAGTTGACCCGCTGGATTTTCATTTTTACGGCAAAGCGGCTCATGCCGCAGGATCGCCAGAGCAGGGAATCAATGCGCTCGATGCGGTGCTGCAGTTGTTCAGCGGGATCAATGCTTTGCGTCAGCAACTGCCGACCGATGTGCGTATTCATGGCATCATCACGCATGGAGGAGACGCGCCCAATATCATTCCGGATTATGCGGCGGCACGCTTTTTCATTCGGGCCAGCACTTGGCAGCGCACAGAGGAGGTTTCTACGAAAGTTCGCCATATTGCACAAGCCGCTGCATTGGCAACAGGAGCCACTGTGAAAATCGAGCGTTTTCAAAATGAAGTGCGTGATTTCATTCTGAACGATACGCTGGACGAAGTAGTAGGTCGGGAACTGGAAGCGCAGGGAGAACAGCTGGATCGTGGCCCTCGTGCCGGACTGGGTTCGACGGATGCGGGAAATGTGAGCCATGTTATCCCGACTGCACATGCTTACATTAAAATAGGTCCGGATGATCTCATCGCTCATACGGTGGAATTCAGGGAAGCGGCTGGCTCTGAGAAGGGTGAGGAAGCCTTAGTGACTGGAGCTAAAGTGTTAGCCTTGTCAGGCTTGGAGCTACTGGTGAATGAAGCACTACTGGTTGCGGTGAAGGAAGATTTTAAGCGTACGCATTCAGCGGCACAGTAAGTTAAATCCACGCAGGGCATAGCAGAGCCGTCTAATATGAGTGTTATAGTTGAAGAGGATATCCGACAGCCTGGTTGGCTGCATGGATATCCTTTTTCATTTTTACAAATTACTATATTTCCAAAAACAACGTATTAACATTTGATTGATATGATCATATTTATAATTTTTACATATTAACTACACAGAGGAGTGTACACATGTTTAAGAAGTTTCAAAAATGGTCAGCAACATCTATGTCTGTTGCTCTTACGCTAGGTTTGATTACTGGCATGTCAGCCTTGCCTGTCCATGCTGAGTCATCAGGGAATACAGATCATGGTATTAGTAAAGTTACAGCTACATTTTATGGAGACACAAAAGGCTCCAAAGGATTTACCTGGTATACTTCAAAACTTTCCACGAAGAGCACTGTTCAAGTAATCAAGAAAACAGCTTCTGAAGCTGATTTTACGAGTGCTCTTACATTTGAAGGCACTTCCTCTCCATCAACCAATTCTGCAGAAGAGCTTGTCCATAAAGCTATAGCTACAGGTCTTCAAGCGGACACAGCTTATTATTATCGTGTGGGTGATGCAGCGCGCGGGATATGGAGCGAAACAGGTACGTTTCAAACAGCTCCTAAGAGCGGTGAATTTACCTTCATTGATCTAGCTGATACACAAGCAAAAAGCGAAGATGAAGCCATATTGTCTTCACAGACGCTCGAAAAAGCACTTCAAACCGTAAATAATGCTCAGTTTGTAGTTCACAACGGAGATATCGTAGACACCGGTACCAAAGAAGAGCAGTGGGACTGGTTGTTGGGGCATTCACAAAAAAGTCTTTTGAATACAACGATTGTTCCTTCAGCAGGTAATCATGAGGATGAGAACTACGCTTTTTATGAGCACTTTAATATTAACCAACCAGCTGGTTCTGCTACTAAAACAGGAGCATACTACTCCTTTGATTACAGCAATGCTCACTTTATCGTACTGAACTCCAATGAGGACTCAGAGAAATATGCCAATTTTTCTGAAGATCAAGTCGAATGGTTAAAAAAAGATGCTGCGGCTGCCAAAAAGGCAGGTGCAAAGTGGATCATTGTTAACATTCATAAAGGTCCTTACACTACCTCTAATCATGCAACAGATTCTGACATCATGGATAAGAATGGAGTTCGTAACCAAATCGCTCCACTAATGGCCGAACTTGATATCGACTTTGTCGTGCAGGGGCACGATCATATTTACGCTCGTACGAAACCAATCAACCAAGAGGGTAAAGCAACAACGCCAACCAAATTAAAAGATACATTAAATGATAAGACGATTGAGTATAGTGTGAATCCAGATGGAAGTATCTATGTCATCCCAGCAACCGCTGGCCCCAAAGTCTACTACAAAAACCCGAGTGAAAAGCTTGGAGATAAGTACTATAATCTCTTTGACCTAGCTGAAGAGAATCATGCGGCAGTATATGGACCGGATCCGAGTGACAATCGTAGACCTACACGAGGACAGGTACAGAATTTTGTTGGCATCACCGTAGACGAAAATAAACTTACAGCCGTAATCTATGAAATTGATCAAAACAAAAATGATGCCAAACCTTTTATTGTGGATCAATTCGGAATCATCAAAAAATATTAGTATAATTGATTTAATGGTTTCTAAGTGATCATAAAAGGATATCCTACAGCCTGTTTGGCTGCAAGGATGTCCTTTTTCATTTTCTTATGGGGACGTCTGATGTTGTGCTTGTAATACTTACGCCCTGTTCGGAAGCTGGTAAACCGTACATAATGCAATTAACGACTTTATAAGTTTGGACATGGAGCCACTTACAGGAGGATGAAACGACGATGGCTTATCAAGAAATCAATGGAGTACGCGTATGGGGAGCACCTGATCCAGGGGCATTATCTCAAGCCCGCACATGTGCCGAAAACGGTAATGTAATTCAAGCGCTGCTGATGGCAGATCATCATAAAGGCTATAGTCAGCCGATTGGCGGTGTGATGGTGTATGACGGACAAATTTCGCCTTCAGGTGTTGGGTATGATATCGGCTGTGGAAATAAGGCGGTAAGAACCAAGCTGTTTGCAGCAGATATTATGCCGCGTATTTCAACCGTGATGGATGAGATTGCACGTCATATTTCGTTTGGCGTAGGTCGTGTGAATGCACTTCAGGTAGACCATGAGCTGTTCGATGACCCGGATTGGGCAGTATATGCGGCGATTGGGAAACAAGAACATGACAAACTGAAGTCCTTGGCGAGAGAACAGCTGGGCACAGTAGGGAGTGGTAACCATTTTGTTGATGTATTTGTGGAGGAAGCGACAGAACAGGTCTGGATTGCCAATCATTTTGGCAGTCGGGGCTTTGGACACAAAACAGCAAGCGGGTTTCTAAACTTGGCCGCTGGACGAGAGTTTCTCGGAAAGGCGCCGGGAGAACATATGGATCAGCCGCCTGTGCTGCTGGATATGAGCAGTGAGTTGGGGGACATGTACTACCGTGCGATGCGCCTTGCCGGACGCTATGCGTATGCGGGACGTGACTATGTGATAGAACAAGTGCTTGGTATTATGGGGACCGAAGCGGACTTTACTGTGCATAACCACCATAATTACGCATGGAAAGAACAGCATGATGGGCGTGACACCATTGTGGTCCGTAAAGGTGCTACTCCCTCGGCACCTGGCCAGATGGGCTTTATTGGAGGAAGCATGGGCGATATTTCGGTGATTGTACGTGGAAAAGATACGGTAGAAAACCGGGAGTCCTACTATAGTACAGTTCATGGGGCAGGTCGTATTATGAGTCGTACCCAGGCAGCTGGTAAAATGAATTGGAAAACCCGCACACGGAGTGGTGGACAGGTCACGGACGTACAGATGAAGGAGGCTGTTCGGAACTATGGTGTCGAGCTGCGCGGAGCCGGTACAGATGAAAGCCCGTTCGTCTACCGTAAGCTGCGCGAGGTACTGGACGCTCATTCCGAGACCGTGGAAGTTATGCATGAACTGAAGCCTATTGGGGTGTGCATGGCTGGGGCCAATGAATTTGACCCTTATAAGGATTAGTGAAAAGAGAAGACGGAATAGTGCTGTACCCATAAAAAAGATGATGCCCGGCAGAAGTGTTCATTCGCCGAGCATCGTTTTTAAAGTACATATATGCATATATAATAGAAAGAATTCATTGCTTGATGCGTTTGTTAGTAGCTTTATATTTACAGCTTGTCAGCAAAAAGTTGTTCTTTAATATAAGCGACTGGCATTTCTTGGCCTGTCCACAGTTCGAAGGCAAGTGCGCCCTGCCACAGCATCATGCCCAGACCATTAATGGCGGTTGCACCTACGGATTCGGCTTGCTCCATCAGCTTGGATTTAGCTGGGCTGTACACTACATCGGTTACGATCAGGTCGGAACGAAGCATGGACACATCTTCAATCACACTTTTACCTTCCAGCGGTTTCATACCAACACCTGTACCGTTAGCGAGAATATGACTTGTGCGGATCTCTTCACGTAGCTGTTCTTGATTTTCCAATGGATAGATGTTCGCCTTGACTTGGGTGTGTTTCATATCTTCATTAATAATACGGACATTCTCTTCTGCACGAGCAAAGAACTGATCGTTACGGGCAAAGATTGAAATTTCAGCCAGACCTGCTTGAGCCGCTTCAATAGCAATCGGTGTAGCTGCGCCGCCAGAGCCGACAAGTGTCATTTTCTTACCTTTCAGGTCAATGCCGTGTTCACGCAAGTTGCGAACATAACCAGATCCATCTGTACTGTAGCCTTTCAGTTTACCATCTGTATTCACGACGGTGTTGACGGCACCTGTAAATTTAGCGCTATCGTCCAGCTCGTCAAGATACTGTAAAATAGCTGTTTTATTAGGCATGGACACGTTATAACCGCGTATGTTCAGAGCGCGCATCCCCCGTACCACTTCTTCAAGTTGTTCATTTCCTACTTCAAAGGCCATATACGCGTTATTCAGGCCCAGCTTTTCAAACGCAAGATTATGCATAGCCGGGGACAAAGAGTGTCCGATAGGTGTAGCAAGCAGTCCGATTAATTGTGTTCTTCCGTCAATACGTCCAGCATTTTTCATGATATAAGCCTCCAAATAATCTGTGTAGTTTAATGAAACACTTTTTTATATCGATAAGCAACAAACACGGCCAGCAAAATACTAACTACAGCAATCGCAATATCCAGAATGAATACCGAGGTAATTCCCAAACTTTTGGACATGCCCCCGGTAGCCAAAGGCATCAGGATGAACGAAAGACTGGCTGCTATGTTCACGAGAGAAGTCGTAGTTCCTTTGTTCTTGCGGAAAAATTCCGTCATAACCGTGAGGGCAATTTGGAATATGCCTGCGGTAGACAAGCCGATTAGGAATGAACTGATCAAAGTAGCGACTGGATTGTGCCATGTAATTAAAGCCAGCAAAGAAAGCAGGGCAATAAGCGGATAGACTATCATGACGGTAATCGGTTTAATGAATCTACCAAGTACCACGGCTAACAAGATAACGGAAACCAATGAACCTATACTATAGTAGCTCAGCAGTTTAATGGCACTGGCTTTGTCCATGCCCAGGGCCTCTTGTCCAAAGGTAGGAAGCCATAGCTGCACGATCATGAACAATACAGTAGAAGTAAAACCGATAATAATCAGAGATAAACCTTCTTGCCAAAACTTAGGCTCGCTGCGGAAAGTATTTGTGGATTGGGCAGCCTCGGTTGAAGCTTTTTGTTCCTCTGCTTTGTGGTTGGGGAAAGCTGTCATCGACAAGAAGATACCGTTCAGCAGATAAATCCCTGCTGGAATAAAGAAGGAATACCCATAGAACATATCGTGATTAATAAAGAATGCAATCATGAACGGAATCATAATAGCACCGATCGAGATGGATGCTTTGACCAGCACTGTTGCAGAGCCGGCCTTTTTTCCAAAGCCTTCAATTAGTGCAGGATACGTTCCCGCATCCATCATAGAGTTGCAAAGGCCTGCGATAATGGCAAACACGAATGCCAACGAATAGTTAGGCGCAAGCGGAATGCCGATCAGAAAAATTAAATAAGCAAATGATGCAATAACAATGAGTGGTTTTCTTCCGTATTTGTCTGACATTTTTCCGGCTACCCCGAGAGCGAGCAGCTTACCGATCCCAATCGCGGACACCAGATAGCCGATGGCTGCTTTATCCGTGTTCAATTGAACGGTCAGGAAGCTCATATTCGACGAGAGAATAACATTGATCATACCCAGAAGAAAATAGTTGATGTAAAGCCCTGCTGCCATTCTGATATAAGGATTTTTCATAAGTGTAACTCCCAACTTAAATTTTAGATCAATGGCCTAGGTAGGCATCGTCCAGCTGTATTACATTACGCCTACAGATAAGTGAAATTATTCACATTCTTTCTATGTCATTATTATATAAGGAGTGTTATTATAAATCCAATGCATATTTTTATCGTTTTTCATAGTTTGGGTCTATAATTTAAAATATGAATTAAAGAAGGAGATTACATAATTATGAACCTGAAGCACTTACAATATTTTCGTGTACTTGCGGAGATGGAGCATTTTACCCAGGCAGCAGTGCGACTATGTATTACTCAACCCAGTTTAAGTCATGCGATTTCAGAATTAGAAAAAGACTTGGGAGTTCATCTGTTTGAGAAGCAGGGGAGAAATATTCGGTTAAACAAATACGGACGATTTTTCCTGAAGTATGTGGAGCATGCGATGGATGAATTAGAAAAGGGAGAGCACAATTTACGAGAGTTAGTGAGTCCAAGCCATGGAAATATAGATTTGGCGTTCATTTACACGTTAGGCTCACACTTCATTCCAGCGATCATTCAAGCCTTTTCAGCTCTGGATGCCCGTAAAGATATCTCCTTTTCGTTTCACCAAGGGAATACGAACGATATTATCCAGGGACTGAAGCAGGAACATTATGATGTGGCGTTCTGCTCTCACATGGAAAATGAACCGGATGTGGAGTTTATTCCGTTGGCTCAGCAGGAACTGGTTGTCATTGTTTCGCCTGATCATCCACTGGCGACTCTAGACCAAATTGATCTTAAGGATACGGCAGATTATCCGGTGATCTTCTTTAACAAAAAGAGTGGGGTCCGGCCCATTATTGAAAATTTGTTCGCCAAAGCGGGCGTTGAGCCACAGATTATTTGCGAGATTGAAGAGGATACAGCAATGGCAGGACTGGTGTCTGTCAATTACGGAATTGGGGTTATGCCTCGCATTTCATCGTTAGATTATTTTAACGTCAAAACATTGCCTATTGTAAATCCAGAATACGAGCGTTTTATCTACCTGGCCAGCATCAAAAATAGATATTTATCCCCGGCAGTAGTGGACTTTCGGAACTTTGCACTAAGTTACGGCAAGGAGTTCTATCTGAAAACGCATCAGCGCGTCTAGGCTGAGGTCCCGCAATATTTAAACTTGATAAATCTTAAAATGTGTTCTATACTTCATCATCGACACAGGTAATGTGAAATGATTCACATTTTTATACTACAAGACTTACTTACAAAAGCAGGTGAATTCATGATGAAACGTTCTTCTTTTCCAGTGGCGACAGGGCTTTATGTAAACTATCTTTTGTTCGGCATGTTTAATATTATGCTGGCGTCCCACATGTCCTTTTTAACAGAGCATTTGCATACAGATCAGGCGGGCATCAGTCTCTTGGTTTCTGCGATGGGATTTGGCAGGCTGTTTACCCTGTACATATCCGGGGTGCTCTCCGACCGTTATGGTCGTAAGCCGTTTATTGTGGCAGCAGGGTTACTGATGGCTGTATTTTTGGTCGGTATACCACTGAGTCCCAGCTTTGGGATGGCGATCGTACTGGCAGTGCTGGCAGGTGTAGCGAATTCTTTTCTTGATTCAGGTACTTATCCAGCGCTGATCGAAGCTTTCCCCCAAACCTCTGGTTCGGCTACAGTGTTGGTGAGAGGCTTTATATCCGTCGGGGCGGCATTTTTACCGTTAATGATTATCTTTTTTATGAATCACGATATTTTCTACGGGTTCTCTTTCTTTTTACCAGCCCTTATATTTGCTTTAAATGCAATTTACTTGTTCAAAATGAAGTTCCCAGACACGCGGGTTCAGCCACCCAAGAAGGAGCCAGTTGGTGATACTTCTGTATCAAGCGCTGAGCAACCGGTGAAATTGGAGGCAAATGAACGGAGTAAGCCGCGGTTTTGGCAGGAAGGGGTATGCCTTATCTTGCTCGGATTTACGGGACCTACCTTGCTTTATATTGTGCAATTATGGTTGCCTACTTTTGGACAACAGTTTATCGGAATGAACGAATCAGAGTCTCTCAGATTATTAGTTTATTACAATGTCGGTTCACTAGTTTCCGTGTTTGTATTGGTAATTGTGCTAAGAAAATGGGTTAAACCTGTTCACATTATTCTTATTTATCCATGTATTTCCCTGTTGGCTTTTGGAGCGCTTCTCCTTTTCAAGTCAGGGGCTGCGGCCATTATTTGTGCGAGTATCATTGGGTTTTCGATATCAGGTGTACTTCAGTTGACATTAACCGTAATGAGTGAATTTTTTAGTCAACGAAAAGGACAGATTACCGGGTTTGTTTATACAGCAACCTCGCTGTCATACACGATCATTCCTGTGTTTACAGGCTTTATGTTGAAGCATTCTCAGATATCGAGTGTTTTTATGCTAGCTATTATTGTGAATGTGCTAGGGATCGTACTGGCGGTATTTGTTAATTTTCGGTACAGTTTAGTTTTTCCAGCAAGTCGCAAATTGTCGCCTAAAATCGTACTTGAAACCAAATAAATGAAGACTGGATCTAATCATCTGCATGCTTATTCAGAATGCGTTATACTATGAATTATTGTACATGTTCGACTTGAAACTGTAATTTGGGAGTGAGATAGAGATGGCAAAAATCGTAAAGGTGAAAGATGTTCTGATCGGCGAAGGAGCGCCAAAAATTTGTGTGCCCATGGTGGGAGAAACGTTGGAGCAGTTGAAGGAAGAAGCTACCTATTTGCGTACGCTCGACCTGGATATCGTGGAGTGGAGAGTCGATTTTTTCGAACATGTGGAGGATTTGGCAAAGGTTAAAGCTGCCTTACATGAAATTCGGTCTATTTTAGCAAATGTTCCGCTCGTATTTACGTTCCGTAGCGCTCGGGAAGGCGGAGAAAAGGAAATTCGTGCGGCGAGTTATGTGGAATTGAACCGCATGGTAGCCGAAACAGGGCAAGTCGAACTTATTGATGTAGAGCTTTTCAATGAGGAAGCTGATGTGAAGACACTGGTAGAAGCAGCACATAAGCATAACGTGTATGTAATTATATCTAATCATGACTTTCATAAGACGCCGTCCAAGGAGGAGATTGTGTCCCGGTTACGTAAGGCGCAGGAATTGGGAGGCGATCTGCCTAAGATAGCAGTGATGCCAACCAATACAGCTGATGTACTCACTTTGCTGGATGCCACGCGTACGATGGCAGAAGAGCATGCAGATCGGCCGATTATTACGATGTCGATGGCGGGAAAAGGTGTCGTGAGCCGTCTGACCGGAGAATTGTTTGGTTCGGCTCTGACCTTTGGTGCCGCTAAGAAAGCTTCCGCACCGGGGCAGATTCCTGTCACTGAACTGAGAGAGATATTGACGGTGCTGCATAGCCATTCTTAAAAGACGGACGGCATTACTCGCCAGTCAGTAATATATCCGCAGTGAACCAAAAAGGAAGGCCCCCATGCGGTAAGCATGCTGGAGCCCTCCTTTTTGTGTACTCTTAATTCAATCCCCGAGTAGGTTCATACAACTCCCAACCTAGATTCAGCGTTTGAATAATATAGTCTGCGACTTCTTCCGCATCCAACTGATCCGTATCGATCTTGGAGTGATTCACCGCGTAAATGTTCTGTCTGGAACGGAAGAGATCCTCAATTTCCCCTAAAGTCTTGTTTTGTAGATTAGGACGGGTGTCAATCAGCATCTTGAGCCGATCTTTCCAGGAATCCCAATTTAAATCCAAGAAGAAAACAATCGATGAAGCCAAACAAGCTTGCTTCACCTCTTCCTGTAAAAATGCACCACCGCCAACGGAAATGATTTTAAGGCGTGTGTTGCTGCACAGCTTCAAAATATGCTCTTTTTCAATCTCACGGAAACGCTTCTCTCCATAAGTCTTGAAAATCTCGGTTGTTGGCATGTTGTATTCTTGTTCAATCTCCTGGTCAATATCCACGAAATCGCGATACAGCTTGCGCGCTAGATGGGAACCTATCGTTGTTTTGCCTACTCCCATAAAGCCGATGAGCACAATATTTTGTTCTTTTAATGGGATCTCACTATTGTTTTGCACGATAACCACTCTTTTCTCACCAGTAATGTTGAGATGTGACGCTTCAAAGCACTAAATACATTATACGTTCATCAAACGTGTCATTCAATAGTATAGACCACATCAAAAATGAGGTATAGAACGAAATAAGGTTCTGATTACCATTGTAGTGACATAGAGCACGCATACGAGACTAGATATTCAGCAATTTGATGCGTAAATTGTCAAAAAATAAACTTGTACAAGTATAAAAGAGGCAATATTGTGTACTTAATTGAAAAAAAGGACATATTTTGCCGAAAAATATATTGAAATTACTGGAAGTGTGATTATAATAGAGTTATGCAAATTGTAAATGTAATCGCTCTATTTACAATTTGTGCTTTATATTATTTATGGGATAAAGTTGCTTTGAACCAAAAACCAAGTATACATATGTAAATAGTTTAATAATCCTTTTAGACGTGTATCGGTCAATGGGTTCATTGTACGAAGGTGGTGATACGGTCTACGCGCTCTAGTCAACGAAGAATTGACAAGAATAAAAAAATATCTACGAGAGGGATGAATTGAAATGAAAACAAACACAGCTAAAGTATTGAAAAAGGGAATCAGTATCGCTTTATCAGGAATGTTGGTCGCGTTATTTGTCGGCAATTATTCCGCTCATGCTGCTCCAGAAGTCGTTAGTAAAACCATCGTTGTTAAGGCTGGACAAGTATACGACGGTAAGGGGAAGACTGTAGTCGCTGACCCAAAAACCCTGGGTGACGGAAGCCAGGATGAGGACCAAAAGCCTATTTTCAAGCTTGAGAATAATGCAACTCTGAAAAATGTGATTATCGCTGCACCTGCTGCGGATGGTGTGCACGTATATGGCAACGGCACAATCTCCAACGTAACGTGGGAGGATGTAGGTGAAGATGCATTGACGCTTAAAGAAAAAGGTACGGTAAACATTACGGGCGGTGGAGCATTCCATGCAAGTGACAAAGTATTCCAATTAAATGCCGAAGGCACGATTAACATTAAAAACTTTAGAGCCGATGATATCGGTAAGCTGGTTCGCCAACTGGGCGGCTCAAAATTTAATACGAATATGACTGTGGATAACTCGGATATTTCCAACGTAAAGGAAGCGATCCTGAGAACAGATGGTCCTAACAGCAAGGCTAAAATCACGAACACTCGTTATCACAATGTGCCGCAATTTTTCAAAGGCTTTAAATCCGGTAATACGAGCGAGTCAGGCAATACTAAATATTAATCGGAGAATAGGATAGGAGTACGGATATGAAAAGGGGCTGTCCAACAGGTCGTGTGGATCTGATTGGACAAGCCCCTTTTTTGGTACGTCGAGATACCCAAAGATGATCTAGGCTTCGTTCGGAACGAGGACTGTGATATGATCGTGCTATTACATTTTATACAAAAAGTTGGGTAGCTATGAATCCTTTTCATCAATATGTGAATGTTGACGGCACTTTGAATGATACGCTGGTGCGGAATCGTGAAATTTTATATACAGGTACGAATGGTCGGCATGTGGAACGTTTTTACGTGTCTTCCTCTGAAAGTTATATATTCAAACCGCTAACCAACGATGATCAGGAGGGGCGGGAGAGATGGGTGTATGAGCATGTGCTTCCTGCGCTATCCCCGATCTATCCCCGATTGCTAGCCTGGTCTGATGCAGACGCGGATGGCGGAGGAGAATGGATGGTTTTTGAGGACCTTGGTCCGTTACATCATCTACACGCAGACGAAACTTTATTGCGAGCTGTTGGACTTGTAGCATGGTGGCATGCTTTGCCGACGGATCGTTTTGCTGGGATGCCGCTGCGGGGACCAAAGCCACTCATTCAGGAAATGGTGTCCGAGCTATACACGCGCAAGCCGGATGTGTTACAGCTTTGCAGCTCACTGGGATTATCTAAGCAACAGATGCAGCGTATATATGTACAGCTGGAGCATGTATCTTTTTCACAGCAGCTTGTACTGTCTCATGGTGATCTTCATCCGGGGAACTATGCGCTGAGCGGGGAACGGCTTATGGTACTGGATTGGGAGCATGCTCATCTGAACACACCACTGTGGGATGTATATCACCTGATCGACATGTCCCATCCGTTGTTTCCCCGACGCATGACGTCCGAATTGCGTATTCGTATACTGGACACATACGTGGAGCAGCTGGAGCTGTTGGGGATAAGAGTGGTTCGAACGGCATTTATGCTGGAATATGGCATGTTTGCGGTAGTATTTTCGCTCTGGATGCTGTTGTTAATCACAAGTGATTTACAAAGGATTGGAACGAACCTGCATAGAAACGGTGACAAATGGTCAAAAGAGCAATTAGAGTCCCAGTTGGATGAAACGTTAGCCTGTTTGAACCAATGTGCTGCGATGATGGATTGGGGACAAGCCCAACAATGTAGATAGTAGCTTTAGACATAGACTGTATTTAGTTAGCAAAAAAAGGTGGGAAAATAAATCCATGAAAAAAGTCGGTTTGGTCATGAGAAAAATACAATTTTCTGAAGCACAGGGTCCTCGTATTTTTGCAGAACGGTTGAAGCAGATCGGGTCGGAATTGGGGGTAGACATCGTATTTGTATCACCGGAGCGCCATGTGAGCAGCCATGACTGGCTTCCGGGCTATGAGCACGAAAAGGGCGACCTGGTCAACTATGACGTCGTACTGGACCAACTCCATGAGCAGCAGATTGAGCACGTTATTTATACGGTATCTGGCTTTACCTATTTGAATATGTTTTTTAAAAACAGCGTGCTTTTTCCGCATAGTTTTCCTGATCCGGCACTTACAGGCTATGAGATGATGAAGCCTTTTTATCAGATCGTGGACAAGGCTATCGTACAGACTGCCTTTCTCAAGCAGGAGATGGCTTCGAAGTTTGGCGTAACCGATGTAACGGTCATCCCGATCGGATTTAATGAGCGGCTGGTGGAAAAGCATTTTGACCCCTCGCAAGTGGTAGAGAACCGGGTGATGTGGATTGGTAGAGATGAAGAGAATCGACGTCCGGATTTGGTGCTGGAGTATGCGAGGCATAATCCTGACAAGGATGTCTATATGGTATTTGGCGGTGAACGCTACAAGGAAAGTATGAAGAAGTACGATATCCCGGACAATGTTAAACTCCAATTTGCGTTGACGCAAGATGAGGTATTTGCACTGATGAACACGGCGAAGGTGTATTGGAGCTGCTCCAAATTTGATACGTTTGCGATGCCGCTGACCGAAGCGCTTGCTATGGGTAAAATCGTCGTGAAGCCAGAGCATCCTTGCTATGGACATATCAGCTCTACGCATTCTTTTTCAGGGAATGAGAAAAACTGGTTTGAGCTGGTCAATATGGCTGCCGCTTCACCGCGCCGGGTTTCTACAGAAAATCAGGCATACGCCATGGAACAGTTTTCAAGTCAGGTGATGAAGCAGGGTTATCGGGACTTTTTTGATCATTGGTTAAGCTGAGCGGCGAGGCAAAATACTGTGGTTGCAACTCGCGTCTGAGTATCCAGAGTGAAAATAAAAATAACCCGCAAGGGGGTCACTTTTTTTTCAAAATGTCCATCTTGCGGGTTACGGTTCTTTGACTTATCGTTTGGACTTTACTGGAACTGGAGTTCCTTTTTTAAAGCGAACCGGTCTTCTCGGAATTCTGTTAATGCCGGAGTCCTTCGATTTGGAAGGTAACGCTCTACGACTAGTCTTTGTTGACAGTTGGCTTTGGTTGGTTCTGCTGAAATCGACAGTGTAATTATCTACAGATGAATCAATGGGAAGTCTGCGCATCCTCACTCGTCTGGATGATCCGCTGCTAAAGTTCCAGCACCAATGAAAATCACGGCTAGTATTTCTCGGAAGCCGTGTGCGATACGAATCACGCCATGTATTTCCGGAGTGATCCTCAGCATAATAATAGAATGTGGTTCCCCCTACAGAACCGCTCCATACTTCTCTCGTATCACCAGGTTCTATCCGATACCAGCCCATTTTAGAATAATTCATGGGATGACAGTCGGAATCAGGATAAGCATAGGCAGCATAGATCGTGTTACTCGTGTTGTTTGTAAAAAAAAGGCTCATCATTCACACTTCTTTCCTCATAAATTGGTATTACAATGTCATACTATGAGGGATTTGGAAGAAGAGAGTGGACAATGTCTCTCAATCTATGAAAAATGAACCATTCGTTTACGTCCAACTTGCTAAACGATTCTATGATTGTATCTCAGCTATCGCTTCAGTATGAGCCGTCTTACGATCCACAATGTAGCCAACTATCATGAGTAGCAGACCGCCGACAGTAATGAGCGATGCAACCCATGGAATAGCGGCTAGCCCCATTTGATTAATAACAACTCCCCCGATAAAAGCGCCGCCTGCGTTGCCCAGATTCAATGCGGAATGGCTGGAGGTAGAGGCAAGCAAAGGAGCCTCATAGGCCAGATTCATGATGCGAACCTGAATACCCGGCATGATGCCGAACGCAGCAATGCCCCAGATAAAGACTGTGATGACGGCCAATACCTTGCTTTGAAGCGTCAATGTCAGAATGGCCAAAATAATAGCCAGCACAGCATAGTTTGCGATCAGGGATGGCAGCAGTTTCCAATCTGCGAGCTTGCCGCCAACGATGTTGCCGATCGTTACCCCTAGGCCAAACAGGACGAGAATCCAAGTAATGCTATGCTCAGCAAAGCCACTAGTGTCCGTAAGCAAAGGCGTAATGTACGTAAAGACAGTGAACAGGCTACCACAACCGACTGCACCTGTGAGCAGCATCAGCAGCACTTTTGGATTAAACAGGCTTTTGACTTCTTGTTTGAGGCTGGAAGGCTTGTCCTGATGAATCACCGGAATATAACGAATGATACCCAAGAGAGAAATCAAGCCGATGACCACAATGGCTCCAAAGGAAGCACGCCAGCCGAGCTGTTGTCCGATAAAGGTACCAAAGGGCACGCCAATAATGTTCGCCACGGTCAAACCGGTCAGCACCATAGAAATAGCACCCGCACGTTTGTCAGGACGAACCAGTCGGGCAGCGATCAGGGAACCGGCTCCCAAAAAGGTTCCGTGCGATAATGCAGTAGCCATACGGGCGGCAATCAGAAGTTCGTAATTGGGAGCAATGACGGAAAAAAGATTGCCTAAAATGAATATGGTCATTAGTAGGCATAGCAGCTTTTTCTGCGGAACCTTATGGGTTAATACAGTAAGCACAGGTGCGCCAATGGCCACACCAAGCGCGTAACTGGTGATTAACTGCCCGGCTTGCGGAATCGTAACATGAAGATCATGGGCTACATTGGGCAGAAGTCCCATAATGACGAATTCGGTCATGCCGATGGCGAAGGCACCAAGGGTCAACCATAGCAAGGAGGGGGGAAAGCGATTTGCTGTCATATTTTCTAGAGTACTCATAAGTGTCTTGTATCCTCCTGAAAAAATAGTAATGCGAGTATATCACTACAGACGATATCTGGCGACCCATTTTGCAAGAATTTTACATACTAAGTTGATAAGTTTTATGTAATTTACAAAAGCGAGAAGGAGGAAAGTATGTTATTTTGGTAGTATGATATTAAGATCGTAAATGACGCTGTAAGGAACAATCCAAGGAGGACATAACGATGGCACCTAAAGTGGTACATAGTATTACAGAGTTAATAGGAGATACACCTTGTGTACGGCTCCAAAGGCTCACAGGACCGCAGGATGCGGAAGTGTATGTGAAGCTGGAGTATTTTAATCCAAGCGGCAGTGTTAAAGATCGGGCGGCGGGCAACCTGATTGCCGAGGCGGAAAAGGCAGGACATCTAAAGCCGGGAGGCACCATTATTGAGCCGACGAGTGGCAACACGGGAATTGGCCTTGCGATGAATGCGGCAGCCCGAGGTTACCGTGCAATTTTGGTGATGCCTTCGAATATGACGAAGGAACGGATCAATATTTTGAAAGCCTACGGGGCTGAGGTCGTACTGACACCAGCGGAAGAACGGATGTCAGGAGCAATTCGCAAGGCACTCGAACTGGGGGCTGAAATTGAAGGGAGCTTTATCCCGCATCAATTTGAAAATGAGGCAAATCCCGATATCCACCGTACGACGACGGCACTTGAAATTTTGGAACAGACGGAAGGGAAGCTGGATGTGTTTGTCGCTTCTTCGGGAACGGGCGGTACCATTACGGGAACAGGTGAAGTGCTGCGTCAGCATTTGCCGGATCTGCGGATTGTTGTAGTTGAGCCGAAGGGTTCGCCAGTGCTATCTGGAGGAAAACCCGGTCCACATAAGCTGGTTGGCACCAGTCCAGGCTTTGTTCCCGCCGTACTGAATACGGAGGTTTATGACGAAATCGTGCAGGTTTCCGATGAGGATGCGATTGCAATGACACGGGCGATTGCTGCCCAGGAAGGGATTCTGGTTGGCCCCTCTAGCGGAGCTACGATATGGACGGCGATTCAGGAAGCTCGGCGTTTGGGAGCAGGCAAACGGGTACTTTGCATTGCCCCGGATACCGGAGAGCGATATCTGAGCATGGGGATATTCGGATAAAAAGATGTGGATGAAGCAGGGAATATTTTGAGGGTTGAAGGAGGAGGAGTATGAAGATTATGCCTTTACAGAAACGTGGAATCTCAGATAGTCGGCTGGCGCTCGGTTGTATGCCTTTTGGTGGAGAATGGAGCCATGCACCGTTTACGCAGGAGCATGTCGTTGAAGCAGAAAAAGCGGTAGAAGCGGCACGTTCCATCGGAATTACGATGTTCGATCATGCGGATATCTATCGTATGGGGAAAGCGGAAGAGATTTTCGGTCGGGTTTTAAAGGGACAGCCCGGCTTGCGTGAACAAATCGTTATTCAGTCCAAATGCGGCATTTTTCTGCCGGATGGTACGCTCCCGGGTCGTTTTGATTTCTCATATGCTCATATTATGGAGTCCGTGGATGGAATCCTGAAGCGCTTGGGTACCGAATATTTGGACATTCTGTTGCTGCATCGCCCCGATCCACTGTTAGAACCGGAAGAAGTAGCGAAGGCATTCAGTGAGCTGAAGGCATCTGGCAAAGTACGGCATTTTGGCGTTTCCAATATGAATGTAAGCCAAATTCGTTTTCTGGAGCGTAGCCTAACGGAGCCGCTGATCGCTAATCAACTGGAGATGAGCCTGGCGCATCTGCATTTTGTAGATCAGACCGTACATGTGAACCAGCAGGCGGGGACGAATGTACATTTTGGCGAAGGGTTGCTGGAATATTGCCAAACCGAGGATATTCAGCTCCAAGCCTGGGGACCGCTGGCGCAGGGACGTTTTAGCGGAGGTCTTTTGGAAGGGCAGCCTGAGCATGTCGTTAAGACGGCAGACCTGGTGCAGAAGCTGGCTTCTGAAAAGGAAACGACACGTGAAGCGATCGTCCTTGGCTGGCTTATGAAACATCCGGCACGGATTCAGCCTGTCATTGGCAGCGCCAATCCCGAACGAATCAAGGCATGTCAGGATGCGGAACGCCAGAGCGAGCTAATGACCCGTGAGGAATGGTATGAATTGTATGTCAGTGCGCGCGGACAAGCCTTGCCGTAACTCGTTTAATAGGCCCTCCCTTCGTCTCATTAACAGACGGAGGGAGGGCCTATTTACATGGATGCATCTCATATTGCCTCAGTAGCTATTCCTCTTCGTAGCGTGCAAGGGCCTTGGCCGTTGTTTCCTTCATTCGTGAGATCAGCCGGGAGCCTTGGACGACCTTGACACGTTTGCCAAGGAAACGGATTTTGGATAGCACATATTCACATTCGTCTGCCTGGAAAGTGAGCGTGATACGATAGGTATCTGCTTCCTGAACATATTCGACCTCTTTTTCAAAGCAGGAAAAAGCATATAGAATACGTGACATTTCCCCGTTGTATATAGGAATAATTTCGATGATGCCCTGTTCTTTGCGTGACTCCAGTATACCGAGTATACGTTGGGTGAATTTTTCGGCCTCTTCGGGTAGAAGCTCATCTTCCGTGATGTTCACGATATTAGATAGCTTGGTAGACATGAGCGCGCGGTGTCTGCGGTTATACCACAGCAGGCTCCATTCTTTTTTGACCATGGAGAACTCCAGCTTATATGGAAAACCGGACATTCGCTCATGCATGCGCCCGTTGCGCAGTTTGTAGGTCATACAGATGCCTGAACGGGATCGCAGAATGGGACGCAATTCACGCAGGAGTGGATGATATACCGAGACAGCAGGGATACCTGCTTTTTCCCGCAAACTTCCATCGGCCTGCAGCGGCTCGTCGTCTGCGAGCATCTGCCGAAGCTTATCAAGCGTAGACGGGGTGAAAGCCTCTATTGCTGCCGAGTCTGCCAGCATAGATTGGAGCCAGACTCTTTCCTGCGATGTGGTAGCAAAAGCGCCCGATTCATCCAGCCGAGAGACGATCTGGTAGTTAAATATTTTCTCGAACAGGCTCATAATAGGCTTGCAGCTCCTTCCATTCCTGTCTGAATTCCTTGCGCAGTCGCTGAGGCTCCAATACCTCACAGCTTGATCCAAAGCTGCGAATCCACGGTTTAATCTCAGTGATTCCATTCACTGTGATTTCATAGATAAAGGATTCACTTTCTTCCTCCGCGATCGTACCCCATTGTCCCTGTGACAGCACACGTTCCCGAATAAAGTTGCGCTTCGCGCCCTCGGGATTGAAAAAACGTACCCGTACCTTCACAGGACGACCGGTATCAACAAGCCAGCTGTACCGCATTTTTTCTTCCAACACCGCTAGCAGGTCGGCATGAAACTGCTCTGGCACAGGCTTGCCCTCCACCAATTGAGTCATGCCCTCCATACGAAATTTCATGATTCCTTTACCGCCTACATGACCAAGAACATACCAACGCCCATATTGATGATCATAGATGACTTGCAGGGGTAAAATGGTATGTTCACGGCCTTCGGTCTCTTTTTCAAACAGCGGGTTTGTGTTCTGTGACCCGTACATGCTTCGTTTGGATGTCGAAAAATATAAAAAAGTTACACAGCGACGTTGCCGAATGGCGTGTAGAAGCGGATGAATATGGGCTTCGTCCAGAATGCGTGAATAATAGTGGTATTTATATAAAAAAGGTTCGGCCATATCCCGATCTCCGGCTTGACGGCGCATGGCTTTTTTTAGATGATCTCGCAACAGATATCCCTGAACAGAGGGAAGCTGGGTGTTGGCCATAATGTCTACAAAATCATATAAGTCCAGCAATTCCCCGTCCGTCAGTCCTGTCACCAGATCGTTGCGGACAGCATAGCGGTAAGGTCTGCCGCCGGGTTCCTTGCGAACTACGCCGACTTCGACCAGATATTTCAGGTCGGAACGGATCGTCTTCTCATCCGGTAGCGAACTGTCGGAAGGCAGTCCGTTGCAGCAAGCATCCAGCAATTCCATAGTGGTCAGAGGTTGTGACTGTAGCGCTGTCAGCAGAAGGGATAAGCGGACGCTTTCTGATTCCTTGAGCGATTTGGCCCTAAACAGGAATAGCAGCAAGGGATCAGCGGATTCGTAATAATTAAAGCGGAGCATCTCATTAAAATCTAGTCCCTGTTCCGCAGGCAACTGCTGTTGTACGGATTGGACAATTTCCTTGAGACGCCGGATTGTTTTATCAAAGGTGTGCACCGAAATGCCCAGTCTGTCTGCAAATTGCTGCCGATTATAAGCGCCGCTGGTCAGTGTGAGCATGCGCAGGAATTGAATTTCTTTATCAAAACTCTCTCTCGCCATGATGCATTCCCCGTTTCTGTTGCCGTTCTCCGAAAGCAAGTATCCCTTTATTCTAACAGGTAAGGGAAACAGGAAAAAGGGAATTTATTCTTCTTTGTAATACTTTCACCATGTTCACGACTTCCAAAATAAAGCATCATAGGGATATAAGATAGCACGATGAAATAAGAAGCAATACATAACAGAAGGGTGATGCAACATGTTTGGACGACACAAAAATGAAGTGTTATATCCATGGGTAGGTAAGCTTTCGATTTATGAAACGATTATGCAGGGAATGGATACTCAGGGCAGACTTACGGATGATCATTTACCGGATGATGAAGAATATTGGGCAGGTCACACAATGCGTTGGGTGGCAGGAGGGTTGGATGGAGCGTTTGGGCATCATGGCGCTGGCGGAGATGGAGAGACTGACAAAATTAAGGAGCTGGCGCAGTTATTGTCCAGACAATGCCGCAAGCCAGGGATGAAGACGAGACGTGAGACGTATGTACGTTTGATGGAGGAAAATGCGCTCAGCCTGATTGATCCGCTGCTAGATGCGGTGCGCGAGCATCCAGCAATTCAGCCGGATCGATTGTATGAGGAAGCGCGTTGGCTGGCTGAACATGGAGCACACCGCAATGTGGTGAAGATCGGTATTGCGCTGCTTGGATTGCTAGAGACAGAGCAGCACCACGAGCTTATTTTAACGCTAGCCAAACATGATGAATTCACGCTATATGCGGCTGTGGCCATCCGTAATATTTCGGAGCAAGCCAATGAGCAGTTGTATAGGTTAGCCTCTCAGGTACATGGTTGGGGACGTATTCACGTAGTAGAACGGCTGGAGTCTGCGCGTCAGGAAATACGTGATTGGCTACTGCGGGAAGGATTCCGCAATAATGTTATGTATGAATATCTTGCTTATGAGTGCGCTCATAAAGGCGAGCTACATACAGCCATGGCTGTACCGCACATTGATCAGGAGTTATTTGACGGAGCAGGCGATATTCTGTCGGCCTTGCTGGCCGCAGGTGGACCTGCGGAAAGTATAGACGATTATGAGCATGCCGCTATGGTCATAGGCAACTACCTTCGTCATGCCAAGGCTATGTGTACGACTGTGCAGCATTTTACGATCATTATGGATATAGCAGACTTTCTGGATGAAGAGGACGATTCATGGGAGGCACGTTATGAGCATGAATGGACGCCGGAATTGCGTAAACGTTACGCATCGATTTGCCAGCAGATGATGGACGATCCGCAGTGGGTAAAGCTGGTAGAGCAGGAGATGCAGCATGCAGATTCACCGCATCTTCACTGTGCCATTCGCGCAGCTCGAATGTTAGCGCTAGATGTATGGCCTGTGCTATTTGATCAATTAAGCAAATACCCAGTCAAGCCTAATCTGTACTTTGAACTCATCAAGACAGAGGATGAACAGCGGGCTCGTAAGCTGGTGACTTTTGCAGAAAAGCACTTGCCTCTGGGAGAGATTACTTCCGGTCCTGCTGATGTGCCGGGCTTTGGACCGGAGTATGAAGCGCATCAATGTCTGGGTATGCTGTTGCAACTATTGTCTTCTTACGACGGAATGGGACAAGAGCTTGTTGCTGCCGGACTTTGGAGTCCGATGACCTCCAATCGCCGTGCAGCGCTTCATGTGCTCAAGGTATGGCCTTCTGAGATGTGGGGAGAGGAGACGATGGAGCGCCTTTGCCGCTTATCGGTAGCTGAAACGGAGGAGTCGATTAGAGAACAGATTCGGGAAATACTTTAATGATAAGGGAGGGAACAACATGACAGATGTGAAGCATGGGCAGGGTTTCATTCAACCGGAAATGCGTGAGACGATTTTGCGTGAGCTGCGCGCGTTGGAGCAAGCGGAGCAGGTGCGCATTGTATACGCCTGTGAATCAGGTAGTCGGGCGTGGGGGTTTCCTTCACAGGACAGTGACTATGATGTACGATTTATCTATGTAAGACCCATAGAATGGTATTTATCTATTTTTGATAAGCGGGATGTGATTGAGCGGCCAATCAGCGATTTGTTGGATATGAACGGCTGGGATTTGAAAAAGGCTCTCCATTTGTTTCGCAAATCCAATCCGCCTTTGCTGGAATGGCTACAATCTCCGATTCCCTATCTGGAGCAGTATTCAGTGGCTGATCAGATTCGTGCGATCTCGCCGTTAACCTTCTCTCCGAAGTCCTGTATGTACCATTATCTGAATATGGCGCGGGGAAATTATCGGGATTATTTGCAGGGAGAACAGGTGAAGATTAAAAAGTATTTTTACGTGCTGCGCCCGTTGCTGGCCTGTAGCTGGATTGAACGTTACAACAGCATGCCTCCGATGGAATTCGTAGACTTGCTAGAGGAATTAATTCCGGCCGATACCGAACTTTATCAGGTGATCGAACATTTGTTGCAACGTAAAAAAGCGGGCGAGGAACTGGATATGGAGCGACGGCTTTCGGTGGTGAATGATTTTATCCAGCAACAAATTGCTTATTTTGAACAAAAAGCGCCCTTGCTTCAGCATATGGAGAGTGGACGTGATCAGCAGTTAGATGATTTGTTCCGCGCTGCGGTGAATGAAGTATGGAAAGCATAAGCTGGGAAGGAGAAGTGGAGTATGCACATCACGCTAAAAGCAACCGGAACCCATGCAGGGATGATTTCGCATTTGCTTGCTAAGAACCCTTACAATACGTATGATCGCACAGAAAAAGGCGCACGTGTACGCATGGTGTACACCGTTTTTACCGAGGAAGAGGCCGAGATCGTCATTCAGGCTTCGCCAGATTCGATTGATTTGGTCAAAAACAGTCCAGACAGCTATGACATTACACAATATATTAATGACCGGGAGTTTGTAACCAGCAGCTTATTTTGCACCTATATTCGTGGCTCGCTTGGCACAGCCCTGAACGGTAAACCCAAGGAAGACTATGCAGGATGGGTGAAGCACCCTTTTGCGCTGGAGTTATCGTTTGGGCCTGTTGCTTCGGATTTGCCGGATGCTGTGGTGGAGGGACTATTTGTGCCGCTGGGCTATCAGGTGGCCATAGAACGAGGGGAAGCGGATTATTCTTTTCAGCTGAAAAATCGAAGCACCGTCAGATATATCACGTTAAGCGGTCATCAGACGGTGCAGTATGCGCTACGTCAGTTATTGCTGTTGATTCCGGTGCTGGATAATTATAAGCATTACTATATTAGTGAAGAAGAGTTTGACAAGCTGAGACGCTATGGTGAAGGTTGGCTGCAAGAGCATCCGCTGCGTGAGCTCATCATTCGACGCACGCTGCGTTTTACCAATCTGATTGAGCAATTTGAGCAATCTGATTCTGCTTCTGCTGAAACAACAGGTACTGAAAAACATATTGAAAAGGATACTGTTCAAGCTCAAAAGGATAAGCACGAACAGATTCAACAGCAAGAACAGCTACGGGAGGAAGGGAAGCAACAGCCAGCAGTACGGCTGAATGAACTGCGATATCAAGCTATTATGGACGTGATTCGCAAGCTGCCTCGCAGACAGAAAATCGTAGATTTTGGTTCAGGAGAAGGGAAGCTTTCGGCTCGGCTGGCCCGAGTGACGGGCATTGAAGAGATTTGGGCTGTCGAGCCGTCTGCGTATGCACAAGTGAGAGCCATGGAGCGTTTTGCCAAGCTGGAAAGGCATGCCGACGCGATCAGTCCTACACCCATGATGGGCTCTCTCTTTTATTATGATGAACAATTGCGGGGCAAAGATGTGATGATTCTATGTGAGGTCATTGAGCATGTGGATGAGCATCGTCTGAACCGGGTGATGAAGACGATTGTGACGGAGTATCAGCCGGGCGTGCTGATCGTGACGACTCCCAATCGTGAATATAATGAAGTGTATCGTATGAATCAGCAAGAGATGCGGCATGGCGATCACCGTTTTGAGTGGAGTAGAAGCGAGTTTCAGGAACGATGTGAGCAGTGGATTGTGGAAGCTCCTTATTCGGTAGCGCTGAAGGGGATCGGAGAAGAGGTCGAAGGCTTTGGACAACCGACCCAAATGGCTATATTTACGCGCAGAAAGGAGCAGAAGGAAGCATGAGCAATTCATCCAAACGTACGATTCATTTACCGCATGCTGGACTGGTTGTGTTGGTGGGGGCCTCCAACAGTGGCAAAACCACATTATTGGACAGGCTGGTGAGCGAAGGTATTCTACTGGAGACAGAAGTGGTATCCTCGGATCATTTTCGCAAGCTGGTCGGAGATACGGAATTTATAGACTGGAGTGGACTTCCAAGGCTGGAATCGGATGTACTGTTCTATGAGTATCAGCAAATGTCAGCCAAGGCGTTTGAGGCGATGGATACGATTCTGGCTATGCGCTGTCGCTTGAATAAACTGACGGTTGTGGATGCCACCCATTTGTATGCTGAGGACCGCCAAAAATATGTACAGCTGGCAGCCAAGGCGCACGTTCCTGTTATGGCCTTGGTGCTGGATGTACCCGAAGCTGTGCTGCTGGAACGTGATTTAGGCAGGGAGCATCCCCGTGGACGCCAACGGGTCAAACAGCAGGCACAGCTGTTAAAGCGGAACCTGCGCGGTATCCGTGAGGAAGGCTTTAACGCTTGCTATGTCCTTAAGGATGTAGAAGAAATGAATTTTGTTCGCCGTGTGCAGCCACTGTTTCATGAGATTGGCTCAGGAATTGATATCATTGGCGATATACACGGATGCTACCGCGAGATGATGGAAGTAATCGACCAGCTTGGATATACCGAAGATGCGGAAGGGTTATACCGTCATCCTGATGGAAGAAAGCTGGTATCTGTCGGGGATGTAATGAGCCGTGGCCCTGAATCGTTACAAGCGATGCAGTTCTGGAAAAAGCACGTGGATGCCGGACTAGCGTATATGATTGACAGCAATCATGGCTGGAAAATCGGCCGTTACCTCGATGGGAGAAAGGTGACTCTCAGTCATGGGGATGAACGATTTGCAGAGGAACTGGCCCAATATGAACGAAAAGCGGGTAAGGCAGCGGCGGAACAGCTTAGAAGCGAGTTGAGGGATTTTTTGCTACATGCACCCTCTCATCTTATTTTTGGCCAAAATGGATTGCGACACGTGGTCGTGGCTCATGCCGGGATTAAGGATCATTTTATCGGCAAACAGTCGGCACGTATTTCTGATTATTGCCGCTATGGAGGTACGGAGGGGCAGGATGCGAGCGGAAAACCGATCCGCAAGGATTGGTTCGTAGACCACGAATCGGGAGAAATAGTAGTGTGGGGACATGATCCGAGACCGCAGCCTACCCTTGTGAACCAGACGGTGAATATTGATCAGGGTGTGGTATTTGGTGGTATGCTGACCGCTTATCGTTATCCAGAAAAGGAATTTGTCAGCGTTCCGGCACATGAGAATTATGCGAATGATCCCGATAGCCCACTTGTCCGGTGGCAGAGAAAACGGTTTTCCCCGCCGAATTTACGCAAGCTAATCGCTGGTTACAGTGTGCTGACGGAATCGTATGGCGAAGTACGCGTACAAGGAGAATGGATCAAATCCGCTATAGATACCGTGTCACATGTAACTGTACCCATGGAGGAGCTGGTGTATATCCCACCGACGATGAGTCCTGCTCCAGCGGTGTCTGCAGAGGAAGGATATCTGGAGCATCCACGTGAGGCGCTGGCTTATTATCGCGGGCAAGGCGTACAAACGATGGTGGCCGAGAAAAAACATATGGGTAGCCGGGCTATTTTGCTATTATTCAAGAACGAACAGGCTGCTGTCGAGTATGTAGGATACCCGACATTGGGCACGATCTACAGCCGAAGCGGGCGCCCTTTCTTTGAACCAGGCCTTGGAAAGCAAGTGCTAGAGAAGCTGAATGTGGATCTACGGACTGCTGGATATTTTGAACGGAACCAGACGGATTTTGTGTTGCTGGATGCGGAAATTGTGCCGTGGAATCTCAAGGCTCGGGAACTGATTGCTGCACAGTATGCGCATGTGGGGGAAGCAGCTCTGCTGGATCGCAGTAAGCTGGTAGACAAGCTGGAGCAGGCGAAGGTTGCAGGTCGAGAAGTTGGAGACTGGTTGGAGGAAATGGAACAGAAGTATGCGAATGCCGTAACGTTTCAAGAGGCTTTTCAAAAATATTGCTGGGATGTGGACGGTCTGGATGAAATTCGTATCGCACCGTTTCATACGCTGGCACACAGCGGAAAGACTTTTTTCGACCATTCTCATATTTGGCATATGGAGCAAAATAGAGAACTGGCTGGGCTGTCTTCCCTGTTTATGGAGACAGAGTATCGCGTCATCACGGACGAAGCAAGCGAGGAAGCGGTTATTCGCTGGTGGAACGAGATGACAGAGGATGGTCATGAGGGGATTGTGATCAAGCCGGAACGCTTTTTGATGAAAAATCGGGACAAGATGATTCAGCCTGCAATCAAGGTGAGAGGCCGCAAGTATTTGCATATCATTTACGGTATGGATTATCTTGCCCCTGAGAATTTAAAGCGTCTGAAGCAGCGTCGAACGAACAAAAAGGAGCGTCATGCCCTGATGGAAGGAGCGCTTGGTATGGAAGGCGTGGAACGTTTTGTCCGTAAGGATACGGTAGATCGTATTCATGAATGCGTCCTTGCCGCGCTATCTCTGGAATCGGAGCCGATTGACCCGAGATTGTAGTTTGCGAAGGAGGGATTGAGATGGAAAGGGGTACACCGTTAATTGATATTGGTGTGAACTTGATGCACCGTTCGTTTCATGCGGATCGGGAACAGGTGGTAGAGAGAGCCGCGGCTGTAGGGATTACACCTTTGATTATTACTGGAACCAGTGTCCGCGGCAGTCGGGAGGCTGCTCAGTATGCGGCCCGTTATCCGGGCAAGCTGTATACGACGGCTGGCGTGCATCCCCATGATGCCAAAGACTGCAGCGCAGATACGATTCAGCAGCTCCGCCAGCTGGCGAGTCAGCCACAGGTCGTATCCATAGGGGAATGCGGACTGGACTATAACCGTGATTTTTCGCCGCGTGATGTGCAGCGCCGATGGTTTGGGGAGCAAATCCAACTGGCGGGTGAGCTGAATATGCCGTTATTTCTGCATGAACGAGATGCACATGAGGACTTTGCCGCTATGCTGCGGGAGTATCAAGGGCTTGTCGATAAAGTGGTAGTGCATTGTTTTACCGGCACGGAACAGGAACTGCATACGTATGTAGAAATGGGACTGTATATCGGGATCACCGGCTGGATTTGCGACGAACGGCGTGGCAAACATCTGCGTGAGCTGGTTAGGGATATTCCGCTAGACCGGTTGATGATTGAAACGGATGCTCCATTTCTGACCCCGCGTAATCTGCCCGTGAAGCCCAAAGAAGGGCGTAATGAGCCGATGTATCTCGCTCACATCGCCGCTACGATTGCCGAGTGCACAGGCCGTAGCATGATGGAGATCGAAATTGCGACGACGGAAACAGCTAAGCGTTTCTTCGGATTATAGGATTGTCAAAGCCATAGATGTGGTATATATTATAGTGAATTAAAAAAGCATTGTCGGGAGCTTGAGAAAGTCAGGCTGAGAGGGTGGCCCTTGCCACTGACCGTGAAATCTGATCTGGGTAATGCCAGCGTAGAGAAACCAAGAACACTATACAGGAATGCCGCTTTTTTTTGCGGTTGTCGATAGATTCAATGTATGTCCTAGCATTTTACCTTGACCCTGACTTGGCTTGGTATCAGTGTAGTAGTTTAGACTACTGGTTATATAAGGCATATCGACGAATGATGTTTTGTATGGTGCTTTACCTTTTACTGCGCATAAAGCTTGCCTGGAGATTCAGCTCCAGGCAAGCTTTTTTTATGGCCAAGAGGCCAACTATAAGGAAAAAGGGGAGCACGCAATAATGAATACTGCTGTAAGAGCGTCCAAAGGGTTGAAACTGACGGATATTTTGGTCACGATTGTGATCGCTGTTGTGTTCGGGTTGATCTACAAAATATGGGGGCCTGCCTATGATTTGATGAAGCCATTTGGTCTACACGCCGAGCAACTGATGTATGGCATGTGGTTTATGGCAGGCACGTTTGCTTATCTCATCATTCGCAAGCCGGGTGTTGCAATTTTGGCAGAGGTGGCAGCGGCAACGGTCAGTGCTTTTTTGGGAAGCGAATGGGGCATGTCCACTTTGTATTATGGCCTGCTGCAAGGCTTGGGAGCGGAGCTGTTTTTTGCAGCTTTTCTGTATCGGAACGCAAACTTGTGGGTTGCTTCGCTAGCTGCGGCTGGGGCGGCTGTCACTTCTCTGATTCTAGACTTCAGCTACGGGTATATTGATCAGCTATCGACCTGGAACTATGTTTTGTATATTGGATTTCGGATGATTGGCAGTATTGTGATTGCCGGGGTATTCGCGTTCTATCTGGCTAAGGCATTGGAGGTAACCGGAGTCACGCGAAGTTTGAGGCCTGCAACGGAACAAGATTATAAGGGGCTGGATTGATGAGCCGGGCAACCGAAGATGTGGTGGCTTCGATCACCCGGCTACGGTTGAAATTCCCCGGTGAGCAAGAACTGCTTTTTCACAATATGTCTTTGTCTGTCCGCAAGGGGGAAAAGCTGCTGCTACTGGGGCCGAGTGGATGCGGTAAATCAACGCTGCTCCAAGTGTTAAGTGGTCTGATTCCACGCACGATAGAAGTGCCTATGAAATGCGATGCTGCTGTAATCCCAAGTGTCTCAGGTATTGTATTTCAAGATCCTGATACGCAGTTCTGTATGTCCTATGCAGACGAGGAACTGGCTTTTGTGTTGGAAAATAATCAGGTTCCTCGTGAGCAAATGCGATCCCGTATTCGCGAGCTGCTGATACAGGTTGGTCTATCGACGGATGATATACATATGCCCATTGGCAGCATGTCACAGGGAATGAAGCAGCGGCTGGCGATTGCGTCTGTGCTGGCTATGGAGCCAGAAGTGCTTTTTCTGGATGAGCCGACGGCTTTGTTGGACGAGGAAGGCACTACACAGGTGTGGGATACCATTCGCAACATTTCGGTAGACCAGACACTGGTGATCGTGGAACATAAAATTAATGAAATTGTCCATGATGTGGATCGGATTGTGGTGCTTTCTGCTCAAGGGGAGATCATTGCGGATGGAAGGGCCGAAGAAGTATTTCATGTGCATCGGCAGGCATTGTCCGAGTACGGCGTGTGGTATCCGGGAGTATGGAATGAATCGTCTTCGCCACGTTGGAGTGAAGCAGTGACGCAACAGAATGGTGCGGGGACTAATTTGCTGGAGCTAGAACATTTTAGCGGCCTCCGCAGTTTAAGTTCAGTGATTTATGTGGAGCATGCGCAGGTGAAGTCTGGCGACTGGATTGGCGTGGTCGGTGAAAACGGGGCTGGCAAAAGCTCGCTGTTGCTCTCCATGATGCGCTTACTTCGCACACAGGGACGTTATAGCGTGTGCGGAGTTGAGGCAGGCAGTACGGAACAACTGGCAGAGCGTATCGGGTTCGCGTTTCAAAATCCCGAGCTGCAATTCGTAGCACACACCGTACGAAAGGAACTAGAGTATTCGTTACCCAAGAGCTTGTTTAGCGCCGAACAGTGCCGGGAACGGGTCGATCGGATGCTTGTACAGTTCGGACTGGAGCGGCTGGACGAGCGTCATCCGTATCAGCTTTCGTTAGGCCAAAAAAGGCGGTTGAGTATTGCTACGGCTATGATTCGTGAGCCGGAAGTGCTGCTGCTCGATGAACCGACCTTTGGGCATGATGCGCGTAATACCTTTGTCATGCTGGATATGTTGGAGCAGCTGAGAGCGGCAGGCACGGCCATTGTGATGGTCACCCATGACCCGGAAATTGTCCGTCGATATTGTACCGATACATGGCGGATTCAGAAAGGGGAATTACAGTATGAACCTGTCCTTTCCCCATCATAAAACATGGTTGCATCGCGTGAATCCGGGCCTAAAGCTCGTGATGTTTTCCATCCTGTTTGTGGTCGTTATAGTCATCCATAATCCGAATGTCATGTTTAATGTTGCGTGTGCTATGTTACTGCTGCTTGTCTGGTCAGGCCATCCATGGAAGCGGCTGCTGCTGTATGGATCTCCCTTTATATTGGTGTTTATTTCAACTTCAACGGGCATGATGATGTTCGGCAAAGGGGTGACGACCTGGTGGACATGGGGCCTGATCCATATTACGCAGGAAAGCTTTTACCGAGGCATGCATCTGGGCTTTCGTGCGCTGAGTATGGCTGCGGTAGGTTTGCTGTTTGGTTTAACGACTCGTCCAGTGGACCTTTTTTATTCACTGATGCAGCAATGGAAGCTCCCTCCGAAGTATGCATACAGCTTTTTGGCAGCCATGCGGTTGATGCCCATGATGGTGGAGGAATTTCAGGCATTGAGACAAGCCCACCGTATTCGAGGTTTACATCAGCATGTGTCCAAATGGAATATGTATGCCACGCTTCGCAGGTATGCGATTCCGCTACTCGCTCAAAGTATTCGGCGTGCTCAGCGCATTGCTATTGCTATGGAAGCCAAGGGTTTTACCAATGAAACCAAACGCACATATTATTATGCGATTGGCTATTCGGCTGTAGATGTTGTATTCATATTCTATTTTGTTGTCATACTTACGCTGGCTTGGGGACTCGGTATCCACTTTCCTTATGTGGGGGTGTGGGATGTACGTTAATTGTTGTCAAAAGGCTTTGCCCGTTTTCTGCTCTGTGGTATATTAATGCAATGGGAATTGACGGCTCGTACAGACCCGCCTGGGCTGGCGGGCTTATTACATTTTCCCTGAGAAATGGATCATCAGGAGGCCAGGTTTCATGATTTCGCTGCATCAGGTAAGCAAGCATTATACCACCTCAAGCGGCCAATTTCATGCGGTTCAATCCGTGTCCCTTCAAGTGGAGGAGGGGGAAATCCACGGTATTATAGGTGCCAGCGGTGCCGGTAAGTCTACCGTGCTCCGGTTAATGAATGTATTGGAAAGGCCGGATGAGGGAAACGTGGTTGTGAACGGGGAAGATCTGACTCGCATGCCGGAAAAACGTCTCCGTGAAGCGCGGCGATCCATAGGGATGATTTTTCAGCATTATCATCTTGTTCACAATCGAACGGTCAGTGGAAATGTGGCAATGCCGTTGGAGCTGGCAGGTGTCGCGAAAAAAGAGAGAGCAGAACGTGTGCGCGAATGCCTGCAATTCGTCGGTTTAGCTGATAAAGCAGAACAGTATCCGGCACAACTGAGCGGAGGCCAAAAGCAACGTGTGGCGATCGCCAGAGCGCTGGCGAATCGACCTGCAGTGCTGCTGTGTGATGAGCCAACCTCGGCGCTTGATCCGCAGACGACTGCGGATATTCTGGGCGTGTTACGGGAAATCAACCGTGAACTGGGAGTTACCATTGTAATCGTAACGCACGATATGGACGTGGTACGCAATATTTGTACCCGTGTATCAGAAATGCGGGATGGGCAGCTGCTTTCCACGCAACGTGTAGCTGACGCTGCGGTAGGTTCAACCGCGGAAGCAGGTGAAGCTGATGAATGAAATGCTGAGCATCATTGCGCAATATCAGTCTGAGATATGGAAAGCCATCGGAGAGACGTTTATCATGGTGGGGATTTCTATCGCAGCAGCTGTACTGTTAGGGCTTCCGGCCGGAACGATTTTGTATTTGTGCGGCAAAGGGCAAAAATATGAAAATCGACTGCTGTTCACCCTATTGAACAGTGTGGTCAATGTCATCCGCTCGTTCCCGTTTTTGCTGCTCGTCGTATTTATGATTCCATTTACACGTCTGGTCGTAGGGACGGCGCTGGGTACGATGGCTGCTACGGTTCCCTTGTCAGTGGTGGCCATCGCCTATTATTCGAGGCTGGTGGAGCAATCATTGCTTGAGGTGCCCAAGGGTGTTATTGAAGCCGCTACTTCTATGGGGGCATCCACCCTCCAGCTTATTTTTAAATTTCTGTACGTGGAAGCTCGTTCCGGGCTCGTACTGGGTTTGACCACGTCCACCATTAGCTTCATCTCCTACTCCACGGTGATGGGCATTGTGGGCGGCGGCGGGGTAGGCGATTTTGCCATCCGCTACGGTTACCAGCGTTTTGAAACAGGCTTGATGGCGTTCACCATCGTCGTCATGATTATTTTCGTACAAACGATCCAGTTCACCGGAAGCACCATATCCCGCCGGATCGACAAGCGATAGGGCAGAAATGTAACTTTTCGCTACACTTACACTACCCACTATGGGAAATAAAAATGACTTTACAGTACCTCAAAAGCGGAGCGGGCAGAATTGTTCTAGAGAAGCGTCAGCGTTCGCCTTTGAAATGGGATTCTAACCTATAAATTGTGTTATAAATCAGAGAGAATCCTATTTCAACAGCGACCGGAAGAACAATCTGCACGCGAAGCGGCTGTATTGTAACTCATTTCTATCTTCCCGATCACAACTAATTTTGGAGGTTCCTCATCAAATGAGTCGGAAAAACAACATGAAAACGAACTTGAAATTACTCACACTATTGGCTGTCGTTATGCTGCTGGTTGCCGGATGCGGTGGTCAAAAGCAGGCTGCTCAAGAAACACAGTCTAAAGAAGCAACTTCCCAAAAAGAAGTGACCTTGAAAGTAGCAACACTCATCCCGCCGATGACAGATGTGCTGGATATCGTGAAGCCGTTGCTTAAACAGGACGGAGTTAATCTGGAAATCGTCGTGCTTTCAGACAATATCCAACCGAACAACGCATTGGCAAGCCATGAAGTGGATGCTAACTTCTTTCAGCATGCTCCTTTCATGCAACAATATAATGAAAGCAACAAATCCGATTTGGTAGCGATAAAACCAATTTACAACGCCATTTATGGCGCGTACTCCAAAAAATACAAGAACGTTAAAGACCTGCCCGAAGGTGCGACTATTGCCATTGCCAATGACCCCGCCAATACAGGACGTTCTTTGGTAATGATGGAGCAAAACGGTTTGATCAAGCTCAAAGAAGGCGTAGGCTATAATGCTACACAGGCTGATATTATTGAGAATAAGAAAAAGTTTGTGTTTAAAGAAGTGGATTTGTTGATGCTGGCGCGCTCACTGGATGATGTGGACATGGCTGCCATGTATCCCGCATATGCCAAGCCGCTCGGTCTGACACCGAAGAAGGACGCGCTGATTACCGAAAAAGACGATACACACTTTGCCATTAATCTGGTAGCACGTAAGGATAATGCAGATTCCGATGCCATTCAAAAGCTGGCAAAGCGAATGACCGGACCGGAAGTACGTAAATTTTTTGAGGACAATTACAAGGATAGCGTTGTTCCAGCATTTTAAATAAATGAGGATTTTGCAAAAATCCAATAAGCGACTTCCAATGAATAAGATATAGATCGAAATGGTTTAGTTCGTCTATATCTTGCACGTTGGAGCGACTGGAATCGAATTTTGCAAAATCCTGAAATAAGTATTGAAACATTATTTATGATGATATTTGACCTGTATAATGGAAGGAAGTCTGTGAAGAGCAGACTTCCTTGTGCAGGTCTTTTTTTCATCCTTAATATGGATAAATTTCATCGAAATCAGGGTACAAAGTCTTATTTTTTAAGATTTTAGTGTATTACAGCATTATGAATTTTGGTCATAAAGGGCGATGGAGTAATGATAAGGAACATATTAAAATAAATATACGAACAAACATTCGTTTTCGATTTCGTTAACGGTGTTTTTATATGGGTCAAAAAATTCAGCTGACAACGGGCCAAAAGCGTGGAAAAAAAGGAAAGGGGAACGACATGAAGCTGTTTGTAACTGTAAAAAGTCTGGGAAAACGCAAGCCCGCACTCGCACGACAGGAAATAGAGCTGAGTCCTGCTCCAGAAACATTGCGAGATTTGATTACTGCAACTGTTGCTCTGAATGTTCAAAAGCTACGGGAAAAGCAGGAGAGTGTCGCGCTGATTCCGTTCCTCACGGGAGAGGAAGTTCAAGCACAAGGCGAGATAGGCAAAGTAGGATTCGGTTCCATATATAATGATGGTGTCCCGGATATTAAGGATGCCGTGAACACGGCGATGCAGGCTTTTGAAGATGGTTTATACAGAGTTTTTGTGTGTGACGAGGAAACTATTGAACTGGATGCTCCTTTGTCACTTAAGGATGGGAATGAGATTGTATTTATACGCTTCACAATGCTGGCTGGAGGCTTATGGTAGAGGGGGAAATGAAATATGCATCAGGAGAACAATGAACAAGAATATTTCACCACACTGAAGGAGCGCGCGGCGCAACTGGATGGACAACAACAGGAGTTGGCCCAGTATGTTGTGGAACTGAGTAAGCTTCATTACATACAGGAGAACGAGGAGCCATTTAACGAATGTCAGCGAATATTAAAAGAACGGGCGACAGAAAGCGGAGAACCGCTGTTTAAGCCACTGACAGAGGTATTACGTGCTCTAATTGGACAAACAGCGGGCGATGTATTCGCACATCTAACAGAGCATGTGACTGAATATCCATACAGCACAGGGTATGCGCGAAAACCGTTTCGCACTTCGGATATTACGGCCCATACTTCCCGGATTTATAAAAAAATGGTGCAGTTGATCCGAATGGACTGTATCGGGTTCTCCGTGATGGATTATTTAACAAAAAAGGATTATGAACCAGGCAGAGATTACCGGATTCAGGAAATGATTGGTGACTGGATTGCTTATGAGCTGGATAACGGTAATTTACAGGTGCTTGAGGCGTTAAAAGCTATTATTTATGGGGATAATCAGGCGGCGTTACTTACACGCAATATGATTAAAGGCATGCTCCTGAGTCATCAGGAGGAGAATTATCGCATGATCGGCGAGCTCTTGGCAGCCGCCAAACTCCAGGAGGGCTTGCGCCAAAGTATCGTGGAACAAATGGATGAAGGAACCCCGGAGGCTCTAATATATCTGTTAAAGGTAATCATCGACCAAGGCTTCATCCGTTACAGTTCGGTGGTGCGGGCACTTGCAGTATGGACGGGAATGGGCCTGGAATCCGCCAATCAGCGGGTCGTTCGCCAACTGATCGAGCAGGCATATGAAGCATTGACTCGTAATGAACTACGCCAGGAATGGCTGACCAGCTCAAATGCTAATGAAGTGTATATGAGTCTGTGGGCTACTGCAGTACATGAGGAACGTGATCTGTATGGACAGGTTCGGAAACTCATGGAGCAAGGAGCAACTTACCAGAAGATCGTAGCACTGTATGTACTGTCTAACAGTGACAACAAGGATGTGCGCCTTGGAATTGCGAGAGAATATCTGGATGAAACGGACCCGGAGCTTCAATATTGGATACTGACGAACTATACAAGCAATTATTTTTATGAATGGATAGAAGGCGGGACGGTCGCGGATCGGATTGTTAAAGTGGTGCGCACTCCTTTGCTGGAGAGCAAAGAGGAGCGGCGTAAGGATTTTGAACGACTCCATAACCTGTTCGTACATATGAAAAAGGGTGAGTCCACCGAGCCCTCCAAGGTGCTGGATTTTGTAACTCTGTATCACCGCTCAGATGCACCTATTCAAAAAATGCTGTATCTCGCTGGTTATGATATGGATGCTTCTTGGATTGGGGAAATCATAGCCTTAAAGGAACAGATTAGCCCTAATCTGCGTGGCGAGCTGTTGAACCATTTTGTGCAAAACCCCGAGGATACGGTACAACGTGATTTTATTTTTTCCAGCTTGTCCGACAAAAGTATGAGTATCCGTGAGTTCGCTGTGGCCAAGGCTCGTAAGCTGACGCTGTCGGAACCAGAAATGCAACAAATGGAAGCCTTATTAAAGCTCAAGACGGGATCATTGCGACAAAGTGTCATTGGTGTGTTGCTCTCACAATCGGAAGAGCCGCTCGCTGGCTCATTGGAACGCTTGCTGCGTGCTAAGTCGGAGCTGCAACGATTGGGTGGACTAGAAGTTTTGACGAAGATATATGCAGACCCGGATCGTGCCGAACAGTATGAAAGCCTGCGGGCTTTGGCGGATATCATTCAGCAGCCGACAGCCAAAGAGGAACAACTGCTGACCAAGTTGGGACAGGAGGAGGCTTATACAGGGGCTAACGGTTTTGGCCTGTACGATCCGAATGTCAAGGAAGCTTGGCTGGAAGAGAAAGTGGATCTGGGTGATTTTCGATTGGCCGATGTTTTTGTTAGTCCATTGGAGAAGCTCAAGCAGTTCTTGAGTGGACTGGATGAGCTTGTTCATCAGCATCGTGATGTGGAATATACTGCGGAGTATTATTCGGGCTACAAAGATACATTGCTTATTGGGACGAACCTTCGTCCTCTACGGCTGGTTCAGGTCGATGAAGAAGTAGATTCCAGACTGTCTTTATATCCTCTCTATGAGGAGTGGGACCGTTATTTGCAGGAAAGCGGCATGGAAGCGCGTGAACTGCTGGAGCTTGTTTTTTATGACCGATTGGAGTCTATGGGCCGAACGCTTGATCGCTACTATCGATACTTTTCTTTTAACATGGACTATTCAGAGCTAAGCAAGCACAAGCTGCTGGAAGGATGGCGTAAAGACTTCGCTGAGCAAATGTATCCTTTGGATCGGATTCACGAAGTTCAGAAGTGGATGGCAGAGCTGACCTATTCCGATCAGGTAAGCACATTAGTTAATGCTTATTTTATGGATACATCCGGTGACCAAACATTTGATGTAATTGACCTTGCTTTAAATTCACTAATGCAGGGCGTGCCTAAGGACAGACCTGCAGAGGATATGGGAATGTTTCATCTCTTGTCCGGCCCGTGGGTGGCACTGGAGAAGGGGCAGGTCCATGACGATGAGTCCTTTAAGCGTTTTTTCCATACTTTTGTGAACTACTCAGAACTGCCAGGAGCGGAAAATCGTTTTTATTCTCCGCTGGATCTGGAGGATTATTTCAAAGCCTATGAAAAAGGGTTGATCGGTGTAGGGGAAGTATATCGGGAACTGCTGGCCGGTAGTGAAAGCAGAAGACATATGAGTACCTTAACCAATGCTCGCAATGCATGGATTTCCGGCACACCGGAATTTTTGGAAATACGTCGTACGGTTATTGATCGACTGTTAGAGGTTGAATTGGTTCGAGGCGATTTGCCTACCGAGGCTACGCCAAAGGTTATGGGCTTGAGTCATATTGAAGGCATGAATTATTTCATCCGTATTCTGGAGGGTCTTGACAAGGAAACGTTTGTACGTGGTTATGTGTACGGCTACGGTGATCGCATTACTAAAAAGGAATCGTTCAGCCACTTGCTCAAAGCATGTTATCCGAGTGATGGCGAGGATGCCACGTTGCTCAAGGAAAAGCTCGAAAACACTAAAATTACAGATAAACGTCTGCTGGAGGCTGCTATGTATGCCCCGCAGTGGATTGAGATTGTAGCGGATTATCTCGGATGGGAAGGACTTCGCAGTGCGGCCTGGTATTTCCATGCACATATCAATGAAGGTTTTTCGGCCGAGAAGGAAACGATTGTAGCTCATTACTCGCCGATTGCTCCACAAGATTTTAATGATGGTGCCTTTGATATTCACTGGTTTCATGAGGCCTATGAGACGTTGGGCGGGGAACGTTTTGATCTGCTATACGATTGTGCCAAGTATATTTCGGCTGGAGCTAATCATCGTCGATCCCAGTTGTTTGCGGATGCGACGTTGGGTAAGCTTAAACGGAGTGAAATGGAAAAATCAGTGGAAGATAAGCGAAACAAAGACCATTTGCTGACCTACAGTCTGATTCCACTGGCTCAGCCGCCTGAACCAGATGTACGCGAACGTTATGATTTTATCCAGAGGTTTCTGGAACAAAGCAAAAAATTCGGGGCACAACGTAAGGCCAGTGAGGCACTCGTTTCACGAATTGCGCTCGGTAATTTGGCACGTAACGCAGGTTATGATGATGTAACTCGTCTCGTATGGGACATGGAAGCTCGTAAGCTGGATGATCTCCGGTCTTATTTTGAGCCACATGCGTTGGACGAGGCTACAACCGTGCAGCTCGTCATTGATGATGAAGGAGCGGCAGATATTGAAATTGTCAGCAAAGGCAAGACGTTGAAATCCATTCCGGCTCGTTTCAAGAAGGATGAGTATGTTACGTCGCTGAAGGAGCTTAAAGGAGATCTAGTGGATCAGTACCGCAGAGCTCGCAAAGAATTGGAACGCTCTATGGAGTCTGGTACGACCTTTATGGTGAGGGAATTGAGAGGATTGCTGGGTAATCCTGTGCTTGCTCCGTTGGTGCGGACATTGGTTTTCAAGGCTGATGATCACCTCGGATATTTTAATGAGGAAACGTTGGTATTGACGGCCCCTTTTGCTGAACAGCATACTATAGGAGAAGAGGACAAGCTGATTATCGCTCATCCCCTTCATTTGTTCGAAAGTGGTCGTTGGAGCGACTTCCAGAAGGACTTATTCGACCGCCAGATACGCCAGCCATTTAAGCAGGTGTTCCGTGAGCTGTACCTGCTGAATGCTGATGAACGTGCAAATGTGACCGTTTCCCGTCGATATGCGGGACACCAGGTACAGCCCAATAAAACGGTATCCCTATTGAAAGGTCGCCAATGGACGGTCAGCTATGAGGACGGACTCCAGAAGGTGTACTATGCCGAGAATCTGATTGCGAACCTGTATGCCATGGCAGACTGGTTCTCACCAGCGGATACCGAGGCTCCTACACTGGAGACAGTGCAGTTCTTTGATCGGACAACGTATAAGAGCGTTCCGTTGGACGAAGTCCCTCCTGTTCTGTTCTCTGAAGTTATGCGGGACGTGGATCTGGTCGTCAGTGTTGCCCATGTAGGCGGCGTTGATCCAGAGGCCAGTCTGACGACGATTGAGATGCGTAGGGTCATTGTGCAGGAATCACTTCGCCTGCTGAAAATTAGCAATGTACGCTTGGATGGGAATTATGCACGTGTAGAGGGGACTCTTGGCGAATATGCTGTGCATCTGGGAAGCGGGGGTGTCTACAAGCAAGCGAAGGGAGCACTGCATATTATTCCGGTGCATTCGCAGCATCGTGGACGCATCTTCCTGCCGTTTCTGGACGAAGACCCAAGAACAGCCGAGATTCTATCCAAAATTGTGTTGTTGGCCGAGGATCAGAAGATCAAGGACCCGCAAATTCTTACACAGCTTCAAGCGTAGAATAGAATTCTGTTATATATAGATTCATAATTAACTCAACGTTCGCACCTAGACAATGGTTTCAAATCCTCTACTGTGTAGGTGGAAACTTAGTTTAGTTGCGGAGGTTGAGTTATTTAATATTGAGCGTGTATCGAGCACGAATTAGAAGATATGGGTCATATATTAGGCTTTAAAAGTAATGTGACGACAAATCAATTGACGATCATAGGAGAACACAGCGATGATTAATAGTATCTTTTTAAAAGAGTACTCAACCGAGTATCAATCACAAGTTGTCGATTTAATTTTACATATTCAAAAAGATGAATATAATATCGCCATAACCAAAGAAGATCAGCCAGATTTGCTTGAAATTGAAAACTTTTATCAGCGTGGTAACGGCAACTTCTGGGTGGCTCTTAGTGAAGGAACCGTAGTAGGGACTATAGCTTTGTTAGATATTGGGGACCATAAGACAGCACTCAGAAAGATGTTTGTAAAACAAAACTATAGAGGTAAAACATTCAATGTTTCGAATCAATTATTGCATCATGCCATAGGATGGGCCAGGGAGAGGTCTATTGAAGAAATCTATCTTGGAACAACACCACAATTCGTAGCAGCTCATCGTTTTTATGAGAAGAACGGCTTTGTTAGTGTAGGTCCAGGAGAATTGCCGATTGGTTTTCCAGTCATGAAAGTGGATAAAAAGTTTTACAGATACGTCATTCAATAATGGGTATAAAAGAAGATGCTGCTGGGCCACAAAAGAAACTGTCGTCTAGCAAATGTTTCTTTTGTTTAGGACAGGCGTTTGCTAGAATAAAAGGGTATGTTGTAAGTCAACGTTAACCAAATTGCTGGGAGGGATACAAGTATGAGCAAAAAGATTAAATGGGGAATTGTCGGCACGGGCTGGATCTCAGATCAATTTGTGGCGGATTTGGCGCATGTTTCGAATGGAGAAGGGTATGCTGTTGGATCACGCACTATTGAAAGCGCTACCGAATTTGCAGCTAAGCATCAAATATCACGGGCTTACGGGAGCTATGAGGAATTAGCACAAGATCCCGAGGTAGATGCTATTTACGTAGGGACTCCTCATCCTTTTCATAAAGAAAATGTTCTGACGGCTCTTCGGGCGGGCAAAGCGGTCTTGTGTGAGAAACCCTTCACCGTCAACAGCAAAGAATTGGAGGAAATGATCGGCTTTGCACGTGAGCGTAAGCTATTCCTGATGGAAGCAATGTGGACACGTTTTTTGCCTCCGATTCGCCAAGTGCGGGAGTGGATACATGCAGGACACATTGGCGAGGTAAAGCTGGTTAAGGCGGAATTTGGTTTTCGAGTAGACTGGAACCCGGAAGGGCGGCTTTTGAACCCTGAGCTGGGCGGAGGTGCTCTATTAGATGCAGGAATTTATCCGGTTTCTTTTGCTTCAATGGTCTTCGGTCCTGAACCTGAGCATGTATGGAGCACTGCTCATATCGGGGAGACAGGCGTTGACGAGACATTTTCGATCTTGCTGGATTATGGACAAGGACGCACGGCTATGCTTAACGGGGCAGTTCGTCTCGGATTGACGAATGAGGCATACATCCATGGAACAAAAGGCTATATTCACATTCCGTCATTCCTGAATAGCACATCGGCTACTTTAGTTGTGGACGGTGAAGAGGCACAAAACTTTCAGGATGACCGATCCTCTACAGGCTATGCCTTTGAAGCAGAAGAAGTCGGGCGTTGCTTGAACGAAGGCTTGCTCGAAAGTTCTACTATTTCTTTGGATGAATCATTAGGAATTATGAAACTGATGGATCAGATTCGTTCACAGTGGGGGCTTCGGTATCCGTTTGAATAATCACATTCATTCCAGGGACCTTTCAGGTTCTCTGGAATTTTTTTGTTTATGAGCGTTTTTTTATACCAGGATTTTGCAAAATCCTCATACATAAGTATTTCCAATTTAAGAATAGTGACTTTGGTCGCACGCTAGGAAACGCCATATGAGTAAATCAAGAGTGGGACATATGAATCATTTTTTGTGATTGAAATTAGTTAAAAAACCGTCATTAAAAAGTTACAAAAGTGTAATCTTATGATCAGTTAACTGAATTGTTAACGCTCTCTTTTCATGAAAAAGATTGATGGTCCTAGTGCTGTACTTCCAAAAACTTTCAATGAAATTTTCGAAAATGTACGGTAGGGTGGTAAACGTGTCACTTGAGCCATTGCGGCTTTTGCTGACTTGCTTGCTTATCCCGTGGCTCTGGATTCTTGTCGGAGCTCGCAGGATCGAGAGCCTTTGCAAGCCTGTGAGCGTTGAATAGGCATTCACCTCATGACCAAACATCAAGGAGGAATTACAAACGTGAAAGTAAAATCAACATGGTTGTTCCGTATGGTGATGATGACAGTTATCGCGGCTGTTGTGATCGGACCTATGAATATTGCAGGAGCGGCGGGAAGTCGGACAGATCGGCCTTGGATGAACACGGCCCTGTCGGCTGAGAAACGGACAGCGTTGCTGCTGCAGGAAATGACGTTGGAAGAAAAAATAGATTTGGTGACTGGCAAGGTCAACAATTACTATGGATTCTATAATAATTCGATGGAGCGGTTGGGCATTCCGGCGCTGACAATGGCAGATGGACCTGCGGGTGTGCGCATCGCTAATCCAGATGTGCAGGACAAGCAATCGACGGCGTTGCCTGCTCCAATTGCGCTGGCTGCAACGTGGGATACCCAAGCTGCCAAACAGTATGGGGATTTGCTCGGAGACGAGGCTTTTAATACAACTCATAATGTGGTGCTTGGACCCGGGATGGATATTGCCCGTATTCCATGGGGATCGCGAAACTTTGAATCTATGGGCGAGGACCCGCTACTGCAATCGCAAATGGCGACCGCTTATGTCAAAGGTATACAAAGCCATCCTGTTTTGGCGACTGCCAAACATTACCTTATGAATAATCAGGAGACAGAGCGTTTCACAACAAATGTCAAAGTCAGTGACCGTGCGTTGCATGAAATTTACATACGTCCGTTTCAGGAGGCTATTGCCAAAGCAGATTTGGGCGGAGCTATGTGCTCCTTTAACAAGGTCAACGGTGAATCGGCATGTGAAAACAAGACCATCATGACAGATCTCTTGAAAAAGGAAATGCAATTCAAGGGCTTCGTGATGAGTGATTACGGCGCGAATTTGAGTACAGTCGAATCGGCAAATAGTGGCTTGGACCTGGAAACACCGGGTACACCATATGGTAAATGGGGAGATCAGCTGCTGGCTGCTGTCAAAAATGGCAAGGTAAGTGAAAAAACGATTGATGATAAGGCTGAGCGCATTCTGGTGCAAATGTTCAGCAAAGGTCTGTTCGATCACCCGGCTCAAAATAATCAAATTGATGCCCGTGACCATGGCAAGACAGCCCGTCAATTGGCTGAGGAAAGTATGGTGCTGCTTCAAAATAAAAACAACGCATTACCGTTGTCTAAAGATAAACTCAAGTCTATTGCAGTGATTGGCCCCGATGCAGATAACGGCACTGTGGCAGGCGGAGGGAGTTCGTTGGTGAACCCGACGTATACCGTGAGTCCATTAGAGGGCATCCGCAATCGTGTCGGTAAAGGAGTTACTGTCCAATATGCACCGGGTACAGACCCGATCTCTGCAGGAGACATTATGCCAGGCCCATCGGCTGTTCCGTCTTCACTGTTGACTACATCTGATCAGAAAGAGGATATCAGTGTTGGATATGCTACTTATGGAGATAGCGAACAGGGGCTTCGAGGCGAATACTGGAAGAATAACAAGATGGAAGGCAATCCGATTCTTGTACGTAATGATGACCAAGTCAATATGAACCTTGGATTTTATAATTATCAGGGCTTCAATGCGAAGTCCCCTAAAGTTCCAAATACACCAACGACACTGAACGGCTTGATATCTGCACGCTGGACAGGGGCAATTGCAGCTCCCAAGGATGGTGACTATGCATTGTCATTAACCAGTTTGGGATCAAGCAAGCTGTATCTCGACGATAAGCTTTTCGTGGACAATCAAGGTGAAAAGCTGGGCACTACGAAGAAGAACATCTCCCTTAAAGCGGGTGAAAAGCACAAGATACGTATTGAATACCGCGCTGATTATCCGACCAATGGTCGTGATTCCGGTGGTATGGTTCGTCTGGGCTGGGAACCTCCGGCAGATACGTCAGATAAGTTGATTGACAACGCTGTGAAATTGGCGAAAAAATCGGATGTTGCAATTGTTGTTACGCGTACGTATGAGAGCGAAGGATATGTTGAGCGTTCCGATATGGAACTCCCGAACAATCAGGATCGGCTGATCCGCGCGGTTGCGGCTGCAAATCCGAAAACCATTGTCGTACAAATGAGCGGCAGAGCCGTGCAAATGGATACATGGCAGGATAAAGTCCCTTCCATCGTACAAGCATGGTTTGCTGGACAAGAGCAAGGGAATGCTATAGCTCGCGTCTTATTCGGAGATGTAAATCCTTCAGGCAAGTTGCCGGTAACCTTCCCGGTTAACGAGCAGTCTACACCTGTATCTTCACCAGAGAAGTTTCCGGGTGTGAACGGTATAGGTGACTATTCAGATGGTATTTTTGTAGGCTATCGTGGGTATGAGAAATCGGGGATTCAACCGGCGTTCTCCTTTGGACACGGTTTATCCTATACGACATTCGGATATAGCGATCTAAAAACAAAACAGCATGCGAGTGGAAAAAAATCCGATCGTACGAGTTCCATCGAAGTTTCGCTAAAATTGAAGAACACTGGCAAAACAGCCGGGGCTGAGGTTGTACAGGTGTACAGCGGTAAGCTTCCGACAAATGTAGAGACTCCATCCCGTCAACTGGCAGGCTGGTCCAAGGTAGAGTTAAAGCCGGGTCAAGAGAAGAAGGTTCGCATTGAGCTCGACTCGAAAGCTTTCTCTTATTGGGATGAAAAGTCCAAAGCATGGGTTATGCCGGCGGGTGAAGTGCCCATTTATGTGGGCAGTTCCTCTCAGGATTTACGACTGACAGGAAGTGTTACGATTCCGGCCACCTCTACAGAAAAGGCAAAAAAGTAATCCCGTTACATTTGTTTTAAAATGGTTATATTCAAGAGAGCGCGGGCACAAGCACCGGCTCTCTTTTTGCTATCGGTATGTAACGTCCAACAGGTATGCAACGGGAAACCCAAGTGAAAGCTGAAATAGTAGGGAGGATGGGGACAGGCTAATGATGGGGAGAGGAGGATATTAGATGAAGAAACTCCAAAAGAAACGACGTACTGACATCTGGCTGCTTATAGCTGCAGTAGCCATTTTGATCTGTGCGGTCTTGGCCAGTATGGCTATACGGAATGTTCCGGGGCCGAAAGCAGAAAATAACGTCAACATGTGGCTAACAACACCCGATCCGGCGAATCGCCTAACCCAACAAGCCCCGATCCGTTGGGATAAGGATAACAGTAAAGAAAATGTAGCGAATACGGATATACTGACGGTTGAGATTAAGCCAGATATTCATTACCAGACGATGGAAGGGTTTGGCGCAGCTGTGTCTGGTTCGTCCGCATACCTGATGAATTATGGCATGTCTGCCAATCAGCGCGATCAGCTGCTAAATGATTTGTTTACAGCCAGTGGCGTTCAACTGAGTTATATTCGCCATACCATTGGAGCCTCAGATTATTCCGTAGATGAACAGGGACAGCCTGGCAGCTATACCTATGACGATGTGGCAACAGGCAAAGACTATGAGCTGAACCATTTCTCCATTGCAAAGGATCGGGATGTAATTGATGTGCTAAAGCAAATTCTGAGAAGAAACCAGGATTTGCGCATTATGGGGACTCCATGGACGGCCCCGCCCTGGATGAAATATGGGGAACAGATTTATAACGGCTGGTATTTGGACTATACCGATCCGCGTGTCTACCAGGCGTATGCTGACTATTTTGTTCGTTATCTACAGGCTTATGCGAACGAGGGAATCCCGATTCAGGCGATTTCCATTCAAAATGAGCCAGAATTCACGACGTCCAAGTATCCCAGCATGAGTATGGGAGCAGCAGAACAGGCGAATTTTATTAAACAATATCTGGGTCCTGCCCTAAGTCGAAACCATTTATCCACACACATTATTGCCTTTGACCATAACTGGGATACAGGGAGTGAATATGCCAAGACCGTGTTAGGAGATGAACAGGCTCGTAATTACACGCACGGAACGGCCTTTCATTGCTACAAGGGTGAGCCCACAGCGATGTCAGATGTGCATAATGCTTTTCCTGATAAGCCTGTATATATGACAGAATGTAGTGGGGGGGCGTGGAGCCCGGGCTTTGGAGATGATTTGAGCTGGGACATGTCCAAGCTGATCATTGGTGCCCCCCGAAACTGGTCGCAAAATGTCCTCTTTTGGAATATCGCACTTGACCCGTCCGGGGGTCCGACCAATGGGGGGTGCACCAACTGTAGAGGTGTAGTGACCATTGACCCTTTAAGCGGTGCCGTTACGAAGAATGTGGAATACTATGCGATTGGGCACGCCAGCAAATTCGTCCGTCCAGGTGCGGTACGTATTGATTCTACACATTATAGTGGAAGTATCGAAACGGTCGCCTACCGCAACCCCGACGGTACGCTTGTCCTGATTGCCGCCAATACGGGAGAGAACACAAAGACATTTAAGGTTCGGCAGGGAAATAAGGTTTTCAAATCTACCCTTCCATCCAAGTCCGCAGCTACCTTTCAATGGGATGATCCTACTTCTTCCTGACATGGTCTGTACATTAACGTTTATAGAAGTTTTAGAGCGCTTAGCCCATCTGGCTGAGCGCTCTTTTTTCATTTGCTAGCAAAATCCAGACTGTGAAAAAGATAAAATTTTAATATTGTTCAGAATTGGTTCAGAGGCGGATGATAAGATCTTTTCACTAATAACAAGAATGAACCGTTTACGGGGGAGAGTCTGATGAATCAAGAAACAAATAAAGAATGGCAAAAAGTGCTGATGGTGACATTGCTGGCAGGTATGGCATGGGGGCCCCAGCTTGTTCATGCGGAAACGAAAGGGGAGACGTCTGCGATTGTGGCTAAAGCCAGTACAGTATCTTTTACAGATCAATCCACTATGTCATCCCAGGCATTACAGGCGGTACAGGAGGCTGTGAAGCAAGGACTGATCACGGGTTATCCAGATGGTTCCTTCCGTCCAGATCAACCGTTAACGCGCAAGGAAATTGCAGCTTTGCTGGCTAATGCACTTAAGCTTGACGCAACGGAGAAAGCAGTAACTTTTAAGGATACGCAGGGGAGTTGGGCCGCTTCTTATATAGAAGCTGTACGTGCGGCAGGTCTAATGACCGGAGATGAATCAGGTGCTTTCCGCCCGAATGCTGCGGTGAGCCGTGAGGAATTGGCAGCCATTCTGGTGAGAGCGATTGGAGGAACCCATGCTCAAGGCGGAGATGTTCAAGACATTTCTGATGGGGATCAGGTGAGCGCATGGGCCAAAAACAACGTAGAAGCAGCTCTCAAACTGGGGTTAATGGATACGCCGGATAATCGGTTTGACTCTAAAGTACAGGTAAAACGTCAAGATATCGCAGCCTTTCTGGTGAATGTGTTCCAATCGGGTGAACGGACGGGAATCCTTTCTCGTATCGACGGGGATATCGCTTATATGGATGGAAAGCCCTATTTGATCGGCCAGCAATTGAAGCAACTGTTCGGAGCGGACAATGTGCCGGCGCTTCAAGGGGCTACCCTGACCTATCAGGCATCGAACCGAAACGTAGCTGATCTGTCGGCGCTTCAAATTGTGCAAAGTGGTACAGCCCAACATCCGGTGACTTTGTATAGCAAAGGGTCAGAATTTAAAGGCAAGTTAGCTATTGCAGCGGATTTTGTGCGAATTCAAGGAGATACGTTACCTCAGGTAACCTTGATGCAGGGCGCCAAAAATGTAGAGATACATGCAGACGTAAACGAAATGATCGTGGATACGCATGAGCCTATTCAGATCCAGGGAAGTGGTGTATGGCAGCAGCTTAAACTGAATTTTGCCGACACACAGGTACGTCTTGCCAATGGGATACAGACTGTACAGACCCGTCTTGCGGAGCGGGGAACAGAGACTCAAATTATACGTGATACCACGTTGGATGCATCTTCGGATACATCCTCAACAAGCACTAAAAAAAGTTCATCCGGTGGTGGCGGTGGCAGTGGCAGTTCTACAACGAATCCAACGCCAAAACCTAATCATGTACCTGTCTCAGCTATCGTTCCTTCCGATCAATATGCCATTATGGGTTCCGGAGATACGCTAGTGGATTTGAAAAATGTGTTTTACGATGCCGATCAGGATGAGCTATCGTATCATGCGGTCACTTCGGATGTATACGTAGCAGAAGCAGAAGTGGCAAATCAACAGCTTACACTAAAACCTAAATCAGTAGGAAGCACGCAGGTATTTGTTACGGCAGAGGATGGAAAAGGCGGTAAAGCGAGCGTGTTTTTCAACTATACAGTGACCAGCTCTACTTATGAGGAGGACATTAATCACAGTCCTGTCGTGAGCAATAGCCTAAATGATATTCCTTTGCTCTTAAATGAAGGTGGCAAGCAGATTAGCCTGTCTGATTTGTTTAACGATGAGGATGGCGATGCACTGACCTACACGGTGGAATCGGCTTCGCCAGAAGTGGCCACAGGAGAAGTTACAGGCGATCAGCTCATGCTTACGCCGCTTCAAGCCGGCACTAGTCTAATGACGATAACAGCCCATGATGGCAAAGGAGGCACAGCCTCGCTTCAGTTTGCTGCTATGGTGAATGCGCCTTTGCCTGATCCGCAGCCTGAGAATCACATACCTGTGGCTTTGCCTCATTTACCTATCGTAGTAACTAATGTGTTACAGGACAAGCTGATGCTGTATCCAGGTTCGTTATTTATGGACCAGGATGGCGACACCTTGACGTATACCCTCACTTCCTCCAATCCCCAAGTAGGCAGTGTGGTGGAGAATGGAGAAGATTCATTTGTAGCACTGCATAACGCTGGTATTACGATGATTGGAATTACGGCAAATGATGGCCGTGGGGGCGTTTCTTTCACTTCATTTATGCTCCAAGTTGAAGCTCCTCAACCCGTAAATCATCGTCCGATAGTGACCCGTGTGCCTGAACCTCAATATTTGGACCCGGGAGATGGTCAGCAAATATTGCAGCTGAATGATATGTTCTCTGATGAGGATGGCGACACGCTGACCTATACTGTGGTGACTTCTGATCCATTGGTGGCAGGAGGGCAGGTAGAAGGGAATGCACTTTCCATACAACCGCTGCGTAATGGTCTGACGTTCATTACGATTACCGCAAATGATAATCGTGGTGAAACAACATCTTTTACGATTCCAGTGATTGTTGAGAAAAGAGACTTGTTCATTTCCGAAGTCGTGTGGCAAGGCGAACCAGATTATCTGGACCAGGCGATTGAATTGTACAACCCTACCAACAGACCGTTGGAGAAAAATAAAATCTGGATTGAGCGATCCGACCAACCGGAGCCGATTATCATAAATGCCAATGACGGGGATGTGATTATGCCTGGGCAAACCTTTGTTATTGCGGATGATCTAAGTTCATTCGTATCGGAGGAGTGGTATTTTACCTTCCTGCAGTTACAAAATAACAATTCGGAACCCGTTACGCTTAAGTTGTACTACAATAACGTGCTCATTGATATGGCAGTTATTGGCCAAGGGCAGGCCTTGGGACGGAACAGTGGTACGGTCATTGGTAATACAGATCCATATCAAGCTGGCGAATGGAATGTTGAGGGGACGAACTACCCTGTTAATTTAGGTGACTTTATCGGTAGGGAGAGAATGGCACCATGAAAAATAAGAAGTTAACCGCTCAGCTGGCAGCTGCTTTGCTGCTGCTGAGCCCCTCGCTTCCTGCCGGAGCAGAACAAGCTACCGTGATAGATACGGCTTCCGTATCCAAGGAGTCCACAGGGAACAATACTGCCACCTGGACGGACGTACAGCAGCTTACAGCACAGCAATTGGAACAACTGCAAAAAGCCCGTGAACTCGGGATCATCCAAGGCGATCCAGCCGGAACGCTCAGACCTGAGCAGAAGCTCACACGTCAGGAGTTAGCCGTGCTGCTCGTCAAAGCGTTGCAGCTTCCGACAGGCAACTTGGACGGCGCTGCCTCCTTCACGGACGTGCCCGCCGATAGTTGGGGGCGCCCAGCTATAGAGGCAGCCCGTAAGGCCGGGCTGATGCAGGGCGACACCGACGGACGCTTCCGTCCGAATGACCTGATCAGCGCTCAGGAACTGATCGCGCTGTTGGTCAGGTCTGCTGAGACGGGTACGTCTGCGGGCACGCCCGCCAGCACAACCGACTCGCTGTCGGCACAGACGCTGCCGACGGCGTGGAAGGATGCCAGCCCGTGGGCGGCCCCGATGATTCGGGCGGCGCTGAATAACGGGCTGATGAGTGAATTTGGCGGAAATCTACACGCCAAAGACTCGGTAAGCCGCGTAGATGCGGCCAGCCTGCTCGTATCTGCTTTGTTTCCACAGGAGCGTGCTTCGCAGCTCCAAGAAATGGACGGCAAGCAGATACGGATCAATGGCATCGCTTATGACGTGGCAGAGCCGCTGCGCGGCATTTTTCACGCGGATAATCAGACCGCGCTGCGCAACGCAGGCATCCGTTTCCATGCCACAGGCCGGACGGTGGACAAGGTCACTTGGCTGGAGCTTCGCAGCAGCGGGACTTCGGCTCGTGACGGCGAAGCGGAGTTCAGTGGCAACGTTGTGCTGGACGGACACGGCTCCACGCTGAACGGAGATTTGGTGATCGCCGGGGATTTTACATCGGTACTGCATTTGAAAGTGGAACAGCAGTTAACGGTAGATGCCCGGGTTCAGCAGGATTTTTATGCACAGGATGTACAGGTGCAGGGACAGACCCATATTAATGGCGGAGATAACAATACAGTTGTATTTGATAGCTCAACGTTGACACAAATGGATGTCACAAAGCCGGAAGTTCACGTTGTACTTAGTGGTACCGCAAGTGCAACAGTCATGAACGTGCAATCCAGCGCAAGCATTGAAGTTGGCGCGGATGCTTCCTTGCCGCAGCTGAATGTTAATGAAGGGGCGGACAAAGTCAATCTTCAGGGAACGGTTCAGACCGTTCAGGTAACTGGCAGCCAGTCCGTCGAGATGACAGGTACTAGCACAATCCAGCAGCTGACCGTCACAGGGACGGGTGCCTTGGAATTGAAAACTACAGGTAGTATTGAAAATATTCAAGTCAGCAATCCGGCAACTAGGGTCAATGTGAGTGGAAATGTACAGGTATCTGCGGTCACACTGGGTACCGGAGTAGCTTCCAACGCTGTTACGGGTCTAGCTTCAGCAAGTGTAACAGGTACGTCCTCATCTTCTGGAAGCTCATCCGGTTCATCCAGCAGCGCTAACCGTTCACCGGAAGTTGTGAATGCTTCTGTAGAGCGTGTAATTACAGAAGGCGCTGGTGAACAATTGTATGATTTGCGCCAATTCTTTACCGATCCTGATGGGGATAGCTTGACCTTTTCGGCAGCTTCTCTTCAATCCGGCATTGTACGAGCATCTGTATCAGGCAATACCTTAAAGCTTACGCCAGTCAGTGTCGGAAAAGCATCCATCAGTGTATCGGCTAATGATGGACGGGGGAAAAGGGTGTCGTCTACCTTCAAAATTATCGTGAATGGCAATCCTGTATCTGCAGGTATACCCGATAAGGCGCTTACTGTGGGGCAGTCTGATTCGGTACTGCATTTGAACGACTATGTTCAGGACCCTGAAAATGCAAGCCTAACGTATCAGGTTACTGTTGATGATCCTGCTGTAGCGTCAGTGGTGCTTGCGGAGGATGAATTGCGTCTGAGTCCGCTTCGAGCGGGCAGTACGAGCGTTCATGTCACTGCCAATGACGGACAGCAAGGAGAAGATGGCAGTACAGGCCAAAAGCAGATTGATTTCAAGCTAACAGTTCAGGGCGCTCCTAACCATGCTCCGCATGGACAAGCTCCTCAGCCGTTAACCGTCACATTGGGTCAGCCGGATATGACACTGGATCTTTCAACGATATTTACGGATGTAGATGGCGACCCACTTGTGTTCACAGCGATCAGTTCGGATGCTTCCATCGTGCAGACTACCATAATGAGAGATCAGCTTTCTTTGCAGTCGCTGCAAGCGGGGAGTGTAAGTATTACCTTGACGGCAGACGACAGCAAGGGTGGAACAGAAACTGTTACCTTGATTGTAACGGTTTTGCCCATACCTAACAGTAGCCCGGTAGTAACCCGTGCACCAGACGCTGTACATCTGATTTTAGGCAAGGCTGACGGAACCGTGGATCTGTCCACCATCTTTGCTGACCCGGATCATGATCCGATTCGTTATGAGATCAGTTCGTCTGATTCAGCCGTGGCAGATGCTACAGTTCAAAATGATCAGCTTGTCATTCATGGGCTGACTAGCGGCAATACCGTGATTACCATCACGGCTAAAGACGATAGAGGCGGAGAGATTAGCACAGACCTACAGGTTCATCTATTGGAAAATGCAGCTATTACAGCGATCCCTGAGCAGCTGCTTCAATTGGGAGATGCTGCATCAGAACTGGATCTTTCACCGTTCCTATTGAACTGGGATCTAGTATCCCTGTCAGTGACAGCAGACACGTATGATCCAGGAATTGCTACGGCCCATATGAATGGTCAGAAACTACAGTTAAACCCAGTGAGTGTAGGGACCACAAGTGTAACACTCAGTGTGTATGATCAGTACGGACGTGCAGAGGGAGCGACGTTCCCGGTTACCGTCAGCATGCCTCAGCTCAATCATGCTCCTCAAGTCGTTTCCGTGATAAACGAGCAGATATTAACCCCCGGAGTTACACAGGAAAGAGATTATGATCTGCAGCAGCTGTTCAGCGATGAGGATGGAGATGTGCTTCAGTTTACGGTCAACTCCAGTGATCCGACTTTGGTGAGTGCATCAATTAATAGCGGTATCTTAACGGTGGCCTCTGGAACAGGTAGCGGTCTTACCGTTATTACCATTACAGCCACGGATGGTCGGGGAGGCTCTGTGCAATACACGCTGAATACACGCAATGCCGAACTGATTTCCGGCGGGATCACTCCGATAGGGGTTAAATACGGGTTGCCGCACAGAACCGTGGATCTGTCCAGTTATTTCCCAGGACAATCTAAATTCCTGGTATATAGAGGAACGCCATCATCGACATTCATCGGTCCTGTAGAACTCATGGGCACCTCCATTCCCCTTTCCCCCGAACCTTTACTGGTATGGGTGGTAGGAGCGGATGGAAGAGTTGTCGTGTTTCAGGTCCAACAGGAACCACAGCAAGCGCCTGCTGTATATTTCTCGCAATATGTGGATGGCGGGGATGGAAGAATTGTTTTGCAATTGCATTATAACGGGAATGGAGGTCCTTCCCATCAGGCAGACGGTTACTCACTGGAGTTTCATCAATGGATGAAGAAAACAAACCAAATGAAAGTTACCACTCTACCGATTAATCCGGTTTATCCTGCCATGCCATATATAATCATCGACACTATCTTTTATGATTTCATGGATATTACGAATGCTTGGTATTTCAATGATGAGGGAGATTTCTACAACCCGAACGAATTTAACACTGTTGCATACGTTTTAAAATACCAAGGACAAGTGGTGGATGTATTAGGAAATCCAAATTCACATGAACAGTTTACTCCACAAGGAGGAACGTTCGTCCGCAAGCCAGGAATATCCTACGGATCGTCTGCCTATAATCAGCCAGATGAGTGGAATGCGTTCCCGAAAGGGACCTTTCAATTTGTCGGCATTCATACACCATAAATGGTATGTTTGTCTGCGATCGCTGTTTTTTGAAGACAGGTCATGAATTCTTAAAAAGGTGTAACCCATCAACTATGGAGGGTTACACCTTTTTATGTATCAACAAAGAGGTAATGATAAAAGAGATCATTTATAGCAGTGAGTGCAGTCACATAGACATATACAAAAACATGACTATAATGTACATATAGTTTAAATTTAGTCTTTTTGGGCTGACGGTTCCACACACTTCACTCACAAAGGAGAGGATTCATCTCATGAGCATACATTTGGAATTGGATTCCTTATCCGTTGAAAGGCTAGAAATGGCCCTTTCAGGACGACCGGGAATGTTCAAGTTGTTTTATGATACAGAAGATTGCGGATGCAACGGTGTACTTGTTATCTTGGTTGTCACCGCGCCTAATGCAACTGATAAAGCAGTACAGTCTGAGCCTTATTCTTTTTGGGTAGATCAGCAGCAGGAGCAGCAGTTCGATAGCAGAATGCGGCTTGAGGCAGACCCTAGTTACCCGTCGTTCAAGCTAAGTAGTGATGCCGGTATATTTAGTAGCAATGTTAGAATTCAAGATCGGCGCGTGAACTCGTCCGAGGAGTGATACGCGGAGGTAATAGGAATTCATTAAGCACCAAAAAAGCAATTCTGATTAACACCAAGTTTCCAAAAGACGAACCTGATCCAGCCCCATTGGAAGAGGTTCGTCTTTTGCGTTATATTCAATTCGTTCCTCCAAAAAAATGAAGTGTTTAGTGGCCTGCTCTGAAGTGGTACAATAACCTTTATGATAATCGGAGAAGGACGTTGAGAAGATGAAAAACTTGCTCGTTTCGGGCTATCGTGCCCATGAACTGAATATTTTCAGTCAGAAGCACGAAGGCATTCCATACATTAAAAAGGCGATTGCAGGTAGGCTTATTCCCCTGATTGAAGAAGGACTGGAATGGGTGATTACCCCTGGCCAATACGGGGTGGATTTGTGGGCCTGTGAGGTCGTTACTGCACTAAAACAGCAATATCCCCACCTAAAATGCTCTATTATGATGGCTTATCAAAATATGGAGGAAAAATGGAAAGAGGACAAAAAAGAATATTTTCAGCAGATTTGTGCCGAAGTTGACTATGTGGGAGTGGTCAGCCGTCAGCCTTATCAGGGAATATGGCAACTCAAGGCACGGGATGAACTTCTTTTCCGCAAAACAGATGGTTTATTGCTTGTTTACGATGAGGATGCCGGAGAGGGCAGCCCACGTTTTATGAAGGAACTGGCATTGAAAAAACAACAGGCAGAAGGCTATCAGTATATCAGCATCAGCTCGGAGGATATCCAGAGCATCGCGGATGAAGAACGATTATTCATGGACCTCTGATTTTTAAAGCATTAGCCCGGATTATTGAACAAAAAGGACGTATTCGTCCCTTTACATATATGTAAGCGCTATCATAAAATTTAAACAACAATAACTTATCAGTCACATAAAATAAATTTATTGAAAATACAAACCATGAAAGGAGCTAATGATTCAGATGAACAAAAGGTTTTGGTATACTGTGTTGCTCTGTCTCGGTGTCATGTTGAGTGGAGTGGTCACTCCGATGGATAGCCAGGTCTCTGCTGCCTCTACGAGGCAAATGGAAAAGCTGAACCGGGGAGCCGTCGCTGTTAAGGTGCCTGAGGGTGTACTGGTGAGCTGGCGCTTGTTGGGCGCGGAAGCGGATGCGGTCGGCTTTAATTTGTACAGAGGGACAAGCAAGGTGAACGATGCGCCGATTACATCGAGAACCAACTTTTTGGACAAGGCAGGTACGACCTCATCTTCGTATACCGTTCGTGCCGTGGTCAATGGAGCAGAGCAGGCCGCTTCTACTGCAGTGAAGGTATGGAGCAACAACTATCTGGATGTTCCGATCCAGCAGCCCACGGGAGGCACAACTCCGGACAACGTGAACTACACGTACCATGCCAATGATGCCAGCGTAGGGGATCTCGATGGGGATGGCGAGTATGAGATTGTGTTAAAATGGGACCCTTCCAATGCCAAGGATAATTCGCAATCCGGTTATACGGGAAATGTATTTTTGGATGGCTACGAGCTGGATGGAACACGCAAATGGCGGATCGACCTGGGACGGAACATACGGGCTGGAGCCCACTACACGCAATTTCTCGTCTACGATTTTGACGGAGATGGCAAAGCAGAGATCGTATGTAAAACAGCAGACGGCACGGTAGATGGTACAGGTGTAAAGATTGGGGACGCTTCGGTTGATCATCGAAACACGAGTGGATATACTTTGAAAGGGCCCGAGTTTCTAACTGTATTCTCAGGTGATACAGGCAAAGCTCTTAGTACGATTGACTATGTGCCACCGCGCGGAACGGTATCGAGCTGGGGAGATAATTATGGTAACCGTGTAGATCGTTTTCTCGCCGGGGTTGCTTATCTGGATGGCGTGAGACCCAGCATTGTGATGGCACGTGGTTATTACACCCGCACCGTTCTGGTCGCATATGATTGGCGGAACGGTAACCTGAGCCGACGCTGGACCTTTGATAGTAACAGCTCCACTAATACCGGGACGGCTGGACAGGGGAACCACAGCATGAGTGTGGCGGATGTGGATGGAGATGATAAGGATGAGATCGTGTATGGCTCGCTGGTTGTAGACGATAACGGAGCGAAGCTGGCTAACACGGGGATGGGACATGGAGATGCACTTCATGTTGGCGATCTGGACCCCGATCGTTCAGGTTATGAAGTGTTCAAGGTGAATGAGGACAAAAATGCCACCTACGGAGCTGCCATGTACGACCCGCGTAATGGAAATATTTTATGGGGCGTAAATACAGGCAAGGATACCGGAAGAGGCATGTCAGCAGACATTGACCCGCGGACCAAAGGGAACGAGCAGTGGGCACCGGGTATTGGGTTGCGTTCAGCCAAGGGGCAGCTCATTACCAACACGCTACCGTCTTCCATTAATTTTGGCATCTGGTGGGATGGGGATCTCCTCCGTGAACTGCTGGATCATACCTCATCAAGCGCTGGTAAGATAGACAAGTGGAACTATACGAACTCGACTACTTCCAACTTGCTTACGGCAACAGGAACGAGTTCCAATAACGGAACCAAAGGAACGCCGTCCTTGCAGGCCGATCTGTTCGGTGACTGGCGTGAGGAAGTCATTTGGCGTAAAAGTGATAATTCGGCGCTGCGTATCTACACAACACCATACGAGTCAGAACATCGATTCTATACGCTTATGCATGATCCAGTGTATCGCCTGAGTGTTGCCTGGCAGAACGTAGCTTATAATCAGCCACCGCACACCGGGTTTTATCTGGGAGAAGGGATGTCCAAGCCCCAGCAGCCGAATATATATACTCCTTGATATGTCGTTCGGTAGTGGTCTGAAAGCAGGGAAATGAACAAAAAGAGAAAGGGCTCCAAGCTAATTGGAGCTCTTTTTGTCATGACAGCCCACAAGACAACGTATGATTTCCATAAAAATGGGAACATTAGTTCTTATCAATGGAATATATGTATGAAAAAGGAGGCGGAATCTGTGAGTTCTTTAACGACTGAAGGTATGATCGAGCTCGTAACTAATGTCGGATTCCCTGCTGCTTTAAGTCTGATTCTGTTAAAATACATCCTCGTCACCCTAAGCCGCAGATTGGAGGAGCTGGACCGATCTGTTAAGCAACTGTCGCTATCTTTGGAAGAGATGGAGGCAAAGCAAGTGAAACAGTCAGAACAACCGTCCCCGGCAAATACGGACAAACTTCGTGCAGAATGAACAAAAAAAGGCAAATAGAAACAATTTAGCAACCCAATCGAGAAGCGAAATTCTTATAATAGAAACGTGTGCAGTTTATGCAGACATATGATTATGGAGGTGTATATAAGTATGAAATTAAATACGAAGCTATCCGCACTATGCATTGCGGCCACACTTATGAGCGTGGCACAGGCCGCCGCAGCCGCGCCCGCCGTGACCGTTCCTGCGGAAGCGACACAACCGAGCGTTGCCAGTCCGGCCGCAGCCGCCCCGGCTCAGGTGCCAGTACCAGCAGCGTCTGCGTCGGCTACGACCCCAGCCCCAGCACAAGCACCGTCGGTTCCAGCAGCCTCGACCCCGGCCGCAGCCGCAGGTTCTGCCAAAGCTGCTGCACCAGCAGCTCCGACTGCACCAGCACAGCGTCCATCTACATCGGTAGCGCCAGCGGCTGCTCCGTCCGTACCGTCGACTGTGAAGCCGTCTAAGCCGCAACAGCCGTCCACTTCGGCGCCAGCAGCCGCGGCTACCAGCGTGAAACCGACGCAGCTGGACAAGCTGAATCACGAGAGTGCGGTTCCGCTTGTGCTGGAGGCACAATCTCGTTATCAGTATGCGGTCAGCGGTGGTAGCCCGGTAGGTGAGGCGTTCCAGTTGAACGGCAAAAGCTACCGCTATCTGTCCGAGGACATCGGCACGAAGAGCAAGCTCATCAACTATTTGACGCAGGCTTATACTAAACAGGCCAGTGAGCAATTTGTCGGTAAATTTTTCGTTGAAGTTAATGGCAGACTAGCTCAGTTGAACGCAGATAGTGGCAATTTGCTAGAGTTCAACCGGGCTACGGCGAAAATGGTAACCATGACTCCGGTGAAGCGCAGCTACCTGCTGACCGTGCCTTATCCGGCAGAAACCAAGCAGGCGAATGAGAAAATCACTGTGAATTTTGAAAAGGTCGGCAGCTACTGGAAAATCAGCTCCGCGCCGCATGTCATTTTCTAAATTAAGATTTTGCAACAGGCTTCATATGGGGTAAAGTGATGTTAAGGCTTGTTTCGTAAGCCCCAATTCAATGCAGGGGAGTGCTGTGCAATGATGACACCCATCAAGGTAAAAGACGTTAAGGATATTGAAAAAATCAATCAAATCGTTTCGAATTATACCTACGACATCTGGATTCATGGCAAAAGCGGCATGGCAGATGCCAAATCCATTTTAGGCATGTATGTGCTGAAGCTGGATGAGCCGCTAACTCTGGTTGTACCTGACAATGTTAATCCCAAGAAGCTGTTCAAGGAGTTGGAGGAGTTTATCCATTTTCCTGCTCAAGAAGGATAAAAGGCAAGAAAGCACCTATAGACACTGATGATCTATTACTAAAATAACGCAAAGAAGCCGTGGAACCTAAGTCCCACGGCTTCTTTTTTTAGTGTTCTTCCTCGTCCAAAAACGGGAGATTCACCGAATAGTACATAACCCCCATAAGCAGCACGCCACCAACCAGATTTCCGAGCGTAACCGGAACGAGATTATGGATCACGCCAGCAACAGAAACCGTACCCGGATGGTCCAGCACGAGCGCAATGGCGAAAGTACACATATTAGCCACACTATGCTCATATCCCGAAATGAAAAAGCAGAATACAAACAGCATCATGGCAAACATCTTTGCGCCATTTTCCTTCATAAACATGGGAACAAAAAAGGCAAGACAGACCAGCCAATTACACAAAATAGCTCGGAAGAATAGCTGCATTGCAGGCGCTTCCATTTTATGCTCAACCACGTTCAGTAGAAAGCTGTTCACGCTGGAGGAGTCAAACAGCCCGGTCAAGTAAATAAGGAGTGCAAATACCCCCGCACCCAGCAAATTACCGCCATAGCTGGCAGCCCATAATCGAAGCACCTGCCCCCAGCGCAGCTTTTTACGGAGCGCAGCATAAGTGTAATAGAAGGTGTTACCTGTAAACAAATCCCCGCCGCCGTAAGCGATCAGAATGATGGCCGCTCCGAACGTGAGTGCCGCCATGGGATAAGTGAATGGAGAATGCTCCATGTAAAAAAAGTTGCCCGTCTTGAAGGCTACAATAACGCCGAACCCGATGAACATACTCGCCAGCATGGAACGTGCCAAATACCGGAGTAGGCTCTGCTTGTAAATTTTGTACTTCTTCATGGCTAGTTGTTCGACATTGCGTAAGCCTTCCGTCTCCATATTTAAGGACAACCTCCTATTTTCTCATATGTAAGTCTTTAAACAGACTTTATTTTTTCCGAAACATGTCCAGTCTGTCAGCAATCCTGTTAGCTTAACAAACCAAGCTTTTGCAGTCCGTACAAAATACCGTCTTCATCTGCGCGTTTTGTGACCATTTTAGCTGCGGCTTTGGCTTCATCACAGCCGTTGCCCATCGCGACGCTGTTATGTATAGCTGTCAGCATCTCCACATCATTTAAGCCATCGCCAAAGGCGTATTGATTTTCAGCGGCAATGCCCAGTCTGGACGTAATTTCGCGGATACCCTTCGCTTTGGAGCCAGCATGAGGAACAACGTCCACAGAACTCGGATGCCAGCGCACAAAGTCAAACGCCTTGAATACCGCTTCATAGAAAGGCTCTTCTTCTGCTGTGCACATCAACAGCGTCTGATAAATATCCCTTCCTTGGAAATAGAGCGGATCGTATCCAACTGAAATCTTGGCCTTAAGCGTTTGTACCGACTTCTCTACAAGCTCATCGTTAGGAATATTGGCCTTCATGTCCATATGATCCATATATACGAGAGCATGATTATGTGTGAGGGCCAGATCAGTCATCGCTTGCAAGGCTTCTCTGTTCAACGGATTGGTAGCGACCACTTCCCCGCGAAGCACGACATATTGCCCATTAAAGCTGACGTAGGAGTCAATTTCCAACTGCTCGCGGATATCTTTGAACATAAAAGGCGCACGGCCTGTTGCGATGGCTACCTCATGACCTTGTTCTTTCAAAGCAAAGACGGCCTTTTCTGCCGTTAACGGCATTTTCTTGTCATCGTCCAGTAATGTACCGTCGATATCGAAAAAGATAATTTTTTTGTCTGACATGTCCCTACACCTGACTTTCAATAATGTATTGTCGAAATGAACTCATATGGATTCATTATATCAAAGGAACTGCTTCTGAATACACAAATACGTATAAATCCTCATGAATGTCCGACCTCTATAGCTTACAATATGAAATAAGGATTACTGTAAGATATAATTTCTATCTCCTATTTTCTTAGATGGGATGTGATCACCATGACAAAAATCCAAGTCACACCGGAGCAGCTGGACAACGTGGCCTCCCAATTTGCCAATGCCCACGGCACACTGTATAACCAGTTAAACGGCCTGGATAGCACAATGAACCGCCTTCACAGCCAGTGGGATGGTATGGAGAGGAATCGTTTTTATAATGACTATCGAACGGCTAAATATACACTTTCTTCTGTATTAAATAAGGTTCAATCCATTGAAATTGAGCTAAAAAGCATCGCTTCGAAGTTTAGAAATGCGGATGGTGAAAGCACACGTGGCTTCTGGACAGCCCTAGCAGCAGCAATGAACGCTAGCGCAGCGCTGGCAGGCAGTGGAGAGGCTGGAGATCATGGTGGAGAAATTGCCAAGCAGCCCAAAAACATAGACGAATGGGATCAGGCAGACGCGGATAAATATCGTCAATATGAGGAACTACTGAAAAACGCCGAGGCCATCGGCGACAAGCAGGTTATGCAGAAGATTCACGACCAGATGAATGTCCTACAGCTGCAATATGAGGACGCCGTTACCCGTACAGATTACAATACAGGAGAGACCTCCAAGATCACATCCGATTCCCTTGTCGCTGTCACCGAACTGACAGGTAAAGACGGAAGCAAAACGGATATATCTATAGATAAAAAAGGGAATGTTGTGAGTTATGAGCAAAATACGGATAAATACGATTACTGGGTCCAAAAGCATACCCAATCAGCCGGAGAGCACGCTCTAGGTAAAACGGCCCAGACCGTCACCGGATATGGAATAGGTCTTATTTTGTCGCGCGGGGCTGGTGTTAGTGGGACAGGTTCGGGCATCGGTACTGGCGCAGCCTCCGGCTGGGGGGAACACGTCGTCGGCATTGGTGGCGGCATGCTCAGTGACAAAGTACTCTTCTCCGTACCCGATGAGGGCGAAACTCGTACCATGATCTACCGAACGAATAAAGAAACCGGACATATTGAGAACATGATCATCGTCACCAAAGGTGAGAATGAAATGGAGTATCGCTATTGGGAAGATTATAACTAGATCTTGAGCTGTGAACGATAGCAACGTGAATAGGAGTGTCTATAAAATCTACAGTCTTTTTTTCTGGAACAGGTGAGCGGCAGTGGAAACTGTCAACTCGCTAGCCGGAGAGGTCTGTGGATTTTTTTGTTTACCATTTTTTCTGAATTAGAGGGAGAAATAGTAAATGAAAAAAACATCCATTAGTAGTCGTGTTGTTTTGAGAGGGTAGGGAGAGGCGTTACTATATGCAACAATCAGAGACATTACTGTACACGTACAGGCTAACATTGAAAGATATCATGTTATTTAATTTTTGTTTGAAGTATCAGAAGTCTACTGGGCTTAAGTTGATGGCATCAATCCAGTTTCTGTTGGTCATTATGGCTACATACAAGCTTATAGTAGATAATGAAGTAGATCCTAATACGATAGCGATGTTTTTCTTTCCATTCTTAGTTTTTGTAATTATTCCTTTCTTTACTATTAAAGAAGTGAAAGCTAACTACCTAAATCACCCACAATGGCCTATTGAAAAAGATTATGAGTTTTCAAAGGAGGGTCTTCATTTTACGTACTCTGCGGGTTACAACTGGGATGAAGTAAAGGGGGTCATTAATACGCTGACTGCCTTTTATATATTGCTGCCTAATCATAAATTTATATTGGTCCCCAAGCGGATTTTTTCTAGTAGACTGGAGCGCCGACAATTCAAAGAACTGTTGATAACCAAGATCGGATCAGAGAGATGGGATTATAAATTTATAGACAAAATGAGCAAATTAAATAGAAAATGATTGTATTACTGGTAAGTAAAATAAATTCCTAATACGTTTGTTAATGGGAGGAACTCATATGTATCTTCTATTTTGTAGCGATCCTCTGAATTCTAAAAGTGTAGATATGGACTACCGTGAAGAGTGTGAGGTTGCACGGAGTCTTGGTTTTGATACAGGGTTGGTCAATTTCGATAATCTGATTGAGGCTGAACGGGAAGGATCAGGGTCTAACCCATATATTGTTTCTAAGAATATGCGAGAGTATATTGCTAAACAGGGAAGCGAGTACGTGAATGCGCTATACCGTGGATGGATGTTAAGGCCCAAAGTGTATGATGCTTGGACTGCAGCCTTGGAGGCAAATCGAATCAGGATGCTGACAAGTGCTGAGAGTTATAGGAACTGTCACTATTTTCCCGATTCATACTCGTTAATTCAAAATTTCACGCCTCGGAGTGTATGGCTGGAGCGGGACCAATTAGATGCGGAGTATATTCGAGAGGCGGTCATGCCTTTTGGAACGACAGCAATAATAGTGAAGGATTTCGTTAAATCACGGAAACATGATTGGCTGGACGCCTGTTATATCCCGGATGCGTCAGATCAGGTGCATGTGGAACGGGTGATTCGTCGTTTTGTTGAACTTCAAGGGACAGAATTGAATGGAGGAATTGTGTTAAGGGAGTTCGTACCTTTAGAATTTCTTACCCTTCACCCCAAAAGTGGTATGCCCTTGTCTAAAGAATATCGTCTTTTCTTCATGTTCGGAGAGCCTGTTTTTACGGTTAATTACTGGGATGAGGCCGCATATGAAACCGTTCCTACAGATCTGGATGAATTTATTCAGATTGCACGTCAAATCCAAAGTCCATTTTTCACAATGGATATTGCTCGTACACAAGCAGGGCAATGGATTATTATAGAATTAGGAGATGGGCAAGTTTCGGGACTGCCTGAGCACACGGATCTTGAAGCGTTCTATACAAATTTAAAAAAAGCGGTGGTGAACCGTGGATTATGGTAAAAGGCACAGTGCTTCTGTTGAATTGGAAGACTGTGCCTTTCTATCAACTCTACCATTCCACAGACTTGCAATTGGGGTACCAAATGATGGATGATAGAAGAGGGACTTTTATGTAGAAATAGGGCTAAAGATAGAGAGGATACCTATAAAAGGTAGATCGGATTTACCGTATTTTTGTATATTATTGTAGAAAAAGATCGTAATTCAGGTTATAGTAAAGGAAGAAATTAACTAGGATGCCTTTACCCAAATACGTAATTGTGGAGGGAAACATGAGTAATTTTAAAAATTGGTTGAATACAACTAAAAAGGGACTTGGAGACCAAGTTAAGAAGTTTAAGAATAAAGATTTTATGGAGGCTGTTGTTGCAGGCTGTGCATTAGTAGCGTTTGCTGACGGTACGATTAGTCCGGAAGAGAAAACAAAAATGGCCGGATACATAAATATCAGTGAAGAATTGAAAGTGTTTGATATGGGGGAGGTCATCAACCGTTTCAATCACTATGTAGCGAACTTTGAGTTTTCACCTGAAATCGGCAAACAGGAAGCACTGAAAGCGATTGGTAGATTGAAAGGTAAGCCTGAAGTAGGCCGAATCGTCGTTGGTGTATGTAGCGCTATTGGCGCAGCTGATGGTGACTTTGATGCCAATGAGCAGCGAATTGTGGCTGAGATTTGTGGCGCGCTTGGTTTGAATCCGTCTGAATTTAGTCTGTAAATTTTACGGAAGGGAGGTGTGTTAATCAGTGGCTGTAATTAATCTGGTCAAGGGCCAGAAAATTGATTTGACCAAAGGGAACTCAGGACTAACCAAGGTTATAGCTGGATTGGGATGGGACCCAGTGCAGTCCAAAGGATTTTTTGGCATCAAGAAGCAACCGAACATTGATTGTGATGCTTCTGCCATTTTGCTGGACGCCAACGGAAAACTGACTCAGTCAGATAACGTAGTGTGTTTCCACAATAAAAAAAGTCCATGCGGCTCTGTCGTGCATTCCGGTGATAATTTGACTGGACAAGGTGACGGCGATGATGAACAAATTGCGATTGACCTGGCACGTATTCCTGCCAATGTCGACAAAGTGCTTGTTGTTGTGAATATATATGATTGCGTAAACCGGAAACAGGATTTCGGCATGATCGAGAAGGCGTATATCCGCATTCTGGACGGTGCTAATTCCAAGGAACTGGTGACGTTTAATTTATCTGATAATTATGAGGGACTGACCGCACTGGTCTGTGGAGAACTCTATCGTCATAACAACGAATGGAAGTTTGCTGCAATCGGTGAAGGAACCCATGCCGTACATATTGATGTGCTGGCTCAGCGTTATATGTAATTTTAGGTTGCTCATACAAAACTTAATGTGAAAAGGGGTTCTTACTCATGGCAATTAACTTATCCAAAGGTCAAAAAATTGATTTGACGAAAACAAATCCAGGTTTGTCCAAAATCATGGTAGGTCTTGGTTGGGACACAAACAAATATGATGGCGGTAAAGATTTTGACCTGGACGTATCCGTGTTTTTGGCTAATGCGGAAGGTAAAGTAGAATCCGATAAGAACTTTGTCTTTTTTAATAACCCACAAAATGAGAACGGCTCTGTCGTTCATACAGGGGATAACCGCACAGGTGATGGCGACGGAGATGACGAGCAAATTAAAATTGATCTGGGTAGCGTGCCAGCTAACGTTGAAAAGATCGCTTTTACGATTACAATCTATGAAGCACAAGAACGCAGCCAAAACTTTGGACAAGTGTCCCGTGCTTACGCTCGTATCGTAAACGAAGCGAACAATGAAGAATTGGTCCGCTTTGATCTGGGAGAAGATTTCTCGATCGAAACAGGCGTTGTTGTAGGCGAACTGTATCGTCATAGCGGTGAGTGGAAGTTCAATGCCATTGGTAGCGGCTACCAAGATGGTCTTGCAGGATTAACGCGCGATTACGGTTTGGCGTAAAAAAATCTATACAACGAAAGCAGGTATGCGAAATGACCATTAGCCTTTCCAAAGGACAACGTATTGATCTGACCAAAACGAATCCCGGCTTGACTCGTGTCGTTGTAGGTCTTGGATGGGATACGAATAAATACAGTGGTGGCGCGGACTTTGACCTGGATGCTTCTGCTTTCCTACTTTATGAAGACGGTAAAGCCAAAGCTGCGGATGATTTTGTATTTTACAACAACCCGACAGGCGGAGCAGGATCGGTTACTCATACAGGCGATAACCGCACAGGTGAGGGCGATGGGGATGACGAGCAAATCATCGTTGATTTCTCGAAGATTCCTGCGAACATCCACCGTATCGGGATCACGGTTACCATTTATGATTACGAGGCACGCGCGCAAAACTTTGGACAAGTGTCCAATGCTTTTGTACGTGTGGTAGATGCGGCAACGGATCGTGAAGTGCTGCGCTACGATTTGGGAGAAGATTTCTCCACCGAAACGGCCGTCGTATTCTGTGAATTTTACCGTCAGAATGCGGACTGGAAATTCCAGGCTATCGGTAGTGGCTTTGCTGGTGGATTGGGTGCGCTTGCTAAAAACTATGGCTTGGACGCTCAATAATATCCACTTGGGGTGGTGTCCATAGGGCGCTACCCTTTCTTTTTAAGCTATTACATTGAGCATTTTGCATAAATCCCAAGAGCGTTTTCAAATCAGCAATATATAGATCGAAACGCTTTAATTCGTCTATATATTGTACTTATGAGCGTTGGGAATCGAATGATGCAAAATGCTACATTAGCGTACGCTGACACATGACAAACGGACAGAAAGGTGACACAATCATGGCTGTTATCGTAGTAAAGGGACAGAAGGCGGATTTGACGAAAACAAATCCGGGCCTGACCCATGTCAACGTAGGGATTGGCTGGGAGTCCCCAGCGTCTCTGGAGCTGGATACTTCGGCATTTTTGCTGGGTTCTGGAGGAAAAGTATCGGGCGATGAGGATCTGATCTTTTACAATAATCCGACCACCCCCTTTATCACTTATTCAGATGGACAACAGTCCGGTGACAAGAAACAATTTGCCCTTGATCTGACGCGAATTCCTGCAAACATCGAGAAGATTGCGTTTACGCTGACGATTTATGATGCGGATCAGAAACAGCAAAATTTTGGACAGGTTCAAGGCGGATTTATACGTTTTGCTCATCCGGTTAGCGGAGAGGTTTTGCGATTTAATTTGGACAGTGGATTTACAGTGGAAACGGCGATTGTCATTGGTGAACTGTATCGTCATAACGGGGAATGGAAATTCAACGCGATTGGCGCAGGTTTTTCCGGTGGATTGGATGCGTTGTGCGTTAATTTTGGGATTGAAGTGGAAAATAATCCGGCTCCTCCCACACCAGTGCCTACACCTCCGTCTCCAGCGCCTCGACCAGCACCAACACCGCCACCAGTACCACCTGCTCCGAAGCCAGAGCCATCTGCAACACCGGTGAATCTGAATCTGCGGAAAATTGAGCTGAAAAAGAAAGGCGACACCATCAACCTGAAAAAAGGCTCAGGCGGATTGGGTGAAATCCTGATCAATCTGAACTGGAATCAGGTGCAGCAAAGCAAGGGCTTCTTCAATCGCGGATCCAAGGGGGTCGATCTGGATCTGGGCTGCTTGTATGAGATGAAGAACGGAGACAAAGGCGTTGTGCAGGCGCTCGGAGAAGTTTTCGGTTCTCTAAATCGCTTCCCATACATTGCTCTGGATGGCGACGACCGTACAGGCTCTGTGAAAACAGGGGAAAATCTCCGCATTAATGGTGCTAAAATTTCGGAAATTAAGCGAATTTTGGTGTTCACCTTCATCTATGAAGGAGTCACGAACTGGTCACAAGCAGACGGTGTGGTCACGCTGTACCAGAAGGACGGGCCAGACATTATCGTTCACATGAATGAACATGACAATCGTAAAGGGATGTGTGCGATTGCCATGATCCAAAATGTAAACGATGAAACGTTCAGCATTGAAAGACTCGTGCAGTTCTATGGCGGTCATCGTGAGTTGGATCGGGCCTATAACTGGGGCATGCGCTGGTCGCAGGGTAGCAAATAAATTGAATTATCGGAGGCACTCTTTTCATGTTGAATGATTTATTTAAAAATATCAGCGAGAACTACGGTCATTTCTTCTCATGGAGTGATGTTGTAGCTACGCTTACTGATCCAGTGAGTTGGGGGATTATAGGAACTCTCATTTTGCTGGAAGGACTTTTATCGGCGGATAACGCCTTGGTTCTCGCAGTTATGGTTAAACACTTACCCAAGGAACAACAGAAGAGAGCCTTATTTTACGGGATTTTGGGTGCGTATATATTCAGGTTCCTGGCTATCGGCCTGGGTACATTCCTGATTAAGTTCACGCTGATTAAGGTACTGGGTGCGGCTTATCTGCTCTATATCGCTTATAAGGGCTTATTCAAGTCCGAAGGTGATGGAGAAGTGAAAAACAAACCTACTTCTTTTTGGAAAACGGTATTAATGGTCGAACTGATGGATATTGCCTTCAGTATTGATAGCGTCATTGCGGCTTTCGGTGTGAGCGAGAAAGTATGGGTTCTGTTCCTGGGTGGTATTCTCGGCGTTCTGATGATGCGTGGTGTTGCTCAAGTGTTCCTCAAGCTCATTGATAAATTTCCGGAACTGGAACAGACAGCCTTTATTATGATCGCCATTATCGGGGGTAAAATGCTGGCTGCTGCTTTTGGCTTTCATATGTCGCAGGTTTTATTCTTCGGCATTTTGATTGCTGTCTTTGTAGGCACAATGGTTATCAGCTCGGCGAAAAGAAAGAAAAAGGCCGACAAAGAGGCTTAATGTACAAAGTATAGCGAAATCCCTCCTGAAACTAAGGGGGGATTTCTTTTATACCCGAAGCACAGGGCTTTAGTCAGGCAAGAAAGAGCAAGAGGAGGGGAAGGGCCCTGAAATATTTTAATGATTTAACCTCTGAGGAAGTAGAAGCGATCTTTTATACTCCACCGTTGGAGTTTCATAACCGTTCTCCCAAAAGTATATTGGCTTATGCGATAGGAGCGGCTTTGTACATGCCAGCCACCCGCTCGGAAGTAGCGGAAGAGATTAAAAATGGAAAACATGAAGGACTAACAACGGTCATTTTGGATTTGGAGGATGCTATAGGGGATCAGCAGGTCGGACAGGCAGAACAATCGCTGGCACAGCAACTGCTTCAACTATTATCCTATGTACGGACGGGGATGATGAGTGAACAGCAATTACCTTTGTTATTTGTGCGTGTGCGCTCTGTGGAGCAGTTGGAACGACTACTGAATGGTTTAGGAGAATCTTTGTCGCTGCTCACGGGCTTTGTCTTACCTAAGTTCTCTTCTGATAATGGCCGGGCGTATTTTGCACTCATTGCCGAATATAACCAGAGTATGCATACAGGGGTAGGAGGCGCAAGCGACATGCCTGTGCTGTACGGATTACCGATTCTTGAAAGCTCCAAAATCATTTATCGGGAAACCCGCTGGAAAGAGCTGCTGTCGATAAAAGAAATTTTAGACGAGTATGAGGAATATGTGCTGAATGTACGAATTGGGGCAACCGATTTCTCCAGTCTATATGGCTTGAGACGCAGCCCGGATATTACGATTTATGAAATTGCCGTCATTCGGGATTGTATCGCAGATATTATTAACTTGTTTGGACGCGTGGGCTCAAATTACGTCATTTCCGGTCCTGTATGGGAATATTTTTCTCACCGAGAACGTGTCTTTAAACCTCAATTAAGAGTGTCTCCTTTCGAAGATGCACTTGGGAAGCCAGGTCGACACTTGCGGATGGATTTCATCTCAGATGCCGTAGACGGTCTGATCCGAGAAGTCATGATGGACAAAGAGAATGGGATTATCGGCAAAACAATTATTCATCCCTCCCATATTAAACCGGTACAGGCCATGTATGCGGTGACACATGAAGAGTATATGGATGCGCTTGAAATTATTGAGCGTAACGACGGTAGTCTGGGGGTATTCAAAAGTACCTATGCCAACAAAATGAATGAAATTAAGCCGCATTTGAATTGGGCTCATCGTATTATCAATAGATCAAAAGTATACGGGGTGTTACATGAACAACAACATTTTGTCAGTCTCTTACCCAACCACGAAAACACATCTGCTGCCAATCCTGGAGCAGTTCAACGTTAAAATTACGGAGACACATAATCCATTCCGCCTTCCTGTGGACAAGCTGTTTGCGATGGCGGCACGGGTCAATAAAAAGCGTTCGTTTTTATTTGTCAGTAAGGTGCTGGGCAAGCATATTCCGGTAAACCCATACACTTCTCTACTCAGTGGTGCAGCGCTGGCGATTCTACTATATAAGGAGCTTGTCCCACAAGCGGGACAACAGATGGACGAACTGATAGGAGAGGCCGTGAGAGGACTTCTTGACCCGGACTATGCGAAAGAGGCCTACCGAAAGCTGATGGATGAACGTTTAGCTTTTGCTTTTACGGAGCCGATCAAGTTTGTTGGTTTTGCCGAGACGGCTACAGCACTGGGACACAGCATGTATCGGTTGTTTGACGACGGGGCCTCGTATATTCATACGACGCGCGAGGATATTCCGGACCTTCGACCTATTATTCGGTTTGAAGAAGAGCATTCGCACGCTGTTGATCATCGTTGCTATGCACTGGATGAAGGTGCTTTTGCGGGTGATGGCCCGATTGTGCTGGTAGATGATGAAATTACGACGGGGAAAACAACGCTTAATATCATACGGGATATTCAGGAGCATTTTCCGCGTAAACAGTATGTGATTGCTTCGTTATTGGATTGGCGGACAGACAGCGACGAGCAGGCTTTCGCTGATCTGGAGGTAGAGCTAGGCATTACGATTACGCCTTTAAGCTTGCTCAAAGGAAAGATTGAGGTACAGGGAGTACCGATACTGGATCACGCAGAATATGCTGGACAGGCTGGGCACCCAGAACATGCAGCCACTAGCATGGCAGAGGTTAATAAAGAGGCTTCTGGAATAATTGACCACCGTTTTGAACAGGATACTTCCGGTTTTGAGCGGGTAGTACACAGCTCCATGTCAACGGACGGGTACATCAATACAGCTCCTTATCTAAAATATACAGGCCGTTTTGGTCTACAATCCGCTGACAATTCAGCGTTGGATGCAGAAATCACGCGTACAGCTGAACGACTGAACCAACTTCGTTCTGGGCAATGCACGCTGGTTATGGGCACGGGAGAATTCATGTACATTCCAATGCGGATTGCAGCAGAGTTAGGCCCGGATGTATATTTTCAATCGACGACACGCAGCCCGGTGTATCCCCACCGAGAAGAAGGGTATGGAGTCGCTTGTGGTGTGACATATCCATCGCCTGAGGACAGTACGATACGCAATTTTATTTATAATGTAGACCCTGGTCAGTATGACGAGATATTCGTTTTGATGGAAAGGGAGTCGGACCCGGAGCGGATGAACCCCATGCTGGAGGCTTTGAACCGTCTGGGCTGCGATAAAGTGCATGTCGTTTATTTTAACGGTTTAACTAGACAGGAGAGTAAAGGAGCGCGGATATGAAGCAAGCACTCATGGAGCAAATACAGCAGAAGAACATTCATCCGCCCGAATCGCTGGGCAGTTATCCTGCCTCGGATGTCACTTTTTTATTGAAGGATTTAAGCCGGGTTACGTTGGAAAAAGGGACGGAGGATCGTGAAGAGGCGATTCAGTCGGGAGTCCATTATTCAGAAATGCTGCCAGTGGAATACGAGCCCACAGCAGAATATATTGCATTGTTTCACGAAACGCTTGCCCAATCTGCCGAAAAGGTTGCATTAGCGGCAGCTTCTGTGGCTGAGATGATTGTGAGAAAAAGAGGCCTAAACACGGCGATTGTTTCTCTGGCTAGAGCAGGGACGCCCATTGGTATCCTGATCAAGCGTTATATTGACTGGAAGTATAGCGTATCCTTGCCGCATTACAGCATTTCTATTATTCGTGGCAAAGGCATTGACCGGAATGCGATATTATACATTTTACAGCAGCATGGGCTGGGGATTGAACTTCAGTTTGTCGATGGTTGGACGGGGAAAGGGGCGATTCGCCAGGTATTGATTGAGGCCTGTCGTGAGATGAACACGGATTACGGGTTGCGTCTAAATGATGATCTGGCGGTGCTGGCCGATCCGGGCAGATGTTCAGAAACCTTTGGTACACGAGAAGATTATTTGATCCCAAGCGCTTGTCTGAATTCGACTGTATCAGGTTTGATGAGTCGGACGGTATTACGCGAAGATCTCATAGGCCCTGACGATTTCCATGGGGCCAAATTTTATGAATCCTGGCGGTCAGTGGATCAGTCCAATACGTTTGTGGATACGGTATCCGGCTACTTTAAAGACGTGGCTGAAACGGCCGTTGCATATGCTGACCAAATGACAATGAATCCGCCTGCGGTGACATGGCAGGGCTTACGGGATATTGAGGCGATTCAGCAGGCATTTGGTATTCGGGATATCAATCTGGTCAAGCCCGGAGTGGGGGAGACGACTCGTGTACTGCTGCGCAGAGTGCCGTGGAAAATTTTGATTGACCGCGAAGATAATCCGAATCTCCAGCATATTATGCTGTTGGCAAAGGATCGTGGAGTGCCTGTAGAGGTATTTGAAGGATTGACTTATTCCTGCTGCGGAATTATCAAGCCGCTCAAGGGGGGACAAGAATGATCTACGCAAGTGATCTGGATCAGACACTGATTTACTCCAAGCGTTCGCTTGGTGTGCCGCTGGAGTCCCCTGGGCTGTTGCCTGCGGAGCAGATAGACGGGGCGACATCGGCTTTTATTTCTGAACAAGCCCTGCAATTGCTAAAGGCACTGCCTGAAGATGTGATGTTTATGCCCGTGACGACTCGGACGATAGAACAGTATAGACGAATCACTGTGTTTCAGACGGAATTGGTTCCCACATATGCCGTGACGAGTAATGGCGGAAACATCATCGTCGGAGGCGAAGTGGATCGAGAGTGGAATCGACGTATTCACGAACAAGTACGCCGTGATGGTGCTCATGCGGAAGAAGCACGTCAGGTATTCGGACAGGTGCTGCATGAAGACTGGGTGGTAAACGAACGCTTTTGCGACGAGTTATTCTATGCTTTCATGATTGAACGGGATCGTATGCCGCTGGAACAGGTGCTGGAGAAGGCGCGGATTATGCGTGAAATGGGCTGGGAGGTATCCATTCAAGGTCGTAAGATATATCTGGTGCCTGCAGCCGTGAATAAACAAGTAGCCGTGGAGCATATCCGTAATCTCACGAATGGAGGGGCTGTAGTTGCGTCCGGTGACTCTTTGCTGGACCGTTGTCTGCTGGACTATGCCGATTATGCGATTGCTCCGCGTCATGGTGAATTGTATCGGGAACAGCTGCGAGATAAGCTGGAGGTCAATTACCGTTTTACAGAAGTGTCGGGGGTTTATGCAGCGGACGAAATCATGGCGTATGTTCATAAAATACACCGGAGTGTGTTCGCAGCTCAAACTTCATTTTCAGAATAGATAGGGGACGTGGCTCTGTGAAGAAGGTTAAGGTGTATTTTAACCGCTGGTTTTCAGTGGCGTATCATTATATGAATGCTATTCGTAACAATGAGGACGGTATTCCGTTCGAGATCTATGCGACACACTCAGATCCGCAGCATATGGCGCTACAGGCCAGTGATGTAGCTGAAGTAGAGCCACGCATCAGTGGTGTGGAGTACGCACGGTTTTGCGCTGATTTTTGCAGGCGGCACGGAATTGATGTCTTTATCCCACGGTGGAATATGCTCGATATTAGCAAGCATCTTTATTTGTTCGATGATATTGGGACAAAAGTAATGGTATGCCAAGATACCGAACTGCTGGAGCAACTGATGGAAAAGGATCTGTTTTATGAATCCATTCGTCAAAAGGACATTGTCACGATTCCCGATTATGCCATTGCCAGCAATGCCGAGCAGTTTAAACAGGCCTATGAGTCGTTAATAGCACTTGGGCATAAGGTATGCTTCAAGCCATGTAATGCAGAAGGTGGAATGGGCTTTCGTATCATCGACAATGAACGTAATCCGCTGGAGGAACTGTTCGGCCATGCGCTGAATCATATTTCGTTCGAGGAAGCACACCGCGTATTGTCATCCACAGAATCATTTCCCAATCTGATGGTGATGGAGCTGCTGGAGGGATACGAATACAGTATTGACTGCCTGGCTGACCGGAATGGGAAGCTACTAGCGGCAGTTCCGCGTAGGAAGGCAGGAGGACGATTACGGCTGCTGGAGCAGCATTCCGAGCTGTTGGAGGTGGCACAAAAGGTCGCTGAGGCGTATCACATTCCGTACAATTATAACATTCAGGTAAAATATAACGGCGAGCATGCCAAGCTGCTAGAGATCAATCCGCGGATGTCCGGAGGACTTCATGTATCCTGTTTGTCGGGTATCAATTTTCCTTATCTAGCGGTGAAATCGGCTTTGGGTCATGAGATCGGTTCACTTCATCCGCAATACGACATTTTAGCCAGTCATATCGAGCAGCCAATCACCATACGTAAATCCGTACATTGACACACACAAATATTGTTTTCTACAATATGGTAAGGGTTTACGTCAGGAGGTACAAGCTATGACGTCAAAAATGTGGGGTGCCACGATTGCTGTGGTTAGCTACCTGATTGCGCTTTTACTAAGTTTTTGGTTGCCACTGTTTGTGTGTTTGGCGATTCCGATCATTGGTTTGGGAGGATACAGCGCCATCATGGCCGTTCGCCATCCTCGCCCCAATCTGACCGGTTCCGTGATTCCGGTGGTGCAGGAGCAGGTCGGTGAGACACAGCAGCATGAAAAGGAAGCCAGCGTTCGACCGGAGTCTATAACAGGACAAGTACGTCAACCAGGTCAGGTGAGCAGTGAATTTGCTCAGGTGATGGAGTATTTGGAGGTACTGGAGGATATGGTGATCTCCGAGGGACAGAAGGATGCGCTTGATAACGAGATTGTCGAGAAGGCGCTGGCTCTATTTGCACGTTTGCAACGGGTCATTCCGCTTTTGCATGAACTGAGCAACAGCGAAGTGAATCATACGGTTCGGAGATTGATTTTGAAGGATTTGAACGGACTGATTAATCCGTTTCTTCGGCTCAGCGGCGATGCGAAGCGGACCAACCGGAGGACGTTATTAAACGGATTACGGGATGTGGACAGCAAAATATCGGTAATTGTGTCTACGGTGGAGCATAAGGATCTGCTGGAATTACAGAGCAAAGCGGAGCTTATTCACCAGCGATATAGCAGCTCCGAATTGTAGGCGATTTTTGAGAAAATAAAAAAGTAGCAGTATAGCTGCTCTGAATAACAACGATTATACTTGGGTAACAGTTGTTTTCAGAATAGGAGGTAGCGTATGGCGACCCCATGGGCTGAATTGAAAAAAGAAGATGAACAAAAGGTGACTGAGGAGGCTTCACAGCTGATTCAGAAGGTATCACAAAGCGATGTCATGAGTCTGGATACCTTAATGGATGATATCGGTAAGCTGGGGGTTAAAACGCAGGAACGTGCGGGGCAGACCCTTAAAATGCTGGATCGACCGGTAAACGACCTCATGTCCGGTGATCGGGCTGAGGTATCCAATATGATCTTAAAGCTACGTGATGAATGCGAAACGCTCCAGCAGAGCAAAAATGTGAGTTTTTTTGGCAAGCTTCTGCGTAAAAGTCCGTTAAAAAACTACATTTACAAGTATCAGTCGGTGAAGACGAACATCGAGAAAATTATTACTGCCTTGAGAGATGGTAAGGATAATCTGGAAGAAAACATCGTCAGCATGAGGCAGTTGAAGAAGGCTTCCATTGAAGAAATCTACAATTTACAGACGAAGATTGCCTTTGGTAATCGTTTGAAAGAACTGTTTGAGACCGAGATTGCCAAGCCAGAAAACGAAAACCGTAAGCCTCATCTGGAGCGGGGATTGCGCAAGGTGGTTACTCGTACGCAGTCGATGACTGAAATGATTTTGTTATACAATCAGGCGATTGCGGCAACGGATATTATTAATGATAATAATGATAAACTGATTGATTCTGTAAATAATGCGATTGATAAAACATCGAATCTGATCACTGTGTCGGCTATGATCGCGATGGCGCTGGCGGATCAGGATAAAATCATTTCAGCCGTCGATGCGACCAACCGTACGATTGAAGATCAATTCAAGGAAAATGCGAAGCTTCTCAAAACGACGACCGAGAGAACGACAGATCTGCTTAGCAAGCCTTCTATGTCACTGGAGGCTGTGAATCAGGCGATTGGTGATTTGGTATCTGCTTTGGATCTGTCTGAAAAATCAAACCGTCGGATTATTGAAAGCTGCCATGATTACACAAGTAAAATGACAGCAATCAATGCCAACCTTAGCCAACGTTTGGGGATCGAAGGAAAAGAACCATCCAAACCGCTGAAGGATAGTAATTCTTCTGAGGGTCTAAGCTCGTTTTTGAACTGATGATAATTTAGAAATCTATTAAAAAGACGCCGGGATGACTCCGAAAGGCGTCTTTTTTTGGTTTGGCAGCAGCTAATAAAGGACATGATGAACATACATAGCATTCTCGTGCATAAACTCTTAAAAAGCGAATGACAAAAGGAGAGAGCGAGCGTATGATGTCCTTTATTTTAGGGTGTGTGATTGTCTATTTACTCGTGGCTGCCAGTAGCGAAAAAGCAGATTCAATTGTGGAGTTAAATGATTCTGTGAAATAAAATTTTTTATTGAAAATCATGCATTTTCTGATAGGATAGAGTTAAATATTGGAATCCCAAAGGAGAATGCATGCTGGAATTTTCATTTGAAATCATTGACGAATCGAAAATCAACATTGTATATCAGTATGGAAGCAGCAACTTTAATTTTAATTTATTTTTTAACTACGGTGTGTGGACGCTGCATCCTTTTGACGGGATTCTGCTGCAGAACAAGGAAATGTGCCGTCTGATCGTTACGGATCTGTTTAAGAACAAAGATTTTCATGTCATGCTGGCACGCGAAAATATTTTGCTGTCAACCCTGCGTACCTCTATTGATCTCAATCCCGAAACTCGGGGAGAGCGATATCAGGAACAGGAATTTGATGAGCTGTCTGATTTTGCTGAGACACACAGCTTTGAAGAGGTACTGCAAATTGAGCAGGATTCTGTCCGCGAGCGTATGGATTTCTTCCAAAACATCATTCAAAAAATGTATATGGAAGGATTCGGCCCGGAAGATAATGATTTTAACAAGGTACAAGCTATTCTTCGCATTTATAAGGCTGCACATGACCAACTCGGAGAATTAAGCGACTTTCCCCTGAGAGGCGACGAACGACGCAGATGGTAGAGTAGACGTACTAGACGTACAAACGCAAACATCATAGAGGAGCGTGGGGAACATGAGCAGTATTTCTTTACTTAAAAAGAATGCGCAACTGGTACTGACTAAAAAGAATCTAACAAATGTGACTGCGAGAGTTGGATTGGTGCTCGATATTTCAGGATCTATGAGAAGTTTGTACAAAAATGGTACCGTTCAAAAGGTGTTGGAACGAATTGTTGCAGTAGCGAGTGCTTTGGATGATGATGGTGTACTGGACGTATGGGTGTATGATCACCGTTTTTCACGTTTGCCGTCCGTTACCGAAAATGACGTTGACAACTATGTTGAAAGACATATTCTGTCCAATGATTATTTGCCCAAGTTCGGTCGTAATGATGAGCCGCCTGTGATGCGCGATGTTATCGCCAAATACACCAACGAAGAACCCTCTTCTGATCCGGCCTTTGTTATTTTTATTAATGATGGCGGTGTGAAGCGTGGAAAAGGAGATAATATCGACAACGCAGTCATTGATTCGTCAGGAGAGCCGATTTTCTGGCAATTTATCGGTGTGGGTGAATCCGATTTTGGCGTATTAAAGAAGCTGGACAATATAGAAGGCCGTGTGGTAGATAACGCTAATTTTTTTCAAATACAAGATATCGAATCTATGGAAGACAATCAACTCTACGAACTATTGCTTAATGAGTTCCCCTCATGGCTGCAAGAAGCGAAGGAAAAGCATATTTATTAAGGCTACTAAGTATTGTACTATGAGCCCTTTTCAAAGCTTAATATATAAAAAAATGCAAAAAGAGAGAGTTCCGCAGCAAACGCCTTTGCGAAACTCTCTTTTTTCTTTACACACCTCTAAAACGTATAGAAGCATTACGGCGGTTGCCAGCGGAGCGGGCAGAATTGTTTTGGAGAAGCGAAGCGTTCGCTTTTGTCCCCGGATTTTAACCTTTACAGGTTGTATACAATAATAAAAATCCGGGGGCGGTGGCGATCGGAAGAACAATCTGCACGCGCAGCGACTATCAACCGCAAGAAAGCTTCTCATACGCCCTAACTAACTTATCCCCATTAATATCATCGAGCAAAGTGTAAGCCCCGCCCCGCACCCCGAAGTATACACCTTGAGGTGGCGGAACATGGATGTTTTCCAGGCTGACAGAGATTCATCGGAACGCAAACGCTCATTTTCCTCTCGTAATGCCTTAGATTGACGAATGAACAACTGTCTGATGTCAGCAAATCCCCGCAAGAAGAGGGTTAGAAAACCGCTTTGCAGAACGTGGAAGATTGCACCGATCACCAAGCCCAGCAACCCCAACAGGAATAGCAGATTCGCAGTAGCCATGTTTTCACGACCATACAAGAGATGGGGGGTGGCGTACATAAATCCTAAAGTACCGACAATCAGGGCAGTGATCCCGAAACGTAAAATCATTATTTTTCGACCCGTTTCGCAAAGCGCAGGTCTGGGTTCGAACGAGCATCAAATACGATACCTTGAATCTTAGGACTGATCAATGCAGTGTCCGCAGAGAACTGGATCGGAATAATCGGCAGATCTTCCATTAATACGTCTTCTGCCTGATGGAGCTGTTCAAAGCGTTTTGCCGGATCAAGCTCAAAGGTTGAGGATTCAATCAGTTTGTCATACTCCGGGTTGCTCCAGTTGGTAAAGTTGTTCGAATTTTTGGAAGTATAATGCCCCAATACGCCGAGTGGATCCAGGAAGTTTCCTTCCCAGCCCATACGAGCGATCTGGAAGTTCTTTTGTTTAAAGGTATCAATGTACGTTTTCCATTCTTGATTCTCCAGCGTCACTGCAACGCCCAGGTTTGTTTTCAGCATTTCCTGAATCGCTTCAGCTACTTTTTTATGCTTGTCTGAAGTGTTGTATTTGAAGGTGATCGGTGGCAGCTGTGTCAAACCTTCTTCTTTCAGACCTTCGGCCAGCAATTGTTTCGCTTTTGCAGCGTCAAACTCATAGTATTTTTTCGGTGCCTCATCACGGAAGTCCTTGCCGGATGGCGTTGTTGTTCCGTATGGAACATAACCGTAAGCTGGAGTTTCGCCTCCTTTGGTTACGCTGGTAGCCAGTGCTTCGCGGTCAATCGCGTAGGCAATGGCCTGTCTGATTTTTTTATTGTCAAACGGCTTTTGTTTTACGTTAAAAGAATAGGTGTACACACTGAAAGATGGATGCGACAGGAATTCCTTGTTGCTCTTTTCCTGATCCAGGGTATCTACGGGAAGGCTCAAAATCAGGTCCAGATCGCCCGTTTTGTACATTTGATAATACGTTGTGGAGTCCTGAACCATTTTAAAATTAATCGTTGCCATTGTAATGGCATCTTTGTTCCAGAATTGATCGTTTTTCGCCAGCGTAATTTGCTCGTTATGTTTCCATTCCTTGGCTACATACGCACCGTTGCCGACAATTGTGCCCGCTTCTGCTGCCCATTTGTCATTTTTCTCAACAACCGATTGGTTTACTGGCAGATAGGCATGACCCACTGCGATCGTTGGGAAGAAGCTCAGCGGTGATTTCAGCTCAACTACCAGAGTTTTATCATCTTTGGCTGTAACACCAACGTCTTCAATTTTACCTTTGCCTGTGTTGTACGCTTCGGCACCTTTGATGTAGTAGAGAGCAGAAGGATCGTAGGCAGCCGTTTTCGGATTCAGTACCCGTTTCCAGGAGTATTCAAAATCCTTAGCTGTCAGTGGGTCGCCATTCGACCACTTTGCACCGTCACGGATCGTAAAGGTGTAGGTTTTGCCGTCAGGAGATACGTCTACTTTGCTGGCAGCGCCTTCTACGATTTTACCAGCCTTATCGTATGTATACAGCCCTTCGTACAAGTTATCAATCACAAAGTAGGACGTTGTATCTGATGCGAAAGCAGGGTCTAGTGTATAAGGTTCTCCACCTGCCAGATTGGCAGTAATTTCTTGCGGGATATCTGCTTGAGGTGCAGCGGACGGGTCGTTGCTTGCTGTCTTATCCGCAGTGCCAGAGCATCCTGCCAAAGCCGTTACGGCTAAAAGTAAGATGATCGTCATCCAATGCATTTTTTTCATCGTGGTTTTCCTCCGTTATTATGGTTAGTTATGCAAAAAAATAAGGTACACCGTACCGGGATTTATTCATCCTCCTTTCCCGCAGGTATGCCGCGTGTGCGCACTTCGATAAAGGAACTTCCGTTTTTCCTGCCGTTAGGCGAGAAGCTGCGGATCATGGTGACACCCCTCCTTGTCCAATTTGGGACTCTCTGTTGTTAATGTTGTGAGCGCGGGTCAAGTGCATCCTGAAGCCCGTCTCCAAGTGTATTGAACGCCAACATGGTGAGCGATATCATCAGCCCCGGGAAAAATAGGCGCCACCATTGACCACTTAAAATAACACCAAGTGAATCGTTAGCCATCGTCCCCCAGCTGGCCGAAGGAGACTGAATCCCCAGACCAAGAAAGCTCAGGAATGATTCGGCAAAAATTGCCGACGGAATAGTGAACGTCAAATTCACGATAATGATTGCCGCTGCGTTTGGTAGCAAATGTCTGAAGATAATACGTGAATGAGATGTTCCCAAGCTCCGGGCTGCTAACACATATTCCTGCTGCTTCAGCTGTAAGATTTGCCCACGCACTACACGGGCCATACCGACCCAGCCAGTAATAGATAGTGCAATAATCATCGTGAGCAGTCCCGGCTTCATAATGACCAGCAGCAAAATGATGACCAGCAGATAAGGAATACTATACAAAATTTCAATAATACGCATGAGAATGCTGTCGATCCGATCGCCCGTTTTACCGTGCCCAGCGCAATAGCCAGCAACACAGCCGACGAGAATGCCAAGCACCAAATCAATGGCGGCAGCGGCAAAGCCGATCATAAGTGAAATTCTAGCTCCGGCCCATGTTCGTGCCCATACGTCCCTTCCCAGATCATCCGTGCCAAACCAATGCTCTTTCGAAGGAGAGAGATTTGTCTTCAAAAGAGATTGATCACTGGGTGCATAAGGAACCAAGGAAGGTCCAACAATCGCCAGCACAATAATAATGATAAGTAGGGAAAGCCCCAACAGAGCAAGCTTGTTGTTAAAAAGTCTGCGTAGCCGATCTCGCCAGAGTGATTCTTTGGGTCTGGTCAACGTGGGGGTGGGCATCTGGCTGCGGTCTACAAGACTGAACAGGCTATCCTTTTCGACAGTAGGTGCTGCTTTCATGTTAATCTCCTTTGCTGACTAATTTGATTCGTGGATCGACAAGGCGATAGGAAATATCAATTAAAAATAAAGTAACGACCAGAATGGTACTGTAGAAAATGGTCGTCCCCATAATCACTGGATAATCCCGGTTAAAGATACTATCTACGAAGTATTTACCGATACCGGGAATGGCGAATATTTTTTCAACGACAAAGGTACCTGTAATGACGGAAGCGAATAGCGGTCCGATAAAAGAAAGCACCGGAACCAACGCGTTGCGTAATCCGTGACGCAGAACTACTGCCCAAGAAGACAACCCTTTCGCTTTGGCAGTGCGTATGTACTCCTCATGCATGACTTCCAGCATACTCGTCCGCATAAAGCGTGCGATAACAGCAAGAGGCGAAACTGCGAGAGCCAGCGACGGGAGCACCGTATGCTGCCAGGTTCCCCATGAGGCGACCGGAAGCAGGTGCCATTGGACGGCAACATACTTGATTAGCAGCGGTGCCAATATGAAGCTGGGTACGGAAATACCAACAATGGCGATAAACATCGAGATATAATCCAGTGGTCGATTATGGTGCAGAGCAGCCAGTGTTCCGAGCGAAATCCCTGCAATAATCGCGACCACGATAGATTGAATACCCAGCAATGCAGAAGGTGGAAAACCTCGGGCAATGAGCATATTGACGTCCGTCGTTTTCGATTGAATAGACGGGCCCATATCCAGCACTAGCAGATTTTTGAGATACAACACATACTGCACAGCGAGCGGCTTGTCTAGATTGTACCTGGCACGCATATTTTGCAATACGGCTTCCGGAATGGTTTTGGAATCGTTCGAGAATGGATCACCCGGAATGATGTGCATGATGATAAACGTTAAAGTAACGATAATCCACAACGTTATGAACATCGTAAAAAGACGCTTTAAAATGTACATGGGGCTTAATTTCTCCTGTCTATCAAGCTGATTTACATACTATAGCTGCTGAAATTTTAAAATAAATAAAAGTATATAAGAATACTAGGAAATAATAAGACGGTTTAGGTGACATGTCAAGGTAAGGTTTTACATTATAGAACACAGGTCAAATTTTCGTCACAGGTTTTCCATTTATATAAGGCTAAGATTCCGCTCATTCCTCTCGACGAGTATCCTGCGGTGTGTTATGATGATACTCTGATAACGTGTTAACGAACTAAAGCGTTTGCCACCTGTTCTTGGATACGGGGGTCACCATTGTTGGAGGGGAATAAGATGAGAAAAGCAGCCATGTTTACGATGTTAATTGGATTGATGATGATCGTGTTGGCCGGATGTTCCGGCGGTAAGGATGACAGTAAATTGATTATTGGCATTGATGATAAATTCGCCCCGATGGGCTTTAGGGATGAAAATAATGAGCTGACCGGCTTTGATATTGATTACGCGAAAGCGGCCGGGGAACAAATGGGTAAACAGGTGGAATTTCAGCCGATTGACTGGTCTGCCAAAGAATCCGAGCTGAACAGCGGACGTATTGATCTCATTTGGAATGGATACACCATTACGGATGAGCGTAAGGAAAAAGTGCTGTTCACGAAGCCATATCTGAAAAACAGTCAGGTGATTGTCATTCCGGCTACTTCCAGTCTTTCCAAGCTGGCTGATCTGGCGGGCAAAACGGTGGGACTCCAGACGCTGTCTTCAGCAGCCGATGCATTGGATGCGAATCCGATCAAAAGCCAGTTGAAGTCTGTGTCCGAGTACCCGGATAATGTTCTCGCTTTGACGGACTTGAAAACCGGGCGTCTGGATGCGGTTGTCATTGATGAAGTCGTTGCCAAGTATTATATGTCGAAGGAACAAGGGACGTATAAGCTGCTTGATGAATCACTGGCTCCTGAGGAATACGGCATCGGCGTGAAAAAAGGAAATGAAGAGCTGTTGACGCAGTTGCAATCCGCTTTGGATGAGCTGCACAAGAACGGAAAGGCAGCTGAAATTTCGAAAAAGTGGTTTGGTGAAGATAAAGTATTAAATTAATACGTAGTGTATTGAACTAAGGGTTTAGGAGTCGAAGGTTATGAGTATGGAATATATTTTACGAATTATGAAGCCTATGCTTGAAGGGGCGCAGATGACGGTTATTTTATTTTTCATCACGCTTATCCTGTCCATTCCGCTGGGTTTTATCGTTACGTTGCTGGCGAAAAGCCGGATTAAGCCTATTGCCTGGCTGATGCATACGTACATTTATGTTATACGCGGCACGCCGCTTTTGCTGCAATTATTGTTCTTTTGTTTTGGACTGCCGATGTTGCCTGTCATTGGGGAGTATTTGGTAATGGATCGGACAACGGCTGCGGTACTGGCATTTGTACTGAATTATGCGGCTTATTTTGCAGAAATTTTCAGAGGCGGGATGTTGTCGATTGATAAAGGGCAATACGAGGCTTCGCAAGTGCTGGGCTTGAGCAAGTCGCAGACGCTGATTAGAGTCATTGTGCCGCAAATGGTACGGATCGCTTTGCCTGCGGTAACCAATGAGGCGACAACACTGGTAAAAGATACGGCACTATTGTATGCAGTAGCAGTACCGGAACTGCTGCATTTTGCCAATACGGCTGTAAACCGTGATTTCTCGATTGTACCTTATGTTGTAGCAGCGGTTATTTATTTGTTGTTAGCTTTGGTGCTGACGCTATTCTTCAGAGCGCTGGAAAAACGTTTTAAATTCGAGTAAAAGGAATGTCGGGATATGAATACTAACGCAATAGAAGTAACCGATTTGAAAAAATCGTTCGGCAAGCTCGACGTTCTGAAAAGAGTGAGCTTCGACGTTAAAGCGGGCGAGGTTGTAGCCGTCATTGGCCCTTCAGGTTCAGGGAAAAGCACTATGCTCCGTAGTTTGGTACATCTGGAAGATGTGACGGGCGGGACGATCCGCATTCATGACAAAGCACTGGTGGAGAACGGTCAGTACGCTCCGGCAAGTGACATTAAGGGCATTACCACCGGGATGGGCATGGTGTTCCAGCATTTTAATCTGTTCCCTCACTTGACGGTGCAGGATAATCTGGAGCTGGCTCCGAAGCTGGTGAAAAAGGTGAGCAAGGCTGAACTGCGTCGCCAAAGCGCTGAGTTGCTGGCTAAAGTCGGATTAGCAGATAAAGCAGAGGCGTATCCATCCCGACTGTCGGGGGGACAGAAGCAGCGCGTGGCGATTGCCCGGGCAATGATGATGAACCCTGATATTTTACTGTTTGACGAGCCGACCTCGGCCCTTGATCCCGAGCTGACGGGTGAGGTGCTGCGAGTTATCAAAAAGCTGGCTGAGGAGCATATGACGATGGTCATCGTGACCCACGAGATGAACTTTGCGAGAGATGTGGCGGATCGTGTCATTTTTATGGATAATGGCGAAATTGCGGAATCCGGTACGCCGGAGCAGATTTTCGGTAATCCGCAGCTGGAGCGGACGAAAGTGTTTTTGAATCGGGTGGAAGCTTAAAAACATAGTTGCTTGTTAGAGTGTGTGTCGGGGACGCGCTGCGCGTGCAGATTGTTCTTCAACTGGCTCAATACCGAGCGCTAGAAGCGAAGTTAAGGGATTTGCATACAAAGTAAAGCACTTCAAGGCAAAAGATTACTTTTGCCGTTTGAGGTGCTTTTTTCTGAACTCATTCGTTAAATCTCCCCATCCATAACTGGTTCGCTTCACACTTGTTTCATTATTTATTACGAACAACCAATTACTTCTCCTCGCTAAATACTTCAATCATCGTTAAGGCTCCCGTTCGATACCCGTGGATGAATGCTGCTGCGGAGTGCAGGGAGGTGGACTCGTTTAATAAATCAAATATGACTTCCATTTGCTCAAAATCGACTTCTGGTAATTTATTTTTTAGCATCTCCATATATTCACTAATTTTTTGATTAACTTTTTGAGATTCAGGGTCGGTTGACTTTATTTGTTCACTGGGACGCCAATTCCCATAATACATATCCTCCAAAATCATTTTCATCATGCCTCCCTATGAAAAGTTAAGTGTTTGTCCTCACGTGAATCGAGAATTCCCTTATGCACTGCTAATCACCCAAGCACATTTTACAGCATGCGATGGATGAATATTGATATTTATGCGTTATTTGCATAAAGTTTTTTTATAAGCTGAGTTAAAAATGTACACGAGGCGACACTACGCGGTCGGATGGTGCTTCCCATCGCTGTTGTGCCCGGATTTCTTAATCAAGCTAAGAAGGTTGAAATCCGGGCACAAAGGCGAACGCTATCGCTTGTACAGCACCATTCCGCCCACTCCGTTCCTGTTCAACTTGGTGCTGACTTCTAAAAATTGAATATTGTGATTGAAAGTGACAATCGACTTTTTGAACCGCCGGAAAACCCTCAACAACAAAGAGAGCGCTTTTTAAAGCAGTCTCTTTTGTTGTTTCTATTAATAAAAAATGTTGGTTTTCACAATCAAAAGACTACAAAGGTGTCGGAGGACAAGATTTTGGTATCGTTGCCGATTAGATGAATATCTAAAAAACGCTTTAAAAATGTTTCTATAAATTTCAAAGAAAGCTAAATATAATAAAGTTAAAGCTTTAATTTGCTAGGTTTTTGTGTAACCGCTATCATTCTATAATTTACACAGAAAGGAGGTAAAAGTAAAAAACGAGATATGGCACAGATAAGAAATGTGTTACAAAGAGAATCAACTAACAAGCAGGTGTATGGGACAAACACAAAAATTTTAGGAGGTAGAGTATGTTTAATTTTAGTAAGAAAATGATGACGGTAGTTCTTGCAGCTTCCATGAGTTTTGGGTTGTTTGCAACAACCTCAAGTGCAGCGACAGACTATTGGCAAAATTGGACCGATGGTGGTGGGACGGTCAATGCTGTTAATGGATCAGGGGGTAATTACAGCGTAACATGGAAGGATACCGGGAATTTTGTTGTCGGCAAAGGCTGGACTACTGGATCGCCAAACAGAACGATTAACTACAATGCCGGTGTCTGGGCGCCGTCCGGTAATGGATATCTGGCTCTCTACGGGTGGACGAGAAACTCACTCATCGAATATTACGTCGTTGATAGCTGGGGTACTTATCGACCTACCGGAACGTATAAAGGTACGGTGACCAGTGATGGGGGCACATATGACATCTACACAACAATGCGATACGACGCACCTTCCATTGAAGGCCAAAAAACGACGTTTATTCAGTACTGGAGTGTTCGACAGTCGAAGAGACCGACCGGGGGCAACTCCACGATCACTTTCAGCAACCACGTGAAAGCATGGGCGAGCAAAGGAATGAATCTGGGAAGTAACTGGTCTTACCAGGTGTTGGCAACAGAGGGGTATCAGAGTAGTGGGAGCTCTAACGTAACGGTGTGGTAACCACTCAACTGCAAGCTGTTCAACGAACAGGCGCGGTTGGGACTGTCTCACGGGATAAGCGGGTTTTGAGAGCTGTCTGATGATAGGGTTTAAATGAATCCATCATGGAGGACTCACCGAGCCCTAAGTATTGTAGACAGGCCGATGACCCCCCTCCAGTCTATCCGTCAGTGCGGATGTTGCAGGCCGTTTCCTGCCAGGCGAACGGCCTTCAACACTGCTGGAGGCGAGTTTCAGACCGTCATGGCCTATCATTTTTCCTATCAGCTTAAAGGAGATATATCAATGAGAAAGCTATTAATGTTCCTTAAAAATGATAATGATAATATAAAATGGACAGTAACGATCAATCAGGGAGCTAACGGTTACCGTTTGCCCACAGAAGTAGAATGGGAATATGCTGCAGGCGGAGGTCAGGCGAGCAAGGGCTACACATACAGCGGAAGCAATAATGCCGACGAGGTCGCATGGTATTGGAAAAATGCCGGAGACAAATACTTATCTGGAGACTGGAACTGGCCTATCATAGAGAGCAACAATAATAAAACAAAATCAATCGGTACCCGGAAACCCAACGAGTTAGGAATTTACGATATGTCTGGCAACGTAAGAGAATGGTGTTGGAACTGGTATGGAGACTTGGATAGCGAAAGCGGTTCCTACCGGGCTGTGAAGGGGCGGACAGCGACCGTCTAGGACTTTATTTTTTGTCCTCGGCTGTCGCTGTTCCAATTTAAAGAGCCAGTCTAATACTTTATTTTCTGCTGACAAAGAGAGGGATTTAGAGGCATAAAAAATATTTTGGGCATGTTGAGTAGAAGGGTTCAGGCTATGTCTCCGCCATGTTTGTTCATCACTTTTCGCATAATCTCATCAGCTCTCGTTCTCTATGCACAAGATGACGAGGCATTACGATGGCTAGCCCCCATCGGAGTTTTTTGACTGAAATGCATAATCACTACATGACAAGGGTATTCACCGAGTGGAGAAGCTTTGAGGTCCTTTGGCTAGAGCCGCCTTCGATTGAACGTTTAGAAAAAATTGCAGCGAGTACGTTATTTATACAAGGAACCATAGAATGGCCGGATATGTACAATATCGCCGAGCACTTCAAGCGTGTACCTGCAATTAGGTTTGCCGAAATCAAAGGGGCCGATCATATGCTTGTCCTTACTCATGCGGAGGAACTAGTTAATAGCATCCGACAGTTTTGTCACAGGTGAGAACCATACGTGAATAGATTGGGTATCTCTTGATTCAAAGTATTATAATGGGTGATAAGAAGTTTTGAAACTTAAAGAGCAACCCGGAAGAAACATCTTGGTGCTTGGAAGCGATGGGTGAGTGGAAAGCGGATGTTTACAGATAACATCAACACGATGTCTCTCAAGCATGTCTATACCCAGCTATCCTGCATCCCACAAACGGTTCTTGCGAGCTGTTATTCTGAAAATAAAGCATCCGTTGCAACCGGTTGAAGGATAGGCAGTGGCTGAAGGGCGGTGGTCCGGTCGAGATGAACAAACGCATCATAACGATCCGCCATGCTGGAAGGCACGTAATTGCCGAATCGTTCATGAGCAGGCTCATATACCACACCGATGGCACGGTGGCCAATGATCGTATGCAGCATGGAAGATGCATCGGAGAGCATTACCATGCCATTTCGGCCGTCTCCCACCCGGTGCATGCAATACTCCCAGCTTCTCGGCTGTCCGGGCGGCACGGTCATTTTCTCAACCGGAGCTCCCCAAGCTCTTCCCGCCAGTACCTCGCCCTGATAGGTCCCGAAGCCAACGGCAAACACACGATGTTCCGGATCCTCCCGCAACAGCTGACCCACATTGACCATGCCATCAGCCATCATATCCGTTGCCCGCGCATCACCGATATGCGTATTATGCTCCCAGACAATGGCTTTCGCCGAGGCGCCGTAATAGGACATGATTCGCTTCAGTGATTCAACCATATGTCTGTCCCGTATATTCCAGGACTGCGGGCCGCCCCGGACCATCGTACGATAATAGGCCTCCGAGCTGGAAGTGACGAGCATGTTCACCTCCGCATTCAGCTCTTCCTCACTTCCCGGATACGCCATGCGCCGGCTCTGAATCTGCTTCAGTAGCTCAACCACTTCTTTCTCACAGCTCTCTGAGAGCAGTCCTGCCGCAATGCCATAAGTCTGATGGTCCCTGCTATATGGATCAAAACAGGCGTATGTCCTGCGGGCCTGTTTCAGCTGGGGAGACTTGGTATCCTCCAAATAAGCGATGATTGCCTCCATTGATTCCCATAACGAGTACATATCGATGCCATAAAATCCAACCTTGGGACAGTCACTGCCGCCCCCTTGATTCACCTCATTGTACTCCTTCAGCCACTCCGCGAAATCACGAATATCCGTATTCGCCCACATCCAGGTCGGCCAGCGGGTAAAATCACCCAGTGCATCGGCTGCCGAAGAATCGGCCCCCTCCATCCCTTTAACATACCGGTTCAACCGATAAGCAGAGGGCCAGTCTCCTTCCACGCCGATAATGTTAAATCCCTTGCTTGTAATTAGCTTCTTCGAAAGTTCGGCCCGAACTCGGTAAAAATCAGACGTCCCATGGCTCGCCTCGCCAAGCAGTACAATATCTGCATCTCCGATGGCCTTAACCATGCTGTCCAGATTCTCTATTCCGTCCAATGGGATAAATAAGGCATTCAGCTCTTTTAAATATGCGTTTTGCCCTGATAGATTATCATTAGAATTCATGAATTTGTTCCCTCCTTTAGACGGTATGAGTGAATTATTTCCGAATTGTCCATTCATTAACCCAAAACAGGCCTCCCTTAGTGATAAACCAAGGTAAGTCTGGTCGGGGCGAAATCTGTATTGATTAAGATGTGCACAAAAAAGGAGGAGAAATATAATGTCCGTTGAACGTTTTCATATTCACATAGCAGAGGAAGTCCTTAATGATTTAAAGAGAAGATCACACCACATCCGCTGGCCGGATCAATTGGAAAACTCAGGCTGGGATCGAGGTGCTGATTTAACTTATTTAAAATCCCTTGTTTCGTATTGACGGGAAAAATATAATTGGCGTGAACATGAATCTCAGTTAAACCGTTTTTCGCAGTTTCGCTGCAACATCAATGGAATTGGCGAACATCCAATTGATTCAGCGTTTGTTTGATGAAAAAGCTATGGATAACTCTTTATTCGAATGCTATTAAAATTGGTGTTTTAAATAATTTTAAAATGCGCACTGATACGCTTGCAGGAAACATTAGTTGAGTAAAAAAAGACTGCCGCGGCAGCCTTTTTTGTTTTATTATGTTAGGCCTAGTAGGATCAACTTACCAGTTGAGGCCGACTGAATCAATAAATCTGCCTTAAATGATGTGGGTTAGTATCCATTATTAAAGGCGGATTCACGAAATTTAATATAAGGCTCTTTAACGTTGTAAATCCGCATTTTGCTGGCGATATCCTAATAATGTGAAAATTTATACTTCATTATTGTTCCTAAAAGCATGCTTATAGGAATGGTTCTAAATTAGTCTATTTCACGTTCCCAAATGTGCATAGATAATTATTGGAACGCTTCATTATTAGTGGTCCCTTTTTTGGAACTGAAAGGGGGATGCATCAAAAGCATTCTTCGGATGCAGTAGATCTGGTCAAAGATTCACGGTACTTTTAATGAAGAAAAACAAATTCGAAAGTATGAGCAGTACAGAAATAGAACTGATTTTGATAACTTGATTATTAATTGGTGTAATTTACATGTAGTAATCAGCAAACCTAAATGATATATTATATATCCGGCCGTATGATAGGCAGGGATATAATAGTTAGATGGGAAAAAAAATTTAAAGGATCACCTATGAGGTATTATTTACCAGTAGCGTGAATCACCGAAGTATGATATATTATTAGTCCGGGTGTTGATATGTCCGGAAATGATTGATCTTTGAAAACTGAACAACGAGTGAGTACGGATTTTGTTTACAAAATCCAATGCTGAAATTTTAGTACATGCCATCAGGCTGTATGAAATGGAAGTGAACAAGAGATATTTTATCTCGTCAGTTTCAAAATGAGCTTATCGCTCTTTCTATAAACCAACTTCGGTTGGTCTTTAATGGAGAGTTTGATCCTGGCTCAG